>CAWAWT010000029.1:0-108536 GCA_963785855.1 uncultured Alphaproteobacteria bacterium
CCTGCGGGCATGACCACGCCCGAGCGCACGGCCGGCGATGTCGGCTCGCTGTTCTCCGTCCCCGAGGAGTCCGAGCTGCCCGAGCGCCTGCAGGGGCTGTTCGCCAAGGCGCGCGAGCAGCTGGGCTTCGTGCCCAACGTCTTCCGCGCCTACGCCTTCCGGCCCGAGCGGCTGAGCGCGTGGTTCGAGCACTTCCGCGCCCTGCACGCGCCGACCGACAACCTGGCACCGCCGACCGCGAGATGATCGCCGTCGTGGTCAGCGCGGCCAACCGCTGCCTGTACTGCCTGGTGGCTCACGGCGCGGCGTTGCGCGAGGCGCTCGGCGACCCCGTCTCGGCGAGCGCATCGCGTTCGACTGGCGGCGGGCGGGCCTCGACGAGCGCCGCATGGCGATCTGCGCCTACGCCGAGAAGGTCACGCTGCACCCGCAGGAGCTCGGCGAGGCCGACCTGCAGAGCCTCCTCGAGGTCGGCCTGACCCTCGAGGAGGCCTGGGACGTCGCCGAGATCGCGGCGATCTACAACTTCACCAACCGCATGGCGATGGCCACGAACATGCTCCCCAACGCGGAGTACTCGGGCCTCGCCCCGCCGTGAGCTACGGCGCGCCTCGCCCGCCCGCGCGCGCGGAGGTCGCGCTGTAACAAGACGCGCGACGCGAGGACTGCCATGCCCGCAAAGGGGGGCAACCTGCCGGACCTCGTCGCCGGGGTTGCCCTGAACTCACACGAGGGAGGGAGCGATGACCGACATCGCCACACTCGAGAGCGGGCACGTCGACCTGCCGGCCGGCGCACTGCAGGACCTTCGCGCCGAAGTACGCGGCGCGGTGCTCGAGCCCGCGGACCCGGGCCAGCAGGACGTGCGCGCCGTCTTCAACGCGATGCACCCCAGCAACCCGGCGCTGACCGTGCGCTGCTCGGGCACCGCGGACGTGATCGCCGCGGTGAACTTCGCACGGAAGCATGGACTGACCCTCGCGGTGCGCGGAGGCGGGCACTCGATCGCCGGCCTGTCCGCGGTGCAGGGCGGCATGCTGCTCGACCTAGCCGCCATGCGCGGCGTCCACGTCGACAGCGAGCGGCGGCTGGCCGTCGTCCAGGGCGGGGCCCTGTGGGCCGACGTCGATCGCGAGACGCAGGCCCACGGGCTCGTCGCGCCCGGCGGGGTGGTGTCCGACACGGGCGTGGCCGGTCTGACGCTCGGCGGCGGGTACGGCTGGGTGCGGCGGAAGTACGGGCTGTCCGTCGACGCGCTCGTCGAGGCGCAGGTCGTCTGCGCCGACGGCGAGGTCCGTACCGCGTCCGCCGACTCCCACCCGGACCTGTTCTGGGCGCTGCGCGGCGGCGGCGGGAACTTCGGCGTGGTCACGTCGTTCACCTTCGCCCTGCAGCCGCTCGGCCCGGTCGTCGGCTTCTCGGCCACCTTCTACCCCGTCGAGGAGATCGCCGAGATCCTGCGCGGCTGGCGCGAGTTCGTCACGGATGCGCCGGACGAGGTCACCTCGGTCGTGGTGACGATCACCTTCCCGGCCAACCCCGAGCTGCCCGAGGCGATCCACGATCGCGAGGTGGCGATCGTCGGCGGCGTCTACGCCGGGAACCCGGAGGACGGCCTGCGCGTCATGGCGCCGCTGCGCGAGCTGGGGACGCCGCTGTTCGACATGTCGGGCCCGACCCCGTTCACCCATGTGCAGTCCGGCTTCGATCCGCTGTTCCCGCGCAACGCGCTGCGCGCCTATTGGAAGTCGCAGTACCTCGACGAGCTGTCCGACGGGGCGATCGACGTCCTCGCGGATCTGGCGCGCAATCGCCCCGCGCCGCTGACGCTGGTCAATGTCTTCCACATGGGCGGCGCGATCGCCGAGGTGGACCCCGAGGCGACCGCGTTCTCCGAGCGCGCGGCGCCGTTCATGGTCTCGATCGACGGCATGTGGGACGACCCGGCCGACGACGCCGACAGGATCGCCTGGGTGCGCTCGGCGTGGGCCGCCGTCGGGGAGTTCGGCAACGGCGGGGTCTACCTGAACTTCACCGGTCTCGCCGACGAGGCCCGCAGCGCGGGCGTCGACACCGCGTTCGGCCGCAACCTCGAGCGCCTGGCCAAGGTCAAGGCCAAGTACGACCCCGACAACTTCTTCCACGTCAACAACAACATCCAGCCTGCCTAGCGACATCTCGGGCGGCGCGCCATCCGTGTCGGTGCGCCGCCCGAGCGATAGGTTCAGGCATGCGGTGGACGACGATCACGGTCTTCTCGAACGTCTCCGGGCGCGGCGACGAGGACGCCTTCCAGGCCCTCGTCGAGCGTCACGACGCATCGCTGCGGCGGGTCGCGCGGACGTTCGTGCGCACGAGCACGGCCGCCGATGAGGTCGTCCAGGAGACGTGGCTGGCCGTGGTCCGCGGGTTGACCGCCTTCGAGGGCCGCTCGTCGCTGCGCACCTGGATCTTCCGCATCCTCGTCAACCGCGCGCGCACACGCGCTGTCCGCGACGCCCGCAGCATGCCGTTCTCGGCGCTCGAGAGCGACGACCGCCCGACCGTGGAGCCGGCCGCGTTTGCCGCCGACGGCCGCTGGATCAGCGCTCCACCCCGGCTCGACAGCCGACCCTGAGAGCGGCCTGCTCAGCGCCGAACTGCGCGAGCATCTGCTCGATGCCGTCGACGAGCTGTCACCCGCCCAGCGAGCCGTCATCACGCTGCGCGACCTCGTGGGAGCACCCCCGGCAGAGGTCTGCGAGCTGCTCGGGCTCACCGAGGTCAACCAGCGCGTGCTGCTGCACCGCGCGCGCGCCCGCGTGCGCGCCGCGCTCCTGCCGTTGATGGAGGTGACGCCGCTGATGCGCTGGCGACGCCGCCACGAGGTCGGCGACCCGCTCGTCTGCCGCGAGTTCGTCGAGCTCGTGACCGACTACCTCGACGGCGCGCTGCCCGAGGCCGAACGCGTCCGCTTCGAGGCGCACCTCGCCGAGTGCGACGGCTGCGCCGGCTACCTCGAGGACACGCGCCGGCTCGTCGGCTCGCTGCACGAGGTCTCCGAACCGCCGGCCGACCCTGCCACGCGCGAGGCGCTGCTGCGCGCCTTCCGCGACCTGCGCCCGGACAGCGATCGCTAGGCGTGCCCGTTGCGTCGGCCGGCCGCGATCGCCTCGTAGGCGACGCCGGTCGCGACGGCGTAGACGGTGTGGTGGAAGAGGTCGATGGCGACCTCCTCGCTTGCCCCAGAAGATGAACGGCGGGGCGACGTCGAGCGCGGGTAGCGTGACCGCCGCGCTGCCCCAGATCGCCGCGCCGTGCGCGGCGGTCGCGCGCGCCGGCGCCAGGCCCGGCCGCGCCGAGCAGCCCGCGCACGACGCCCCAGCCCGGTGCCGTAGCCCCAGTGCGAGAGGTCGTTGAAGCGCGCCCGGGCGATGTCGTCCTCGAACTCGGCGATGCCCAGCGCCTTGGCCGTCGCGCGCGCGGGCGCCGTGCTCGCCGCGCGCCGGCGCAGGCGCGCCTCGATGGTGCTCGACACCGTCATCGCGGCGGTGCCGAGGAAGCCGGCGACGAGCCCGTCGCCGATCGCGCGTGCGAGAGCTTGGTCAGCGGCCTCATGACGCGCACCTCCGCAGCTCGGCCGTCGGCCGGTCGCGCGCCGAGGCGCTCGATGAGGTGGTCGCCGACGCGCAGCGCGTTGGCCATCGCCGTCAGCGCCGGGTTCACCGCGCTGCTCGAGGGGAAGAAGCTCGTGTCGACGACGTAGAGGTTGTCGAGGTCGTGGGCCTTGCAGTCGACGTCGAGCGCCGACGTCGCCGGGTCGCTGCCGAAGCGCACCGTGCCGCACTGGTGCGCGACGCCGGCGAGCGGGATGCGCTGGTCGAGGACCGACCAGCGCGGGATGAACGGTCTCGTGGCAGCCCAGCGGGCCGAGCAGGCCCTTGAGCTTGGCCAGCAGCCGGCGGTGGGGCTCGGTGTTGTGGTCGACCTTGGCCAGGTGGATGCTGCCCGCTGCGGTCGACGGTCACGCGGTTGTCGGGGTGCGGCAGGTCCTCGGTGGTCAGCCAGAAGTCGATCGCGTGCCTGGCCATGTAGTCCAGCGCCATCCCCGGGCGCGAACCACGGCGCGCCGCCGCGCAGGATGTTGCTTGTCGCTCTTGCCGAGCATCTGGATGTGCCCGAGCGGGAAGTCGAAGTCCGTCCGCGCCCCAGTAGTAGTCGTTGACCCCGAGCGTCTTCTGGAAGCGTCGTCGGGTTCGGCGCCTGGGAGATCGCGATCGACGCCCGAGTTGATGTGGGCCATGTAGTGGCGGCCGACCACGTCGGAGGAGTTGGCCAGCCCGCGCGGGTGGCGGTCCGACGGCCGAGCGCAGCAGCAGCGCCGCCGAGTTGACCGCGCCGCAGGAGACGACGACGACGTCGGCGCTGTAGCGCTCCTCGCGCCCGCGGCGGTCGACGACGACCTCCGTGACCGAGCGGTCCGCTGGCGTCGGTCTCCAGGCGCATGACGCGCGCGTGCGTGCGCAGGGTGACGTTCTCGTGCCTGACCGCCGGGCGCACGCAGCGCACGTGCGCGTCGGCCTTGCCGTCGGTCAGGCACGGGAAGCCGTCGAAGCGGTCGCAGCGCACGCAGCGCCCGCCCTCGGGGTCGCTCTCGTCGAGGTCGACGCCGACCGGGCAGGTGGAACGGGTGGTGCCCGCTCTTGACGAAGTCGTCGTGGAGCTGCTGGATGCGCGGCTCGTGCGACACGGCCGGGTGCGGGAACGGCCCGGAGGCCGGGGCCTCGGTCGGGTCCTCGCCGCGCTGCGCCGTGGACGAGGTAGAGCCGCTCGGCCTCGGTGTAGTAGGGCTCGAGGTCGTCGTAGGTCAGCGGCCACGCCGGCGAGACGCCCGGCGTGGTGGCGGACCTCGTCGAAGTCGCGCTCGCGCAGCCGGAAGAGGATCGCGCCGTAGAACTTCGTGTTGCCGCCGACGAAGTACTGCTGGTGGGGGCGGAACGGCACTGCCGTCCTTGTCGATCCACTCCTCGCCGCTGAGGTAGCGCTCCTTGAGGAACACCTCGCTGGAGTCCCAGTTCTCGGGCTCGCGGGGCAGGTAGCCGCCGCGCTCGAGCAGCAGGATGCGCTTGCCGGTGGGCGCGAGGCGGTGGGCCAGCGTGCCGCCGCCCGCGCCGGTGCCGATGATGATGACGTCGTAGTGGTCCATCTCTGTCTCCTCAGACGAGGGCGATGGGGGAGGTCCAGGCGCCGGTGGCGCCGCGGAGCCGGGGATGGGTGAGGATCAGCGCGAACTCGCGCACGCCGGCGGCCGCCAGCGCCGAGCAGGTCGAGGTTCTCGACGATGAAGACGCCGTGACGGACGTTGAGGTGCTGGGGGACCTCGAAGGGCCGGTCGGGGTGCTCGGCCGGCACGGGCCCGTAGCTCCACGTGTCGCAGCCGGTGAGCGCGACGCCGCGGTCGGCCAGCCACTCGGCCGAGCTCGAGCCCGGGCCCGGGCTCGCCGGAGAGGTAGCGCTCGGGGTCGTCCCAGTGCGCGCCCCAGCCGGTGTGGAAGAGCACCGCGTCGCCGGGCTCGACGTCGATGTCGGTCACGTCGTCGAGCCCGATGACGTCGCCCGGCCCGCGGCCACCGACGTCGACGAGCCAGCCGCGCGTGACGATCTGCGGCACCGTCTCGATGCCCAGCCGCGTCACGCCCGCGGGCGTGGAGTCGGCCAGCGTGAAGCCGTCGTAGCCGGCGTCGCCCATCCGCAGGTGGCAGAGGGCGTCGAGGTGCGTGCCGAGCTGCATCGTCGTGCTGACGACCTCGTGGCTCCAGTCGACGCAGTTGTCGCCGAGCGCCGGCCCCGGGTTGGGCACGAGCGTCTGGCGGAAGTGGCGCCCGGGGAAGACCGGGATGCCCTCGTGCAGCTCGCGGCCGAGGTCGAAGAGCCGGCCCTCGCGCACGAGCGCCATCGCCGCCGCCCGCTTGGCGTCGTCGATGTGGCGCAGGGCGCCGAGCTCCGCCGCGTCGGTCACTCCGACGACCATGGCTCGCGGAAGCTCGGGTACAGGGTCAGGCCGCCGTCGACGAAGATCGTCTGACCGGTGATGTACGCGGCGTCGTCGCTGGCCAGGAAGCACGCCACGCCGCCCATCTCGTCGGCCGTGCCGGCGCGCGCGCATCGGGATGTGGCTCTCGACCATCTCCTTCTTGACCGGGTCGTCGATCCAGGCCGAGTTGATCGGCGTGATCGTCGCGCCCGGGCCGATGCCGTTGACGCGGATCCCGCGGTCGGCGTACTCGAGGGCCAGCGTGCGGGTCAGGTTCATCATCCCGCCCTTCGAGCACGAGTAGCCGAGGTAGTCGGGCTTCGGGATGGCCTGGTGGACGCTCGAGACGTTGATGATCGACGCCGCCGCGGTCGTCGGCCAGGAACTGCTTGATCGCCTCGCGGGCGCACAGGAACGAGCCGCGCAGGTTGACGGCGATGACCTTGTCGAACTGGGCGCTGGAGAGCTGGTCGGACGGGCGCGAGATCTGGATGCCGGCGTTGTTGACGAGCACGTCGATGCCACCGAGCTCCTCGGCCGCCATCGCCGACCATGCGCACGACGTCGTCCTCGTCGGAGACGTCGCCCTGGACGAGGACGTCGCGGACGCCCTCCTGGCGCACGCGGTGCACGCAGGCGTGGACCTGCTCCTCGGTGTCCTGCGCCTCGTCGGGCGTGGTCAGGTAGTTGATCGCGACGTTGGCGCCGTGCTCGGCGAAGCGCACGGCGATCGCCTGGCCGATGCCCGAGCTGCCGCCCGTGACGAGCACGTTCTTGCCCTTGAGGCCGGGCATGCCCTCGGTGCGGGTCCTGCTTGGTGCGGTTGCCATCAGGGTCTCCTGGTCGGGGGATGCGGCGCAGTCCCTGATGGCCCTCCGGCGTTACGCGCCGCTCGCGCAGCTCGCTCGCGCATCCTTCGCGGAGCGCTCATAGCGGGGCCGCCGCGAAGGGGACGCTGAAGCGCTTGCACCAGACGACGACGCTGCGGTAGCGGTCGAGGCGCACGTCGGCCGGGATCGTGTAGTTCTGGCTGCCGATGTTGCCCTTGAGGTCGCCGAGGTCCACGAAGCGATCGTCGAAGCTGTCGCCCGGGCCGCTGGCCGGCGCGGCCGACAGGTAGACCTTGAGCGCGGGGCCGTTCGAGGTCTCGAAGTCCTCGAAGCGGACGTAGCGCCGACCGCCCGCCGTGGCGATCACGCGTGCCCGCCCCGACGTCGCATGCTCGTAGCTGCGAAACGCTCCCGGCGGACAGTGTCCTGACCGCTGTCGCCGCGGGCAGCGCCTCGGCGACACGGTCGTCGATGAAGAGCTTCTGGGGCTCGAAGTAGGCCAGGACGAAGGCGGCGAGCGCGGCGGCGCCGACAGCGGCGAGGCCGACGAGCCGGCGGTGACGGTGCAGGCGCATACGGCCGCCTCAGACCTGCATGGCCGTCCGGGTGTTACAGCGCCCGAGCCGGCGTAACACGGCGTCGGCGCGGGAGACCTGGGTCGCCATGCCGCTCACCCACGCCACGCGCGTCGAGGGCTATGACGCGATCCGCCTGCGCTCGGCCTCGGCCCACCTCGACGCCACCTTCGTCCCGACCGCCGGGATGCTCGGCGCGCTCGCTGCGCGACGGCGGCGAGGAGCTCCTCGGCCGCGGTCTGGGCGTCCACTGCTACGCCCGCGGCGGCACCACGATGGGCATCCCGCTCCTGCACCCGTGGGCCAACCGGCTCGCGGCCGACGAGTACCGCGTCAACGGGACCGCCGTGCGCCTGCGTCGCGACTCGCCCGTTGATCCCGCGCGACGAGCACGGGCTGCCGATCCATGGGCTGCTGGGCGGCTCGCCCCACTGGGCGCTGCGCCGGCCCAACGGCAACGGCGACGCCGCGTGGGCGATCTCGGCCGAGATCGACTTCGGCGCCCATCCCGAGCTCCTGGAGGCGTTCCCGTTCCCCCACCGCCTCGCGCTCGACGTCGCCCTGCGCCGGCGCACCCTGACCGTGCGCACCACCCTGATCGCCACCGGCGAACACGCCGTGCCGGTCTCGTTCGGCTTCCATCCCTACCTGCGCCTGGCCGACGTCGCACGCGAGGACTGGCACGTCGAGCTGCCGGCCATGCGCCACCTCCAGCTCGACGCGCGCTCGATCCCCACCGGCGCGTCGCGGCCCGTCGCCGCAGCAGCCGGCCCGCTGGGCGCGCGCACCTTCGACGACGGCTACGCCGACGTACCCGATGGCGGGATCGGGGACAATCGGCCCATGGCGCCCTCGTCCGGCGAGGTCTTCCCCGACCTCGTGCTCCGCGACCACGCCGGCAACGAGCGGGCACTGAGCGACCTCGTCGCCGGTGACCCGACCGTCGTGCAGACCTACCGCGGGTGGTGGTGCCCCAAGGAGCAGGCGTTCCTTCGCAAGCTGGTGGCGCTTCAGGACGAGATGGAGGTCGCCTACACCCGGATCGTCTCGATCAGCATCGATCCACCGCCGGTGGCGGCCGCGTTCCGCGCGGGGCTCGGCGCGCGCTGGACCTTCCTCTGCGATCCCGACCGCGTCGCGCAGGAGCAACTCGGCCTGCTCGAGACGACCGACACGGTCTACCGCCCCTACGTGCCGGCGGTCTTCACGCTCTTCCCCGACCGCACGGTGCACCGCGCCTACGACGGCTACTGGTTCTGGGGGCGCCCGACGCTCGAGGAGCTACGCCAGGACATGCGCGCGATCTCGCAGGTCGTCCGCCCCGACTGGTCGGCTCCGACGCCGTGAGCTGGCACTGGCTGGCGCTGACCGACGAGCGCCCGGACGGCTGCGACGCGGCCGCGCCGGCCCGCGAGCCAGACGGCTCGTCGGCGGGCTGGCTCGCGATCTGGACGCGCCGCGCCAAGCCGACGCGCGACGCCCGGCGCATCGACGCGCGGCTGCTCGACCCCGAGGGCGAGGCGGCCGTCGTGTCGCTCGTGCGCCCGCCGCCGGGCGTGCGCCTGCTCTTCGACGACCCCGCCGTCCAGCACGCGCGGCGCGCCGTGCTCGCCGGCCTGCCGCAGGACGCTGTGACCACCCTGCTCAGCGACGCGAGCCACTTCGAGGGCAGCCTCACCGTCGCGCGGGGCGCGGGCGTCTCCGCGCTGGCCGGTGATCCCTTCGCGCGCGTCTTCCCGGCGCGCATCCTGCACGTGGGCCCCGGCCTGCTGGGCACGGTGCCGGCGCCCGCGGGCCCGGTGATCGAGCGCTACGGCAGCGAACAGCCGTGGCCGCAGGACCGTTTCGCCGCCGCGCGATGACGACGGAGATGCGGGCGATCGGGATGACGTAACAGCGGCGCGCGTCGGAGGACTGTGGCGCCATGACCGCACT
Source organism: uncultured Alphaproteobacteria bacterium (assembly GCA_963785855.1). Taxonomy (GTDB): domain Bacteria; phylum Pseudomonadota; class Alphaproteobacteria; order Sphingomonadales; family Sphingomonadaceae; genus Sphingomicrobium. The sequence continues at coordinate 9,354 of CAWAWT010000029.1, forward strand.
TTGCAAGGCCTATGACAACACGGCGGACGCCGAGCGCGCCGTCGCCGACCTGCTCGCCGCCGGCATTCCGGGCGACGACGTGCGCCTGCTGATGGGCGCCGAGATCCACGACGCGCGCCGCGAGGCCCGCGGGCGTTTCAGCGGCTCGGTCGCTCCCGAGGACCAGGTCGGCGCCTTCGCCGGCGACGGCGCCGAGCGCAGCGCCGTGCGCGGGAGCTATGCGGCCTCGGGCGCCGCGGCCGAGGGCAGCTTCGGCAACGCTGAGCGCGACGTCGTCGTCACCCAGCACGACGGCGAGGAGCGCGTACGGGTCACCGGCCGCCGCGAGCTCGAGAAGCTGCTGATGGAGGCCGGCCTCGACGACGCCACCGCGGAGGCCGACGTCGACGCCCTCCACGCAGGGCGCGTCCTCGTTCTCGTGCACATCGCCTCCATCGCGCAGGACGAGGTGCGCGCGCTGCTCGACGGCGCGGTTCGCGTCTCGTAGGCCGCGCGCCTGGCGCAACGTCCTGAAGCCCGCGCGAACCTCTTCCGCGAACAGTTGTGGCTGTTCCGCCGGCCGCTGTCAGGGCTCGGTGTGGACGACGACGTCCTGCATGTGCGGCTGGCCGCGCGCGGATCTCGTCTTCCAGGCGGCTGGCCAGCTCGTGCGCGTCGGGCAGCGTCATGTCGGCCGGGACGACGACCGACACGAACACGACCAGACCGCCGTCGGCGTGCAGCAGCCGCAGCTCTCGCGGCGGGTGGCCGGTGCGGGCGCGCGCGAGCTCGGTGATGCGTCGGCGCTGCGCCTCGTCCGGCGTCGGCGCGCCCGTCGTCGGGGCGGGCGGCGACGGGTCGCTCGAGCGGCTCCAGATGCGTGTGGACGTCGTCGACGCCGGGCTCGTCGCGCAGGGCGGCCTCGACGCGCTCGGCGACGTCGTGCGCCTCGCCGATCGAGACGTCGGGGGCGAGCTTGAGGTGCAGGGAGAGGCTGACGTGGCCGTCGTGCTCGTAGATGGTGATGTCGTGGGCTTCGCGGACCAGCGGCTCGGTCAGCGCGACCGCCAGTGCGCGGTCGCGGAGGTCCAGCCCGTCGCGCCGCGGTTCGAGGTGGACGACGACGTCGGTGTCGGGCAGCGCGTCGCGGACGGCGGCCTCGATCGCGTCGGCGGTGCCGTGGCCCTCGACGATGGCCTGGCCCGGCGGGACGGTCACGACGGCGTCGGCGAAGTAGTGGCCGCCGGACTCGCGCAGCCGCAGCCGCCGCAGGTCGATCGCCGTCGCCGAGGCCGTTGATGGCCTGCTCGGCGCGGGCCTGGGCGTCGGTGGGCGCGGTGTCCATCAGGACGCGCGCGTTCTCGTAGATGAGCCGCCCCGCGGCGGCGAAGATGATGCAGGCGACGAGGAGCGCCGCGATCGCGTCGCCGGCCTCGAAGCCCGCGGCGACGGCGACGAGGCCGCAGAGGACGGCGAGCGAGCCCGCCATGTCGCCGGCGAAGTGGAACGCGTTGGAGCGCAGCGCCGCCGACTTGTATCTGCGCGCCGTGCGCAGCGAGACGACGATCCGGCAGACGTCGACGAGCAGCGCGACGCCGATGACGGCGAAGACGTACCAGCCGGCGTCGAGCGACGTGGTGCCGTGCGTGAGCTGTCCGATCGCCTCGGTGACGATGAAGACGCCGCCGCCGGTGAGGATCGCGGCCTCGCCGAGCGCGCCGAGGTTCTCCGCGCGCCGGTGCCCGTAGGGATGGTCGCGGTCGGGCGGGCGGCCGCCGAGGCGGATGGCGAGAAAGGTCAGGACCGCCGCGACGACGTCGCCCGACGATTCGATGCCTGCGGAGATGAGCCCGAGGCTGCCGGTGAGGATGCCGGTCCCGAGCTTGAGGACGACCAGCAGCGCGGCCGCGGCGATCGAGACCAGCGCCGTCCGCGACGGGGTTGCAGCATTCGCGGGGGTGTGATCGCCCAGCGAGATGCGCGCATCATCGGCGGCCATCGCCTCAGGGTAGAAGCCCGCGGGTCAGGCGCTCGGTTTGGCGAGCCCGTTTGCGCTAGGCCATAGCGCGGCCTGCGTCCTCTCGCATGAGCAGCAGATCGATGTCCACCTCGACGTCCCAGCCGACCGCGTTGCCGCCGCCCGGCAGCTGCATCTGCCAGTCGAAGCCGAACTCGCGGCGGTCGAAGCTCGTCTGGAGCTGCAGTCCCGCGACCTCGCCGAAGCCGGCCTGTCGCGGCGCGGCGTAGCGACCGCTGGCGGTGACCGGGCGCGTGACGCCCCGGATCGTGAGCTCGCCGTCGATCTCCACCAGGCCGTCGTCGTCGAGGCGAACCGCCGTCGAGCGGAACGTGATCTCGGGGTGGCGCTCGGCGTCGAAGAACTCCGGCCCGAGCACGCTCGCCCTCATCGCGGCCGGCTCGATCACGGAGATGGAGTCGACGCGCGCGGACCCCTCGAGCACCAGGGCGTCGCCGTCGCCGCGCAGCGTCGCGGTGACGTCCGACAGCGACCCCCGGTACCAGAAGACGCCCGAGTGGCGCACCGCGAACGAGAAGGTCGAGGGCTCCGGCACGGCGCGGTAGGTACCGGAGAAGGGCTGGGCTGCGACGGTCGACATGGCGAGGATCCTCTTTGAGTCGTGTTCGGCTGTTCGCACGTCTGACGGCGCAGCGGGCCGTCCTGTGACAGCTCGGAGAACTCGGACCCCCGGCGCGGCAGGCCCGTCCCGCGGTCCTCGCTTCTGGGCCGGCGCCGGCATCGTCCAGCGAGACGCCAGTTCAGACGCCTTCGATCAGGCTCCAGGGCAGCGAGTCGAGCGCGAGGATGCGGGTGAGTTCGAACCCTGCGTTCATGAAGAGCTCGCGGTACTCGGCGGCGGTTCGTTCCCGGCCGCCGACGATCGCGAGCATCTCCAGGTCCGCCGCTTTGATCAGTCGATCGAGGTCTGGCGAGGCCGGTGGCTCCTCACCGGAGGGGATGACCATCTCGATGACGAGCAGTCGGCCACCTTCGCGCATGGCGCCGCGGCAGTTGGCGAGGATGCGGGCCGCTGATCGATCGTCCCAGTCGTGGAGGATCCAGGAGAGCACGTAGGCATCGCCTCCGGCCGGGACCGCGTCGAAGAAGTCGCCGGCGATCAACTCGCAGCGGTCCGTCAGACCGGCCTCTGACAGGCGAGTGCGGGCGCCGTCGATGACGCCTGGCAGATCGACGATGACGCCGTGCATATGCGGGTTGGCTTGGAGGACGGCGGACGCGAGGAGGCCGTGACCTCCGCCGACGTCGACGAGCCGGTGACGTTGCTGAAGTCGTAGGTGCGGACGAGCGCAGCGGCGTTGGCCGCGGCGACCCGCGACATCGATTCGTTGAACATCGCCGCCGCGTCGGGCTCGCGGGCCAGGTATTCCCACAGCCCGCAGCCGTGCGCCAGAGCGAAGCCGGGTTCGCCGGTCCGGACGCTGTGCGTGAGATGCCCGTACGCGCGCCAACGCCACTCCTCGGTGGACGCGATCGCGCCGCGGCGCGCGGACGCCGGGACGTCGCTGCGCAGCAACTCGCCGAGGGCGGTGAGGGCGATCCGGCCATCGTCGAGCTTCGTGAACAGCCCCGCGTCTTCGAGCGCGCGGAGTGTCCGCCCAAGCGAGCGCGCGTCGGCACCTACTCGTGCGGCCAGCTCCTGAGGGCCCATCGGTCCGGCCGCCAGCGCGTCGGCGACCCCGAGCCTCGCGACCGCCCCGATTGCAGCGCTGATCTGGTAGCCGCCGATCAAGCGGGCCATCTGCTGCCGCAGCTCCACACCCTCCGCGCCCTCGCGCGTTGGCTCGGTCACCGGCCTGCCGCCCGCCCGGCCAGCCATCGCAAGGGCATCGCGTCGCGCATATACCCCGGAGCGTACGACCGAACCGGTCGCTGGCGGCCCCGGCGCGAAGATCGCTGACCAGGTCCGACGCCACACAGCGGCCACTGCCAGGCGTACGTAGTCCGCCCCCCCGCGGCCTTCGGGCGTGCCCCGATGTGCATCGTGGAACCCGGGCCTAGCGTCGAAGCATGTTCGCTCGTGTGTCCCTGCTCTTGGTCGTCGCCGTTGCGCTCGGGGTTGGGGCCGTCGCCCCGGCCTTCGCCGCGCTGGGCGATGAAGTCGCTGCCGGGGGTGCCATCGCGAAGCAGCTTCAGGCGCACACGACCAGTTGCTCGAAGCTGTCGGACACCGACTTCGAGCACCTCGGTGAATACGTCATGGAGCGCACGGTCGGCTCGCGTGCTGCGCACGCGGCGCTGAACCAGCGGATGGCGTCGGTGATGGGCACCTCCGCCGGGGAGCGCATGCACCAGCTCATGGGCCGCAGGTACGCGGGTTGTGGCGTCGCGGTCACAGGCGCCGGCGGCATGATGGGCCACGGCGGTATGGCTGCGGGCGTCGGCGGAGCCGCGATGATGAGCTCGAGCGACCTCAGCTGGATGCGCAATGGCACCTGGCAGCACATGAACCGCTCGCAATGGCGCGACGTTCAACGCTCATGGATGATCAGCAACGGTCATCACGGCTGGAGCGCCGGTGGCGTCCTGGCGGTCATCGCCGGGGCGGTGCTGCTGGTCGGGCTCGGGGCTTTCCTCGTGGTGCGCCGCCCGTGGAGGCCGCGGCCGCCGTCCACGCCGGCAGCGGCGTAGCTGCGCGCCGCTTCGCCTCGGCGGTGCGGAGGTCGAGGGCGCTTGCACCTTCGTCGCTGCCGCCTCGTGTGACGCTGCTCACGGATGACACCCTGCGCTTGACATCAGACACTGCTGTCTGTTTTCATAGTCCAGACACTACTGTCTGACTTCGATTGGAAGCCGATGCACGGTCCCCGCTCGCACAAGCTCCGCCTCCCCGGCCATGGCCACGGCGACAAGCCGCAGTCGCACGACGATGTCCACGGCGACGCGCCCCGTGCTCGCGGCAAGAGCGCCGGCATGCTCCTGCTGCTGCTTCTTGCTCTCGCCCAGCTCATGGTCATCCTCGACATCTCCGCCGTGAACGTCGCTCTCCCGGACCTCGCGAAGGACCTCGACATCGGCGGCGGCGACCTCGGGTGGACCATCACGAGCTACTCGCTGGTCTTCGGGAGCCTTCTGCTGCTCGGAGGCCGCGCCGCGGACCTGGTCGGTCGCCGCCGCGTCTTCCTCACCGGCCTCGGGGTCTTCACCGTCGCCTCGCTCGCCTCGGCGCTGGCGACAAGCGAAGGAGTCTTCTTCGCCGCCCGAGCCGGACAGGGGCTCGGTGCAGCGATGCTGTCCCCGGCCGCGCTGTCCATCATCACGACCACCTTCCAGGGTCCCGATCGCGCGAAGGCGCTCGGCGTCTGGGGCGCCGTCGGCGGCGCCGGCGCCGCCATCGGCGTCCTGCTCGGCGGGACTCTCACCGAGCTCGTCGACTGGCGAGCCATCTTCCTGATCAACCTGCCCGTCGGCATCGGCGTCGCCGTCGCAGCGGTCAAGGTCGTGCCGGCCGACGTCGCTCGACCCCAATGGCGCGGCCTCGACCTCCGCGGCGCCGTGGTCGCCACCGCGAGCGTCGCGGCGCTCGTCTACGCCCTCTCGCAGGCCGCCGATGCCGGCTGGACGTCGATGCAGACGCTCGGCCTCGGTCTCGCCGGCCTGGCTGGCCTCACCGCGTTCGCGGCCCTCGAGCTGCACACCCGCACGCCCCTGCTCAACATCTCGCGGCTCGGCGAGCGCGGAGTCGGCGGCGGCTTCGTGATGATGCTGGCCGCGTCCGCGGTCCTGTTCGGCTCGTTCCTGCTCACCTCGATCTATCTGCAGGACGTGCTCGGCACCGGAGCGCTGGAGACCGGGCTCGCGTTCCTGCCGATGGCCGTCATCATCGGGCTGGGCGCGCATCTCGGCGGCCACCTCGTCGGTCACGCCGGCCTGCGGATCGCCATGGCCGCCGCGTTCGCGCTGATCGCCGCCGGCATGCTGCTGCTGGCCGGTGTCGACGGCGACGGCAGCTACGTCGGCGATGTCCTGCCGGGCATGCTCGTCGCGGGCCTGGGCCTCGGCATCGCGCTGGTCTCGGTGGCGCTGTCCGTGCTCACCGGCGCCGCCGACGACGAGGCGGGCATGCTCTCGGGCCTGAACACGACCGGCCACGAGATCGGCGGCTCGCTCGGCGTCGCCGTCCTCGTCACCATCGCCACCGGCGCCATCGGCACGGGGACGTCGGCCTCGACCGCCGGCCTCGCCAGCGGGCTCGGCGACGCGTTCCTGGTCTCCGGCGTCATCGCCGCCGTCGCCGGCGTCGTCGCCCTGTTCGTGCTGCCGTCGGCGGCGAGCTTCCTGCCGAAGCTGCGCCTCGCCCCGCGCGTCGCTATCCATTAGGACGACGATGCCCGCCTCACATCAGACAGCAGAAGGAGCTCGGCCGCGGCGTCGCGCGGACGCCGAGCGCAGCATCGCGCGCATCCTCGACGCGGCCGTCGACGCGCTCGGCGACGACCAGGAGGCGAGCATGGCCGAGATCGCTCGCCGCGCGGGGGTCGTGCGCGCGACCATCTACGTGCACTTCCCCACCCGCGAGGCGCTCCTGGAAGCCGTCACCGAGCGCGCGCTCGCCGAAACGCCGCGGTCATCGCCGAGGCCGAACCCGAGCGCGGCGAACCCGCGGACGCGCTGGCGCGGGTGGTCGCCGCCGCGTGGCGCAAGCTCGGGCGCTACCACGCGCTCGTCGCCATCAACACCGGCACGCAGACACCCGAGCAGCTGCGCCACCGCCACGGCTCGGTGCTCGGCAGGCTGCTCCCGCTCGTCGAACGCGGACAGGCCGAGGGCGCCTTCCGCGCGGACGTGCCCGCCGGCTGGCATCTCTCGATGCTCATGGCGCTCGTGCACGCCGGCAGCGCGGAGCTGCGCGCCGGGCGGGTCCCGGAGGACGACGCCGAGGCGGCGTTGGTCGCCACCGTCCTCGGCGCGGTCGCGAGTCCCGGCCCGCAGGGCACCGACGGGCGTAGCCGACGAGCCGCCGGTCGACCAGTCGAGTCGCGGAGCTTGCATCACCACTCCCGCGCGGGCGTAGGGTCGGCACGTGGGCGGCTCGCGCCCGACCACCTACCCGCCGGACCGCCCGTCGCGGGGCGTCCTCCAGAGCCGTGCCCGGCCGACTGGGCTACGCCGCGCCCCGAAACCAGCAAAGGAGACGGGATGACCATTCCGACCAACGAGTTCCCGCGCGACACGACGGGCCTGCCGGCGGCGTCCGCCACCACGGTGGTCGAGCTCGTCCGACGGTGACCGCTTCGCGCTGCGCATCGCGCCGGTGTCCAAGCGCATCGGCGACGCGACGGTGCGGATGCTCGCCTACAACGGCTCCATCCCCGGCCCGACCCTGCGGGTTCCCCAGGGGTCGGAGCTGCTCGTCGACGTCGAGAACCAGGGCGACATGGAGGCGACCGTCCACTGGCACGGGCTGCGCCTGGAGAACCGCTTCGACGGCACGCACGAGACCCAGGAGGCCATTCCGGTCGGCGGGCGCTACTCGGCACGCGTCGCGTTCCCCGACCCGGGCATCTACTGGTACCACCCGCACATCCGCGAGGACTACAACCAGGAGATGGGGCTGTACGGCAACGTCATCGTCGTCCCATCGGACCCCGACTACTGGCCGCCGGTCCACCGTGAGCTCGCGCTGACGCTCGACGACGTGCTCATCGAGGACGGTCAGGTGGCGGCGTTCAGCCCCGACGAGACGACCTACGCCGCGATGGGGCGCTTCGGCAACGTCCTGCTGGTCGCCGGGGAGCCCGAGCTCGCGCTGACCGCCCAAGCCGGCGAGGTCGTGCGTCTGTATCTGACGAACACCGCCAACACCCGCGTGTTCAAGGTCGCGCTGCCCGGAGCGCGCATGAAGCTCGTCGGCGGCGACAGCGGGCGCTGCGAGCGCGAGCAGTTCGTCGAAGACGTCGTCTTGGCGCCGTCCGAGCGGGTCGTCGTGGACGTGCTGTTCGAGGCGCCGGGCAAGCTGACACTGGAGCACCGCACGCCCGACCGGACCTACACGCTGGCGGACGTCACCGTGACGGAGGACGAGGCGACGCCGTCGCTGACCGAGGCGTTCGACGGTCCTGCGCACCGACCCCGAGCTCAGCGCCGAGCGCGAGCGGCTCGCACCGCTGGTCGACGCGCCGCCGGACAAGACGCTGGCGTTCGTGGCCGAGATGGACATGGGCGAGCCCGATGTCGGCGCCGATGGCGCGCTCATCTACACCTGCCCGATGCACCCCGAGGTCGCCGGCGACGAGCCCGGCCGCTGCCCGAGCTGCGGGATGAAGCTCATCGCCGAAGCCGCACCGACGGGGTTCGCCTGTCCGATGCACCCGGACGTCACGAGCGAGACCGCCGACCGCTGCCCGGAGTGCGGCATGAAGCTCATCCCGGCGCGGCTGGTCCGGTCGCAAGCCGGCGGCGCACGACCACGACGACGCGCCCGACGCCGGCCATCACGAGCACGCCGCCCACGGGCACAGCCACGAGGACGCGGGCGGCATCGAGTGGGAAGACGACATGGTCGAGGTCAACAAGCTCACGACGCCGGCGAACATGCGCTGGAAGCTCGTGGACCGCTCCGACGACGCCGAGAACCACGCGATCGACTGGCACTTCCGTGTCGGCGACCGCGTGAAGATCCGGCTCGTCAACGAGATGGACTCCGACCACCCGATGCACCACCCGTTCCACATCCACGGAGCCGGACGGTTCCTCATCCTCGCCCGCGACGGCGTCGTCGAGCCGAACCTGGTGTGGAGCGACACCGTGCTGGTCCGCACCGGCGAGACCGTGGACATCGTCCTCGAGGTCACGAACGTCGGGCGCTGGATGGCGCACTGCCACATCGCCGAGCACCACGAGAGCGGCATGATGTTCAGCTTCGACGTGACCGCATGAGCGCCGACGGCTCCCGGCCGCCGCCACGCGGCAGCGGGAGGTGGTCGTCATCGGCGGTGGCCAGGCGGGCCTGGCCATCGGCTATCTCCTGGCCCAGCAGGGCCGCCGGTTCACCATCCTGGAGGCGGCCGGCGAACCCGCCGCCGCATGGCGGACCCGCTGGGACTCCCTCAAGCTGTTCACGCCGGTCCGCTACGACAGCCTGCCGGGCCTCACGTTTCCCGGCGACCCCGACAGCTACCCGGGCCGCGACGACGTCGTCGCCTACCTCACGGACTACGCGCAGCGCTTCGAGCTGCCGGTCGAGTTCAACAGCCGCGTCCGGTCCGTGCGGCCGCCGCGACGGCGGCTTCCTCGTCGAGCTCGCCGACCGGACCTACGAAGCCGACCAGGTCGTGGTCGCCACCGGGCCGTTCCAGGTGCCGTTCACGCCGGTCGATCGCCGCTGACCTCAGCAGCGAAGTGGCGCAGCTGCACAGCAGCGACTACCGGTCGCCGAGCGACCTCCCGGCGGGAGCGGCGCTCGTCGTGGGAGGCGGGAACACCGGGTACCAGATCGCCGCGGAGCTGGCCCAGTCGCGCGAGGTCCACCTCGCGGTTGGCGCGCGCCAGACGCCGCTTCCCCAGCGCATCCTCGGTCGGGACCTCTTCCGCTACCTCGAGGCGACCGGCCTGATGAACAAGACCGTGACCTCGCGCATCGGTCAGCGGATGAAGGACAGGGAGACGCTCATCGGCTCCAGCCCACGGCGGGCACGCCGACAGGGCATCACGATGCGGCCGCGCGCCACCGGCGCCCAGGGCTCCACGGTGACCTTCGCCGACGGCTCCGAGGTCGCAGTCGACGCTGTCGTCTGGGCGACGGGCTTCCGGCTCGACCACTCCTTCGTCGAGCTGCCCGTCTTCGACGCCCGCGGGCAGGTCAAGCACCAGCGCGGCGTCACCGAGCTGCCCGGTCTGTACTTCCTCGGCCTGCCCTGGCAGCACACGCGCGGCTCGGCGCTGCTCGGCTGGGTCAAGGACGACGCTGAGTTCATCGCGCAACGGATTGGTGCCTTCGCACGCTCGCACGGCACCGCCGGCGCGTCGCCCTCCCCGCTGCTCACAGGTCCGCCGGCACGATGACCGCTGCGACAGCAGCGACGCCACAGCGCTTCGGCCTGCACACGCGCGGCATGGCCGTCGGGCTCGCATTGGGTCTCGCGGCCCTCGCGTTCGCGGCCCTGCTCCCCGACGCGGTTGCGTACATCTACCTCGGCGCTCAACTCGCCGGCATCGGCTGGGTGTACTTCGGGTTCGGCGTCGCTGACGGGCGTCCGTCCGCCATCGCGGCACAGGTCCTCTCGGCCGGCGTCTTCCTGACCATCGGATTCCTCGGCGCGTATCACGAGTCCACGGTGCTGTTGGGGGTCGGCTTCCTCGCGCATGGCGGCTGGGATTGGCTGCATCACAACGACCACGGCCCGACGCACGTGCGCACGTGGTACCCACCCTTCTGCGTGGTCGCCGACGTCGTCATCGGCGTGCCGCTGCTCGCCGGCTGGGTGCTGTAGACGACGTGTTCGAGGCGCGCGCGCGGCGGGGATCGCCATCGACCACTTGCAGCTGCGGGCTCAGCGAGTAGCGGCCGGTGCACGTGGTCCAGCGGTCGGCGGTTTCAGACGGAAGTTCGGCCGCCGTGCGCCCCGCCGCGGAAGGACGCGTGCCGTCGCCGGTGCCGGCGCGGCGCTCGTCACCGCCGGCACTCCGAATTGCACCTGCTTTCTGTCCGGGGAAAACCCGGTCGCCGGTCCCGCTGAGGGATCGGATGTGCCGCCGTGCGGCGCCGCTTAGGGTCGGCTTATGGCTCGACGCACCTTCATCCCCGCCGTCGCCGCGCTCGCTGCCACGCTGCTCGTCGCCTCTCCCGCCGGTGCCACGATCTCGTCGCCAAAGCGGATCTCGCCGTCGAATCTGCGCATTCAAGGCATCGCCGTTGGCGCCGGCGGCGGACGGACCGCGATCGTCATGGACGGCTACGACCCGAAGCCCAACCCCGACGAGTTCGAGGTGCTCGCGCGGCTCGGCACCGCGACGAGCCTGGGGTCGGCGCAGCGGCTCGCCCGTGGCGGGTATCTAACCGGTGTCGCGGTGGGCGCCGACGGGACCGCGGTCGCAGGATGGACGCAGCCGATCAACGGCAAGCGGACATGGCGGGTCGCGATCGCCCGGCCCGGGAAGTCGTTCGGCTCAGCGCGGACGCTCGGCGACCCCGGCGTCTTCACCGGCGATCTCGCGGTGACGCCGAAGGGCCGCATCGTGGCCATCTGGCGCACCCGCTCGAGCGATCACAGCGTGCGGGTCGCGATCGCGCCGCCCGGCGGCTGGTTCGGCGGCGCGAAGACGATCGGCGTCGCCCGGCAGGATCTGCCGCTCGTCGCCTCCGGCCCCGACGGGACCGTCGTCGCGACGTGGCTCGACACGCCGCCGGCGCCGCAGCCCCCGCCCGCGCCGGCGCCGACCGACCGCACCGCGGAGATCCAGGCGACGACCCTCGCGCTCGAGCGCATCCGCGTTCGCGGCGCCGGCCACGCTCGCCTCGTTTACGTACTGGGGCAGCGCGGTGCCCGCGCTCTCCACCGGGCCGGGTGGCGTCGTGGTCTCCTGGCCGCAGCCGATGGCGGCCAACGTCCGCAAGCTGGTGCGCCTGCTGCCCCACGGCACCTTCGAGTCCGCGATCGACCTCACCGCCAGCGCGCCGATCGCGGGCATCGGCCTCGAGAACAAGCTGGCGCTCGGCCTGCCGTCCGACCTCACGATCAGCGCGCTGTGGCAGGACGCCAAGACGAAGAACGCGGAGAGCGACCAGCTCACCTCCTCCGTGGTGAACACGAGCACGCGCCCGGCGGCCGGCGAGCACGGCCTGTTCAGCGCGGCGAAGACGCTGTCGACTTCGGGCTGGCTCGCCGGCGGCCCCGAAGCGGCCGCGCTCACGGACCGCACGATCGCCGCGTGGGGCGAGACCGCGAAGACAAAGCCGTCGCGCCTGCGGATCGCGATCCGCAGCAACGGCACCTGCGCTCGCGGTCGTCGAACGACGCAATATTCTCGTTGCCGGGGGCACAAGCTCGGGCAAGACCACGCTCGCCAACGCGCTCCTCGCAGAGCTTGGCTCCCTCGACGAGCGCGTAATCCTCATCGAGGATACGCGCGAGCTTCAATGCGCTGCGCCCGATCTGGTCGCCTTGCGTACCCGCCAAGGCACCGTCGACATGGCCGACCTCGTTCGCTCCACCCTACGGCTCCGTCCCGACCGGATTATCATCGGCGAAGTGCGCGGGGGTGAAGCCCTCGATATGCTCAAAGCCTGGAACACCGGCCATCCCGGCGGGATCACGACCGTACACGCCAATAGTGCCAGGTCAGCGCTTTATCGCCTCGAGCAGCTCATTGAGGAGGCGGTCGTGACCGTTCCGCGTCGGCTCATCGCCGAGGCGATCGACCTCATCATATTCATCGCCGGGCGCGGCACCGCGCGCCGGATTTCCGAGGTCCAGTGGGTCCGGGGAATTGATGAAGCGGGTGACTATCTGCTGCGCGCTGCGGCCTCAGAGATCCCAAGCGGAGAAGGAGAACGAGCATGAAGCTTCGACGAATGATCCTGTTGTCACGAACTGCGGGCGGCGGCGTCGCTTTTGCGGCCCTATTGGCAGCCGGGGCAGCTCGCGCCGCTGGATCGGGCATGCCCTGGGAGGCGCCGCTCGAGAAGGTGCTGGAATTGGTTCAGGGGCCGGTCGCCAAGATCGTCGCGGTGATCATCATCATTACCACTGGACTGACTCTCGCCTTCGGCGAAACCGCGGGCGGGTTCCGGCGCCTGATCCAGATCATCTTCGGCCTTTCGATCGCCTTTGCTGCTTCCTCCTTCTTTCTTTCCTTCTTCAGCTTCGGCGGGGGAGCGCTCATTTCGTGATCGCCTCCTCACCCCATCCCGACGGTTTCGAAGCACCTGTTCACCGCGCCCTGGTTGAACCGATCCTTCTTGGCGGAGCACCGCGCGGAATTGCGATTTTCAACGGGACACTCTCAGCCGCACTCGGCCTCGGGCTTCGATTGTGGGTCGCTGGTCTCATCCTTTGGGCGGTTGGGCACTCATTGGCTGTCCTCGCCGCCAAGCGCGATCCCGATTTCGCGGCCGTGCTCATGCGCCACCTTCGCCAGCGTGGGCATCTAGCATGCTGAACCTTGCCGAATATCGTAGACGCACCGACCGGCTCGCTGATCATCTGCCCTGGGCGGCGCTCGTCGCTCCTGGCGTCGTCCTCAACAAGGATGGAAGCTTCCAGCGGACCTTGCGCTTCCGCGGGCCCGACCTTGAGAGCGCGACCCAAGCCGAGCTCGTCGCCGCGGCGGCGCGGGTCAATAACGTGCTGAAGAGGTTCGGCTCGGGCTGGGCGCTGGACTTCGAGGCCGAGCGCGCACCGGCCCTCGGTTATCCTCAGAGCAAGTTTCCAGACCCTGCATCCTGGCTCGTCGACAAGGAACGCAACGCGAGCTTCGAGGGCGGCCGCGACCATTTCGAAAGCCTCTATCATTTGACCCTCGTCTGGCTGCCCGGTCCGGACAGCGAGGCGCGCGCAGGACGCGCACTAATCGAACGAAAATCGCGAGAGGTCGGGCGCGACTGGATCGAGGTTCTCGCCCGCTTCGTCGCCGACGCCGACCGCGCTCTCGACCTTCTAGCGAGCCTGATGCCTGAGGTCCGAGCGCTGGATGATCAGGAAACCCTGACCTTCCTTCACAACGCAATCTCAGCCTCGCGTCATCCGGTGGCGGTCCCAGAAACCCCTATGTATCTCGATGGGCTTCTCGCCGACACACCGCTCTGCGGTGGCCTCGAACCAACGCTCGGCGAGCTTCACCTAAGGACCCTTAGCGTGCTCGGTTTCCCGGCCCTCAGCCGACCCGGGATCCTCGATGCGCTCAACCGCCTGGATTTCGGATACCGCTGGGTCACACGCTTCATCGCGCTCGACCGGAGCGATGCGACCCGCGCGCTGACGCGGCTTCGAAGGCAATGGTTCAATAAGCGCAAGTCTGTGACCGCGCTCCTTCGCGAGGTGATGTATAACCAGCCGGTCCAGCTCACCGACAGCGATGCCGACAATAAGGTCATGGACTCGGATCTGGCGCTTCAGGAACTTGGCGCCGATCATGTCGCCTTTGGTTATCTGACCACGACCATCACGCTCGCCGATCGAGACCCGGCAGTCGCTGACGAAAAAGTGCGGAGCGTCGAGCGGACCGTCAACGGCCTGGGCTTCACCCTGAAGCGCGAACGGATGAACGCGGTCGAGGCGTGGCTCTCGAGCCTCCCGGGCCAGGTTTACGCCAATGTCCGCCAGCCCATTGTCCATACCCTCAACCTTGCTCATCTGATGCCCCTGTCGGCAGTTTGGGCGGGACCGTCGCGAAATGCCCATTTGGAGGGACCGCCCTTGCTCTTCGCCGAGACCGGCGGCGCAACTCCATTCCGGCTGTCGACCCATGTCGGCGATGTCGGCCACATGTTGGTGGTGGGACCGACCGGCGCTGGAAAATCGGTGCTCTTGGCACTCCTCGCAATGCAGTTCCGGCGCTATCCAAATTCCCGAATCTTCATCTTCGACAAGGGCTGGTCGTCCCGCGCGGCGGTGCTTGCGATGGGGGGGACGCATCACGAGCTTGGCTCAGCGGATTCAAGCGGCGAACCAGCGCTTGCCTTTCAGCCGCTTCGGCGGATCGACGAGGCGGGGACACGCGCCTGGGCCGCAGAATGGCTCTGCGCGCTCATCGAGCAGGAGAAAGTGTCGGTTACGCCCGAGCTCAAGGACGCGCTCTGGTCGGCGCTTTTGAGCTTGGCTTCGGCCCCGCCCGAAGAGCGCACTTTGACCGGCCTCTCGCTTCTCCTCCAGTCGAACCGCCTCAAATCGGCCTTGCAGTCTTTCACACTCGAAGGCCCGTTCGGCAATTTGCTCGATTGGCCGAGGACCGGCTCGAGCTTGCCGATGTCCACGCGTTCGAAACCGAAACCCTGATGAACCGCCCGGGCGCGGTGGCGCCGGTGCTGTCCTATCTATTCCACCGGCTTGAACAACAGTTCGATGGACGGCCAACGCTCCTGCTTCTCGACGAAGCCTGGCTGTTTCTCGACAATCCCTTGTTCGCAGCACGAATCGCGAATGGCTGAAGACCCTGCGCAAGAAGAATGTCGCGGTCGTCTTCGCGACCCAATCTCTCGCCGACATTTCGGGGAGCAGCATCGCCCCGGCGATCATCGAAAGCTGCCCGCAGCGCATCTTCCTTCCCAATGACCGAGCGCAGGAACCGCAAGCGCTCGAGGCTTACCGGAGCTTCGGGCTCAACGAACGCCAAATCGAGCTTATCGCGCACGGGGCGCCCAAGCGGGACTATTATCTCCAGTCTCGCCGCGGCAACCGCTTGTTCGACCTCTCCCTTGGACGGGTTACGCTCGCTTTGTGCGGCGCGTCGGATCCTGAAACCCAGCGCGTGATCGATCGGTTGCTCGAGGAAAGCCCCGACGATTTTCTCGCTCGGTTCCTTGAAGCGCGCGGTCTCGATTGGGCCGCTGACCTCATCGACCAATTCCCGAACTTCAAGCCCAAAGGAGCAACCTCATGAAAACTAATCGTTGTACTTTGTCTGTCGCCATGACCGCTTTCGGGTTGGGTTCGCTCGGAAATTCGTCCGCGCCCGCGTCGGCAGCCGGGTTGCCGGTCTTCGACGCCCCCAATTATGCGCAAAACCTGCTCGAGGCGTCGCGCGCGCTCGATCAAATCAACAACCAGGTAAAGTCGCTCCAGAACGAAGCGGCGATGCTCGAGGGCATGACGAAGAATCTAAAGACGATCGATTTTCCCGAGCTCCAGCGCCTGAACTCGGCGATGCAGCGCATCGACCAGCTGATGAATGAAGCCAAGGAAGTCGATTTCAAGGTCGACGGTCTCGACAAGAGGATCGAGGCGATGTTTCCACGCGAAGCACAAGCTCTGACCGCCGATCGGCGCGTTGCCGATGCCAAGGCAAGGCTAGATGCGTCGCGCTCGGCCTACCTCCAGTCGATGAATGTCCAGGCCCAAGTTGCCGAGAATGTCGAGGAGGATTCGGGCGCTCTCAATGCCTTGATTGGCCGCAGCCAGAGCGCAACCGGCGCGCTTCAGGCGAGCCAGGCCGCGAACCAGCTTTTGGCGCTCGGCGTAAAGCAGCAGTTTCAGCTTCAGAAATCTTTTGGCGAGCGAGTTTCGGGAGGCTTCGATTGAACGCGCCCGGCGCGCGCAAGCCGAGGAAGAGGGGCGGGCGACCACGCTCCGCTTCCTCGGAGGCGATGCAAAGCGACCTAATTGAGCTTGCCGTTCGGCCTGGGGCGGCCTCGCACCGCCGCCCCGAGCCCGCTGCGGGACCTCCCGATTCCCCCTCAGGGAGGCCCGCAGCATCCCCTCAACCAAGCGTCAGCAAAAGGCCGACATGGGCGATTTCGATGTCATCGACCGCTTCATGGCGGCCTTCACACAATATATCGACAGCGGCTTCGGCTTGCTTCGCGGCGACGTCGCCTTCCTGACGACGACCCTTGTTGGGATGGACGTTGACTCTGGCCGGCCTCTTCTGGGCAATGGGAGGTGAGAACGACGTCATCGGCCGCTTCCTGAGGAAGATCCTTTACGTTGGGGCCTTCGCGCTCATCATTGGCAGCTTCTCAACGCTAGCGGACATCATCTTCCGATCCTTTGCACAAGCCGGGATTACCGCCGGCGGGGGGCGCATGTCAGCTCAGGACCTGCTCAGGCCTGAATTCATCGCCGCGACCGGCTTCGATGCAGCCAAGCCTTTGCTTGTGCAGGTTAGTCAGCTCCTCGGGCTCACCAGCTTCTTTGAAAATTTCCTGACGATCGCGGTTCTCATGATCGCGTGGCTGCTCGTGATCCTCGCCTTCTTCATTCTCTCGATCCAGGTCTTCATCACGATCATCGAGTTTAAGCTGACGACCCTTGCCGGCTTCGTGCTCGTCCCGTTCGCGCTTTGGAACCGCACCAGCTTTCTCGCCGAGCGAGTGCTCGGCAATGTCGTTGCTTCCGGCATCAAGGTAATGGTGCTTGTTGTCATCGTCGGAATCGGATCGGGCTTTTTCGACGAGTTCCGAAGCGCAGCGACGGGTACAGGCGGGCCCGACCTGCCCAGGCGATCAGCCTGGTGCTTGCAAGCCTCTCCCTTCTCGGGCTCGGGATATTTGGTCCTGGGATTGCCTCGGGGCTGGTCGGGGGGCGCCGCAGCTTGGCGCGGGTGCCGCCGTCGGGACCGTAGCGACGGCGGCCGGGGCGCTCGGCACGGGCGCTGCCGCGGCCGTCGGAGGCGCGCGCGCGGCCGGAGCCGGCGCGCTCGGCGCGGTCCGCGCCGGAACTGCGTTGGGCGCCGCTACCTCAGCCGCCTATCGCCTTGGTCAGGAATCGTCCGGCGAAGCGACCGTAGGGGCGGGAAATCGGAAGCTGATGAGCGCCGCGGGCGCTGCAGGCCGCAACCAGCTCGGGCACGCCGCCGGTCTCGATGCGGCCAAGCGGCGCGGCGAAGCGGCGGCCCTGTTCGCGGGCGCTTCATCGCCGCGTCCAGACACGGGCGGCGAGGCCGCCAGCGCCCCGCCCGACTGGGCGCGCAAACTCCGCTCGGAGCAAGCCCTGCGCCACCACCGTCATGCCGCGCTCCAGGCGATCCGGGAAGGCGACCGCGGCGGCGGAGCGGCGATTCCCGACATCAAGGAAAAGGAGGAGTAGCCGCCATGAAATTCAAGCGTTCGGTCCAGCGCTACGGTCGAACCCCCGAACCCGAGACCCCCTACCAGCGGGCGGGACAGCTATGGGACGAGCGGATTGGCTCAGCTCGAGTCCAGGCGCGCAATTGGCGACTGATGGCTCTGGGATCGCTGATGCTTTCGACCGGCCTTGCCTGCGGCTTGCTGTGGCAATCACAGGAGAGCCGCAGTCGTTCCCTATGTCGTCGAGATCGACCGTCTCGGCGAGGCGCAAGCGGTCGCGCCCGCCGAACGCGACTTTCGACCTACCGACCCCCAAATCGCCTGGCATCTCGCCCGCTTCATTGCCGATGTCCGCTCGATCTCATTGGATCCGGTGCTGATGCGCGAGAACTGGCTCTCGGCATATGATTTTACGACCGGGCGCGGGGCGCGCTTTCTCAGCGATTATGCGCGCTCCGCCGACCCGTTTGGGTCCATCGGAACGCGGACCGTTGCGGCCCAGGTGACGAGCGTCGTTCGCGCTTCCGAGCGCTCGTTCGAGGTCAAGTGGACCGAGCGCGCATATGATCGCGGCAATCTTGCAACGACCCAGCACTGGACCGGCATTTTGTCGGTCCTGGTTCGCCCGCCAGCCTCCGCGGAGACGCTCCGCAAGAACCCGCTCGGACTCTATGTCGATGCGATCGACTGGAGCCGCGAACTCGATCCTCCGTCGGAGGAGGTGCCCGCATCTCCCTCCAATGCGCCTGCGCTTGATCCGCTGTCTTTAGCGCCAGCGGCGCAATCCGTCTCGACAAGGAGCATCCAATGACCCGTCCACTGATTCTTGCCATCGCATTGGCCGCGGACCTAAGTGCCTGCGCAGCGGCCGCAGTCCCCGCACCGCGAAGCGCAGCCTATGTGCAAGCAAAGCGCATCGTCGCGTCGGCGGCTTCCGAAGGTCTTGCTGAAGGCTCGGCCGTCACCGCGGCCACGGCGCGGGATGCCCCTGGGCGCGGCCGGCGCAAGCATGGTGCCGCGACCCCTTTGGCTCGCGCCGGGCGATTGACCGGCAGCCAGGTGCAGGAACCTACGAGTGAAGCTTATGTCGGCGCGGTACAGGTTTATCCCTGGTCGGAGGGCGCGCTCTACCGGCTCTACACGGCGCCCGGTGAGATCAGCGACATCGCGCTGCAGGCGGGCGAAAATCTGGTGTCGGTGGCCGCTGGCGATACGGCGCGCTGGGTAATCGGTGACATGGCAAGCGGGAGCGGTGCGGCGCGGCGCACGCATGTCCTCGTCAAACCATCGGCCGCCGGTCTTTCGACCAATCTCATCATCGCGACCGACCGGCGTGTCTATCATGTCGAGATCGAGAGCCATGCAGCGGGCTCGATGCCGAGCATTGCGTGGAGCTATCCGGAAGATCCGCTTCTGGCCCTTAACGAGGCGGGGGCGAGCTCCATTGCCAGCGACGTCGCAGTTGACGAGCTCAACTTCGATTACCGGATCGAGGGCGATAGGCCCGAATGGCGACCGCTGCGCGCATTCGATGATGGACGCCAGGTCTTTATCGAGTTCCGGCCAGGGCTAGCCCAAGCGCCGCCCTTGTTCGTGACCGGTGCCGACGGCCAAGCTGAGCTCGTCAACTTTCGCATGAAGGGACGTTATTATGTCGTTGACCGGCTGTTTGGGGCAGCCGAGCTCCGGCTTGGCGGGAAGCGGCAGCAGGTAGTCCGGATCGTGCGCGATGATCTTCGGCGCGAGCGAAACGCGTCATGAGCGAGGAGCGCGCACCGCTTCCCAAAGAGGATCCGGAAAGCCTCGTTCTTCGCGCGCGCCCGCGACCGGTCGTCCGCTTCCGCCGCGGGTTGATCGTTGGGACGATCGGCTGTCTCGCGGCAGTGATCGTCGCTATTTCCTGGTTCGCGCTCGAGCCGCCGAGCCTCAGAAAAGCCGCAAGCGTGATCGAAGCCGACGATTCCGAAGGTGGCGACAGCGCAGATACGCTCGCCGGCCTTCCAAAGAACTATGGTGACGTGCCGCGGCTCGGGCCGCCGCTTCCGGGCGACCTTGGTCGGCCAATGCTCGAGCAGGATCGCGGCCTTGCAGAGCCTTTCCCAACCTCCGGCGATGACGGGCACCGGGGCAACGAACCGGAGCTTGCGCGCGAGCGCGAGCGGGAAGCGAGGGTCGCCGCGCTGTCATCGCCAGTCATTGTCCAACTCGAAGGACAAGCCACCGCTGCGGATGCGACGTCTGCCGGATCTTCCAGGACTGGAGCTGCCGCAGAGTTGACCCCTACGGCGGACGAAACTCCACTATCCCAACAGCACAACCGCGACTTCACTCGTCCCGTAAACGACGTCGTCGTCAATCCGGCCCGACTTGAACCGCCCTCGCCCTGGACTTTGAGCGCGGGCAGCATCATCCCGGCGAGCCTCATCACCGGCTTGAATTCCGACCTTCCAGGGACCGTAGTCGCTCAGGTCACCGAGAATGTCCGCGACAGCGCGACCGGGCGCACAATCCTGATCCCGCAAGGAGCGCGACTGATCGGCCGCTACGATAATGCGGTCGCGTACGGGCAGCGCCGAGCGCTGCTCGTCTGGACGAGGATCCTATTGCCCAGCGGAGCATCGGTTGAGCTGGACGATATGCCCGCGACTGATGGCGCGGGGTCCTCGGGTCTCGAAGACATGGTGGACTCGCATGGCTGGCAGCTATTGAAGGGCATCGCCCTTTCGACGCTGCTCGGCGTCGGCACTCAAATCAGCCTTGGCAGCGAAGGCACGCTCGCCCGAGCGATCAGCGAGTTCGCCGAGCAGAATGCTGCGCATGCGGGCGATCAGCTCACCAGCCGCAACCTCGAGATCCAGCCAACGCTCAGGGTGCGACCCGGATGGCCAGTACGCGTGCTTGTCACCAAGGATCTGGTCCTCGAGCCATGGCGAGGATGAATGACGGAAGTTCAAGCTTTCGAGATTGCCTGACGGGACATCCCTGAAGGTCTCGACCGCGATCAAGTCACTTTGGACCAATGGCGGGCCCCTGGGCGTTAAACGATCTTCGGATTCCCAAAATTGCGGATGCCGATGCGTCCCGTATGCGGACTGCTCGGCCAGCTATGGGATAGGCGCGGGCTGCGACGTCGCGGATGGTCCGTTGATCACCGGCCATCCATCTTTCCAGCGAATACGATCGATCAGCATTACGCGGCGCGTGTTCACTTCGTCGCTCGCGTCTTCGCGCGGGCGGCGCGCATCGACCGCATGATAGACGATCCAATCATTCCCGGCGCGATCTACGGCGATTGAATTATGGCCCGGAGCGATCCAGTAGCCGCGCTTCTCGAGGACGATGCTGTGCGGCTTGCCGGTGGCTTGCTCCAGTGTTTGGAACGGT
Organism: uncultured Alphaproteobacteria bacterium; assembly: GCA_963785855.1. Classification (GTDB taxonomy): domain Bacteria; phylum Pseudomonadota; class Alphaproteobacteria; order Sphingomonadales; family Sphingomonadaceae; genus Sphingomicrobium. The sequence continues at coordinate 30,419 of CAWAWT010000029.1, forward strand.
CCCATGGCTCTTGGCGAGCGTGCGACCATCACCGCATAATTTGCCTTGGCACCGCAGCAATTGTCGCCCGAATAGAAGAGATAATAATAACCGCGGTGACGGATCACCCATGATCCTTCGACGAGGACCGGGAATGCATCCTTACAGGGTTTGGCCAAACCAGGTCCTTTGGCGCGCTTCCTGGCGCGAACGACATCCGGTCGGGGCCGAGCTCCTGGACCTTGATCGGTGCGAACCCGGACCCCCAATAAAGCAGGTGTTTGCCCGTTGCGGCATCCTCGAACGACATCGGATCGATGTTGACGAAACCTTCGCCGCACAAGAGAGGATGACCGATATCGACGAACGGGCCAACGGGCGAATTTGCGGTCGCAACGCCGAGGCAAAGCCCATGCCGCTCATCCGAGGTGTCGGGTTTGCCGGAGAAATACATAATGTATCTGGACCCAACTCGCTCGACGTGCGGCGCCCAGAAGTCCTGCGTTCTTGCGGCCCAGCCAGGCTTCGCCGGCAGCGCATCGCCGAGATAGTCCCAGCGGACGAGGTCGGCCGAGCGCGCGAGCTGGATGTTCACCCATTTGCCCTCGCGCCGAGTCTGCGTCGCGTAGCCATAATAGAAGCCGTCAGGCGCTCGGATCACCGTCGGGTCCGGAAAGTCGCGGTCGAGCACTGGATTGACATAGCTGGGGACCGCTGGGCCAAATGCGTGTCGGAGTGGCGCAACCGCCAAGAACAAGGAAAGCGGCAGAAGCGAGAGCGATACTGGCGGTACATTGCGGAAGCATAAGGATGGGGTCGCGATTGCGAAAGTCGCCCGCTAGTCTGGGTACGGCGGAATGCAAGGAGGTCGTGAGTGCGCCGAACCGTTCCCAGATTATTGACGATCGCCGCATTGTCTTGTGCATTGCCGCATCGAGCGATCCGTCCTTCGTGCCCGTGTTCAGGCAGAATGTCCCCGACGCGTTCGTCCTGCCGCACCGCAATCAATTCATCGCTTATTCGACCAACGACGGTCCCAACGTACCGATGGCGATTTCGAACGACCTCGTCCAATGGGCATTCGTTGGCGGGCCGGACGGCAAGAAGCGGACGCGTTGCCCAAGCTCGGCAGCTGGGCCCAGAGGGGTTCACCTGGGCTCCTGAAGTGCTTGAGCTCGGCGGCCGTTACCTGCTTTATTACACCGCAAGCGATCGCACGGAAGAACGCGCAATGCGTCGGCGTCGCGCTACAAGCCGATGATCCGCTCGGCCCGTTCGTGGACAGGCGGCCGGAGCCGATCGTCTGCCAGACCGCCTCGGCGGGACGATCGATGCCGACGCGTTCCGCGATGACGACGGGAAGCTCTACCTCTACTTCAAGAACGACGGGAATCGGGTTCACGCGCGGACCTCACTGTGGGGACAGCCGCTCGCGCCCGACGGGCTGTCGGTGACCGGCCAGCCGGTCGAGTTCGTCAAGGACAACCAGATCTGGGAGGAGCGCGTGGTCGAAGCGCCGACGATGGTGCGCTCGCCCGGAGGTTACGAGCTCTTCTTCTCCGGCGGCTTCTTTGGCTGGAACCCGGACGAGGGCGGCCTTTCGCCCTACGCGATGGGATATGCGAGTTGCGCTGGCCCGCTCGGCCCGTGCGTTGCGGCGAAAGAAAATCCGATCCTCCACAGCTTCGACGATCGCGAGGCCGGATGCCTCGAGTGGCCCCGGCCACCAGAGCGTGTTCAGGGTCGGCGAGCGCAGCTTCATCAGCTTCCACGCCTGGGAGGCGAGCAGTGATTGCCTCAAAGAGGACGATCGCCGCTATCTCTATATTGCGCCGCTTTTCTGGAAGGACGGCAAACCGCAGATCGGACCGAGCCTGCGCGAGCAGGCGCCAGCCGAGCGCGGCTGACGCCCCTGCTTTTTTAGATGCCCGCGCTCGCCCTCCGTCGTCGGCGCCGGAGGAGGTGGAGGAGGCGGGGCGGGGACGGGAGCGGGTTGCTCGACCACCGGGCGGCGGCGGCGGTGGGACGACCATCGGAGGCGGGAGCCGATCTCATGGCGAGCGGCGCGAAGTTGAAGCGGATGCCCGCCGACAAAGTGGTCTCCTCATACCGCACGAACCGGGGATATTCCGCCCGCGGCGCTCCCGCGCGCGCCGAGCTGAATTGCGACCGGAACGGCTTCTTCAGGATGTTGGTCCAATCGCCGAACACCGTGAATTGCGAGTTGATCGTGTAGCTCGTCGACAGGTCTAGCCGGCTGATCGGATCGACGCGCTCGTAATAGATGTCGTCGCCGCGATTCTGGATCGTCGGCGTATACCGTCCGCGCCAATTGTACGAGAGCCGTGCCGAAAAGCCGTATTTCTCGTACATTGCGGCGAGGTTGTACGACCATTTCGGAAATGCCGAGGATCGGTTGGAGCACGGTATCGCCGCTGCTATTCGGGAAGCCCGTCTTCGCGTTGACGTAGGTGACATTGGCGAGCGCTCCAAAGCCGGTCGCCCAGTCTGGCAGACCGGGAAGATCGAGGAAGGTCTGGACCTGCGCCTCAAAGCCCTTGATCTTGCCTTTACCGGTATTGATCGGCTGGTTGATGATGACCGGCCCAAGCACTGGATCAATCGAACGGGTTGAGATTCTCGATGAAGCCATCGAGGTTGCGCTGGAAAATCGCCACGGCCGCAGACCCGGTATGCGAGAAATAATATTCCAGCGACGCATCGTAATTCGTGGACTTGTAGGGCTTCAGGTCGACGTTGCCGCTATTCCCGCTGAGCGCGCAGCGGAACGGGTCGCTGGGATCTGGAACGCAACCTGATGGGGGCGGACCAAACGTTGTTGTGGGGCTAAGCTGTGCGAACGATGGTCGAGTGCGCGTCTTCGTCGCAGCAAGTCTCAGCTGTAAGTTAGGCGTGAAGTGAACCGTCATGTTCGCATTCGGAAGCCAGTTCGTATAGCTGTTCTCGACGTTGGTCGGCTCGATCACCGGCGGTCCGCTCGGCTGGCCAAGGATCGTTGAACCGCTCAGCGAATTCCTGGTGTGGACCACGCGCAGTCCGATCGCTCCATCGACGATAACACCGGTTCCGAACGAATAATTCAGTTGGCCGTATGCGGCAGACGTTTTTTCGTTTGCGCTGTAGGATTGCGCGGGATCGAACGGCGGAGGTCCTTCCGGATAGCCCGCGAATTGCCGCAGCTCGGCGACATTGTCGCGAATGCTATTGTAGGTCGGCGCCAGCCAGACGTCCGGGAAGGGTGCGTTATCCACACCCCTGAATCCCGCGTCAAACAACTGGTAATCGAGCGGGACCTGGTCGATCGGCGTTCCGAACATATTGGTGCTGTATCGGTTGCCGAACCTGCGCGAGGCATTGCGATCGATGTACCGAACTCCAAGCTGGATCTTGGGCAAGAATGACCAGCCGGTGCGGTATTCACCGTCGAGCCTTGCTTGTACGTCGTCGCCTTTCGCGACCTGATTTTCTTCGTAGAAGCCGCGGTACTGGTAATTGGCTGGATTTGACGGATCGAAATTCTCAAAGCTGAAGCTAGGTGTTTCAAGATCGAAGTTGATCGTTTGCGGCGACGCAAAAATATAGTCGACGCTCTCCGTCGACCCAGTGAACTGGCTGAAGGTGCGCGCAAGATCTGCAGTCAGCAGGAGAGGACCTGCTTCGTGATGTCCTCCGATAGCAATCTGATAAGTATTGGTCTTGTTGAAGGTCCCTCCCTGAAATCCATCCGGTCGAGCCGGATTCACCACGGTTCCGCTCGACACCAGATTTGTGCCGTCGCGGAACGTCAGATTGTTGTATGCCTGTCCCCCGAAAAGGAATGCTTCGAGCAGTCGATCGGAGATCTTGTCGCGGAAGCCCTGCCAAAGCGCATCGACATAGATCTCGTTTCCTGGCGACGGCCGCCATTGCCATGAAGCGTTGACGGAAGGGCGCTTGCGATCCGCGGTTCCGTAAAACAGCCGTTGGATATCCGGTAGACGAATGTGCTGCCCACTCGGCTGAACAGTCGGGTCTGCAATGAAGTCCGTGTCCGAGATTTCAGAGTTGAGATAATGCAGGTCGGTGTAGGAGAAGTTGACCAGCGCCCCCATTTCGCCGTCGCCAACATGCCAGCGGTCACTCAGCAGCAGATTGCCGTTCGGAGTCCACTTGCCTGCTTCGCGCGTATGGAGCGCATAAACCGTACCCGAGAACTCGAAACCCGGGAAATCGAACGGTCGGCGCCCGCGAACATTGACCAAACCTGCAATGCCCGGTTCGATAAGGTCGGCGGTCGAGGTCTTGAAGACTTCCAGCGCTGCGATGTTCGCCGAAGGGAAATCCTGCAGCGCAACGGTCCGAGTCTCGGCAGTGAAAATCTCGCGGCCGTTGTACGTGGTCTCGTAATAATCTCGGTCGAAGCCGCGCACGTAGACATTGTTCGCCTCACCGCCACCGCGGTCCACCTGCACGCCCGGAATGCGCGCTGCAGTGTCCGAGACAGCAATGTCGGGCAGCTTGCCGATGTCTTCAGCGACGATCGCATCGACCTGCTGAACGCTGTTCTTCTTAATGTTGCGAGCCGACTGCAAAGACCGCCGAAGGCCCGTGACGACGATTCCGGTCTGGTCGGCAGGAGCAGCCGCCGTCGATTGCGCGGGCGCCGTTTGCGCGGTCGCATTCGGGTCGGGCGGAACCGGTTGGTCCTTTGCGGCCGCTGGATTGGAAATTGACAGCGCAACGAGCGCAGTCGTCGAACAAAGCAAGTGATGTACACGCAGCATCGATGAGCCCCCTGTAGCAACATCAGACGACCTTATTGTGTGACGTTTGTATGACGCGGTAGCGAAGTCTTTCAAGCAGCATTAAAGCAACACTTATTCAGATTATTCAGCTGACTTGGGCGAGAAGCACGTCGACCCGCCGCTCTGCCTCTGAGAGGGCCTGCGGGACTGTCTTTTGACCGGTGAATGCCGCCGCGGCTTCCTCCCCGACGATGCCTTCGATGGCGCTTTGCCTGAGCACGTAGCCGGGCAGCGGACGCCCCATGGACGCGAGCGGCGCAATGTCGGAGCGATGCGGAAGCGCCTCGAACCGAGGATCGCCGAGCACCATCTTGAATGCGGGAATGTGCCCGGTGCGGGCCCAGTCGTAATCGTGGTTCGCCATGAACTTGAAGAAACGCGCGATCGCTTCGCGCTGCTTCGGCGTTCGCTTTCGCGCGCGGGACGACCCAGGCGTGTCCGCTCACATATTCGACGCGTTGCCCCCACAGGCGGGGATAGGGAAACACCGCGTAGCTCTTGTACAGCGGCCGGCCCGGTGTCTCGGCTTCGTGCTGGAAAGATCCGATCATCCACGTGCCGGTCGGATAGATTCCGCCCTCGCCATTTTCGAACGCGGCGATGGCAGCTGGAGTGTCCATGTTGAGCGTTCCCAGATGCTCAACATTGATGTCGCGGAAGAAGGTCGCGACACGAACGCCGACCGCGGTGTTGAGGTGGATGTGCTTGGAATCCGGAAACAGCACCGCGCCCTGCGCCATCATGTAGGTGTAGAGATTGCGCGCAGCCCCCGCCGGATCGCCGACGAGGCTCTGAATCAGATAGGGCTTGCCGGTGCGCGCTTCGAACTGCCTCGCCTGATTGACCAGCTGTTCGGCGGAAGTTGGGAGAATTGGTTTTCCATCGCGCATCAAACCCGCCTTCGCAAACAGCGCCGTGTTGACGTGGAACAGCCCGCCGTGAGTGTCGATAGGAAGGCCGTAAATGCGCGTTCCGATCGTTACCCCTTGCCGCGCTGCGTCGGTGAAACTGTCGGCAGAAATGCCGGCGGCACGAAGATATGAATCGGCTGGTTCAAGCAGTCCGCTCGATTGATAATCGCTGATCACACCCTCGTGCATCGTCACGAGATCGGGCGGATCGCGCGCGGCCATTTGCGCGGTCAGCTGGGGATAGCCGGGCCAGGCAACAACATTCACATCAATGCGAATGTCCGGATTCTCGGCGTTGAAGCGGTCGACAATTGTCGTGATTATGCCGCACTCGCCTTCGGCCTTCGCGATGTCGGTGCTGGATCCATATTCGGCGCCGCACTCGCCAAAGAAGCGCTGGAGATAGATGTGGGTCTTCCCGTCCGATTTGTTGCAGCTGCCGAGCGCGAGCAGCGCAAGCGCCGCAAATGCGATGCGCTTCATCGGACGCTCGTGCCCGCCATCGCGCGCACGATTTGCTTCTGGAAGACGATATAGACGATGAAAATCGGGATCGAGGCGAATACCGCCTGCGCCATCAGATAGCCAAGGCCACTGGTCTGCGCATAGTTCATTTGCGCCGCCGCGAGACCGACCGTCAGCGTGTACATGTCGCTTCGAGTCGCACTGATCAGCGGCCACCAATAATCGTTCCAGCTGCCAAGGAACGTGAACACAGCGAGGGTCGACTGAGCCGGGAGCGTCAATGGCAGGATGACCTTCCAGAAGATTGTCCAGCGCGAAGCGCCGTCGAGCATCGCCGCTTCATCGAGCTCGGCCGGTATGCCACGCATGTAGGTCGTCATGAAGAACACGCCGAACGGTGCGATCAGGCCGGGAAGGATCAGGCCAGGATAAGTGTTGTGAAGGCGCAGCCACGCAAACAGCTGATGTTGCGGCAGGATCACCGCCTGGCTCGGAACCGCAAGGCCAAGAAGAACGAGCACGAACAGAGTGCGGCGGAACGGGAAGTCGAGACGGGCGAACCCGTAGCCCGCGAGGCTCGTTAGGATCAGCACGCCCGCGGTTGTCCCGAGCGAGACGATAATGCTGTTGAGAAGCCACCTGAGGGTCAGGCTATTGCCCAGGATCGCCCCGTAATTTTCGAGCGTATAAGGCCCGTGGAGCGCAGCTTCGCTATGGCCGACCAGCGCCGTATTGCTCTTCAGTGAGAGCAGAAGGGTCCAGACGAGCGGGGTGACCATGACCGCAGCACCAATCAGGAGCGCGAGCAGTCCCAGCAGCGTCAGGCGCTGTCGCTCCATCACTCGCTGACCTGGGCGCTCGCCCTGCCGGTCAGCCAATATTGGGCGATCGTAACAGCGAGGATGATGAGGAACAGAACTTCGGCCGCTGCGCTCGAATAGCCCAGCTGCCATTGGCCGAATGCCGTTTCGAACAGGAACAGCACAGCAGTCCGCGAAGCGCCGCTCGGGCCGCCGGCAGTCAGCAATTGCGACTGGCCGAACAGCTGCAGCTGCGCCGCTGTCTGCAACATGATCACGAGCACGATCGTCCGGCGCAGCGCTGGAACGGTAATTCGCCAAAGCGTTGTCCAGCGGTTCGCATTGTCGAGCGCCGCGGCTTCATACATATCCTCCGGGATCTGCTGCAGCCCCGCGAGGAACAGCAGCATCGGAAATCCGACCGACCACCAGATCGTCGTAATCGCCAGCGCCGGAAGGACGAGGTGCGCGTCACTCAGGAAAGGCAGCGGAGTCCAGCCGAGCGCCGTCCACAAATAGCCGAGCAGGCCCGCGTCGGGGGCAAGCACGAAGCGCCAGATCAGAGGTCACGATCGTCACCGACAGAACCGCCGATGAGAAAAAGATCCCACGGAAGATTGCTGCTCCACTCGTCGCGCGATTGAGCGCGAGCGCGAGTGAGAGTGCAAGCAGCGTCAGCAACGGCACGATCATTAGAGTGACGACGAACGTGTTCTTCAACGATGTTGCGAAGATCGGATCGTGCGCGAGCCGCGCATAATTGTCCGCTCCCACGAAATGCCCGGTACCGAACAGGTCGACTTGGTTCAGACTGAGCCAGAGCCCGCGAAAGAGCGGGAACACCAGGATCAGGCCGTAGAGCAGAAGGAACGGCGCAACGAACAACAGTCCGCGCCAGTCGCGACTGCTGGTCACGCGTCGGACCTGTGATAGCCGACGCCGTCGGCATCAAAGACGTGGGCTGCCGCTCCGTCGATTTTCAGTGAAATCTCGTCGCCGATCCTCACCTCGCTATCGCCCGAATCCTCGGCGATCATCGGCTGGCCGTTAGCGAGGCGAGTGTAGACCAAAGTCCGCTCGCCAAGCCGCTCGACAAGCTCGGCATTGGCCTTGGTGCCGCGCCCACCGACGAGCACTGCTTCCGGGCGGATGCCGACGCGCAGCGCGCCCTTCGGCAAAGCGGCCCGCGGCACGCGCGTCCTTACAGAGGTCCCGTCGCCCAGCTCCAGCACCGCAAGCTCGTCCTTACCCTCGACAAGCATCGCCGGGGCGATCGTCATCGGGGGTGATCCGACAAATTGCGCGACGAAGATATTAGCGGGCCGGCTGTAGATCTCCATCGGCGGTCCGACCTGCTGGATTTTCCGGTCGTTCATTACGACGATGCGATCGGCAAGCGTCATCGCTTCGGCCTGATCGTGGGTCACCATGATTACAGCTGCATCGACACGCTGTTTGAGCTGTGCGAGCTCGACCCGCGTGCGCAGGCGAAGCGCGGCATCGAGGTTCGACAATGGCTCGTCGAGCAGGAACAGCTTGGGATGCTTGACCAATGCTCGCCCGAGCGCAACCCGCTGGCGCTGTCCACCCGACATCTGCCCGGGCTTGCGATCGAGTAATTGGTCGATCTCGAGCACTTTCGCCGAATCGGCGATCCGCCGCTCGATCTCATCCTTTGCAATCCCCGCGTTCCTAAGGCCGAACGCCATGTTCTCGCGCACGCTCATGTGCGGGTAGAGCGCGTAATGCTGGAAGACCATCGCGACCTCGCGCTTCCCAGGCGCGAGCTGGTCGATGCGCTTCTGCTCCAGCCAAACCTCGCCGCCGTCGGCGGTTTCGAGACCGGCAATGATCCGAAGCAACGTCGACTTGCCGGATCCCGATGGTCCCAGGAAAGCGATGAATTCTCGGGATTCCAGCGCGAGAGAGACGTCCTCGAGAACCGGCACAGGTCCGAAGGACTTGCGGATTCCCTTAAGTTCCAGGCTCGCCAAACGCACGCTCCTCTAAACACTGAGCAATGTACAGAATGGCGTTGTCGCGGCAATATGCGGGGGGCCAGAAGCGCTTCGCAGAGAGCTCGTTCAGATGCGAGGATGACGCGCTTCCCCCAATTCGAGACATCATTGTCGAGTTGGAGTTCTACCTATTGCGGGTGCGAACCGAAGTCCGCCTCTCGTAAGCGGCGCTCCGGCTCGATGCGCGAAACATCCGTCGTTCCACTTCGTTCTTAACGCAACTCACGCGAAGCGCTTTGTTTCGCGAGCGAACCTAAAGGAAGTGTTCATGCGCAGATTGCTTATCGGATCAGCAGCAATTGCGGCTGCCATTGTCGCGACACCATCCGTTGCCCAGATTTACATCGGCGTCGGTCAATCGCCTTATTCACGCGGCTATTCTCAGTATTCATACGGCTATTCGCCTTACTCATACGGATATAGCCCTTACAATTATGGTTATTCGTATCCGAGCTATAGCTATTCGTATCCTAGTTACGGCTATTCATATCCGACCTCAAGTTACGGTTATTCGTATCCGAGCTACAGCTATGGCTATTCGTCCTACGGCTATTCCTATCCATCCTATCGTGTGCGCTCTTACAACTGCGTCCGGCGGCACCATCGCAATGGGGTCGTCTATTATACTCGCAGCTGCTGAGGCTGGGACGCCGTTTCGACCTTCACGGTGAACCGGATCGAGTCGCCGAAGATCACAAACGACCTTTGTAAAACCGATTCTCGCCAGTGGGAACGCTGGGGGCCGCTAAGCTCAAGCTCAATAGGGTCGCCGGCTCTCCAACTGAAACCGGCGATCCATTCTCAGCAGAAGCTGCCGGCGGACTTGCGGACCGGCATTTAGTAGAACAGATGACATCGATGGATCTCGATGATCAGGTTCACCGATACTTTGGAACCCGAGATCTGGCATCGGTGCCACCGGAAGCTCTCGACGCGGGCATCGAGCGGATGAGGGTTGACCTCGGTTTAACAAAAGACCGAGGTGAGCGGTTCGCCCTTTGGGCACTGCTGCATACGCTGGGATCGGCACCTGATCTCGATGTCGCGTTCGAGAACGAAGCCGACTGTGAAGCAGCACGGAATTTCATGGACCTGATCCAAAGAGCAGAGGGCGCATAGCGCAGCACTGGATCATTGAAGCACGGCTTTCCTCGCTATCAACGCGATTGCGGACATCAATTGCGAACCGTCCAGTGTCGAATGCCGCCTCGTCGAAAATCCTCACAAACGTGAGTTAGGCGGCGGGAGACAATTGCCCGCTCGTGAGGCCGCTCACTTCGGCCAGAATATTGTCGGCGACGCTGTAGCAGTGGCTCGCCTGATATGCGTTGCGACCACGGTTCATGTGGGTGAGGTTGAAGTTTCGAATTGCGCGGAGCGCACTTGGGGTCGTGAGAAACCTGACGATCGAGGCGGCGCCGCGCACCTTGACGATGAGAATGCCCTTCCCATTCCAGATGGAATGGCTGACGTCTTCGGGCCTCGCGACGCATTGCTCAAACAAGGCTTGATCGAGCTGGTCGGGCTCGAGTGACCCGTCTTTAGTGAAGTCCGATAGATGAACGATGATTCTCGCTCGAAGGCCGTCGCCATCGGGTAAAAGCGTAAACAGCTCCATCCAGCTCGCATTAACTCGGACCAGCGGCTTGTCGGAAGTCGAGGGCAGGCAGGATACCGACCAGTAAGATCGCTCGGTTTTGCGCGGGATGGGCAAACAAGTCTTGCCGTAGATCCTGAGGATTTCGAAAACCTGTTGAGCTTGCGGGCGGCGACACAACTTCTCGAAGCGCGCGACATATTTGAACCTTTGTTCCAGCTCCTCCGAGCGCTCGCTGTCGTCGTGCAAGCTCGCATTACCCTCCATCCAGGCGCGCTGCTGCTCCGGGTCCAGAAATTGGCGCAGGCCCTTGACCGAACCGCGACCGGGGGAGCGCTCGAAGTTGCAAGTCATGGTCAGGCTTTCTGTGTCCAAGTCCACCATCTGTGTCGCTAGCGCCTAGTCGAAGCTTCGAGGCGCGGACTGGGTTTCGACGCGGACTTTATTGCCTCGCCGAGGACGCAGCCCAGGTCGCGGCTCGACCAGCAAGAGCATTGCAAGTCCTAGCGCCGCCACCACGTCGTAGGAGCCGCAGAATGAAGGCCACCATTCGGGAACGCCAAGTCCCGCCAGAAAGGAATGACGGAAGAAGTCGAACACGCCGTGGAGCGCAAGACCAGCAACCACAATCCAGAGGCTCGTTCGAAAACCGATAATGGCCAAAATCGCAAACATACTGAAAAAGGCGATTTCGATAATAAGGTCGTTGCCCTGAGACATCACATTGAACAGGACATAGAAAGAGGCGACGACCGTCAGGACGACGGCGTAAAACGACCTGTCGCGGTCGTAGCCGACAACATGGGCCAACAAGCCCACGGCCGCTGCGAGCGCCGATCCGATGATCAAAGGACCCATGGGATCCGGGCGAGGAATGTTTCGATCGTGTCAAACTCGATGATGCAAACGCGGTGACCTGCGAATGGCTTTTGCACTAGCGATCGAACGCCAGCACATCGATGGGTCTGCCCTTCATCGCGACATAGGTGCGCGTCAGTATCAGGTGCTTGCCATCGGCCGACACCGTGGCCCTGGACTGGACTGTGAGCCTGCCATGAAGACGCGACCTGGCTTTTAGTTCGCGGCCGTTGAGGGCGGACATGGAGATGCTGTCCGCGTTGGGGTTCCCTACCATCGGATACCATTTGCCGTCGAAGGCCGCCGAATAGCTGAAGGTCAGGTTCTTACCTCCGCGGCTCGAGGTCGATTTCATCGTGAGCTTGCCGCCCGAAAAGTCGTAGGTCCGGGTTTCGCTTTGCTCCTTTCCGGCAGCGCCGAACTTCGACTTGGCCGCATTCAGGTGCCAGGCGCCGTTCCACATCTTGGCGTCTGGCGCAGCTTGGGCCGCAGCCTGCGCCGACACTGCGGCAGTCGTAAGAATGACGACCAATATCGAACGTCCGATCATGGCCTTACCCCCAAGTTAGAGACACAGGCCGCCGCCCCGAATCAAGCGGTGACGCTGCGCTATACGCTGTTTGGGAACAGCGATAACTTGCTTTGTTTCTGTGCGTGGCGCCTTCGCGAAGCGGCGGTTCGGAGCGCCTAGCGAATACTGCTGCTAAGAGCCGCAGACGTTAGAATGGCCCAAGTGGGTAGCCGGGATGCCGCGGCCGGCTAGCTCTTGTTAAGTCATCTTAAGAGGCGGATGGAGCTCAGCCGCAGCGTAGCAATGCGAGCACTCGACGAGTCGGGATGGCCTTCGCGCGACTCTCGACCGGCCACCCGGGGGGTAAAGCTATGAAATACATGATTACGTGGAATGAACGCTCGCAGGGATCGGCGATGGAGTATGAGCGGACGCAGCAGCGCATTCTCGACGTTTTTCGTAAATGGGAACGACCCTCGAACTTCAACATAGAAATGTTCGTGATCAGGGTCGGGGATTGGGGCGGCTACATGCTTGCGGATTGCGACGATCCGGTCGAAGTTCACAAGTTCGCCTCGATGTTACCGGCTTTTGAGTTCCAGGCGCGACCGGTCATTCCCATCGATGATGCGGTTCGCGGCGAGCTCGAGGTGATGGCCTGGCGCGACAATTTGCAGCTGGCCTGACGCCGATCTTCGCTCCGAATTGCCGTCGTAGTTTCTTGACGTCAGGCCTGGTGTCGAGCGTTCGTTTCTAACGGCGACGTTTTGCGAACATTGGCGCGAATTGCCAGGCCGGGAATGCGCGTAAGCGGGGCGTGGAAATCATGGCGAAAAGTTGGACCTGCCCGGGATGTGCAAAAGTCCGTCGAAGCCAATTCTGTCCCCGATGCGGTGAAGAGCGATTGCGTCCTCTGGACCTGACACTTCGTGACCTTGCGCGACAATTCGCGATGAAAATTACCAGCGTCGATGGGAAGCTGCTGAGGAGCTCGCTCGCCATCATCACTCGTCCAGGGACACTTACCGCGGCCTATGTGCGCGGCGAGCGCCGCCACTATCTTGGGCCCTTGGCGCTCTTCCTCCTCGCCAATGCGCTGTTCTTTGGAATGCAAGCGCTCACCCAAATGGACGTCCTTTCCACTCCGCTTGAATCCCACCTCGCTGTTCAGGACTGGAAGGCTTTCGCCCAAAAGCTTGTGGCAAAACGTCTGGAGCTCAGGCACGAGACCGTGAATGCCTACGCGCCGCGTTTCAACGAGGCAGCCACGTTCAACGCCAAGGCGCTAATGATCCTCATGGTCCTGGCATTTGCTCCAATCTTGGCCTTGCTTTTTCGCGCCCGCCGCCGAGCCGCCGGAGCGCACGTCGTATTCGCGCTTCACCTTTATGCATTTGTGCTCGTGCTTCTTTGTGCGTCGATCGCAATCGCCCAAATCGATCTTTTGGCGGGAGGCGGAGGATTAGGATCGCCTCGCGTCGACAAATCATTGTCGGTCTTTAACGTTTCGGCCTGCGCGGCCTATCTCTATCTTTCAATCAGACCCACTTACGCCGCTCGCGGCGCGGCCAGGTACGTCGCGACCGTTATCCTCGCGGTCTCGATGGCGGTCCTGTTCATTGGCTATCGCTTCGTGATATTCCTGATCACCCTCTACAGCACGACTTGAGCAAACAGCGTTGAGGTATCGGGTCGGACGTACACTGTCTCGAGGGCAGAAACGCTTCGCCGTGACTTGTGAAGTTGCTCGAGCGGAAAACGCCCGAGCTTGCGGCGGTCGCGCTCGCCAACAAGATCGCGCGGATTGCCTGGAAATTGATAGCGAGCGGCGAACGGTATCGTCTGCCTGGCGAGCAAGCAATTCCGGCTCTCGCAGCATGACAATTGGCCAGCCACGATGAGCATACGACGGCTAACGTGCTGAGCTGATGTGGAGATCTTGCAGGAAATGAGCAGATGGTGTGATCGATCGATCCAAGGCGCGAGACAATCCGTTAAGGGCAATGGCTGGTTCAGGCAGTAAGCCACTTTCAGCGTGCAACGTGGTTAACTTTGCGTTATGCGAATCAAGTTCAGCATAGGAGCGAGTCGTGGAACAGAAGAGGCCAACTCCGGACGAAGATCGTCGTGCATTTCTAACCACATTCGGAAAAGCAGCAGTCGTCGCTCCGCCTGTGATCACAACGCTCTTGTCAACGTCGATGTCCTCGCCGGCGATCGCACGATCAGCTGGCGGGCCTCCGCCCGGGGGTCCGCCACAGTCGGGACCACCATCTGGCCACATCAAGCCCCCGCATGATCACGTCCCGCACGATCACGCCCCGCACGATCACCCCCCGCACGATCACCGCCCGCACGATCACCCCCCGCACGATCCCCCACCGCATTTTCTCGGACCGCCCATTCACAGGCCACCCGGCACTCCTTCGCCGCCTGCCACGGTCCATCACTCCAAGTGAACGCCTCGGCTCCTCAATGAGCCGACTTGGGGAAGACTAATGTTCGGGATAGACTGGAGCGAGCTTGCGGTTGTCGCGGTTCTCGCCGCGATCTTTATCGGCCCCAAGGATTTGCCACGGGTGATGCGCACCGCTGGTCACTGGGTGAGACGCGTGCGCCGAGTGCAACGGCACGTGACGAGTGAGCTTAGAAAGCTTGCTCACGAAGCGGAACTCCAAGAACTGGAAAATAAATGGCGGGCTGAAAACCACGCCATGTTCGACCTTCAAACAACTAACTTCCACCCGTCGAAGGCGAGCTCAGAGCCGGCTGTCCCGGCAAGCCGTAACCAGCCACAGGAGGGGCGACAATACGAGCTGCTTTAAAGTGGCGACAGCTGGCTAGCGCGAGGAATGGGTCTGCAGCGGAGCGTCCGATCGCGTCAAGGCGCGAGAGATGCACCCTACGCGCACAAATAGTGGTAATGAGGAACTATGGAGCAATCGGTTCTGGTTCGAGTTTCGGCCCAGCGATAATCCGCTCGTTACGCGCTGCTGGAGAGACAAAGTGGTCTGGCCTGAGGACCAAACCGCCGAAAGCATAACGGCAGCATTCCACCCAGTCTTGCCGTCTGGGTTCGACCCAAAGCGGGCATCACCGCCGTTTAGTCGGCAACCCTGCGCCAACCGACGGCTAGGCCTCCGCCATTCGGGACCTCCATCCCGACGCCCTTCGCGCTGACCTTCCCGTTTGCAATCCACGTCACATCGTAGAAGTCGCCGCCAGTGTGTTTCTTGATGTCGAGATCATACTCGTCGGAGAATTCGCCCGTTTCGAGGAAATAGCGGACGTGATACCGCCCCGCGAATGCGGCGGAGGTCGGACCGCCGGTCGCTAGCCCGTGCCCGCTGTAGGCGTTCGCGTAATCCCATCGCGCATCCAACGTGCCAGGTGCTTTGCCCTTCGTGTAGAGGACAAAGCCGATGTTGAACGGCTGGTCTGCTTTCGCCCCAGCGGGGGGCGTAGAGACTCGATTGAGCCAACGCGTTGGAAGAGCCGGACAGCAACACGAGTGAAACCGCAAACATCAATGGCCTAGGCATGTGGCTCTCCGCGTTCGTGCAAAGGCTCACGATACAACCCGCTGCAAGTCGAAGCCATCCACGCCCCGAAGGGGCAGACTTGATGTCCGCTTTCCATCTGTGGACGCCCCCCGGAGCGCAAGTGATTTTTCGGTTGGTCTGACACCTGGTCGGATGCTGCCATCTGTCCGGCTTCTGATGCGGCGATGATGAGTGCCGCGAGCCCGTATGGGAGTTCGCGGACCGGATCCAAATCACCCGTAAGCGTGCTTCAAAAGCACGGTGGAAAGCACTGGTTCTTCCGGTCCCGTCTCGCCGACTGTGGTGCCATACCCTCCTTCGATCACTAGCGCCCTGGCATCCTCACGCCCGCCGCATCACGCGACGACCGGAGCTCGATAAACTTCTCCCTTGGCGAGCACCGCCCACACGATGCGCGCCAGCTTGTTGGCGAGTGCGACGATCACCAGCATGCGCGGCTTCCTCGCCATCATCTGCTCGAGCCAGGAGCCGCGGGGTGCTCCGCGCCTGCTCGCCTGAAGGACGACTGCTGCGCTGCCGAGGATCAGCAGCCGCCTCAGCGTTCGTTCGCCCATCCTGGTGATGGAGCCGAGCTTCGACTTGCCACCGGTCGAGCGTTGCAAAGGCGTGAGGCCAACCCAGGCGGCGAAGTCGCGGCCCTTGCGGAAGCTCTCCGGTGCCGGTGCGAGCGCCACCAGCGCAGTTGCCGTGATCGGGCCGATGCCCGGGATGGTCATCAACCGCCTCGCGGTCTCGTCCTCGCGTGCACGCTTGGTGATCTCGCGATCGAGGAGGTGGATGCGCTCGTCGAGTGCCTTGGCGCCCGCGATCATCACCAGGAACACGTCGCGTGCACTTTGCGGCAGGTCGCACGACGGATCCTCGATCTTTGCCATCATCGCACTCGCGTGGAACAGCCCCTTGGGCGCGACCCGGCCATGCTCGGCAAGCAGGCCCCGAAGCGCATTGAGGAGCTGGGTGCGCTGTCGCACGAGCAGGTCGCGTGCACGGAACACCGCCGCACTCGCCTGCTGCGCCTCGCTCTTGACCGGCACGAACCGCATGGTCGGGCGCTGCGCTGCCTCGCAGATCGCTTCAGCATCCGCGGCATCGTTCTTCTGCCGCTTCACGAATGGCTTCACGTATGCTGGCGGGATGAGCCGGACCTCGTGACCCACGCGCTGCAGCTCGCGACCCCAGTGGTGCGCTCCGGCGCATGCCTCCATCGCAACCACGCAGCGCGGCTGAGCAGTGAAGAACTGGATCAGCTTCTGACGCGTGATGCGGCGACTGAAGACCGGCGCGCCCGATGCATCTGCGCCGTGCGCGTGAAAGATCTGCTTTGCGATATCCAGGCCGATGGTGGTAACTTCCTGCACGGACGCCTCCCTCTCAAGCGGTGACTCAACACCACCACTTTGGCACATCGATGCCGTCGGGGGGCGTCCACCCCATCACCCGTTACAGACGTCAGGTGCCCTCCTTAGCGTTGTCCGAAAGGATGCGCCCGTGGTCAAGGTTGTGTTCGGCGGTCAGTGCTGCCTGTGTGGGAACGAGATTGAAGCTACGGCCACCGATCCGTGCGAAGTCGTCGTGACCACAGCCGAAGGCAGATGGCAGACGTGGTGGTGTCACGGCCAGTGCTTCGAAGACCGGCTGACCGACCCACCCGAAGATGCCGATTCTCTCACCCGCCCATTTCTGAAGGCTTCGTTTCCACCCATTGCGGGCATTGGCAGTCGCTGCATCATCGCGTCTATGTTGCGAGGGGCGAGCGATTGGACCGTGGATGGGCGTGCTGGCGCCCTGCCGAGGGCAGGCGTAGACCATGGAGTTGACCGCCGAGTCGATATGAAATGTCTCCTTGCTCTGCTTGGAGTGATACTGTGGGGACTGCTCTTGAGCTCGGGAGTCACTCTGTCACGGTGCGGTAGGGTCGGGATTTGCTAGATACCATTGAACGGCCAACTTAAGGGGTTTGTGGTTCTTCCGGCCGTTGTGCTGCTAGCCAGGTACTTGTATTGCTCGTTTTTCACAAGAGAATCCCGAGCTTTATCAGTTGTCCTTGTGTTCATGATTCAAGTTATTGGCGGGGTCATTGTATTGCTGCCTCCGGAGGCGGAATTTCGAACAGGTTATTTTTGTGAGCAACGCAGGCGGGCCAATGTCAGCTTCCCACCCGTTCCGGCCGCAACCGACCACGGACATTAGCGCGGGTCGGCTGGATACTCGTCTCGCGAGATGATCACCTGCTCGGCCAACCCGTCCACATCCAAGAACTGATGGCCAACCCCATGAAGCAAAGGCTCAACGAGGCTCGCCGCTAACTTCACCGTCTCACTTGAGCAATCCCAGCGGAGGGTGTTGCCTTCCGTTCGCAAGGTAGACCGTTCGCTCTTGCCGGGCGCGTAGCATACAGCCAAACCGCCCTCGGCACCCTCGACGACAAACTCTCCCCGAGTGTCGCGGAGCCTGGACAAGCTAGCGAGCAGCACCTCCATGCCTTCCCGATCGCCCCAAAGCAGGAGGGTACCGTTGCACCTTTGAAGTCATCAAAAACGCCCGCCTTAAGCATTGTCCAGCCGTCCGTGCCGGAGTGTCAGTCTTCCACCCGAATTTGCCGCCCGACCTCAACCATCCCTGCCATTAGCGACGCGTTCATGGGAGAGTGTAAAATGTCTGCACTTCAGCGCTCTTGAAGGTCTTGGAACCTCGGTTCACTTTCAAAACTACTTGGACATGGCGGTGCATGAGGAACGCATCCGCCTTGGACTGAGGCAGAAATCCAGCGAGTTCGTCGCTGTCGGGGTCAAAATCATAACTGTCCGTGTGGCGACGCATGAAGCCGTCCACTTGCGCGAAAGACGCATGGGACGGCAATTCATCGGCGGCCATCTGGAGAACAGACTTCCTGGTGGCTGCATCATATTGCGATAGCCCCGTAGCTATTGCGACATAGAGCACGAAGGCAATCAGGGCGGTAACAATACACCCTCGTGGCACGATGCGCTCCTCACGCAGAATTTATTGCCAATTATGTCGGCTTTGCAGCCGAAACGGTCGTCTCAGTATAATTCATTCCTGCCATCAACCGCACGATCAATCGCAGACGTTGGTGCATCGGCGATGGACCAGTATGCTAGCAACTGCAGAGCAATCACGAACGCAATGTCTTGCACAACCATCCTCGCGCTCGGGTCATCGATCGCCTTGTGCTGTTGTTCCCGTACTAGGGAGGGGCCGCTTCGTGATCCTCAGCCGTATTATGGTTGTTTTGCAGGCGAGGGCATTTCGATTGTTATTAGCGCCGGGCGCCTGACAGTCGAACCTGGTAACATGACCCTTCCGGCGAAAATCGTTCGCGATAAACTTGGTGTATCGGTCCTTACTGCGTCCATTTGGGCGGTGCGAGTTGGTCGGGACCGAACTACGGTTCAGCGATACAAGGGCGCGGGGACATTCCTGAGCTTCGGTCCTGATGCATCAATCATCGAAATGCCGATTTCTACCGGAGGCTCAGTTGATCTTGAGCGGACAAGTTGCTCGGGAATGGGCCCAAACACATCGTCTCTGATTTCTCATGACTAAGCAGCGGGATGCAATCTACGTTGCTCGGACCATAAGGGCGTTCCTCGATGACTCTGGCGGTGATTGGGATTGGGATGATTTCACTTCCTGTTCCGTGCGCGACCCGCAGCTAGACAACATCCGCAAGCGAGCAGCAGCAGTGGAGCTACCTGTCGGCCGCGAAGAGCGGGCCATCCTTGAAGGCCTTGCGGAAGAGGCAGAGCAATTAAGGCGCGAAGGTAATGGCACCTTGCCACCCATTCCTGCCATAGGTGTGGTCACTCGCGACTAATCGGGCGGATATCACTATACCCCCGCGGGTGACGAACGGCTTGACCGCAGCGGTTTTGTTGCCTACACGTTCTCTGTTCGTTCCGATTGGGGATGACGGGGACACGCGAAGATGCTCACCTCCAAACAACGCGAGCTTTTACTCTTCATCGACGGCCGCCTCAAAGAGAATGGAGTTAGTCCAAGTTTCGACGAGATGCGTGAAGCGCTCGACCTTAAATCGAAGTCGGGCGTTCACCGGCTAATCTCGGCGCTCGAGGAGCGCGGCTTCATTCGCAGACTTCCAAACCGGGCTCGGGCCCTTGAGGTCGTCAAGCTACCGGAAACGAGATCGGCGACGGTCACGCCAATTCGCCCTGCGGTCCTCGCTGCTGCGAACGACACGATGGAAATTCCACTTCACGGGAGGATTGCCGCAGGCACTCCGATCGAGGCGTTACAGGGAACGGAGACTTTCGCGGTGCCGGCCGCATTGCTTGGGCCCGGCGAGCATTATGCGCTCGAGGTCTCGGGCGATTCGATGGTGGACGAAGGAATTCTCGATGGTGACTTCGCGCTGATCCGCAAGGTCAACACGGCGCATGATGGAGAGATCGTGGTCGCATTGATCGACAATGAGGAGGCGACGCTGAAGACCTTCCGCCGCGAAGGCCGGATGATTCGCCTCGATCCGGCGAATTCACGTTATGAGCCGCAGCGCTACGACGAAAGCCGAGTCCAGGTTCAGGGCCGGCTTGCTGGCCTGATCCGCCGCTATTGAGCGATTTCCGTAGATCACGACCAGACTAGAGCCCGTCGGCGACCTTGCGGATCGTCAGCCTCAGTCTTGATGGAAACCCGAAGAGGCAAAAGCTCGGTTCGGTGTGCCGCGAGGAGGTCTTCCAACTCTTTCACAGCCGCGTGAACTCAGCCCACCAATAGCTCCGACCACGATGTGGAAGAGGCGCTTTCCCCATGCTAGGGGCGCTCGTCCATTGCATTGCAGCATCTACTGAAGAGGAACGTGCGCCTGAGCGCAAGCATGAGTTCACGCCCCGTAGTCACCCGTTTCGCGCCCTCTCCCACCGGCTTCCTGCACATTGGCGGCGCGCGCACCGCGCTCTTCAACTGGCTTTATGCTCGCCATCACGGGGGCAAGTTCCTCTTGAGGATCGAGGACACCGACAAGATCCGCTCGACCAAGGAGGCGATCGACGCAATCCTCGACGGAATGCGCTGGCTCGGGCTCGATTGGGACGGGCACGAATATTATCAGTCGCAATTCTGGTCTCGCCACGCCGAAATCGCGCACCGAATGCTCGACCGCGGACAGGCTTATCGCTGCTATATGACCCAGGAAGAGCTGGCCTCGCAGCGCCAGCAAGCCCAGAACGAACGGCGCCCTTTTCGGATCGATAGTCCGTGGCGTGATGTCACAGAGCCACTCGAGGGGAAGCCGTTCGTCATCCGAATCAAGGCTCCACGCGAAGGGGAAACGGTCATCGAAGACTGCGTTCAGGGACGAGTGACGGTCCAGAACGCCGAAATCGACGATTTCGTTCTGCTCCGCTCCGACGGATCCCCAACTTACATGCTGGCAGTCGTGGTCGACGATCACGACATGGGAATCACTCATGTGATCCGCGGCGACGACCATCTCAACAACGCGTTCCGCCAGCTCGCCATCATTCAGGCGATGGGCTGGCCGGAACCGACCTACGCCCACGTGCCGCTGATTTATGGATCCGACGGCGCCAAGCTCAGCAAACGCCATGGCGCGCTCGGCGTGGACGCATATCGTGACGAGCTCGGCTTCCTCCCCGAAGCAGTCGACAACTACCTTTTGCGGCTCGGTTGGGGACATGGTGACGACGAGATCATAAGCCGCAAGCATGCGGTCGAATGGTTCGATCTCGATCATGTCGGCAAGTCGCCCTCGCGTTTCGATTTCAAAAAGCTTGAGAACTTGAACGGCTACTACATTCGTGAAGCTGACAACGAGCGGTTGGCCGACCTTGTCGCTTCGCGACTCGACCTATCCGCGGAGGAGAAGCAACTGCTCGCCAAGGCGATGCCGGAGCTTAAACCACGTGCAAATACTCTTATTCAACTCACTGACGGTGCAGCATTTTTATTCGCCAAGCGCCCCTTACGCCTAGATGAGAGCGCGGCGGCGCTGCTCACTGCCGATGCCCGTACCATCCTCACCGCAGCGCACGAAAAACTAGTTGCACTTGCGAACTGGGATGCGCCGTCGTTAGAGACAGCCATCCGCGAAGTCGCCGAGGCGAGCGGCGCCAAGCTCGGCAAGCTTGCGCAGCCACTCCGGGCCGCCCTCACCGGGCGCACGACCTCACCGGGGATTTTTGATGTTCTTGCGTTGCTGGGGCGCGACGAAAGCCTTGACCGCATCGCCGACATGATGGAGCCGACCGAATGACCGACAAAGCCGTCTCGATGAAAACGCCGGGGGGCGATTTCGATTACCCGGTCCTCGACGGCGCCGTCGGACCCCAGGTGGTCGACATCCGTAAATTCTACAGCGAGACCGGGATGTTCACCTACGATCCCGGCTTTACCTCGACAGCAAGCTGCGAAAGCAAGATCACCTATATCGACGGCGAGAAAGGCATTCTCCTTCACCGCGGCTACCCAATCGACCAGCTGGCCGAAAACTCGACCTTCATGGAGACGGCTTATTTGCTGCTTCACGGCGAGCTCCCGACAGGCAAGGAGCTTGACGAGTTCGTCTATACGATCAGCCGCCACACGATGGTGCACGAACAGCTCGCGACCTTCTTCCGCGGGTTCCGCCGCGATGCGCATCCGATGGCAATCATGTGCGGCGTCGTTGGGGCGCTGTCCTCCTTCTACCACGACAGCACCGACATCACCGATCCCGAACAGCGAATGATCGCGTCGCACCGGCTGATCGCCAAGATGCCGACGATCGCCGCGATGGCATTCAAATATTCGATTGGGCAACCGTTCATGTTTCCACTGAACGAGCTCAGCTATACCGGTAACTTCCTCAGGATGACGTTCGGCGTCCCTCCCGAGCCTTATCACGTCAATCCGATTGTCGAGAATGCGATGCGGCGGATCTTCATCCTTCACGCCGACCATGAGCAGAACGCCTCTACCTCGACCGTTCGCCTGGCCGGCTCGTCTGGTGCTAATCCGTTCGCCTGCATCGCGGCGGGGATCGCATGCCTTTGGGGGCCCGCGCACGGCGGCGCGAATGAGGCAGCGCTCAATATGCTTCGCGAGATCGGCGACGTGAAGCGGATCCCCGAATATATCGCCCGCGCCAAGGACAAGGACGATCCGTTCCGGCTGATGGGATTTGGCCACCGCGTCTACAAGAACTTCGACCCTCGAGCGAAGGTCATGAAGGCGACCGCGGACGAAGTGCTGAAGGAGCTCAACATCTCCGATCCGGTCCTCGACGTCGCCAAAGAGCTCGAAAATATCGCGCTGAACGACGCATATTTTATCGACAAGAAGCTCTATCCGAACGTCGACTTCTACTCGGGCGTGATCTTGAATGCGATCGGGTTCCCGACCGACATGTTCACCGCTCTCTTCGCGGTTGCACGCACGGTCGGCTGGGTCGCGCAGTGGAATGAGATGATCGCCGATCCGGACCAAAAGATCGGCCGACCGCGCCAGCTCTACGTCGGCGAGACACAGCGCGACTACATACCAGTCGGAAAGCGTTGATCAGGGCGCAGTCAGCGTAAGCGTGAAGCGCGCGCCGTCACCGGGCGCGCTGTCGAGAGTCACGTCACCGCCCATCGAGCGGGCGAGCCTGCGCGAGATCGCAAGCCCAAGACCGGTGCCTTCAGCGCTGTGAGCGCGTTCGAAGCGCTCGAAAATTCGCTGCTCGTCGCCAGCTGAGACGCCCGGGCCCTGGTCCGACACCGTGACCGATGCGGTCCCGTCGGTACGAGTGAAAGTCAGCTGGATTGTCGCGCCTTCCGGCGAGTAGCGGATGGCATTGCCGACGAGATTGACGAGAATCTCGGATGACCCCACGCTCCTGTCCCCTGGCACGAAGCGGCTCGGGCCGATCGAAGTCGATTCGAACGCTGCGTTCCTCGGCGGTGGATTCGAGCATGATCACGGCTTCTGATGCGAGCGCGGCAAGGTCGATGATCGCCTGAGCCTGTGCGGCATCGTCGCTCATCGCTTCGAGAACCGACAGCAGGTGCCGCGCGGCCGACGCAATGTCATTGCCGTAACCCGCATAATCGCTGCTCAGCGGTCCGTCGGCGCGGGCAACGATGCGTTCTGCGCTCTCGATGATCCGGTCGATCGGCGACCGAAGCAACTCGTCGAGGGCATGGTCAAAGACGGGCGCTTGGTTCGCGTCGGCACCGTCGAGATCTCTCGCCCTCTCAGCTGTGCCGCGGAAGCCCGCGAAATGACCGGCGGGCCCAGTGATCAACTCGCCGCGCAGCAACAGAACGACATTGTCGTCCGAGCGGCTGCGGGCAGGTTGACCCGAAAAGTCGCGGCGGAGCGCGAGCGCGCTCATCAAGGGCATGTCCCCAGCATCGGCTTCCTCTAGGCGCAGGATGCGGGTCAGTGGTTCGCCCGTTGCCTCTGCCGGATCGACGTCCATCAGCTCGGCAAATTCGGTCGACAGAGAAATGACCCGAAGCTCCTCATCGATGCACCATTCATTGCGCGGGGCAGCAGCGTCAGTCTCGCTTCCAGCGCCAAGAATGCTTGCAAGACGCGGACCGGCTGCGGGACGCGCGCTCCAGCCTTCGAGCGAGAAGCTGACCTCGTCGCCCTCGGGAGTGGCGTTGACCCACAAGTCGATGTCCTGATCAGCCGAGCCCGCAATCGCCGGGCGCCGGACCGTCGTTCGAAGCCTGCGGGCGAGTTGGGCGACGGCCGCGACTTGTGGAAGAGCGAGCAGCTGTCCGACTTCGGATCCCGCTTCGCGCTGCAGTTTCTCGAGCTCGGAATCGGCAGCGATCAGCCTTCCCGAACCATCGATGCGCCCAGTGATCGGCCGCGACTTCGACGGCGTGCTAGCCATGACAGGTTCCCAGTGCCTCCACCGCCGAGCGATAGGCGCGCGGCGTTGCAAGCCAGCTTTCCGCGGAATGCACTTCATCGACGCTGATGCTTTCGAAAAATTCGATCGCAGCGCCGGGATCGTCGATTCCCAGAAGGTCGCCCACGCTTCCAAGAAGTCCAGCGCCGAACTCGCGCGATGAGCCCGCAACGCGAAGCAAGGTCATCACGCGCTGCGCGCTTCCCGAAAGCAGCTCGTCCATCGAGACATCCGCAGAAATCTGCGCGCGCCGGGCAAGGACTTGGCCGAGAAAAGCGATTTCTCCCTCCTGCGCGCAGGCGAGGAGGAGTTCATCGGAAAGGTCGCCGACATTGTCGAGCAGGACGATTAGCCCGTTCGAAAGTGCTTCGATACTTCGCCCTTCTGCCCGATTTTCCACAACGGCAGTCGCGGCTGTACCAAGCGCGCCATCGGCGGCGGTGTCGCCATGGGATACGGCGAGAGCGGTTCGCAGCGCAGCGGCGATCGCATAGACCAGCCGTTCTGCGCATCCGGAACGAAGGTCGTCGAACCCAACGAGCGATTGGCCAAAGCGATCGCGGCGACGGCCGCGCGCGAGGATCAGCGCCATCGCCGCTGCCGAAACCGCGCCGTCTTCGTGACTGACCAGCCCCTGGATCACTCGGGCTTCGCGACGGCCGCTTCGTGCCCGCATCGCCGCCCCGATCCTCTCCTCGTCGGCACGCCGGAAAAGCAGCGCCATTAACTCGGCGTCATCGAGGAGCCGGGCCCGCGTCAGCGTTTCCACAATGGCGCTGTCGTCATCGTTCGCAGCAGCCCAGCCCGCCGGCAGTGCTCCTCGGATCTCGCCGACGATATCGCCGATCAGCGAGCGAAGCATCGCTGTCATCAGCGCCCGCTCCTGCTCGGTCAGGCGCTGCGTCGGATCGAGAAAGAAATCCAGCCGAACCGTCGACAGTCGACGACGGCCAGCGGCGCGGGCAGGCACCTTCCCGTCCACCCCGTCGGCATTAATGGGCTGTTCGTGCGGCATCATCTCTCTCGCGATTATTCGATCTGAGTTAATTTCGGGTCAACTGGAGCTTGATGACGAACGTTCTGGATGATGAAGAATGAGATGGCCGCGTAGGCGAGCAGCACGGCGATGTAGCTGGTCCATGCGCCGGCGAGCGCAAAGGGGATCGCCAAGGCGATCGCGCTCCGGCGCGAGAATAACCAAAGCTCGCCATCCTGCATCGCCGATCGTTCGATCCGCGCAGCTTCGGCGAAGGCGCTCGCTGCACCGGCGCTGACTAGCGCACCCCAGCCACTGACATGGTGCATTTCCCACCACCCAAGCGCAATGAGCGCTATTCCGGCGGCAGGCCATAGAGCGAGGCGGCTCAACATCCGCGCCGGCAGCGGCTTAAGACGCAAGGTGGCGAGACGGCCAGCGATCAGGTCGAGCGGTGTCGAAATCCCAAGGCACACAATCCCGGCGCCGAGCCACCCCTGGAGGAAGCAGAAAGCTCCGGCGAACGTCAATGTCAGCGCGGCCCAGATCAGCCAGGCCGGTCGGACCGCGGTTTCCATCAGGCGCGCGGTCGCGAATTCCTCGACAGGCGGCAGGATGTACCGGCTGACCCAGTCGGGCCGAGTTCCACGAGATCCCGCGAGCAGCCTTCGCTGAAATTCCTGCAGGTCGTCGGCGGTCTCGACCATCAGCGGCTCTCCGCCCTCGCCGTCGACCGCCAGGCGCAAGGCGCCTTCCTGAAGCGTCCGGCGCAGAAGCGTCGACTGCAGGTCCCAATCGCCAAGGATGGCGGCGGTCGATCCGAGCAGCTTCGTTTCTACGAGCGCAACGCCTGCCCAGCGGGACTGAGCGTCGATGCGCTCGAACATTTCATGGGACTCATCATCCGGGACGGTTGCGACGGCGGCTTCCGGCTGTTCGGCGATCGTTGTCACCAGGTCAGCAGGAGGCGCTACCCCGTCCCCGATCATCAGGATCATCGACCCAGCCTCGAAGCGACTGACGGCCTCGCTGACGTCGCTCACCGGGAACACGCTAAGTCCGTCTAGGCGGAGCCGCTCGAAGGCATCCTGGAGCGCCTGAGGCACTCGCTCGACGACAACGACGATCGGAGCGGCGCCCGCGGCGGCCGAGCAACGAATCTGATATTCCAGCAGCGTACGGCCTGCGAGCGGGAGTAATGCGTGGAGTGATCCGTTGTCGTCCTCTTGATAGGCTGCGATCAGCCCGCCGATGGCCATGCTCTTGAATTCCTCCCCCGCTGAACCTCCTCTCTAATCGCTTTCGCGCGCCTTCAAAGATGGTAATGTCCTCGACGCGATGACACCAATCCCCAAGCGCGCTGACCATCTGCCATCGGCGACCGACGCGGCAGAACCCATCGATCTCTCCCACGCTCAGGCAGCCGCGGAGCCGGCGTCGCCGCCGGAGCCGGAAGAGCAGTGGTTGGAGCCGAGCGATTCTCCCGACCTCGGACGCACTTCGGGCGGCCGACAAGTGTTGGCGGTCGCACTCAGCATTCTCGCGGCGCTCTGGCTTGCTTACTGCGCCTGGGCGGCTGGGCGCAGCATAGCTGGCCAGCCACTGTCGTCGCCGATGGTGGCGCAGTGGCTCGCCCTTTCAGCGGGCCCGCTGGCACTGCTCGGCCTCCTTTGGCTGATGTTCGGCCGCACTCGGCGCAAGGAGTCCGAACGGTTCACTCAATCCGTGATCGCGATGCGCAGCGAAGCTCAGTCCCTGGAAGGGCTGATGCAAGTATTGTCGCGTCGCATGGACGACAGCAGGGCGGAGCTGACGACGATGGCGCAGCGCCTGATGCAGCTCGGTGACGATGCGACCGGCAAGTTCGCCAACATCGCCGAAGGACTGGACAGTAGCAGCGAGAGGCTGAAGCGGCACGGTGACGCGCTCGATCGTGCAGCAGAATCTGCGCGCAACGATATGGCGGTGCTCCTCCACGATTTGCCGCTTGCCGAGGACAGTGCGCGAACGCTGAGCGAGCAGCTGCGCTCCATCGGCAGCCACTCGGCCGCGCAGGCGGATTTGCTCGAAAGGCAGATCGTCGAGCTTGCTGACCACAGCCGGAAGACCGATCGTACTCTTGAGGAAGCTGCGGACCGGCTCGCAGCGCGGTTGGCAGCAATCGAAAGCGCCGGCTCCGCGGCCACGGAAAGGGTTGGCAAAGCCGACTCGAGCCTTTCCGCGACGCTCGATTCCCTGCTCGACAGAACATCCCTGACGCTCGAGCAGATTCGCACGGGGATCGGCACCCAATCGGCAGCGGTCGCAGCGCTTGTGGACCAGGCTTCTGTGGGCATCGGCAAGGCGGGAGCCGACGCGTCTGAAGCGCTGGCCGCCAATGTGGATCGCGCCAACGTGTCGCTTGCCTCGCTCTCCCAGCTCGTCGCTGCCCAGGATCGGGCGTCGCAGCAGATGATCGCGGAGATCGATCGAGGGCTCACCCTCATCGATCAGCGGTTCAGCGAGCTCGCCGAAAGGGGCGACCAGCGCGCCAACCGTTTCCTTGAATCTCTCACTCGGGCTCGTGCCGAGCTCGATTCTATTGCCGCCGAGGCGGACTCGCAAAATTCGGCGATCGGATCGGTTGCGGGACGTACCACTGAGCTTCGCGAAAGCATCAACCGGCTGACTGACGACATTCGCGATCAACTGGGAACGGCGATCGGGCAAGCGCAGGGCGGGACAGACCGGCTCGCTGAAGCCGCAGCGTCCGTGCGGCCGGAGATCGCCTGGATTCGCGATGCGGCAGTCGAGGCGAGCCAACAGATTTCGGCGACCGGCGACAAGGTGGCCGAACAGCAAGATCGCTTTGCCACCCTGCTTGCGACAGTCGACGAAGGTGTCGGAGATGCGCATTCCAAATTGTCCAACCTCGCATCCAAACTGGCGGAGGTGGAGCGCGAGGCGGCGAGCCTGAGCGGCGAAACGGCCCCGACTCTGGTTTCTGCGCTGGTCCAGGTTAAAGACGCTGCTGCTCATGCCGCTGAGCGCGCCCGCGAGGCGATCGAGAGCATCATTCCCGCGAGCGCCAACAAGCTATCGGACGCGACCCGGGCGGCGCTCGAATGCGCTATCCGCGAGGGTATTGAAGACCGCCTTCGTGAGGTCGAGAGCGTCGCTGCCCGCGCGGTCGAATCGGCTCGTGAAGCTTCCGATCGCCTGACCCAGCAGATGATCAGCATCGGCCAGAGCGCAGCGGCCCTTGAACAGCATATCGAAGAAACCCGTGAAGAGACGCGCGAGAAGGACAGCGAAGCTTTCGCGCGCCGAGTCTCGCTTCTCATCAACTCTATGAACTCTGCCGCTATCGACGTCGGCAAGATCCTCGCTGATGAAATCGACGACAAGGCCTGGGGCGCCTACCTCAAGGGCAATCGCGGCGTCTTCACTAGCCGCGCCGTGCGGCTGATCGGTGGCAGCGAGACGCGCTCGATCCGCGTCCATTACGACAGCGACATCGAGTTCCAGCGCTCCGTGAACCGTTACGTCCACGATTTCGAAGCGATGTTGCGGCGGGTCGTGGCGGAGCGTGAGGGCGGAATTATTGCGGTCACTTTGATGTCGTCCGACACCGGCAAGCTCTATGCCGCACTCGCGAACGCGATCGACAAGCGCCGCTAGCCGTTGGCGCTTTGCGACTGCGGCGGGTTGTAGAAGTCGAGCTCGTTTGTCGTAATCCAACCGTACGTCCAGTTGGCGTAATAGATAGCGAACATGATCGCACCGAGAATGGCCGCTTTGATAAGGTGGCGCCTGATGTCGAACTGGTGCGGTGCACTTTCGGCCTGACCCGCAATCTTGCCCTCGCCAAGATCCTCGCTTGTCTTCACGCCGAATGGGAGAAGGATGAAGGCGCTTCCCGCGAAAAACAGGAAGTAGATCGCAATGATCGATGTGAACTTCATGCCAGCTGGAGAAGCAGAACCTCTACAACCGGCTTTTTGCCGGTCCACAATGTAGCGCAGCGGCGCACTGCAAGGCGGACGGATTCGCGAACTTTCTCTTCGTCCGCGCCCGGAATGTAAGCGCGCTTTGCTGCGTCCGTCGCGTCGGCGATGAAGTCGTCGCGGTCTTCCTCCACTGGAACTCCGAAAGGCCGTACCAGCGGCGCTCCTGCAAGCTCGCCAGCCTCGCCGACCGGTAACGCTACCGTGATCAATCCGCCGTAGCCGATCTTTCGGCGCTCATTCACGGTCGCACCATCGGCCGGAAGGATCACGTCGCCGTCGAGGACGAGATAGCCGACGCGCACCGCATCAACTTTTTTCGGCTCGCCCGGCGCGAGACGGATGACATCGCCATTGCGCTGAACGATGGCGTGGCCGACGCCGTGCTCGAGCGCCACACGGGCGTGCTCAGCCAGGTGTCGAGCTTCGCCATGGACCGGCACGACAATTTCAGGACGAACCCATTTGTACATCTGGATCAACTCGGGGCGACCGGGATGACCCGAGACATGGACATGCGCCTGTTTCTCGGTGACGATCTGCACGCCGAGGTCGGACAATTGGTTCATGATCCGGCCGATCGCGACTTCGTTGCCGGGGATGATCCGCGACGAGAAGATGACCGTGTCGCTTTCGCCAAGCTTCAGCTCGTGAGTTCCCGCCGGCGATTCGGCCGAGCGCCGCGCGCGGTTCTCCCTGGCCACCGGTCGCGATGATCAGCACTTCGCTCTTCGGCAGCTTCATCGCTTCCTCGAAGCCGATCGGCGGCGGGAAATCCTTGAGGTAGCCGGTCGCCTGGGCGACTCGGAGGATGCGCTCGAGCGAGCGCCCCGCGACACACACTTTTCGCCCGGCCTCGAGCGCCACTCGCCCGATCGTCTGGAGCCGGGCGGCGTTCGAGGCGAATGTCGTCACGAGCACGCGGCCGTTTGCCATCATCGACTTGTGCAAGCAGGCCTTCGTGGACGCTCTCCTCGGATCCTGAGGGCTTTTCTTGAAAGACGTTGGTCGAATCGCAGACCAAGGCGAGCACGCCCCTGTCACCGATCTCGGTGAGGACGTCGGTGTCGGGAGCTGAGCCGAGCACGGGCGTCTCGTCGATCTTCCAGTCGCCGGTATGGAAGACGCTTCCGAATGGCGTTTCGATAAGGAGGCCGTTGCCCTCCGGGATCGAGTGCGAAAGTGCGACGAAGCTGATCCGGAACGGCCCCAGCTCGACCGTGCCGCCGCGCTCGACGACGTTGAGCTCGACATGCCCGGTCAGTCCCTCTTCCTCGAGCTTGCCGGCAATGAGTCCCGCCGTGAACGGCGTCGCGAACAAAGGCGACCTTAGCTCGTCGGCGAGATAGGGAAGCGCGCCAATATGATCCTCATGCCCGTGGGTAAGGATAATGCCCGCGAGCCGCTCCTGCTGGTCTTCGATGAATTCGAGATCGGGAAGGATCAGCTCGATTCCAGGATAATCGGGACCGGCGAAGTTGAGGCCCAGGTCGACCATGATCCACTGGCCTCTGCAGCCGTAGAGATTGACGTTCATGCCGATCTCGCCCGAGCCGCCGAGGGCGAGAAATAGAAGCTCTTCGCCCGGAATCATTGTGAGGCGCGTACCTTGTCGAACAACAGGCTCAACCCCTGGATCGTGAGGTCGGGTTCAATCGCGTCGAAAGCACTCGTATGTTTGTCGAAGAGACTGGCGAGACCGCCGGTCGCGACGACCTTCGCAGGATTGCCGAGCTCGCGCTTCATCCGCTCGGTCAGTCCCTCGATCATGGCGACATAGCCCCAGTAGATGCCGATCAGCATCTGGCTCTGCGTCGTCCGCCCGATCACCGACAGATTGTTCTTCGGTGCCTCGATCGCGATGCGCGGAAGCTTCGCCGCGGCATTTACGAGAGCGTCGAGCGAGAGATTGATCCCCGGCGCGATGATCCCGCCCTTATAAGCCCCGGAGCCGATCGACGAGGTCGAAGGTTGTCGCCGTTCCGAAATCGATGATGATGAGGTCGCCCGGATATTTGGCATGGGCAGCGATGGAGTTGAGCGCGCGATCGGCGCCGACATTCTCCGGCTCATCGACATCCAGCTCGATCGGCCACGCCGCCCTGCCCTCTCCTGCGACCAGCGGCTCGGCGTGGAAATATTTTCGCGCCAGCACTTCGAGATTGTGGAGCGCGCGCGGAACGACGGTGCCGATTATCACTGCTTCGACTGCGTTCTTGGCAAAGCCTTCCAGCTCCAGAAGCTGGTGTAGCCAGACGGCATATTGGTCCGCGGTCCTGCGAGGATCACTGGCGATCCGCCAGCGCGCCTTGATCACGCCGCCCTCGACGAGCGCGAAGACGACGTTCGTGTTACCGGCGTCGATGGCGAGAAGCATGAGCGCGCCCTTAGCGACAACAGCGGTGGGCGGCAAAGAGGCTCAGGCGACGGGCACGGCCTGCTGCGCCGACGATCAGTGCCTGCTCGCGTCCCAGTTCGAGATAGGTGTGAATTGATGCGACCACCTGCGCACCATCGCCGACGGAGGCGGCCACCCGCTTGACCGAGGTCGAGCGGACATCGCCGACGGCGAATATGCCGCGTCGGCTCGTTTCCAGCGGCAACCGGTTTTCGCATGCTTCCCCGCCGACGAGCACGAAGCCGCTTGCATCGAGCTTGATCCCGGAATGCTGGAGCCAGTCTGTGTTCGGCTCAGCACCGATGAAGGAGAAGAGATGGCGAACCTCGCGCCTCGTCTCCTTCCCGCTTTGCCGGTTGCGGCAGCTGATCGCGGTCAACTCGCCTTCAGAGCCCTCAAGGCTGGAGACTTCGCATCCGATGCAGACCTCGACGTTCGAGAGTGCCTTCGATCCGTTCGATCAGATATTGCGACATGGTCTCGGTGAGCGGCCGGCGCGCAATCATCGTGACGTGGCGCGCACGGCTGGCGAGGAAGGCCATCGCCTGCCCCGCCGAATTGCCGCCGCCGACGAGGGCGACATCTTCGTTGGCGCACAGGTCCGCCTCTAGCGGCGAGGCCCAATAATGGACCGACGAACCTTCGAACTCGTCGAGCCGTTCGACGCCGAGCCGGCGATATTGCGCGCCCGTGGCGATAACGATGGCGCGGGCTTTGATGTGCTCGCCGGTGGCAAGGACGACGCGGCACGGATCGTTGCCGCAATCGAGCTTCACGGCCTCGTCGGGGATCGCGACTTCGACCCCGAACTTCTGCGCCTGGCTGAAGGCGCGGCCCATGAGCGCCATGCCGCTGATGCCGGTCGGAAAGCCAAGATAATTCTCGATCCGCGCCGAAGCGCCGGCCTGCCCGCCGAAAGAGCGGCAGTCGATCGTCAGGACGGACAAACCTTCCGAGGCCGCATAGACCGAGGTCGCAAGTCCCGACAGGTCCGGCGCCGATCACGACGACGTCATAAACCCGTTCGCTGTCGATCGGGCCGAGCAGGCCGACGCAGCGGGCGAGCTGGGATTCGCCCGGGTTGCGAAGGAGTTGGCCGCCCGGGCAAAGCACGATCGGAAGCTCCTCAGACGCAACATTGAAGCGCTGGACCAAAGTTCGCGCGCAGCTGTCGCTCTCGGGATCGAGGCTTCGATAGGGTTGTCCGTTGCGGCGGAGGAAATTGGTAAGTCGAAGCACGTCAGCATCATGCTCGTCACCGATGACGATCGGTCCCGCCCCGGACTCGATCAGCCCCACGCGGCGAAGGATCAGAGCGCGCATCAACCGTTCGCCGAGATTGGCTTCGGCGATCAGCAGCGCGCGCAGACGGTCTGGCGGAGATCGCAATCGCCTCGACATCGGTCAGCGCCGTTTCGTCCACCAAGAACGGTCGCCCGGATAGCTGCGCAAGCTCGCCCATGAAATTGCCGCGCTCGTGCGTGACGATGTGCGTGCTCTCACCCGCATTTGGCTGGGTCGCCTCGACCTTGCCCGAGAGGATCAAAACCAGCCCGGGCCCAACTTCACCGCGTCGGGCAAGCATCTCGCCCCTCTTGTAGGTGCGCCGATCACCGAATTTGGCGAGGCGCGCCAACTCATCGTCGCTGAAGCGCAGGAACATTTGGTCCCCGCGCGTGGCGAAGGTCGAACCGAGATCTTCAGCCATTATCCAAGCAGTGGATCGGCGATGATCGCGAGAGCCTCATCGGCGCGCAGTCCTCCGTGCTGGTCGCGGATGCCCCAGCCTGTCCAAATTGATCTCGTCAGCGATTTCGGTGCCGTCTTCGGTAGTGGTGAAAGACATTGGAAATCCGCCTGTCATCGAGAATCAGCCGGCCGTCAGGACCGGTGGGCTGGGATAGCACAATTGGTCACAAGCTCATCAGGCAACGCATCGACTCAATCGCGAAACGCGTGTCCCGTAACACCGTCGAGTTGTCGCGGCGAGCTTCAGGGGAGCAAGACATCTCCTGCGCGAACGATCTCGATCCTTCCGTCGTCAGTCCGAAGTCGGAGCGCTCCGTCCGGATCAATTCCATCGAAGCGACCGCTGACGACCTCATTTACCGCCGAATGGACGGTGAGCGGAGTGCCAATGGGATGTGCTCGTGCAAGCCATGCCTGGGCGAGCAGAGACGGCTCGCTATTGCGCCACAGTTCGAGCAGGCGGGCAAAACCAGCTGCGAGCAAGGGTGCGAAGGCTTCGGGCGAAATCCTGCCCGATAGCGACGCGCAGGGGCGGTCTGGCAGTTCCGGGGCTGACGCCAAATTGACTCCGAAGCCGATGACGACGTCGTTGCCGCCCCTCTCGAGGAGGATTCCGGCGAGCTTGTTGCCCAGCAGAAGCACGTCGTTGGGCCATTTGAGAATCATCGGCTGCGAAGTCGCCGCAACGTCGATCGCCTCGATAAGCGCCAGGCCCGCGACGAGCGAGAGGGTTTGCGGCTGCGGGTCGCCCGGTCGCAAATTGACGACCGTGCTTCCGTAGAAATTGCCTGGAGACGACAGCCATTGGCGGCCCTGCCGCCCTCGTCCGGCAGTTTGCTCTCGCGCAATCAGCCAGTCTCCTTCCGCGGCTGATGGATCGGCAACCAAGTCGGCATTGGTCGAGCCCGTAGTCTCGACAAGCCGGATGCGGGTCAGAAGAGCGACCCCGCGGCACGGTCGGTGAGCGAACTCAGCGGCCCGATGAGGAGATAGCCGATCGGCGAGACAATTAGGGCGGCGAGCAGGACGAGCATTCCCTGCACCGGTTGATGAACATGAGCGTAGGGCTCCGCCGCCTCGTCGAGGTACATGACCTTGACGATCTTCAGATAATAATAAGCGCCGATCACGGTCCCCAGGATTGCCGCCACTGCAAGCGCGACATAGCCGGCCTCGACGGCCGCGGTGAACACCACCAGCTTCGGCCAGAAGCCGAACATTGGCGGAATACCCGCAAGACTGAACATGAAGATGAACATGGCAAGAGCGAAGCCCGGTTGCCGTTGGGACAATCCCGACAGGCTCTCGATGCTCTCGACCGGGCGCCCTTCCTTATCGCGCATCCAAAGCACGCACAGGAACGCGCCAAGCGTCATCACGACGTAGACAGCCATGTAAAACAGCACCGCCGACGCGCCTTTGGATCCGCCGGCGGCAAGGCCGACTAGGGCGAAGCCGACATTGTTGATCGAGGAATATGCAAGCAGGCGTTTGATATTGGTCTGACCGTAAGCTGCGATCGCTCCCAGGAAGATGGACAGGAGCGCGGCGACGATCACGATCTGGCGCCAGGCGTCTGTCGCAGGGCCAAGCGCTTCGACGCACACTCGGACGGCTAGCAGGACTGCAGCGGCCTTTGGCGCCGATGCGAAGAAGGCCGTAACAGGTGTCGGCGCGCCCTCGTATACGTCGGGGGTCCACATGTGGAATGGCACTGCGCTCGCCTTGAACGCCAAACCGGCAAGGACGAACACCAGTCCGAAAAGGAGACCGAGGGCCGGCGCACCGCGACCGAAAGCGGCCGCAATCCCGGTGAAATTAGTGGTACCCGTGAAGCCGTAGAGCAGCGAAATGCCGTAGAGCAGGATCCCGCTCGCGAGCGCCCCAAGTACGAAATATTTAAGGCCCGCCTCTGCCGATCGCTCGTCGCGCCTGCGATAGGATGCGAGCACATAACCGGCGAGGCTGTTGAGCTCGAGGCCGACATAGAGCGAGATCAGGCTCGTCGCCGAAACCATCACGCTCATGCCGATGGCCGCGAAGACGATCAGGACGGCATATTCAGAGGCATGCTCGCTGCCCCGTTCAAACCAGCCATGCGCCGCAATGATCGCCGTCGCCGAGGCAAGGAATATGATGACCTTGCCAAAGCTCGCGAACAGGTCGGCGGAAACCTGACCCTCGAAGACGGGGCCGGCATGCGAGGGCGGACCGATCAAGGCGATGGTTGCTGCGATCAATAAAGCTACCGCAAGCCAGTTGGTCGGACCGGAACCGCGACGACCGCTGAACGCTGCCACCATCATCAGGATGATGCCGCCGATCGACAGGATCAGCTCGGGAAGCAAGGGACCAGCGAAACGGGGGATCAATGCATCGCTCCCATTTTCATTGAGGCGCCCTTGCCGAGCGCCAGATGTGAGTCACCGCCGGAGCAACGCTATCCAGGCGGATAAGCACGCGCCCAACATCGTTGCGGATCGGCCTCAGGAAGCTTTCCGGATAGATTCCCATCCAGAAGACGGCGAGCGCAATCGGGGCAAGCAGCCACCATTCGCGCACGTCCAGGTCCTTCATTGCCGCCGCTTGGGCGGTCCGCGCCAGGCCGAAAGCGACCCGCCAATAGAGGTAGAGCATGTAGGCCGCGCCCAGAATGATTCCGGTTGTCGCAACGATCGCCGCAAAGCTCGACGCGTGATAGGTGCCGACCAGGCCCAGGAATTCACCAACAAATCCGCTCGTCCCCGGCAAGCCGACGCTCGCCATTGTGAACACCATGAACAGCAAAGCAAAGCCGGGCATATTGTTGGACAGCCCGCCATAGGCCGCGATCTCGCGGGTGTGCAGACGATCGTAGACGACGCCGACGCACAGGAAGAGAGCGCCCGAGACGAGGCCATGACTTAACATGACGATCATCGCCCCCTCGATTCCCTGCCGATTCATTGCAAACAGACCGAAGGTCACGAACGCCATGTGCGCCACGGATGAGTAAGCGATCAGCTTCTTCATATCGCGCTGCACCAGCGCAACGAGGCTCGTGTAGACGACCGCGATCCCCGACAGGACGAAAACCAGCGGGATGAACTCAGCCGAGCCCTGCGGAAACATTGGCAGCGAGAAGCGGATGAAACCGTAGCCGCCCATCTTCAGAAGT
The DNA here is from genome assembly GCA_963785855.1 of uncultured Alphaproteobacteria bacterium. GTDB lineage: Bacteria > Pseudomonadota > Alphaproteobacteria > Sphingomonadales > Sphingomonadaceae > Sphingomicrobium. The sequence continues at coordinate 67,079 of CAWAWT010000029.1, forward strand.
ACGCCGGCGAGGATCACTGAGCCGGCGGTTGGCGCCTGAACGTGAGCATCGGGCAACCAGGTATGGACCGGCCACATCGGCATCTTCACCGCGAAGCTCGCGAAGAAGGCGAGCCATAGCCATTTCTGCGACGCCACCGAGAAATCGTAGGCCATCAACACCGGGATCGATGTCGTGTGGGCGGTGCTCGCCATGTAAAGCATGGCAATCAGCATCAGCACGGAGCCGAGCAAGGTGTAGAGGAAGAACTTGTAGCTCGCTTTAACGCGTTCTGCCCCGCCCCAGACGCCGATGATCAGGTACATCGGAATGAGGCCGCCTTCGAAGAATACGTAGAAGAGGAATAGGTCCTGCGCAGCGAAGACGCCGATCATCAGCGCCTCCATCAGCAGGAAAGCTGCCATATATTCCGGCACGCGCTTCTCGATCGAGCGCCAGCTCGCGCCGATACAGATCGGCATCAGGAATGTCGTGAGCACCATCAAGACGAGCGAGATGCCATCGATCCCGAGCGCCCAGTTGATCGGGCCGCCGATCGGGACCTTCTCGACAAACTGCCACTGCGGGCCGTTCGGATCGAATGCCATCCATAGATAGATGCTGAGCGCGAGGTCGATCAGAGTCGCGATCAGAGTCACCCACCGAGCGCCGCTCGCGCTGAGAAACAAAGCGATCACACCCGCGATCAACGGCACGATGATCAGAATGGTGAGCAATGGCATTCCGGTCACTGGGCCCACCAGATCGCCCAGCTGGCGGCGCCGATCAGGCCCAGGAGCATCACCAGCGCGTAGGAATAAAGGTAGCCCGATTGGAACCGGTGGGTGATGCGGTTACCGACGCTGACCGCATAGGCCGCGCCATGCGGACCGAAGCGGTCGATCGTGCCTTCGTCACCGCCGTGCCAGAACAGGCGGCCGAGCCACATCGAGGGCCTCACGAAGATCGCGTCGTAGAGTTCATCGAAATACCATTTGTTCGACACGAACCGGTAGATCCCCGGGAAGGTCGCGACAAAGCGGGCCGCCGCGCCCGGATCGCGGATGTAGTTGTTCCAGGCGATCCACAGGCCGAGCAGCATGGCAATGGTGGGCGAGAGCTTGACCCACAAGGCCGAGCTTTCGGCAGCTTCGGCAAGCTCGCGAACAAAGGCGATGCTTCCGCGCCAATATTCAGGTGCGCGCTCGGGAGAGATGAAAAAGCCATGGAAGATCTGGCCCGCGAGCAAGGCGCCGAGCGCCAAGAGGCAGATCGGAACCAGCATGTTTGAGGGGCTCTCATGCGGATGATATCCGCCACTGCCGGTCGCCGGCCGGTGCGCGTCATGCCCGCTGTCGCCATGCTCCTCGGAAGGATCTTCATGCTCACCATGGAGTGCGTGCTGGATATGCTCGGACTCGGCCCAGCGCGGCTCCCCGTAGAAGGTCATGAAAATGAGGCGCCAACTGTAGAAGCTCGTCATTCCAGCGACGAGTACCCCGAGCCAGAATGCGATCGTTCCAGCGACCGAACCGCTGGCCCAGGCCGATTCAATGATCGCATCCTTTGACCAGAACCCGGCGAAACCAATGCCACCGCCGGCGTCGAGACCAACGCCGGTGATCGCGAGCGTTCCAACGACCATTACCCAGAAGGTGATCGGAATCTCTTTCCGGAGCGCTCCATAATAGCGCATGTCCTGCTCGTGGTGCATCGCGTGAATCACACTGCCTGCACCGAGGAACAGAAGCGCCTTGAAGAAGGCGTGGGTGAACAGGTGGAACATCGCGGCGCCGTAGGCGCCGACGCCCGCAGCGAAGAACATGTAACCGAGCTGAGAGCAGGTGGAATAAGCGATCACGCGCTTGATGTCGTTCTGGGCGCAGCCGACGGTCGCCGCGAAGAAGCAGGTGATCGCCCCGACCCAGGTCACGACATGCATCGCGGTCGGCGAGACCTCGAACATCGGCGACAGACGGCAGACCATGAATACACCGGCGGTGACCATCGTCGCAGCGTGGATCAGCGCGCTGACCGGCGTCGGGCCTTCCATCGCGTCCGGAAGCCAGGTGTGGAGCGGAAGCTGCGCTGACTTACCCATCGCTCCGACGAACAGAAGCAGGCACAGCAGGGTCATCGTGTCGACGCGCATTCCCGCAAAGCCGATCGTCGACCCGGCCATTCCCGGCGCGGCGTGGAGGATCGCTGGGATCGACACGGTTCCGAACACCAGGAAGGTCCCGAAGATTCCGAGGCTGAAGCCAAAATCGCCGATCCGGTTGACGATGAAGGCCTTGAGAGCGGCGGCATTTGCGGAGGGCTTGTGGTACCAAAAGCCGATCAGGAGATAGGACGCGAGGCCGACACCTTCCCAACCGAAGAACATCTGTACCAGGCTGTCGGCGGTCACCAGCATCAGCATCGCGAAGCTGAACAGCGAGAGATAGGCGAAGAAACGGGGCTGGCTCGGATCCTCTTCCATGTAGCCCCAGCTGTAGAGGTGCACGAGGCTCGACACGGTTGTCACGACGACCAGCATCACTGCGGTCAGGCTGTCGACTCGAAGTGCCCAATCGACGTTGAGCGAACCCGAATGGATCCAGTCGAGCACCGGCACCAGCGCAGGCTGCGCGTGCGCCCCGATATAAGCGAAGAAAATGATCCAGCTGAAGAAAGCGCCGATGAAGAGCGCCCCGGTCGTCACGACCTTTGCAGCGGTCTTGCCGATCCAGCGACCGCCAAGGCCGGCAATGATCGCTGCCAGAAGCGGCAGGAAGACGATGAAGGTCAGCAGATGCATCAGCCCCTCATCCGGTCGGCGGCGTCAACCTCGATCGTGCCTCGGCGGCGGAAGAAGATGACGAGAATTGCAAGTCCGATCGCGGCCTCCGCTGCAGCGACAGTGAGGACGAACATCGCCAGCACTTGGCCCGTGAGATCGCCGAGATAGGCCGAGAAGGCCACCAGGTTGATATTGACCGCAAGAAGGATCAGTTCGATCGCCATCAGCATCAGGATGACGTTGCGGCGATTGAGGAAGATTCCGAGCACTCCGATCGTGAACACGACCGCAGCGACGAGGAGATAGGCGCTAAGCCCGATCACAGTTTCATCCCCTCGGCCCACGCCGGGATCGACGAGTTTGATGGCGTCGCCAGGGCGACGGCGCAATTGGCTTGATGCTCGAGGCGTGCGCGTGTCGCTGCGACCGCGATGCGTCAGGACGATCGCGCCGATCATCGCCACAAGCAGGATCAGGCCCGCGATCTCGAAGGCGAACAGGTAACGGCTGTAGAGCAGCTGCCCGAGCGCGACGATGTTCTGGGTCGGCGCGGCGGGGATCGGCCGCCCAGCAAGCACCGGGCCCGCCTTGTGCGCAATGACCGCGACCACGATCTCGGCAAACAGGACGAACGCGATGATGATCCCGAACGGGAGATTGCGCGTGAAGCCGCTTCGGAGCGATGCGAAATCGATATCGAGCATCATCACGACGAACAGGAACAGCACTGCGACCGCTCCGACGTATACGATCACCAGCAGCATCGCGATGAACTCGGCACCGACGAGCAGCATCAGCCCCGCCGCGTTGAAGAAGGCGACGATGAGCCACAGAACGCTATGGACCGGGTTGCGCGCGAAAATGACCGCGAGAGCGGACGCGATCGTGAGCGTCGCAAACAAATAAAAGGCTAGTGAAGCGATCAAGCTGGGGACCCTGTTGCGGCGCGCTTATCGGTAGGGGGCATCGGCGGCAAGGTTGGCTGCAATCGCCTGTTCCCACTTGTCGCCGTTCGCGAGCAGTTTCGCCTTGTCGTAGAGCAGCTCCTCGCGCGTTTCGGTGGCGAATTCGAGGTTCGGTCCTTCGACGATGGCATCCACCGGACACGCCTCCTGGCAAAGCCCGCAATAGATGCATTTGACCATGTCGATATCGTAACGGGTGGTTCGGCGGCTGCCGTCCTCGCGCGGTTCGGCTTCGATCGTGATCGCGAGCGCGGGACAGATCGCCTCGCACAGCTTGCACGCGATGCAACGCTCCTCACCGTTCGGATAGCGTCGAAGCGCATGTTCGCCCCGGAAGCGCGGCGAAGTCGGGACCTTCTCGTACGGATAGTTGATCGTCGCCTTGGGCTTGAAGAAATATTTCAGCGTCAGCGCGTGCGCCTTCACGAATTCCCAGAGGGTGAAGGATTTGACCCAATGCTTCATGCGAACCTCGTGAGCATCAGCCACCCCGACACCAGGACGACGAAAATAAGACTGAGCGGCAGGAAGATCTTCCAGCCGAGTCGCATCAGCTGGTCATAGCGGTAACGCGGCACAGTCGCCTTTACCCAGCCGAAGCAGAAGAAGAAAAAGCACATCTTTGCGAGCAGCCAGAGGATGCCCGGAATCACATAGAGTGGCGCCCAGTCGATCGGAGGCAGCCACCCACCCCAGAAGATGATCGCGTTGAGCGCACACATCAGGATCACGTTGGCATATTCGCCAAGCCAGAAGAGCGCGAAGCTCATCGACGAATATTCGGTCTGGTGGCCGGCGACGAGCTCGCTCTCCGCCTCCACAAGGTCGAACGGGGTACGAAATGTCTCGGCCATCGAGCTGATGAAGAAGACCACCCACATCGGAAACAGCAAGAGGTTAAATCCGAAGGCGTTTACGATGCCGAGCCCGAAGCCCCTCTGCTGAAGGACGATTCCGCTGAGATTGAACGTCCCCGAGTAGAGCACGACACAGATCAGCACGAAACCGATGGAGACTTCGTAGCTCACCATCTGCGCGGCTGCGCGAAGCGCCGAAAAGAACGGATATTTGGAGTTGGATGCCCAACCTGCAACGATCACTCCATAAACGCCGAGCGAGCTTGCAGCGAGCACATAAAGAAGCCCGACATTGACATCGGCAAGGACCACTCCGGGCTGAAATGGGATCACCGCCCAAACTATGAGAGCGACGGTGAACGTCACGATCGGGGCGATCAGGAACAGGCCCTTGTTCGCGCTTGTCGGGATGATCGTCTCCTTGAGGAAGACCTTCAGCCCATCGGCAAAGCTCTGGAGCAGGCCCCATGGACCAACTACGTTCGGACCGCGCCGAAGGGCGACCGCCGCCCAGATCTTGCGTTCAGCATAGATAATCATCGCCACCGCGAGCATCAGCGGAAGCGCGATCACGAGGATGCCGATGATCGTGGCCACAAACCACGCCCAGTCGTGGGCCATCCCCCAATGCTGGAAAGTCTCGGTCACGCCTGATCTCTTTGCAAGGCGGAGACCCCGTCTTCGAAAATCACGAGCCCGGCGAGCGACTCCACGACCGCGCTGCCTGCAAATTTGGAATGGAATCGCTTCCACAAATCGAAGATGTGATCGTCCTTCATTCGGCGGCCTCCTCATAATGGAGACCCTGGACCAGCTCTTCTGAGCAACGTCGCATCGTCGGACTGTTGCGGCAGATCGCGTTTGTCAGGAAGAAGTCAGAGACCGGGTAGCGGATCGGACCCGAAGCCTTGGAGTCGAGCTTCGGCGGCGACCACGGCAAGTCGATCAGGCCGTCACGACCAAGCTGCGCATGTTCGGCGACCATCTGCTGGCGAAGCTGCGCAAAGCTGTCGAACGGAAGCGTCTTGCCAGAAAGCTCGGACACCGCACGCAGGATCGTCCAATCCTCGCGCGCCTCACCCGGCGCAAAAGCCGCCTTCTCACCACGCTGCACTCGGCCCTCGGTGTTGACGTAGGTTCCGTGCTTCTCAGCGTAAGCGGCGCCCGGAAGGATCAGATTGGCTTGTCGAGCGCCATTATCGCCGTGGTGGCCGATATAGATCTTATATGCGCTCTCGATCCGCTCCGCCGGCATTTCATCGGCGCCCAGCAATAATACCAAGTCGGGATTGGCCGCTTCGATGTCAGCTAGCCCGCCAGCCTGCGCATAGCCAAGGATCAGGGATGCCATGCGCGACGCAGAGGTGTGTAGAACGTTGAAGCCATTCCATTCACCTCGGATGAGGCCGAGCGGTTGGACCAGCGCGAGCGCTGCTCCCATCGCCCCTGCCGCGAGCGCGCCGGGTCCGACGATCACTGCCGGTCGCTCCGCTTTGGAGAAAGCTTCCGACACGGCCTTGGGCAGCTTGCCGAGCAGCTTTAGGTCGTCGCCAAGCCACTCGACCTTCATCCCGAGATCGACCCGAGGGCCGATTGCAAAGACCTTGCCCCCCTTGCGCGCAACCTTGCGAACACGAGTTGCAATCAGTGGTGCTTCCCAGCGGATGTTCGATCCGACGAGGAGCACGACGTCCGCATTCTCGATGCCTGCGATGGTCGAGTTGAACGCGACGGCCGAAAGGCTGCTTACGTCATAATCGAGACCAGTCTGCCGTCCTTCGAGAAGCGTCGAGCCGTGCCTCGCCAGTAACGTCTTGGCCGCATACATCGTCTCGGCGTCAAGAAGATCGCCCGCGATCGCAGCGACCTTCTTCCCTGCCCTCTTCAACCGAGTGGCGAATAGATCGAGCGCTTCGCTCCACGTCGCTTCGCGAAGCTTGCCATTCTCCCGAAGCCACGGACGGTCGAGGCGGTTGCGCACGAGCGCGTCGACGTGGTGACGACTTTTGTCGCTGATCCACTCCTCGTTCACGTCCTCGTTGATCCGGGAAGGATGCGCATGACCTGCCGCTGACGGACATCAAGCCGGATGTTCGATCCGACTGCGTCCATGACGTCAATTCCGGGGACCCGTCGGAGCTCCCACGACCTGCTCTCGAAAATCTGCGGCTTCTGAAGCAAGGCGCCCACCGGACAGACATCGGCAAGGTTGCCTGCAAGCTCGCTCGAGATCGTCCGTTCGAGGTATGACGTGATCTGACTATCTTCTCCTCGATAAAGCATGCCGATCTCCGGCACGCCGGCGACTTCCTCGGAAAATCGGATGCAGCGCGTGCACTGGATGCAGCGGGTCATCGAGGTCTTGATGACCGGACCCATATATTTGTCGTCGACCGCGCGCTTGTTTTCCTCGAAACGCGAACCGCTTCGGCCATAAGCCACAGCCTGATCCTGGAGATCGCATTCGCCGCCCTGGTCGCAGATCGGGCAGTCGAGCGGGTGGTTGATGAGCAGGAACTCCATCACCCCCTCGCGCGCCTTCTTCACCATCGCGGTGTCGGTGCGAATGATCTGTCCGTCGGCGGCGGGCAGAGCGCAGCTCGCTTGCGGCTTGGGTGGGCCGGGTGCGACCTCAACCAGGCACATTCGACAATTGCCAGCGATCGACAACCGCTCGTGATAGCAGAAGCGCGGGATCTCCTTGCCCGCAAGCTCGCACGCCTGAAGCACGGTCGCACCCTGCGGGACCTCGATCTCAATCTCGTCGACCGTGACTTTAGGCATCGGGACCGTCCTCGTCCTTGCGCACGGTACGCGTGATCTCGGTGACTCGCGGGCCACTGCGCGATGCCGCCAGCGCCGCAATAATCGCAGCTGCGACGGCGATGACGATGATGAGCTGCGTCGTCGTCATTCCGCGGCCTCCAGCATTCGGCGGGCCGAACGCTCTGCGATTCTGCGCTCGAGCTCAGGTCGGAAGTGGCGGATCAGCCCCTGAATCGGCCAGGCCGCCGCATCACCAAGAGCGCAAATGGTGTGGCCTTCGACCTGCTTTGTTACGTCGAGAAGCTGGTCGATGTCGGCGACCTCGGCGTCACCCACGCGCAGCTTCTCCATCACTCGCCACATCCAGCCAGTGCCTTCACGGCACGGGGTGCACTGGCCGCAGCTTTCATGCTTGTAGAAATAGCTGATGCGACTGATCGCCCGAACGATGTCGGTCGACTTGTCCATGACGATGACTGCAGCCGTGCCGAGGCCGGATCCGAGCGCCTTCAACCCATCGAAATCCATCGGGGCGTCGAGTATCTCTTCGGCAGGCACCAGCGGGACCGAAGATCCGCCCGGAATTACCGCCAGCAAATTGCTGAAATCACTACTGTTTCTTCCACCAACGACGCCGCCGCCGTGGCGGCTGATGAGCTCGCGAAAGCTGATCCCCATCGATTCCTCGACGACACAGGGCGTGTTGATATGCCCCGACAACTGGAAGAGTTTGGTGCCTTCATTCTTCGGATTGCCGATGCTCGAGAACCACTGCGCCCCGCGCCGGAGGATGGTTGGCGTGACCGCGATACTCTCGACATTGTTGACGGTCGTCGGGCAGCCATAGAGGCCCGCGCCAGCGGGGAACGGCGGCTTCAGCCGCGGCTTGCCCTGCTTGCCCTCAAGGCTTTCGAGCATCGCCATCTCTTCGCCGCAGATGTAGGCCCCTGCGCCGCGGTGAACGAAGACATCGAACTCGAAGCCGCTTCCAGCAGCGTTCTTTCCGAACAGACCAGCGTCGTAGCATTCCTGCACCGCGCGGCGCAGAACTTCAGTCTCGCGAATGAACTCACCGCGAATGTAGATGTACGCCGCACGCGCCCGCATCGCGAAGCCGGCGATCAGCGCCCCTTCCAGGAGCTTGTGCGGATCGTGGCGAATGATCTCACGGTCCTTGCATGATCCGGGCTCGGACTCGTCCGCATTGATGACGAGGAAGTTGGGTTTGCCGGGCTTTGGTTCCTTGGGCATGAAGCTCCACTTCATCCCTGTCGGGAACCCGGCCCCACCGCGGCCGCGCAGACCCGAGGCCTTAACCGCATCGATGATGCCGTCCTGGCCAAGGGCCATCAGCTTTTTGGTGTTGTCCCAGTCGCCGCGCTGCTGCGCGGCCTTCAGAAAGGGCGACTGGAAGCCGTAGACGTTGGTGAAGATGCGGTCCTTGTCCGCGAGCGGTCCCGTGTAGCCCATCAGTGCGCCACTCCGCTCATGAAGAACCAGATGAGGAAGATGGCGATCAGCGCAAACAGGCCAAGCTTGATCACGCCCTTCACGAACTTGAACGCAAGCAGCGCCAGAATGACGACGATGATGATTGCAAGGATGGTCATTTCAGCCGCTTCTGCCTGAAGCCTTCGACCAGCTTGACCGCGCCGTAGACGATCAGTCCGGCAACCACGAGGCCGACGAGCAGTCCAACAAGGCCTTTGACGATCTTCCAGACGATGACGATTACAATGATCGCGAGGATGATCTTGCCGACATCCTTCATTGCGCGCCCTCCCCCGCGGTCGCCGTCCATTGCCCGCGATAATCGTAATTGCGCTCGGCCATCTTCTTGAGGGTAGTCGGGCCGCCCTCAGGGCAGCTCGTCTGGCGGTCGATCTGCGGGCCCGCCTTGGGCATTTCGCCCCTTGAGAGCGCGTCGAGGATCGCGGTCATGCTTTCCTCGGTCAGGTCCTCGTAATTGTCGTCGTTGATCTGGACCATCGGAGCATTCGCGCAGGCGCCGAGGCACTCGACCTCACTCAGCGTGAAAAGCCCGTCCTTGGTTGTGTGACCCTTTCTTAGGCCGCGCTTGTAACATGCTGAAAATACGTCATCCGATCCGCGCAGCATGCACGGCGTGGTCCCGCAAACCTGGATGTGGAAGCGGCCCACCGGCTCGAGATTGAACATGGTGTAAAAGGTCGCGACCTCGAGGATTCCGACATAGGACATGGCGAGCTCGCGAGCGACGAACTCCATGACCGGAATCGGTAGCCAGCCTTGAGTGTTCGTCTCCGCGCCGACCTGACGCTGGGCGAGATCGAGCAGCGGGATCGACGCCGACATCTGCCTTCCCGGCGGATAGCGCGCGATGATCTCCTCGGCCTTCCGCGCATTCTCGTTCGTCCACTGGAAGCCTTCCCAGCGAGCGCGCTGCTCGGGGCTATCGAGGATTCCTGCCTGGCCGGCCATTAGCGGTCGATCTCCCCGAACACAGGATCGATCGCCGAAAGCACAGCGGTCGTATCCGCCAGCATGTGGCCCTTCATCATGAAGTCCATCGCCTGGAGATGGCTCATCATCGTCGGACGGATCTTGCAGCGGTACGGCCGGTCGGTACCATCCGCGACCAGATAGACACCAAACTCGCCCTTGGGACTTTCGGTTGCGACGTAAACTTCGCCCGAAGGAACGTGATAGCCTTCGGTGTAAAGCTTGAAATGGTGGATTAGGGCTTCCATCGATGTCTTCATCGTCGAGCGCATCGGTGGGAAGACCTTGCTGTCAGCACCCACCGGCCCCGGCGGAAGCTCCTTCAGGCACTGGCGGGCGATCTTCCAGCTCTGGCGGACCTCTTCCACGCGGACCATGAAACGGTCGTAGCAGTCGCCGTTGGTGCCGATCGGGATCTCGAAGTCCATGCGGTCATAGACTTCGTAAGGCTGCGACTTGCGGATATCCCAAGGAATGCCCGAAGCGCGGATCATCGGCCCCGAGAAGCCCCATGCGATGGCGTCGTCCTTGTGGACGATACCGATGTCGACGTTGCGCTGCTTGAAGATCCGGTTGTCGGCGACAAGCGAGATCGAATCTTCAAAGATTTGCAGACGGTTGTCGAGGAACTCTTCGATCTTGTCGAGTACAGCGGGAGGGATGTCCACGCGAACTCCGCCGGCGCGGAAGTAATTGGCATGCATCCGGGCGCCCGACACATGCTCGTAGAGCTGCATCAGGTCCTCGCGGATCTCGAACAACCACAGGTTGGGCGTCATCGCGCCCACGTCCATGATATGGCTGCCGAGATTGAGGACATGGTTCTTGATGCGGGTCAGCTCAGCCATCATCGTTCGAATGTACTGGGCGCGTAGCGGGATCTCGAGGCCGAGCAGTTTCTCGATCGCCAGGACAAAGCCGTGCTCCATGCACATCGGCGAGCAGTAATCGAGACGGTCGAAGTAAGGCAGCGCCTGGGCGTAGGTCTTGTATTCGATCAGCTTCTCGGTGCCTCGGTGGAGCAAACCTACGTGCGGGTCGACGCGCTCGACCACCTCTCCGTCGAGTTCCATGATGAGCCTCAGAACCCCGTGGGCGGCGGGATGCTGCGGGCCGAAGTTGATCGTGTAGTTGCTGATGGCCTCGTCACCAGGGTCGCGCGCTTGGCCAAGGTCCAGGCCTTCACCAGTTGCGCCCATCGAGACTTCGACCGTATGCGTGCTCTTGGGCTGGGCGCCCGTGCTGCTCGCCTCGGCAAAGAGGTCGTTGCGCGTATCGGTCACGGCTTCTTGCCCCGCGGCTTCTTGCTTACTTCGCTCTCGGCCTTCTTCGCGCGAGACTTGCGCGCTTCCTTGACCGATTGAGCGTCGGCTGGCTCTCCAGCGCCCGTCTTGGAAGGAGCCTCGGTCGTCTTTGGTGTCTCGGCCGAAGTCTTCACGTTTTGCGGTGCGGGACTGGGAGGCGTTGCCGCGGGCGTCGGCGCACCCGGCGCCTCGTTGGCCTTCTCGTCGCCGGGCAGTCGATATTCCGCGCCCTGCCAAGGCATCAGGAAATCGAACGTGCGAAAGTCCTGCGGCAGCGATACGGGTTCGTAGACGACCCGCTTCTCCGCCTCTGAGTAGCGCACCTCGACATGACCGGTGAGCGGGAAGTCTTTGCGGAAGGGAAAGCCCTCGAAGCCATAATCGGTGAAGATCCGCCGAAGGTCCGGATTGCCCTCGAAAAACACACCGTAGAAGTCGAACACCTCGCGCTCGAGCCAGCCGGCGACCGGCCATAACCCGGTCAAGCTCGGCACCGGCGTCGCTTCGTCCGTCATGATCTTGACCACGATGCGACGGTTCTTGGTCAGCGAAAGTAGGCAGTAATTTACGTCAAATCTCTGGGCGCGCTCCGGGTAATCAACCCCGACAATGTCCATAAGCTGCTGATATTCGAGGCCGGGCGTATCGCGAAGCAAGCGGCAGGCCTCGACTAGACTGTCGCGCCGGACCGCCAGCATTACTTCATCGACATGCTGCTTTGCATCGACCAGCACATCGCCAAGAACGACCCTTGCGGCATCGATGACGCCGTCGTTGGACGCCGTCTTCGGGACATGAGAAGCGAGCTTGGTTGCCATCAGGCGGTGCCTGCCACGTTGTGGCCAAACGCAAGGACATGGCCGTCAAGGTCGCGGACGAGGAACTCGCGCATGCCGTAAGCGCGGTCTTCAGGATCGCACACGACGTCTGCGCCCGCGCTCTGATATTCCGCATGCAAGGCATCGGCGTTGTTGACCCAGAAGTAGGCATCGATCCTGCCCTGGTTTTCGGAGTTCGGATGGACGGCATTGCCAGCATCGACCTGCGCAAGCATCAGCTCTAGCCCATCGCGCCCGGTGATGCAGAAGGTCGGCGGGTCGCCCCATAAGCGAGGCGAGCGAAATCCAAGGCGATCTGCGTAATAATCGTGCGCGCGAAGGACGTCCGAGACCATCAGGCACGGGGCATGACCACGCAATTGCCTCTCGGTGTTCATCGCTCGATCGTCCCTTCGCGGCGGATCTTCCGCTGAAGCTGAAGGATTCCGTAGAGGAGAGCCTCGGCGGTCGGGGGACAACCAGGGACGTAGATGTCGACCGGAACGATGCGATCGCAGCCGCGCACGACGCTGTAACTGTAATGATAATATCCGCCGCCGTTGGCACAGCTGCCCATCGAGATGACGTAGCGCGGCTCGCTCATTTGGTCGTAGACCCGCCGAAGCGCCGGCGCCATCTTGTTGCAAAGCGTTCCGGCAACGATCATCACGTCCGACTGCCGCGGGCTCGCTCGCGGAGCAGCGCCAAATCTTTCAAGATCATAGCGCGGCATGTTCACATGAATCATCTCGACTGCGCAGCATGCGAGCCCGAAGGTCATCCACCATAGCGAACCGGTGCGGGCCCAGGTGAACAGATCTTCGGCAGTGGTCACCATGAAGCCTTTCTCGTTCAGCGACTGCTGGACCTCGAGAAGCTTCTTTTGATCGACCTCGCCGGGGACCAGGCCGGAAATGCGCGCCAGCTCTTCCTCGGTCGGCATCCGGTCCTCATGACCGCGGAGCATCACTCCCATTCGAGGGCGCCTTTCTTCCACGCATAAGCGAGACCGAGGCCAAGCTCGATCAGGAAGATGATCATCGCCGCCCAGCCCGTCCACTTCGTGAACCTGAGGCTCACGGCCCAGGGGAATAGGAATGCCGCTTCGAGGTCGAACACAATGAACAGGATCGCGACGAGGTAGAAGCGGACGTCAAACTCCGCGCGCGCATCGTCAAAGGCAGGAAAGCCACATTCATATTCGCTGAGTTTCTGCGGATCGGGCCGATGCACGCCGGTAAAGCGCGCTACGATCATTGGCAGCACGACGAACGCCGTGGAAAGCCCAAGCGCGACGATCAGGAACAAGAGGATCGGCAGATAGCCTGCGGCAACGCTGGCCAAGGGGATACTCCAAGCGGCTTCGTGAAACTTGCCGGCGCTTTAGGGCAGCGGATTGCACGTCGCAACCGTCTCGCCCCGTCTGATGCGCTTGCATTTGGCTCGACCTTGCCATTGTCTCTCGCAAATGGGCGCAAGACCGCTGGTAAGTGTCATCATCCCAACGTGGAACCGGTGCCACCTGGTGCAGGAATTGATCGCGTCCGTCGTTGCCCAAACCTACCCCAATTGGGAGCTGATCGTCGTCGACGACGGTTCCACGGACGGCACCGTTGAAGAATTGCGCAAACTCAAGGAGCCGCGATTGCGCGTGGTCGCGACCAAGCATGTCGGCAGCGCCGCGGTCTCACGCAATCTCGGTATCGGTGAGGCGAACGGCGAGTGGATCGCCTTTCTCGATTCCGACGATCTTTGGGTTCCGGAGAAGCTCGAGGTACAATTGGCGGCGCTGAACGAAAGTGGCGCCGGCTGGTGCTACTGCGATTATAAGCTGATGGATGAGAATGGCGCCGATATCCCGCTGCGCGCCGGTGGCTTCCAGCCGATGGACGGTTGGATTATCGAGCCGTTGCTGCTCGGTCAGACCGCCGTTTCCCCAGATTGCCTGCTGATACGCCGAGAAGTCCTCGATCTTGCTGGAGGCTTCGATGTGGCGTTGCGAAAGCGCGAAGACCTCGATTTCGACTTCCGCCTCGCACTTGTTGCAGAGGCAGTCGCAGTGCCGTTGCCGCTCGCGCGCGTCCGCGATCACCCCCTACGCAAGACCGCCACAGGCTTTGGCCACGAACATACTGCAAAGGTATACCGCAAGTTCCTGGACGGAAGGCCAGAGAGGGGTCTGGCGCGGATTGCCCGAAAGATGCTTGCCCGCCATCTCGCCGATGCCGCAGGCGAACGCATTGCAGCGGGCCATTTGGGGATGGGATACGCCTTGCTGTTCCGCGCGCTGGCCCTTGGCGACGCTCCGGCACATTGGTTGCGCGCTTGGTTTCGCGGCTCACGACGACTGGTGATGCGCTAGGCTCTAAGTGCGCCCGCGATGAGTTTCTGAAGCTTCGAGTGGATCGTGGCCGACCCAGCGACATATTCCTGGCGTTCGAACGCGCGATCGGAGCCTCGATAATCAGTGACGAAACCGCCGGCTTCCCTGACGAGCAACACCCCCGCTGCGGTGTCCCACAGATCAAGATCGTCTTCCCAGAATCCGTCTAGTCGGCCTGCGGCCACCCAGGCCAGATCGAGTGCGGCGGAGCCGAAGCGACGGATTCCCGAAACCTGCGGCGCGACAGCACCGTAGATTTTCGCCCAGTCTTCCGGAGTTCCCCTTCCGCAATGCGGGATTCCCGTGCCGATAAGACTGTCGGCGAGATCACGGCGCGCCGCAACGCGAAGGCGGGCGTCTTGAAGCCACGCGCCGCGGCCCTTCTCGGCCCAGAAGCTCTCATCGGTCAGCGGCTGATAAATGAGGCCGTGACTGATCTCGGTTGCGCCGCTGGGCTTCTTCTCCTCGACGGCGATCGAGATTGAGAAATGCGGAATTCCGTGAAGGAAGTTGGTAGTTCCGTCGAGCGGATCGACGATCCACCGCGGCTTGGCCGGATTGCCCTCGATCTCCCCGCCTTCCTCAAGCAGCATGCCCCAGTCGGGTCGGGCGTTGCGAAGCTCCTCGACGATCGTCTGCTCGGAGCGCTTGTCGGCCATGGAGACGAAATCGGCTGGGCCCTTGCGGCTGACTTGCAGCTGCTCGACCTCGCCGAAGTCGCGCCTCAGCCGCGGCGCTGCCTTGCGAGCCGCGCGCGTCATGACGGTGATCAGGCCTGAGTGGGCTACCATGTCTTAGTCAGCGCGACGGACATATTCCCGATTGTAAACATCAACGACGATCCGCGTTCCGCTCGTGATGTGCGGCGGAACGAGGACTTTCACACCGTTGTCGAGCACCGCCGGCTTGTAGCTCGAGCTGGCGGTCTGGCCCTTCACCACAGCGTCCGCCTCGACGATGGTCGCTTCGACCTGATCGGGCAACTGAACGCTGATCGGCTTCTCATTGTAGAGTTCCATCACGACGTCCATGCCGTCCTGCAGGAATTCGCCGGCGTCACCGAGAAGGTCTTCGGGCAGGGACACCTGCTCATATGTATCCTTGTCCATGAACACGAGCATATCGCCATCATGGTAGAGGAACTGGAAGTCCTTGGTGTCGAGCCGGACTCGCTCGACCGTCTCGGCGGAGCGGAAGCGAACGTTGGTCTTGCGGCCGTCGATGAGGTTTTTCATCTCGACCTGCATGTACGCGCCACCCTTGCCCGGCTGGGTGTGCTGAATCTTTACGGCGCGCCAGATGCCGCGCTCATATTCGATGATGTTGCCGGGACGGATGTCCACGCCGCTGATCTTCATGTCTTCTCTCGGAGAACGTGGGAAAGAGCCGCGGCCCCCCTAGCCGCCAGCCCTCTTCCCGGCAAGCAGTGGGTAAGGGTTGATCGGCGTCCCCTGCCACCAGCGCTCTCCGGGCGCCATGCTGTTGATCGCGAAATGGAGGTGCGGAGCCGAAGCGATCGCGTCGCCAGTATGATCCACGCGCGCGATCACCTGTCCCCTCTTCACTTGTTGGCCCTCGGCCAGTCCGGGTGCGTAACCTTGGAGATGGGCGTAATAATACATCCACTCTTGATGTGGTGAGCGCTCGTAGATGGTGATCCCACCGCCGCCGCGGCTGAAAAACAGTTTTTCGATGGTCCCATCAGCCGCGGCGATGACCGGCGTTCCTTCACTTGCCATGATATCGATGGCGTCATGACGTCGCCCTGCCGAACGCGCGGCATCGAATGTGTCAACAAGATCGGTGGCTTTCACTCCCACGACGGGGATCGCGAGGCCGGATGGCCCGACCACGACCTGCTGCGCGATCTCGACAGGCGACGACTTCTCAGGCTTGACCGCGATGATGTTCCCGCTGCGCGCGATCTCCGGCTTCGAGGAAGGCACGAAACTGTAGAACCAGATCCAGAAGGCGCTGACGACGACTGCGGTGAATACAGCCGTGAACAGAGCGGTCGCAGCGTATTTCAGCGCAAATCTCCTGAACAAGCGTTGTTGAGGTGAAACGATGGAACAGCAGTTCGTTTCCGTCACCCTGCCCTTGCCAGTGATTGGCAGCACGTTCCTCCAAAGCTAAGGGCGCCGAATGGCGACGCCTGCAGAGCCCGAAGCAAAGCCTTATTACGAACCGACAATCCCGTTCGCGAAGCAGAAGTCGGAGCTCCGTGCGCGAGTGGGGCGCAGTGTAGGCGAAAAGCTCGACCACACGCCGGGATTATGGCGCCTGACGAGCAGTCCGGAGCGACCAGTCCAATTCTACATCAAGAGCGCGTTCCTAAGGCCCGACGAATGTTTGGGGCTGCGCCGCCAGATCGACTCCAGCAGCTTTCCGTCTGAGCTGTACGAGAAGGACAAATATGAAGGCGTCCGCACCAGCTTCAGCTGCAATCTCAATGTTTACGATCCGCTAGTCTCCGAGGTCGAAAGCCGGATAGCGAACCTCCTTGGCATCGATCGCTCGTGGGGCGAACCGCTTCAGGGCCAGCGCTATCAGATCGGCCAGCAGTTCAAGCAGCACGCCGACTTCTTCTATGTCGATCAGCCTTATTGGGCCGAGTACGAACCGCGCGGTGGCCAGCGCACCTGGACCGCGATGATCTATCTCAACATCCCAGAAAGAGGCGGCGCGACGGCGTTCAACTATCTCGATCTAGCAGTCGCTCCGCAGCTTGGACGCTTGCTAGTCTGGAACAACATGGCGCTGGATGGCAGCCCGAACCCGTGGACCCAGCACGAGGGCCAAGCTGTCGAGGGTGGGACGAAGTATATCGTCACCAAATGGTACCGCGAACGCCCGTTCGTCTAGCCGCCCAAGACATCCTCGAACGCGCGGACCGCAGCTCCTGCATCATCTTTTCCCCACACTGCTTGGCACACGGCCAAGAAATCTGCTCCAGCGTCGACCAAGGGCTTCGCGTTGTCAGCAGTGATTCCCCCGATCGCGACGCATGGTATTTCGAATAATGTCGCCCACCACGCGAGGATCGAGGGATCGGGGCGATAGTTCGAGGGCTTGGTCGCGGTCGCATAGAAGGCGCCGAATGCGACATAGTCAGCGCCCGCCTCCCCTGCTTCCATCGCCAGGTGCCGGCTGTCGTGACAGGTCCTTCCGATCTGCGCTGCGGGACCCAGCAGCGCGCGAGCTTCGCGAACGTCCCCGTCGGACTGCCCGAGGTGGACACCGTCGGCACCGATCCTCTTCGCGAGCGTCGCGCTGTCATTGACGATGAAGGCGACGCTGGAATTGGCGCAGATCCGCTGTAGCGGCTCGGCGAGGCGTGCGAGCTCATGCTCTTCCGCATCTTTGACGCGCAGCTGGAAGGCCCTTGCGAGCCCGGGCTCGAAAGCAGCCTTGAGCCGGTCGGGAAAGGCGCCGCCCACCTGCTGCGGGCTGATCAGATAAAGCTTCGCCGGCTCAGTGCGCCGAGGGGGCGGGAATTCGATGGGTTTGAGCTCGGCTTCGTTCACGCTTAGGCCGGGACCTTGTCGATCGAGGCGGCGTAGATTTCGTCGATCGCCTGGCAGAGCTTGCGGTTGAACTCCTCGTCGGTCTGCTGGTGGCGCAGATCTGACAGCAGGGCTCGGCTGAAGCTCGCGATCATGCCCGGATTCTTGGCAAGCTCGCGGCAAGCATCTTCGCGGCTGAACCCGCCAGAGAGCGCAACGACGCGAAGCACCTTCGGGTGGATGACGAGCGGATCGAACAGTCCGGCCTTCGCCGGGATCGAAAGCTTCAACATCACCTTCTGGTCGTCGGGAATCTCGTCCAGCTCCTCGAAGATAGAAGTCAGCAGCAGGTCGTCGCACTCCGCGCGGTCCGTGCTCTTGATGTTCACCTCGGGCTCGATGATCGGCATCAGACCCGCCGCAAGAACCTTTTTAGCGACCTGAAATTGCTGCGCTATCGCGACGGCTATGCCCGCAGCATCGGCGGAATTGACGACTGAGCGTTCTTTCGTGCCGAAAACGCCGAGTGACTTCGCCCGCTGAAGAAGCGCATCGAGCTGTGGCATCGGTTTCATCAGCTGAACGCCATTTTCTTCGGCTTCCAGGCCTTGGTCGATCTTGACGAAAGGGATGATCCCTCGATCGATCAGCGCCTGCGGCGCAGGCTTCCCAGCGATATCTCCATCCATCGTTCGCTCGAATAGGATGGCACCGAGGATCTTGCCCGCTCCAAAGCATGGCGCGGTGATGATCCGTTCGCGCATCTTGTGGATGAGATCGAACATTTCCTGGTTCGTGCTCCAGCCACTCTCGTCGATGCCATAGCCGCTCAACGCCTTGGGGGTGGAACCGCCTGACTGGTCGAGCGCCGCAATGAAGCCGTTCCCCGTGCGCATTTTGAGGATCATTTCGTCCTTGGTCATTTGGTTCACCTTGTTTCAGCTATTGGGCGCCTCGAGCGCGCCGCTTCAGTTCTAGATTATTGCCATCCGGATCGGTGAGCTACCGCGATCGACGATTCCCCTTCCCCCATAGCGCGTCACAATTTGGCATCCTGCTGCTCGAGCGCAGCAACCCCCGGGAGAGTGCGGCCTTCCATCCATTCGAGAAAGGCCCCGCCAGCTGTCGAGACGAAGGTGAAATCCCCGGCCACTCCAGCGTGATTGAGCGCCGCGACCGTATCGCCGCCACCGGCGACCGAGACCAGCGATCCTTCCTTAGTCAGAGCGGCAGCAGTTTTCGCAAGCGCAACCGTCGCTGCGTCGAAAGGCGGCATCTCGAAAGCGCCGAGTGGCCCGTTCCAAACCAGGGTTCGACAAGTCTTGAGCGCGTCTGCGAGCGCCTCGAGCGCTGCAGGACCAATGTCGAGGATCATCTCGTCGGCCTTCACCTCGTGGACGTTGCAGGTGCGCACGCTCGGTGGATTTGGAGCAAATTCCATCGCGACGACCACTTCGTAGGGAAGATGGAGCGTGCATCCTGCCTGCTCCGCCTGATCGAAGATGGCATTGGCCTCGCGGGTCAATTCGTGCTCGCACAAACTCTTGCCGACATTCACGCCGCGGGCCGCGAGGAAGGTGTTGGCCATGCCTCCCCCGATGATCAGATGATCGACCTTGGTGACGAGGTGTCCGAGGACCGCAAGCTTGGTCGACACCTTCGCGCCGCCGACGACGGCCGCGACCGGCCGCTCCGGATTGCCCAGCGCCCGCTGCAGCGCGTTGAGCTCGGCCTCCATCGCTCGGCCAGCGAAGCTCGGCAGATAGTGTGTAATACCCTCGGTCGAGGCGTGCGCCCGATGCGCGGTCGAGAAGGCGTCGTCGACATAATAGTCACCCAGCGCCGCCATCGCCTTTGCGAGCTTCGGGTCGTTGCTTTCCTCACCCGCGTGGAAGCGTGTGTTCTCGAGAACACCGATATTACCAGGTAGCATGGTCAAGATCGCGCGCTCCGCCTCTGGACCAGCGCAATCCTCAATGAAGCGCACGGACCGTCCGGTGAGCCTGTGGATCGGCAGAACCAGCTGCGCGGTCGACATGTCCGGACGTGTTTCGCCCTTCGGCCGTCCGAAATGGGACAGGAGCAGGACAATCGAACCGCGATCGCTAAGCTCGAGCACCGTAGGAAGCATTGCCCGCAACCTGGTGTCATCGGTGACCTTCGCGCCGTCCATCGGAACGTTGAGGTCGACGCGGACCAGCACCGTCTTGCCGGTCAGATCCTCCGGCAGGTCGTCAAGCGTCTTGAAGCCGGCCACCTCAGCCGAGCTTACCCATCGCATGGGCCGTGTCGACCATGCGGTTCGAGAAGCCCCATTCATTGTCGTACCAGCTGACGACGCGCACGAGCATGCCGTCCAGTACCGCCGTTTCCAGGCTGTCGACGGTCGAGCTAGCCGGTGTGTGGACGATGTCCGCGGAGACCAAGGGGTCTTCGCTATAATCGAGGATGCCCTTCAGCCGCTTCGTCTCGCTCGCTTCCCTGAGGATCTGGTTGACCTCATCGCGGGTCGTGGCTCTGCCGGGAACAAAGGTCAGGTCGATGATGCTTCCGTCAGGGACGGGCACTCGGATGGCCGACCCGTCGAGTTTGCCTTTCAATTCGGGGAGAACCTCGCCGACCGCTCGGGCAGCGCCCGTCGTCGTCGGGATCATCGACATCGCCGCAGCGCGGGCGCGGCGAAGGTCGCTGTGAATTTGGTCGAGGATCTTCTGGTCGTTGGTGTAGGCGTGGACCGTGGTCATTAGGCCGCGCTCGATACCGAGCGCGTCGTTGAGCACCTTGGCGACCGGCGCAAGGCAGTTGGTCGTGCAAGATGCATTCGAGACAATCTTGTGTTCCAAGGTCAGCTTGTCCTCATTGACGCCGTAGACGACGGTCAAGTCGACGCCCTTGGCTGGCGCCGAGATCAGAACCTTCTTCGCTCCGGCTTCGAGATGTTTCTCGGCGCTCGCTCGGTCGGTAAAGAAGCCCGTGCACTCGAGCGCGATATCCACGCCGTTCGCCTTGTGCGGGAGCTTGGCCGGATCCCGCTCTGCTGTGACATGGATGCGCTTGCCATCGATGATGATGTCGCTGCCGTCAGTTTCGACCTTGCCAGGGAATTTTCCGTGGACGCTGTCATGGCTGAATAACCACGCATTCGCCTTCGCATCAGCAAGATCGTTCACGCTGACAAGTTCGAGCCCACAATCGGCCCGCTCGAGAATGGCGCGCGCGACTAGCCGGCCGATCCGCCCGAAACCGTTGATTGCAACTCTCGTCATTGGATTCCTCGCAGTTTCATAAAGTCGGTGACCCGGGCGACGACCTTGTCCGGGGTGAGCCCAAAATAGGCGTAGGCATCTGGGGCAGGTGCAGAGACCCCGAAGCGGTCGATGCCAATTCGAAGGCCGTGAAGGCCGGTGTAACGCTCCCAGCCGAAAGTTGTCCCGGCCTCGATCGAGACGCGCAGGATTTCACGGTTGCTGACATCGGGGAGAATGCCTTCCCGATATTCCCGTTCCTGCGCGTCGAACCGCTCGGTACAGGGCATCGAAACGACATCCACACCGATGCCCTGCGCCTCAAGCCGGGAAGCGGCATCGACCGCGATCTCGACTTCAGATCCGGTCGCGATCAAAATTATTTTCAGCTTATTTTCAGCAGCTTTTATACGATAGCCGCCACGAGCAGATAAGTTCTCGCTGCTCACCTCACTGCGTAGCGGCCGCAAGTTCTGGCGAGTGAGCGAGAGAATCGAAGGCTCCTCGCTCTGAAGCGCGAGGGCCCAGCATTCCGCGGTCTCGACTGCATCTGCCGGGCGATAGACTTCGAGCTGTGGCATCGCTCGGAGGCTCTGCAGATGTTCGATTGGCTGGTGCGTCGGTCCGTCCTCCCCGAGGCCGATCGAATCATGGGTCATGACATAGATGACCCGAGCCCGCTGAAGCGCCGACAGGCGGATCGCGGGACGCGCATAATCGGTGAAGACCAGGAAAGTGCCGCCGTATGGAATAATACCGCCGTGAAGCGCCATTCCATTCATTGCTGCCGACATTCCGAACTCGCGGATTCCGTAATAAATGTAGCGACCGGCGTAATTGTCGTGAGTGAGCGGTTCGAGCGCCTTGGTCTTGGTGTTGTTCGAGCCGGTGAGGTCTGCTGATCCGCCCACCGTCGCGGGAATCGCGGCATTGATCGCCTCGAGCGCCATTTCTGAGGCCTTGCGCGTCGCGACCGGCTTCAAGTCCTTGATAAGCTTGTCGAGATAGGGTCGCAGCCAGGCATCGCTGACTTTGCCGTTAAGCCGCGCGAGGAACTCATCTTTGCGCGGATCGGCGTCGAGTCGCTCCTTCCACTGCGCGCGATCGATAGCGCCGCGCTTGCCGGCGGTACGCCAGGCGGTGAGGACATCTTCTGGAACGTAAAAATCTTGATCCTCGAGCCCGAGCTCCGCTCGCGCCGCCTCCACCTCGTCATGCCCAAGTGCTGAACCGTGAGTGGCCGACGTCCCCTGCTTGTGCGGAGCGCCAAAGCCGATGATCGTCTTGCACCGGATGAGGCTAGGCCGCGGGTCGGCGACGGCGTCATCGATGGCTCTGCTGACGTCGTCAGCGCTAAGTCCGTCACATTCGACCGTGTGCCACTGCGCCGCTTGATATCGAGCGATCACGTCCTCATTGCGCGACAGCTCGGTCGCCCCATCAATCGTGATTTCATTATCGTCCCAAAAGACGATCAGCCGCCCGAGCTTCAAATTTCCAGCAAGTCCTGCAGCCTCGTGATTGACGCCTTCCATCAGACAGCCGTCGCCAGCGACCACAAAGGTTCGGTGATCGACCAGCTCGTCACCGTAGATCGCATTGAGGTGGCGCTCTGCGATGGCCATCCCGACCGCCATCGCAACGCCCTGTCCAAGCGGGCCGGTCGTAACCTCGATCCCCGGCATTTCGAAATTCTCAGGGTGACCTGCAGTCGGAGAACCAAGCTGGCGAAAGTGCTTGATATCGTCGAGTGTCGGCCGCTCGTAGCCCGTCAAATAGAGCAGCGAATATAGAAGCATCGATCCGTGGCCGGCCGACAGGATGAAGCGGTCGCGATCCGGCCAAAACGGATCCGACGCGTCGAACTTCAAGTGCTTCGTGAATAACGCCGTGGCAGCATCGGCCATCCCCATCGGCATTCCCGGGTGACCGCTGTTCGCGGCTTCGACGGCGTCCATCGCAAGAGCGCGAATGGCGTTGGCGAGGCGGCGGTCGGACGGCTGCATCAGTGCTCCGGCAATGAGGTTCGGCTTGCTCGTGACGTCGAGCGATGGCGCGGCCCATTTGAAAGGTGAGCCGTGCCGCGTCAACGCTTGCCGAGAATCACTAAAGTGCGTAGCGGAAATCAAATGGATGAAGGGGGTCTTTCAGCAGCGCTCGATAGAGCCGAGCAAGCGCTTGCGCGGATTCAGCGCGCAATTTCGGCGCCGAAGCCGGTCGGCGGGCGCGACGAGGAGCTTCGCGCCAAGGTCCGTGAAGTGGTCGAAGAGCTCGATGAGCTCATTCGTCAGGCAGCTGCCTGATGTCGACCCTGGTCGACCTCAACATCGCCGGCCGTACCTATCAAGTGGCTTGCCGCCAGGGTGAAGAGGATAATCTTCGCGCCGCGGCGCGGCTGGTTGACGGGAAGAGCCGCGAAGCACTTGCCGGGCTCGGCACCTTGTCGGAAGCTCGTCAATTCCTATTCGCGTCGCTCCTCCTTGCCGACCAGCTCATCGACAACAAGCCTGAGGCGGCCGCAGCGGCAACGCCGGCTGCGCCCGACCCTGTCTTCGTCGAACGCGCCGAATCGCTCGCCAACGGGCTCGAAATCATCGCTGCGCAGCTTGAGAGTGACGCCGCGAACGCTTAAGTCAGGGGACGACGGGCACTACCCGGTGCGCGCCTTCGGAAAATCCCTGAGGCGATAGAACATCCTAGGGAGCTGTCCCTGCCCCGGTCACGAGGATTTCCTCGGGGTCGGGAGCATATGGCGCCCACCTGACGTTTTGGCGTCAGAGGATTTTAGGGCAAACGGCCATGGTGGTCCCGTCACCTCCCTTCGGCCCTCCGGAACCGCGGCCTGAAATGGAGCCGCTTTCGAAGGAGTCGCTGAGGCGCGCAGCGCTCGACGCGCGCAAGGCGTTCGTGCGGACGCTTTCCGACGGCGGCCGAGCGCGGCTCGAGCAGAAACTCGCGCAGAATCTCACCTCGCTATTCGCCGGCGTCTCGGTTGTCGGTGGCTATCACCCTCTCGGTTCCGAGATCAGCCCGCTGCCGGCAATGGAGGAAGCGCGCGCGGTGGGCGCGATCGTCGCGTTCCCCTGTTTCACCAACCCCGCAAAGCCCTTCCGCTTCGTTGCCGGCGATCCGCTCGAGCCTGGGCCCTTCGGCCTGATGCAGCCGGCAAGGCGTCATCCAAGGGTCGAGCCTGACCTGGTGCTGGTTCCGCTCGTCGCCATCGACGGCGCCGGCACGCGCCTCGGCCGCGGCAAGGGCCATTACGATCGCGCTTTGCTGGGTCTTAAGAAGAACGGCGCTCGCCTGATTGGCGTTGGCTGGACGATGCAACGACTGACCGAGGAGATCCCGGGCGATGCTTGGGATGTCCCGCTCGATGGTTTCGCCTCACCGAACGGACTGGAGCTGTTCGACCCCGCCTGACGTGTCCCGGAAGACACAGGCGTGGCTTTTCGTCGAGAAGCCACGCCATCGTCATCGAAACACCCCCAAACTCTTATTCTTTTACCGATACTTGAATGATAGCTTGCGAATCGCGCGATCGAGCATTCGGCGCGCAAGAAAAGGGCGAGATAAT
The DNA here is from genome assembly GCA_963785855.1 of uncultured Alphaproteobacteria bacterium. Lineage (GTDB taxonomy): Bacteria > Pseudomonadota > Alphaproteobacteria > Sphingomonadales > Sphingomonadaceae > Sphingomicrobium. The sequence goes on from CAWAWT010000029.1 coordinate 91,742, forward strand.
GCGAGTGAAGGTGACAGCATTTGTGGTGGTAGCCGCGGCCAGCATCGCGCTGTTCGCAGCAATGCACCGGGAAAGCCGAGCCGACGCCGCTTCAGGCGATTGCTACGCCGCCGACCAGGGGCCATCCACACCGACCATCTGCCAATAGGCTTAGAACGCTCCGTTCAACTCTGCCGCCTTGCGGATGAGCGCCTTGAAGGCCTGCTCGTCGACATCGTCGCCCTCGCGAAAATCGATGGCGCGCCGAGTGCCGCCATCAAGGCTCGAATTGAACAATCCTGACGGGTCGTCGACGGAGGCGCCCTTGGCAAAGGTCAGCTTCACTTTGTCCTTATAAGACTCGCCGGTGCAGATGATTCCCTGATGTTCCCAGACTGGAACGCCGTGCGGGTTTGAGGGCTTGCGCCATTTCACCGTCTCGACGACTGCCGGGTCGGCTTCCTTGATCAGACGCCGCAGCCGGGCAAGCAACGCTCCGCGCCAGTCGCCCAGAGTCTTCAGTTTCTCGTCGATCAGCTCGGAGCCAGATTTGTCGTTCATCCAGAGCATTTAGTGGAATCGTGGGCCTCAATCCATCGCCTTGCCCGCCGGGAATCCCTCCCGTAACCGCCGAGCAAATGTGCGCTCGGCGATTCCTGACAATGATTTTCATCCTGACTCTGATCGTCGTCGGGAGTGCCTTCGCCTTCTATCAGTGGGGCGGCAATTTGCTTCTGAAGGAAGCGACTCCACGCGGTCACTTCCAGCAAACGGCAGTGGGCAACCAACCCGATTACGAGAAACCTTCGAGCTGGGTTGCGCGCCCGGGATTTCCGAACGACCCGGCGCAGTGGCTTCCCGAGGGAGTGGCGGCGTCCACAGCCGGCAAAGCTGCCGTGTTCTTCATTCACCCGACGACCTATCTCGAGACCGATCGCTGGAACGCCCCGCTCAATGCCGGCGGCGACACGTCGTTCCGAACTCACGTCTTCGTGCAGAGCCAGGCAAGCGCCTTCAACGGTGCGGGGCAGGTTTGGGCGCCGGAATACAGGCAGGCCGCATTCGGTGCATTTCTATTGAGCAGCACGGATGCACGAAGCGCGCTCGACTTTGCGTACCATGACGTATCCATCGCCTTCGATGAGTTCGTGAAGGAAGCCGGCGACCGGCCGATCATCCTTGCAGGACACAGCCAAGGCGCCCTTCATCTGATGCGATTGCTGCGTGAGAAGGTTGCTGGGAAACCGATCGCAAAGCAGCTTGTGGCCGCTTATGTCGTCGGCTGGCCGATTCGATTCCCTGACCGACCTTCCTTCACTCGGACTGCCAGCCTGCCAAATGCCCGCTCAAACCCGATGCATTCTTTCCTGGATGAGCTTTCGTGATCCAGCGAACCCTTCCCTGATCCTCGATCAATGGAAACGAACTCGCGGTCTCAACGGCGGCAAACGCCGGCCCGAAGATATTCTTTGCGTAAATCCGATAACCGGTACCCAGAACGGCATCGCGCCGCCGCGAGAGAATCCGGGAACTCTCGTTCCGCGCGCCAATCTTCTTTCAGCGAGTTCGAAGCTGGCCTGGTCGGCGCTCATTGCGACAAAGGCTTGCTGCTCCTCGATGGGGCCATTCCGGCGCTCGGTCCCTACGTCCTGCCGGGCAACAATTATCACGTGTACGACTATGCCTTATTCTGGGCTGCAGTCCGGCGAGATTCAGAACGGAGGCTGGCCGCATGGCATCGCTGACCACGCCATCAAGCCTTGAATTCGCCTCCGCTCTCCCGAGTGGCGGCAAGCTCCTCGGCCTCGACGTCGGGACGAGGACGATCGGAGTCGCCATCTGCGATGCGGGCTGGCACTTCGCTGGGCCTTCGGAGACGGTTCGTCGAACCAAGTTTACGAAGGACCTCGCCAGCCTGCGCCGAATCATCGAGCAAGAGCAGGCGCTCGGGCTGGTCATCGGCCTTCCACTCAGCATGGATGGAAACGACAGCCCGCGCACTCAATCGGTTCGCGCTTTCGCGCGCAACCTCGCTCCCCTCGAGCTCCCGATCCTTCTCTGGGACGAGCGCTGGTCGACCCAGGCCGTTGAGCGGGCGATGATCGATGCCGACGTCAGTCGAGCCAAGCGCGCGGAGAAGGTCGATGCGCTCGCCGCGGCCCATATCCTCCAGGGCGCCATCGACGCGCTGGCCAATCTCGGCAGCGGCAGTTAGGCCTGACGCTCGTGGACCTTATTTCGATCGATTCATTGACGGACCGGCAAATCGCCGAAATTCTGGACGGCGGTCTGTGCCGATTCGAGCAGAATCGCTCTGGCGGCAGCCGCGCCGAGACTCTCGCCGGCCGAATTATCTTTAATATTTTCTATGAAAACTCAACGCGTACCGCCATGTCATTCCTAACTGCTGCGCACCGACTGGGAGCGGCAGCCCTGTCGCTTTCGGTCGAGCATTCGTCCGTCAAGAAAGGCGAGACGCTCGAGGATACGGCGCGGACGTTAAATGCGATGCGCCCGGACGCGCTGGTCATTCGCCATCGCGACAATGGGGCGGCCGCAGCAGCAGCCGAGATCATGAACGCCCCGGTGATCAACGCTGGCGACGGCACCAATGAGCATCCGACGCAGGCCCTTCTCGATGCTGCGACCATCGCCCAGCGATTCGGTCGTATCAGCGGACTCAAGGTCGCAATCTGCGGCGACATCAAACACAGCCGGGTCGCTCGTTCGGCGGCCAAATTGCTGCCAAGGCTAGGCGCTGAGATCCGTCTCGCAGGTCCGGCTGAGCTTCTTCCAGACGATATTCCTCAGCTATCCGTCGACGAAGCGATCGCCGGTGCCGACGTTGTGATGATGTTGCGGGTCCAACGGGAAAGAATGGAAGCCGATCTCGGCGACGCGCCCGGGGAATATCTCGGTCGCTACGGCCTTACTGCCGAGCGGCTCGCAACGGCTGTGCCAAATGCCGCGGTGATGCACCCGGGGCCGATGAACCGCGGTGTTGAAATTGATGGTGCGATCGCTGATGATCCACAGCGATCGCTCATCACGGTTCAGGTCGAAATGGGCGTGGCCGTAAGAATGGCCTGCTTGGAGATGCTGATCCGCGAATCCGTTTAGTTCATCGCGATTTGCACCGGCGCGTCGCCGGCGAAACTGCGAACGAAACACTTGCCACCGTTGCTCTTCAGCAGGTTGCACCGAGCGACTGCGTCGTGCTGGCTGTCGAAGCCTTGGATCGACAGGCGCCAGAAGACGCCCTTCGAAGAGACGAAGCGAGCGCGCAATGGAAGATAATGGCGAAGCGCCGGGTGACGCTTCGTCAGAACATTCCACGCAACGTTCAGGTTCTGCGGCGAGCGATAGGAACCTAGCTGAACGATGGCATCGCCAGGGCCGACGACCGGACGAACGACACGAGGCGCTCTTGCATGGTGGACCGAGACCGGCGCCTTCTTCGCGGTGAGCGCGCGGACGAACGTTGGCAGCTCCTGGACGGCAGCCGCGACCATTGCCACCGGCAACGGAAGCGAAGCATCGGCGATTACCGGCGCCAGCGTAAGCTTTGGTTGAGGCTCGGGCGTAGAAACGATCCCTGGGGCCGGAGCAGGCGCCGCTTCGGGCGCTTCAACGGCTTCCACGAACTTCGCCGCGGGTGTCGCCGGAGCGGGAGTTGCGATGGATACTTCCGGCAGCAGCGCGGGAGCAGCTTCGACGACCGGCGAAGCTGCGGCCTCGGATACCTGTGCTGGGGCGGGCGTTGCAGCCGGAGCTTGGACGGGTGCCGCTGAAGCCATCATCGTATCGGTCGTGTTGAGAGCCAGACGAACCGGTTCGCCCTGGTCAGTAACTGCTGGCGTGACACCAACTAGCGCCGCAACCTGGCTTTCCGGCTTCTGCGGCCCCGTCAGCTGCATCCACTGATGGATTCTTGCATCGAGTTTATCGGCGCTAACGTCCTGCGCGGCGATCGTCCGCGCCTCGGCCCAATTGCCCGCAAGCGCATGCGCAAGAGCAAGGTTCTGGCGAACCGTCGCGTCCGCGCCCGGCTGGCGAGCCGCTTGCTCGAGCACGGTGATCGCATCGGCCGGACGGCCCGCGAGAGCAAGCGCGAGGCCGTAGTTCGACGGATCGAGGACCGAACGGCCCGCTTCGAGGAAGGCGACCGCTTGGTCCTTTTTGCCAAGCGCGGTTTCGGCCAGCGCCAGCTTCAGGATAACCTGCGGCTGGTTGGAATAGATTGTCAGGGAATCCTTATACGCCGTTTCGGCCGACGCGAATTGACCCGCTGCGAAATAGGCGTTGCCGAGGATCGCACGAAAGCCTGCGTCGGTCGGAGTTTTCTCAACGGCCCTTTGCGCGAAATCGATCGCGGTCGAGAAATCCTTCGCGTTCAATGCCATCATCGCGCGCGTGGCGAGCCCGACGTTGACGTCCGCTTTTCCTCCGAAGCCGGTCTTTTCTTGGGACGCCGCGCAACCCGTGAGGATGGATGCGGCCACGGCCACTGTGACGACGGGACGAAGGTAGTTAGACATGGATCTTACCCCTTGCGGTTGGCTTTGCCAGCCATGGCTTCGAGTTCCGGCATCTGCTCGAGAAGCCGGTCGAGTGCGGAGGTGACAAGCTGCTGCGCGGAACGTCCGTCAACAGCGCAAGCGAGACGCAGTTTGAGATGGCGATCGGGATCGAGGCGAAGTGTGAAAGCCGCCTTGCCCTTGCTTCCCGGAGCCGAGCGCAAAGTCGGCGCTCGGCGCTGAACTCGAGCTACAACGACGGGTTCGGCTTCGACCGGAGCTTCCTCGACCGGCTCGGGCACGAAGGCCTCGACGGTTTCGTCGAGTGCTTCTTCTTGTTCCTCGTCTACGCTCAGTCGATCGGCGATTTCCGCCTGCTGATCATGAACTGGCGATTGGACCGGCGTGAGGCCGATCGGATGCACGCGCGGATGTTCGACGACGTCCTCACCGAAAGCGTCGTGATCCACGTCTCGAGCGACGACCGCCGGTTTCGGCGGCTCGAACCCCATGTCATTCCAGCCGAGATCTTCCAAAGTCTGGCCAACTTGCCCGAACCCTTGCGGGCGCATGGCGGGCCGAGCGGCGCCCTTGCGGGCGAGAAGACCGGACGAAAGAGAGGCGAAAGGCTTTGCTTCGCTGGCCACTTGCGCCCTCCTCACTGACCAACGACCCGGCGGCCGAAGCCCCCGACCGGACGCGGACTGGCCGAACTGATGCCCGGAGAACCTCCTGGGGCAGCAAATACGGTGCGACGAAAATTCTTTTCGAGCCGGTCGGAAATATAGTCCCACAGCTCGACCACTTCCTTGGCCGAGCGGCCATTCGGATCGATCTCCACCACCGTGCGGCCGTCGATCATCGAGGCAGCAAAGTCGGTGCGATGATGAAGCGTGACCGGGGCAACGGTGCCATGCTGCGACAGCGCTACAGCTGCCTCATAGGTGATCTTGGCTTTGGGCGTGGCCCCGTTGACCACGAAGATCAAAGGTTTGCCGGCGCGATCGCAAAGGTCGACCGTGGCGCCGACGGCGCGAAGGTCGTGCGGGCTCGGACGAGTCGGGATGACGATCAGCTCGGCGACCGCGATGACGCTCTGGATCGCCATCGTGATCGCCGGCGGCGTATCAATGACGGCAAGGCGAAAGCCCTGCTGGCGAAGAACCTCGAGGTCGGAAGCAAGCCGGGCGACGGTAGTCTGAGCAAAGGCCGGCATATCGGCCTCGCGTTCGTTCCACCAGTCCGCAAGGCTGCCTTGCGGGTCAATGTCGATTAGGCAGACCGGGCCTGCCCCCGACATTTGCGCCTGCACCGCCAGATGTCCGGACAGAGTCGTTTTGCCCGACCCGCCTTTCTGCGATGCCAATGCCAGGACGCGCATGCTTTTCCCCTCGCGTGAAATGACGTCAATTCAGCGAGCGGAGTGACACTAGAGCCTCTAAAATCTGGTTAAGATTGGCCAAGCTTGCTCCAGCGACTGTTTCGGTGGGATAAGCTTTGCCAAGGGGAGCGTAGGCAATGAACCGTTTGTATTTGGTTGCCGCAGTCTCACTGATCGCGATGACGGTACCGGCTTCAGCGCAGTCGGTTCGAGCCGGCATCGAAGCCTGGCAGCGCTCGGATTATGCGCAGGCAGTGGCGATCTGGGACTTCGCTCGCCACCAAGGGCGACGCAGATGCTCAATTCAATCTCGGACAGGCTTATCGCCTCGGGCGAGGCGTCGCGATCAATCTCGCCGCAGCCAAGGATTGGTTCGAAAAGTCCGCTGACCAGGGGCATATTGACGCGGAGACCACGCTTGGACTGCTGTTGTTCCAAGGCGGCGAACAGAGCGACGGCCTCAAATGGCTAAAGAAGGCAGCAGTACAAGGTGAGCCGCGCGCGCTCCTCATGTATGGCACCGCGCTTGTGAATGGCGACAGCGTCACTCAAGATCCGGTCCTTGGCTATGCCTATGTGAGCCGAGCTGCTGCTCAAGGGACTCCAGCCGGCAAAGGTAACGCTGACGCAGCTCGATCAGATCCTTCCACTCGCAGACCGCAAGCGCGGACTGGAGATCGCTCGAACGCTCGCGAAAGCCGCGCCGCCGCCCAAATCTGCACAGGTACCGGCCGAGCCGACGAAGCCGGTCGAGACCGCGGCGCCAAAGTCGATGACGCCGGTCGAGACAGCGACCACGAAGCTGCCGAAACCGACAAACACGGCAGCCGCGCGGCCACAGCCAAAGGCTGAGGCAACTGAAAAGCCAGAGACGTTGACGCAGACAGCCAAGGCGCCCGTTAAACCCAAGCCCATGGCCGCAAAGACAGCCCCCCAGCCAAGCGGCGCCTGGCGAATCCAGCTCGGCGCCTTCTCTCAGAAAGGTAGAGCTGAAGCAATGTATCGCACGGTCTCCCACAAGAGCGCGCTTGCCGGCAGGCAACCCTTCTACGTCGCTGCAGGACCAGTCACGCGCCTCCAGGTCGGACCGTTCGAAAACAAGGCCGCTGCAGAGGCTGCGTGCAGGTCCGTCGGCAAGGCCTGCTTCCCGCTCACCAAATAATCAGCCCCTGAACCAGTCGCGCCGGCGAACCCCCTGCACCCAAAGCAGCGCGTCGAGCCCATGATATCTAAGCTCGGCATTGGCCACCTCTACCAGTGCCGGCTTGGCACGAAAGGCGATCCCGAGTCCTGCCTCGATGATCATCAGCTTGTCGTTCGCGCCGTCGCCGACAGCGAGCACATCTTCCATTCTGCACCCGAGCTGCTCGCGAACTTCGATCAGCGCTTCCCGCTTCGCCATTGCGTCAACAATCGGATCCCCGACCTCGCCGCTCAGCTTCCCCCCGGTGAAAACCAGGCGATTTGCCCTGACCCGATCAAATCCGACCGCGCTTGCGATGGGTTCTGCGAACGACAGGAACCCGCCGGAGACGAGCAAGCAGCTGGACCCTCCAGCGCGCATCGTCTGGACGAGGGTCTCGGCGCCAGCGGTGATCTCGACTTGTTCGTCGAGGCAGCGGCTTAACGCCCTTTCATCCAGTCCCGCGAGCAAGCGAACGCGCTCTCGCAGGGCCTCCGGAAAATCAAGCTCACCCTGCATCGCTCGCTCGGTGATCCGCGCAACCTTCTCCTTCAGCCCGACAAAATCGGCGAGCTCGTCGATGCATTCCTGGCCGATGATCGTCGAATCCATGTCGGCGACAAGCAGCCGCTTCCAGCGCGGTTCGTCGGGCTGAACGACGATATCAACCCCATCGAGTGCGTCGAGCGCCCACGAAGCCGCTTTCGAATTGCCTGAAAAGTGCAAATCTGCGGCATCTCCCTCGTCGATCCAGTGCTGGAAAGCCGCTTTGGGATCGATCTCACGAAGCAAGCCCAGAGCGCGTTCGATCCGTCTGTCATCAAGCCGTCCGGCTGCTATCAGCGTTGCAACGCCCATGCCTTCGTCCAAGCCTCCACTCGTCGTCATCGCCGGACCGACCGCAAGCGGCAAGTCCGCATTGGCGCTCGCCCTTGCTCAGCAAGTCAGGGGCGTGATCGTCAACGCCGATAGCGCGCAAATCTATCGCGATCTCAAAATCCTCAGCGCTGCCCCGACTGACGACGAGCTGAAAAGAGCAGAGCATCGACTTTACGGCGTCCAGGATGGCACCCTCCCCTGCTCTGCCGCCGATTGGGCGGCATTGGCGCAGCGGGAGATCTGCGAAATCCATTCAAGCGGCCGAACGCCAATCCTGGTCGGCGGAACCGGTCTATATTTGCGGACGATTTTCGAAGGCATTGCGCCCGTCCCGACCATCGAGCCGAGCATCCGAGCGCGCGTGCGAGCAGCGCGAGTTGAGGAGAATCGCGCCAAGCTCGAGGTGCTGGATCGTGAGGCGCTGAGCCGGCTCAACCCGGGCGACACGACGCGAATCAACCGGGCGCTCGAGGTCATCCTTTCGACTGGTCACACCCTCGCATATTGGCAGAAGCAGCGCGCGGGCGGAATCAACGGCGAAATCGCGCTTCGATCGCTGGTTCTCCTTCCGCCGCGCAAGTGGCTCTACACACGCTGCGACGAACGCTTTGCGCGCATGATCGAGGAAGGTGCGGTCGCAGAGGTCGAGGCGCTGCTGGCACGCGGACTTAACCCGGATTTTCCCGTAATGCGCGCGATCGGGGTAGCGGAACTTTCTCGCTACCTTCTTAGAGAGATCTCGCTCGACGAGGCGATCGCAGCCGGCCAGCAGGCGACTCGACGCTACGCCAAGCGACAATATACCTGGTTCGCGCACCAGCCCTCACCCGACTGGCCGGTCTTTCGCGACGCGCTCGACATCGACCGGCTCGGCGAAGCGCTGGCCCTGCTATAGCCGTACGGCTAGGCGACGCAGATGGAGATGTTCCGCGATCCCGACATCGATCCCGCCGGGCTCGATGGCAAACGCGTTGCCATCCTAGGCTACGGAAACCAGGGTCGCGCCCAGTCGCTCAATCTGAAGGATAGTGGGATCGACGTGGTCGTGGGCTTGCGCGGCGGCTCGGGCAGGACCGTTGAAGCCGAAGGCGCAGGCCTCGAGACTGCCCTCCTCGAGAACGCGGTTAGCTCAGCTGACGTGGTGATGATGCTTGCGCCCGATGAGATCCATGCGGCGCTCTACCGCGAGATCGAACCATATTTGCGCCACAGTGCAGCGCTCGGCTTCAGCCACGGAACCTCGGTACGCTTCGGCTTAGTCGAGCCGCGCTCCGATCTCGACGTGTTCATGGTCGCGCCCAAAGGACCAGGGACCGCGCTTCGTTCCCTTTACCTCAAAGGTAAGGGAATGATCTCGCTTTGGGCCGTTGCGAAGATGCTACCGGGCGTGCGCGCGAAATCGCTTTGGCATACGGCCGCGCAATCGGGTCCGGCCGCGCGGGCCTTATCGCCTCGACATTTGCGGAGGAAGCCGAGGCCGACCTTTTCAACGAGCAAGCAGTCGTCTGGGGCGGCGTTCCCGAAATCCTGATTGCCGGCTTCGAGACCCTTGTCGCCGGCGGAGTTTCACCGGAAGTCGCCTATCTCGAATGCGTTGGCGAACTGCAGCTCATCGCCGAGCTGATCGAGGCGCGCGGGCTCGCGGGGATGAAGGAAGTGATTTCCAATACCGCCGAGCTCGGAGCGCTGCTCGGCGGCAAGCGCATCGTCGACGAAAGTGTTCGCGCCCGTATGGCTGAGGTTCTGGCGGAGGTTCGTGCCGGGCGCTTCACAGAACAGCTCAAGGCCGAGGAAGCTGGTGGCTATCCGCGCCTCGAGAAGGCGCGCAGCGAGGCTCGTTCGACACTTCTCCAGCGAACCTATGAAAAGCTCAGCAGCGGCGACTAGCCAATCGGCTCGGGGGGAAGCTGCATTTCGGGACGCTCACCGACGCTTGCCCGCTCGAGATAGGCGCGCTGAAGCTTCCGGTGAGCTTCGGCCGAACCGGGGTCGGCGGCACCTTGCGCCAGCTCCTGCTCCTCGGCCGCGCGGCGCGCAAAATAGATCCGGTCCTCGGTGGCCATGGCGAGCTCCGTGCTAGCGACGTCACGCCTGTAGCAGAAACGCCTTCGAAAGTCGCAACCTTCAGGCGTGCTCCGGCGTCTTGGTCTTCGCTCTTTCGATGGCCTCGACGAGGACCCGCTTCGCTTCCTCTGCGTGACCCCAGCGCCCGACCCGCACCCATTTGTCCGGCTCGAGGTCTTTGTAGTGAGTGAAAAAGTGCTCAATCTGCTGGAAAATGATCGACGGCAGGTCCTGCCGCTCTCCGACGTCTGAATAATATGGGAATGTCGAATTGACGGGGACGCAGATCAGCTTCTCGTCGCCTCCATGTTCGTCTTCGAGGAACAGGACTCCGATCGGTCGTGAGCGCACGACGCATCCCGGGACGAAGGGGGATCTCGTGATCACCAGGGCGTCGATCGGGTCGCCATCGGGCGAGAGCGTGTGCGGAACGAAACCATAGTTCGCCGGATAGCGCATCGGCGTGTGCAGGATTCGGTCCACGAACAAAGCGCCAGATTTCTTGTCGAACTCATATTTGACTGGCTCGCCGCCGACCGGCACTTCGATGATCACATTGACCGTGTTGGGCGGATCGTCGCCGATCGGAATGAGGTCGATATTCATGGCAGGTGTCCAGAGCTCCTAAACACCGCCAGCCCGAAGAACAATGCAGCCACCCCTGCAGCGACCGATCCGACTGCGTAGGCGGCCGCCATTGCGAAGGCGTGCCGCTCGATCAGCACCGCGGCATCGAGCGAGAATGTCGAGAAGGTCGTGTATCCACCAAGAATGCCGGTCGTGAGGAACAATCGGACATGCTGCGGGACCCCGGCCCGATAGGCGAAAAATCCCGCAAACAGGCCCATTGCAAACGATCCGGTCACGTTCACGATCAAGGTACCGTAAGGAAATCCGAGGCCGAACGTTTTGGCGGCTGCGATATTGACTCCATGGCGAAGTGCTCCGCCAATTCCGGCACCAATAAATACAATCAGATAGAGCATAAACCTCCCACTGCACGTGAAGTGTGCGCCAGCAGGAGTCATCGGCCGTTCGGCGGTTACAAGGGAGACCCCATTCCCTAAGACAGCTTTAGCAGCGCAATGGTTTCCGACAAGCTACCTGCGTCCGAACAGCTTCTCGATCTCTAAATGCCCGAGCTTCACCCAGGTCGGGCGTCCATGGTTGCACTGACCCGAGCGCGGCGTGACTTCCATCTCCCGAAGAAGCGCGTTCATCTCCGCAACCGATAGCGTTCGCCCCGCCCGGACCGACCCATGGCAGGCAATCGTCGCCGCGACATGGTCGAGCTTGTCACGAAGGCTCATTGGACCGCCAAGGTCGGCGATTTCCGCGGCCAGATCGGACAATGCAGCGGGAATGTCGGTCTTTCCGAGCGCGGCGGGGACTGCGCGGACCAGCATCGCGGTTGGCCCAAAGCGTTCGATATCGAGCCCCATGTCGCCAAGATCGAGCCTGGCTTGCTCGAGCCGGTCGCAATCGGGTTCGTCGAGCTCGACGACTTCGGGAATGAGGAGCGCCTGCCTCGGAACCGCTCCGCCTTCGCGCGCGGCGCGCATCCGCTCCAGCACGATCCGCTCGTGGGCGGCATGCTGATCGACGATGACGAGCCCGTCTTCAGCCTCAGCAACAATATAGGTGGCCGCAACTTGGCCGCGGGCGACCCCGAGCGGGAAGCTTGGAACTGGCTCGACCGCTGGCTCGGCGCGAGCCGCCGGAGGCTGGTCAAAGAGTTGTTGAGCTCCTCCTGAGGTCCTTACTCCGGCGAAGTCGGGAGCCCAGTTCGAATCCTGCCCCCGTTGCCCGCCTCCGCTGGAATGACGAGCCAATTGCTGATCATAGACCGCGCTCGTCGTCCACATGACTGGCGCCGCCGCCTGCTCGCGCGCAGCGCTACGTCCGCTCTCTTCGTCCAGCGCGTGCCGAAGACCGCCAATGATCAATCCCCGAACCGCCGCCGGATCGCGAAAGCGCACCTCCGTTTTGGCCGGATGGACGTTCACATCCACCTCTTCGAGCGGAACCTCGAGGAACAGAGCGGCGATCGGGTGACGGTCGCGCGCGATGAGGTCGCGATAGGCGGCGCGCAGCGCACCGACGAGCAGCCGATCTTTCACGGGGCGTGAGTTGACGAATAGGAATTGCTGGTCCGCGACTCCCCGATTGAACGTCGGCAGGCTGATGACGCCGGTGAGACGCATGCCTTCACGCACGCAGTCAATGCCGATGCCGTGACGGTCCAACTCATGCGTAAGTAGTTCCGCGACTCGGACCGGCGCGTCGGTCGGCGCCAGGGTCAGGATCCGCCTCCCATCGTGGTCGAACGTGAAACCGACGTCACTTCTCGCCATCGCGAGCCGCTTCACGGCGTCGAGGCAGGCGGCGTATTCGGCCCGCGGCGAGCGCAGGAACTTGCGGCGGGCGGGCACCTTGTCGAACAGACCTTCGACCTTGATCCGAGTCCCGGGCGGAAGCGCTGCCGGCCCTTCGCCCGATTCTCGCCATGGTCGATCGCGATTTGCCAGCCGTCGGCGCCTCGGACTCGACTTTCGAGCGTCAGCCGGGAGACGCTCGCGACCGATGGCAGAGCCTCCCCGCGAAACCCGAAGCTGGTCACCCGGTCGATTGCATCGTCGTCTAGCTTCGAAGTCGCGTGCCGTTCCAATGCGAGGCGCATTTCGGGGGGTGTCATCCCACAGCCGTCGTCGGCCACTTCGATGAGCTCGAGCCCGCCGGCATGGAGGCGCACGGCTACCTGATTTCGCGCCGGCGTCGAGTGAATTTTCAACGAGTTCCTTAAGGGCGCTGGCGGGCCGCTCCACGACCTCACCCGCAGCGATACGGTTGATCAGCTCGGGAGGCAGCCTTCTTATTGACATGTTAGGGGTCTTATCCCAATTCCTGACAGCCGGCGAAGCACTGATTTTTCCTGAAATTTCAGACCGCATTCAACGGTCGGTTAGCAATTTGAAATTAAGCTGCGAGGCGCGCGCTTGTGCCCGTTGGCGCACAAAAGCGAGGGACGGGGTCGGAATGTTCTGGAATTGTTGGTTCAAATGGATGTCGCACGACATGGCGATCGATCTCGGGACCGCCAATACGTTGGTCTATGTGCGCGGCCGCGGAATTGTCCTCAATGAACCTTCGGTGGTCGCGATTGAGACCATCAACGGTATCAAGAAGGTGAAGGCCGTCGGCGAGGACGCCAAGCTGATGATGGGCAAGACGCCCGACCAGATCGAGGCCATCCGCCCGCTTCGCGACGGAGTTATCGCCGACATCGACGTCGCCGAGCAGATGATCAAGCACTTCATCCACAAGGTGCACGGCGGCAAAATGCGCGCCTGGCGATTCCCGGAGATCGTGATCTGCGTGCCGAGCGGGTCGACTTCGGTCGAGCGCCGAGCGATTCGCGACGCCGCATCAAATGCCGGCGCGAGCGCCGTTTATTTGATCGAGGAGCCGATGGCTGCGGCAATTGGCGCGCGACATGCCCGTCACTGCGCCGATCGGGTCGATGGTCGTCGACATCGGCGGTGGAACGACCGAGGTCGCCGTGCTCTCGCTTCGCGGCCTCGCCTACACCACTTCGGTGCGCGTCGGCGGCGACAAGATGGACGAGGCCATCAGCTCCTACGTCCGCCGCAATCACAACCTTCTCATCGGCGAAGCCACGGCAGAGCGGATCAAGAAGGAAGTCGGCATCGCGAAGCCCCCGGTCGATGGCATCGGCAAGACCGTCCACATCAAGGGCCGCGACCTCGTCAACGGCGTGCCCAAGGAAATTTCGATCAACCAGGGCCAGATCGCCGAGGCACTTTCGGAGCCGGTCGGGACCATTGTCGAGGGCGTTCGCATCGCGCTTGAGAATACGGCTCCCGAACTCGCCGCAGACATCTGCGATCAAGGTATCGTCCTAACCGGCGGCGGAGCCTTGCTCCAGGGCCTCGACGAGGTGCTTCGCGACGAGACGGGCCTTCCCGTTACCGTAGCCGACGATCCGCTAATCCGCGTTGCTCTCGGCACCGGTCGCGCGCTGGAGGAAGAGCAGTTCCGCGGCGTGCTCCAGACCGCATAAGGCGGAGCTGAGCTGGCGACCACGCGCCCCGGCTGGTCGCGTCGAGCGCAATACGGCCTGTTTTTCAGCTTCGTCGCGGTCATCGCCGGGATCATCGTCGGAGTGATCCTGCTCGCAACCTCATTGCTGGCCCCCAATGCGTTCGCAACAATCCGAGGTGCAGCGCTGGACGTCACGGGACCTGTGGCGGCAGCGCTTCATGAAGTGACTGCGACTACCGAAGGAATGGCGACCGGCGCAGGCAATTATTGGGACGCCGCCCGGCAGAACGGCGAGCTCAAGCGCGAACGACGCGCGATGCTCCAGCGGATGGTCGAGGCAAAAGCGATCTTCCAGGAGAACCGGCAACTGAAAGCGGTATTGCAGCTGCGCGAGCATACCGAGGACAAGGTTGCGACCGGCCGCATCGTCGGCTCGTCCTTCAATAGTCCGCGAAGGTTCGCGATCCTGTCGGCCGGCACCCGCGACGGTGTCCGAGAGGGCATGCCGGTTCGCTCGCCCGACGGGCTAGTCGGACGAATCATCGACGTTGGCGCGATTTCCTCCCGCGTCCTGCTCGTCTCGGACCGCACGAGCATCGTCCCGGCGAGGCTGCTTAGAAGCGGAATCCCAGTCATCGCTCAGGGTCGCGGCGATGGAACGATCGACGTCCGCCCGTTAGAAGTTGGCCGCAACCCGTTCAAACCAGGCGATTTCATCATCACTTCGGGAACCGGCGGCCTCTATCCCCCACTCGTCCCGATCGCGCGGGTCGTGAAGCTCAAGGACGACGGAGCGATCGCAATGCCACTCGCCGATCCCTCTACAACCAGCTTTGCGATCGTCGAATTGCCATATGAACCTCCGCCATCGCCGCTGAAAAGGAGTCGGCGGCAACCGGGACGCCCTGATGGTCAGGGCGGCGCTTTATTCATCACGCTCGACAATCGGCCGCAGTCCACAGCGTGCCGCGCTTCTGGTACCAGCAGCGACAGTTGTCGCGGCATCGCTTCTCTCCGCGCTTCCGATCGTTGCGACCACGGGTGGTTTCCCGATTTCGGCTTCCTCGCGATGATAGCTCGGAGGCTCCTTCGAGCCGATCCGTGGCCCGCCTGGTGGGCCGCCCCGCTCGGTCTCATCAACGACCTGTTCACCGGATATCCGATAGGCTTTTCAATTGCATTTTGGAGTGCGACGATGCTCGCGCTCGACTTGATCGACCGCCGCACGATGTGGCGCGACTATTGGATCGAGTGGATGGTAGCAGGCGTGCTGATTGCGATTGACGAATGGCTGCTTTGGCGGGTCGCTCGCCTTGCCGGCGCCGACGAGCCCTTCGTCGTGATGATCCCGCAGCTTCTGATCTCGATCTGCACGTTCCCGGTGATCGCATGGATCGTGTCGCGCGTTGACGCGTGGAGGCTCGGCCGATGAAGCGATTCGTTTCACTGCGGCGCACCAATCGATCACCTTTTCCCGGCGAATGCTGCGTTCTGGGCGGAGCACAGGCGGCCGTGGGTGGTCTGCTGATCGGTCGGCTTGGCTGGCTCGCGGTCGCGGAAAACGAGAAATATCAGCTGTTGAGCGAGAGTAACCGGGTTCAACTCATCCCAGTTCCGCCGCGTCGCGGCTGGATGATCGACCGTTACGAGAAGCCCAGGTCGCGATCAACAGGGCGAGCTTCCGGGTCGATATGATTCCCCAACAGATGGAGAAGGGACACGACGTCGTCCCCGACGTGGCCAAGCTGCTCAACCTCGAAGACGACGACATCCAACGCATTCGGACCGAGCTTTTCCAGTCGCGCGGATTCCAGCCGGTGTCTGTCGCCGACAATGTCCCCTACGAGCAATATGCAGCGATCACGGTGCGCCTTCCCGATCTTCCCGGCGTCGCGGCATCTCAGGGTTTCACCCGCTTCTATCCCGGTGGCTCAACGGTCGTACCACGGGCGGTGGTCGCGGCCGACGGCGTGATGGTGGGTGATCGTGCCGCCGAGCTCGATCACCGCCTCCGAGCAGACCCGCTTGATCACGGCGTACTGGTCGAGCTCGTCTCCCCGCCGGGCCGCGGCGAGGATCGTGAAGTACGGCGCCGGGCCGTCCGGGTAGACGTGGGTGAATCGGCACGTCACGCTGCCGCCACCGCAGACCTCTCTGACGGCGTCGGCGGCGCGCTGGATTACCTCGCTGTGGAACCGCTCGAACCGATCCCACGTGATCGCGGTCTCGAACGTCTCCGACAGCACGCCGATCGCGATGAACGTGTCGCGCAGATACGGCGCCCGCAGGAATGACTCGCGCCAGCTCCCGACCGCGCCTCCGCCGCCCGCCCCGCGGCGCTCGTAGCACCCGCCATGATCGGAGCAGATGTCGAGCGCGAGCGCCATCCACTCCTCGACCTCGTGGTCGGCGGCCTCGAACCCGAGCACGAGCAGCGCTGCCGAGCCGTCGCCTGCGCCGGTGATCTGCGCCTCGCGCGCATCGATCAGCCGACAGTTCGTCGGATACAGACCTGACTGCGACAGCGCGCGGACGGCTTCAACGCCGGCCGCGAAGTCAGCCGGAACCGGACGCCCGCTGCGGCGCGATGGGCGGGCTTCGGCCCGGACCCGGACCCACGCCTCGGTGATCACGCCGAGTATCCCCTCCGAGCCGATCAGCATCCGGTCGGGCGACACGCCGGCGCCCGATCCCGGCAGCCGCCGTGACTGCCATACCCGGTCGGCGTGA
>CAWAWT010000030.1:0-48851 GCA_963785855.1 uncultured Alphaproteobacteria bacterium
TGCGCCTACGGGAAGAGCAAGCGCGCGGCGGAAGACATTCTGCTCGCGCTCGGAGCGGATGACAAAGCTACCGTCTCGATCTGGCGGCTTCCCAACGTCTACGGCAAGTGGAGCCGGCCGAACTACAATTCGGTCGTCGCGACCTTCTGCCACAACGTCGCCCGTGGACTGCCGCTGCGGGTTGACGATCCCTCCGCGCCTTTGTCGCTGCTTTATGTCGACGATCTGATCGACCAGTGGCTTCGGCTGATTGGCGACCCGCCGCAGACGAGCGGCCTTGCGGAACCGCGAGGGACGGATCTACACGACTGTCGGCGAACTCGCCGAATTGCTCCAGCAATTCTCCGACCTGCGTTCAAGAGCGGCGAAGTGCAGGAGGTCGCGACCGGCTTCAAGCGCCGGCTCTTCGCGTCCTTCATGTCGGCGCTGCCGATCGAAGAGAGCAGCTTACCCGCTTTCGCCCCGCACCGATCCACGCGGTTCGTTCGTCGAGATTCTGAAGACCGGCGCGAGCGGGCAATTCTCCTATTTCACGGCGCACCCCGGGGTCACTCGAGGCGGCCATTACCATCACAGCAAGGTCGAGAAGTTCGTCGTTGCAAGCGGCACCGGCCGATTTCGCTTTCGCCACGCGATCAGCGGCGAAACATTCGAGATCGTGAGCGATGCGAATCAGCCGACACTCATCGAAACGCTTCCCGGCTGGGCGCACGACGTAACGAACGTCGGCGATAATGAGCTGATCGTCCTTTCATGGGCGAGCGAGCAGTTCGATCCTGAGCGGCCCGATACGCACGCGATGCCGCCGATGAACCGCCTGAAGGTCATGACCATCGTCGGCACCCGGCCGGAGGTCATTCGCCTGTCGCGTAGTCCTCGCGGCGCTGGATCGAGCGACCGACCACGTGCTCGTCCATACGGGCCAAGAACCACGATCGCGAGCTCAATGCGATCTTCTTCGAGGAGCTCGAGCTTCGAGCGCCCGATTATGACCTCAACGCCGCGTGCGACACACCCGCCGAGACGATCGGCCGGGTGATCATCGGCGTCGACCGATTGCTCGATTCCGAGCGGCCCGACGCGGTGCTGGTGCTGGGCGACACCGATAGCTGTCTCTGCCGCGATCTCGGCCAAGCGGCGGCGCATTCCGGTCTTTCACATGGAAGCGGGCAATCGTTGCTTCGACGACCGGGTACCCGAAGAAATCAATCGCCGCATCGTCGACCATACCGCCGACGTAAATCTGCCTTACTCATCGATCGCGCGCGAATATCTCCTCGCCGAAGGTCTGCCGGCTGACCGGATCATCAAGACCGGCAGCCCCCTCTTCGAGGTCTTGAAATATTATCGCGGAAAGATCGATCGATCGGACATCCTGAAGCGGCTGGAATTGAAGCCCGACAATTATTTCCTCGTCAGCGCCCATCGGGCAGAAAATGTCGATTCGGACGAACGCATCGGATTGCTGGTCCGGATACTCGAGGATGTCGCGGAGACGTTCGGCGAGCCGATCCTGGTGAGCACGCATCCTCGAACGCGACGACGGATCGATGAGCTCGGTCTCGAATTTCACTCCCTCGTTCGGCTGATGAAACCCTTCGGCTTCATCGATTACAACGCGCTTCAGCTGAGCGCCCATGCAGTTCTGTCCGACAGCGGATCGATCAGCGAGGAGTTCGGCGATTCTGGGCTTCCCGGCGCTGAACCTGCGCGACACGCATGAGCGGCCCGAAGCGATGGAGCAGGCCGTGGTGATGATGACCGGCCTGTCGAGCCAGCGGGTACTTCAGGCCCTCGCGATCCTCGACGAGCGGCGCATCGGAAACGCTCCGCCGCCTCGCCTGCCCCCCGACCATGCGATCCCGGATGTATCCGCGAAGGTGGTTGCGATCATTCTGAGCTATACCGATTATGTACGACGGACGATCTGGAAGAACTATTGAGGCGGCGACGAGCATGAGCTTTCGCCTCGCTCGAGTGGTGAAAGGGTACCAACCCGTCCATTGCCTGCCCGACGAGCTGATCGCATGGCGGCGCAATACGCTCTATCGTGCGGACCTCGAGCTGCGCCATTTCCAGCCGATCTGCACGCTTCCGGTCCAGGCGGCATGTCTCGCACGATTCGCAACCCGATTGCTGACGAGAATTCTGCGCTTTGAAATACGTTCGTCCGTGATGATCGACGACGACACGCTCTTGCTTGCCCAACGCGGCACGATCTTCGCCCTTTCCTTATCGTCGGGGAAGTGGAGGATAGACTTCCAAATCCCCGGTGGCCGCCGCCTTCTGGCCCTTTCGGCGATGACACAGGTTGATGGTTCGCGAGCGGCATGCTTCGGCGAGTATCTTCATAACGTCGATGGTTCCGCGGTCGGAATCTGGCGTCGGGATCCCAGCGGCAAATGGTCGCGTTCGGCAGAATTCCCGCCGGGCACCGTCGATCATATCCACAATATCGTCCAAACCCACGATGGACGCGTCTGGGTTCTCGTCGGCGACATGGAGCACCGACCCGGCTTGTGGCGATCAGACACAGCTCTCGAACGCCTGGAGCCAATCGCAACCGGAGCACAGAAGCACCGCGCTTGCTGGCTTTGGCAGGCGCCCGACGGGGTTTGCCATTACGCGACCGATTCCAATGTTGAACCAAACTATCTCATGCGGATGGCGCCCGGGTCCGAGACGTTCGAGCGTTGCGAGCCGCTCGCCGGCAGCTCAATCCACGCGGGGCTCTCGAAGAGCTATGTCGCCTTTGCAACATCTTTGGAGCCCGGCTACTTTACCGGCAACACCATTCGAGCGATCTTCACGCGTCGGCCCGGTCCCGCTTTCGTCGGCAATTCCGCACACATCCACGTAATCAAGGACGGCAGGCTCGAGACAGCGCTTAGCGCTCGGATGGACGGCTGGCCCTTGACGCTGGCGCAGTTCCCCAACTTCTATTTCCCAGCGGGCACGATGCCTGATGACCGCTTCTATGCCTTCGGCCGCTCGGTTCGCGATTACGACGGCGCCTGTCTGATGTTCGAGCGAAGCGACTGATGCGCTTCCTGTTCCTCACCACCCGTTACTCCGCCGACCCGGCTGATCCTTATATGACCGACGAGCTCGCAGAGGGCTTGATCGCCCGCGGCCATAGTGTCGACGTGCTACTCATCGATTGGGATGCAGCTTTGCCAATTGAGGCTTGCGAAGTCGCAGGTCGAAACGGCGAGCGCATCGTAAAGGTAGCTCCGCGGGCGCTTCGGAAGTTCGGCTACGTCGCCTTCCGAGCGAGCAAGCTCATCTTGTCTTCGCGCCACGCGGCTGCCGTGATGCGCCGCCACTTCGCTGACGTTCGGCATGACGTCGTAATCGCCTGGACCCCGGCGATGGCGCTTGGAGCACCGCTGCGCAGAGCAGCTCGCATGGGAATTCGCCATCGCCTGCTGATTGTTTTCGATTTCTTCCCGATCTGCCAGCGTGAGGCCGGGATGATCCGTTCGCCGCTTGTCTATGCAATTGCAAAGCGGCTGGAGGATCGCCTGTACCGTTTGTTCACGGCCTTCATCGCCAACTTGCCGGGCAATGCCGACTACTTGCGCCGGCACTATCCGGTCGCCGCTGGCGCGCGAGTGCTTCATTCGCCGATCTGGGCTCAGACCAGCATGCCACCGGGCGAAGCGCGTGCAGCGGCACGTCGGCGGCTCGGGCTTCCGCTCGACCGCCCGATCGCGATCTTCGGCGGGCAATTTTGTGAAGGGCGCGGGCTCGACCAGATGATCGCCGCAGCTCGCCTTGGCCAGCAAGCCGGAGCCCGGACCTTGTACCTGTTCATGGGCGACGGGCGCTTGCGTCCGACGATCGAGCAGGCGGCCGGGGAGTGCGATAACATCCGTGTCGAACCTCCAGTGCCGCGCGCCGATTATCTGTCCATCGTCGGCGCCTGTGACGTCGGGATGGTCGCCACGGTGAAAGAGTTCACGTCCTGGTCATTCCCATCGAAAACGATCGATTATCTTCGAGCGGGCATCCCGGTGGTGACAGCGGTTGAGCCTGGCAGCGATTATCCCGAGCTCCTCCGGCCTTATGGAGTGAGCGAGAATGTGCCGGCCGGCGATGCGGCGGCGTTTCAGGCAGCGATCGAGCAACTTGCCAACGATCCGAACCATCGTTTGAGCAATCGGGAATCAGCCAGAAATTGCCTCGACGAGGTGTTTGACGTGCGTCATGCGGTCAACGCGGTCTTGCGCGCTGTCGATGAGCCAGCGGATTTCCACGACGACCACAAGAATGCGATCGTCACCAGGGTGGCGGTCACGGCATAGGCCGAGAGGTACGCAAGTTGCGGCGCGCGCGGGTTGCCCATCCCCATCAATGCAATCGCGATCATCGCCATCAACGACACTGTAGCCATCTCGATCGCCGCATATTGGGCTGGCCTGCCGCGAGCAAAAGCCGTGTACATTGCGAGTGAGGCCCAGACGGTGAGGACATCGCCGAGCAGGTAGGTCTGAATGACCGGGATCGCGCCAAGGAACGCGCTCGAGAGGAACAGCGAGACAAGTTCGCGCGGGGCAATGCAGAACACGAGGAAGGCAAGGGTCATCAATGCGGTCCCGGCTGCCCAGCAGCCAAGGATGAATCCACGGCGATCGGCTTGATCGTCGAGACTGGCTATGTGCGACACATAGAATTGAATGAAGAAAAGCCCCAGCAACTGGGTCGACATGTCCGAAATTCGGTTCGCAGCAATCCAATAGCCAAGGGCCGTTGCCCCGAAGCGATGCCGATAGAACGACCTCAGGCCGAACAGCACCAGGGCGGTGTAGCTACTCGTTGCTCCGAACGCGGCCGAGTAGCGGATCAGCGGCAGGACGTGGGTGAGAGCGGCTGCCGGCCTGGCAACCTTCAGGCGAAGCCGCGCAATCGCTCGCCCCGCGACCATCAACGTCAGCAATGATCCGCCGGCAAATGCTGTCGCTGCGAGATGCGGTTCGCCTCGGATAATGAAGATCGTGGCGATACCAATGCTCGCAAGAAGGCCACTCGCCTGTGCCACCAGGCTCGTCGCAACTCGCTTTCTGCCGGAGAGAATGCTGCACCAGATTTGTCCCGGGCCGCCGGCGAGCGAAAGTGCGGTGATTGCAATGACGCTGGGCCAGGCGTCCGGATTGCCGACGAGGACGGAGGAGACAATCTTGCTCCCGAGGCACAGTGGCCCTGCGAGCAGGAGCCCTGCG
This sequence comes from uncultured Alphaproteobacteria bacterium, assembly GCA_963785855.1. GTDB lineage: Bacteria > Pseudomonadota > Alphaproteobacteria > Sphingomonadales > Sphingomonadaceae > Sphingomicrobium. The sequence continues at coordinate 5,223 of CAWAWT010000030.1, forward strand.
GCGATCCAGATGATCAATGCCGCGCCATGTATTCCGGCAAGCCGCCCTTCGTCACCGTCGGCGGCCGCTGATTGACGGATGAGCCCGTTTTGAGCGCCCCCGAGCGCCAGCAGGTTTAGCACCGTCCCGAACTGCACGAGCTGGGCGAACTCGCCGTACCCGCGCACCGTCAGATAGCTTGCACAGATTTTGAGCAAGAAGATCGCGGAAGCGATCTTGAGGCCAAAATAGGTCGGCACGCTGGCCAGTCGGACTAGGCCCCTGACTTGCGCCATTTATCCGGACGCCAATGCGCTCAGGGCTTTCGCGCTTCGGTGCCATAGCCACACGACCAGCCACACCGAAAGGATCGTGTATCCGTCATAGCTGGCGAGCACTTCGTTATTCGCGGGAAAGTAGAACATCATCATTGTCGATAGCGCGAACAGGATCGCCGCAGGGTCGCTCATTCCGGCAGCAGCTTCGCGCCACCACAGCGCCCACAAAAAAGCAATCAAGCCCAGAACCGGCAACGCGCCGATGAATCCGACGTCATTTGCGATCCACGTCATCAGCGTCGACCAGTAATAATCTTCCGACCATTGATCGTCGCCATTGCGATACGTGTAGGTTCTTAAATGGGGCGTCTGGTCATTGGTAAGAGCTTCATAGATGGACAGCACCGCCGGCGAATGCCCTAGGCCATAAGCCGACTCGAACGGCTTCTTGAGCGCCAGGTCGAGACCGAAGTACCCAGACGTGGTCGACAGGATGAACGAGGTCACTCCAAACCGCTGCGGAAGAGGCAGCCACGAAATCCACTTATTGTCGAGATCGGCGCATATCGAGCTATCGTTCGCGCACACCAGGCTTGCGCTTTCATAGCCGCCGTTGCGCTCGCCCTTGCGGTCGATCGACAAGCCTTGCGCGAGGTAGACGAAGACGATTGCGATGAGGCCTGCGCGCCAAAATCCGCGAGCCGTTCCGGAGCCCGGTGCGCCCAACGCCCGATTGCGCCCATAAGCGATGAATGCTGCCGCGCCGCCGACGATGAACAGGTCGGCGAATTCCTTGTCCGTGCCGCGCATGATTGAAAAAATCGAGGACGCCAGAACGGCGATGATCACCGAGAACCGCCCGGCAAACCCCAGCCTGCGCCAGTGAATGATTCCCAACGGAAGGACCGCGAACGTGAGCGGCGCCGCCAGCGCTCGCATTGCAACGATGACGATGCGCTGGCCTTCAGTTGTGTAAAGCTGGAGCTGAAACTGATGATAGGCCGCGCCTTGGTCGCGAAGCGCGTCCATGACTTCCCACGGGCCGCGCCCGGTATAGGACAGGCTCGACGGCACCAGCAGCAGCGCGGCGGCGGCCGCGCCGGCCGCTAGAAGAAGGTTCAAATGAGGTAGCGGCGCCGTGAGGCGCGTAGCGCCGGCCGACCCCCAGTACATCGCCGCCGCGATGACGGCGAAGCTTAGCCCCACATAACCGACCAGCCTCAGCCAATCGGACAAATGGTAGATTGGCCAGTTGATCGGCCAGATGAGGAATATCGCGAAGGTCGCGATGAGGTAACCGAAGACGACAAGAAGTGGGAGGCGCGTGAGGCCCGCGGGGCTGACCACCGGCAGGATGCGCAACTCGGGGCTTTGCGGCTCCCCGACAGCAGTCTTGTGGTTCACCGGTTGCGAAGCCCCGCTCCCATTTTGTCGTAAGTGCCCTCGAGAAGGGCGATGGTTCGACCGATGGCTTGCGAAAATGAGAGATGCTTATGGTAAAATTCGTTTCCGGCTTGCCCCATAGCATCCCTGCGGACGGTCGACGTATCGGCCATCTCGATGATCGCGTTGGCAAGCGCCGGGGCATCGGCAGGACGAATGACGATTGCCGCCCCCGACTGACGTAGAAGCTTCCCTGCTTCGCCGTTGACAGCGGCGACGATCGGCCGACCCATTGCGAGGTAATATTGGGTTTTCGACGGGATTGTGATGTCGAAAAGCGGGTCGTCGCCGAGGTGGAGGAGCAAGGCGTCGGCATCGACAAACTCTTGAATCATGTCCGCAGCTGGGACCCGTCCGGGAAAATCCAGGTTGGTGAGGCGATGGCCCCGCGCTTTCTTATGAAGCTCGTGCTCCTCGACCCCGCTCCCGAAGAGCGCAATCCGGATGTCGGGGCGGTCGCGCTGAACGATCGCGGCAGCGTCGACGACGTTGGACAGTTGCTGCGCCCGTCCGAGATTGCCGCCATAGACTAAAGTGAAGCGGCGACACTGCTCACGGCTCGGCGGGACTTTCTGAAACTCTGCGTCGGCCCAGTTGCGAATGACACTGATCTTCTCGGGCGGCACTCCGCGTTCGACGAGGGCGGCTTTCATTCCATCCGATTGGGTGCATATCGCTTGTGCCCTCGCATAAACGAGCCGGCAGCATCTACCGAGTGCTCCGGTCAGCTTGGATGCTCCAGGCATCTTCGTAGCTAGAACCGTATCGGGCCAAAGGTCCTGGACATCGAGAACGAACGGAATTCTCGCGAACGATGCTGCCAGGCCAACCGTGATCGGCGGGTGATAGACATAAGCGAGGTCGAACCTCGATCGCCGAAGCAGCAGATAAATGAATGACGCGAGGAAGAAACTGAGGAAGGTCAGCGAACGCCGCACCGTAGAGCGGTCGTGACTTGGATAGAGCGGTAGGCGAACGATCCGAACGCCGTCGACGGTTTCGTGATGGATCAGCCGTAGGCGATAGCCTGGGTAGATCCGTCCATATGGGTAATTCGGAAGACCGGTGACTACGGTCACCTCGTGTCCCGCCGCCTCGAGCGCGCGAACGAACGATGTCCCCTTGATGATGTTCGGTTCCGGCTCGAACCACTGGGTCACATAGGCAATTCGCATCCACACCCCCGCGAGGCCTGACCGTTGAACCGACCGCGGTGACACAGGAACCTATTTTCAGCGGCGGGCACGCCCGTGTGTTCTTCGCGACGGGGTGGAAAGTTCATGGCGTCGATTGCTCCAATTGCACCAATGCAATTCCTGGAACCGGGGGTGGGCGTCCCGGTCCCATTTTTCGATTGGAAAGCGCTCTTTGCCGAGCGCGCGCCGGACTATCTCGAAATCATTGAAAAGACAGCGTCGAGCGGGGGATTCATCCTCCACTCAGCTGTCGAGGAATTCGAACGCAAGCTCGCGTCCTATTTGGGTATCAAGCACGCGATCGGAATTTCCGATTGCACCAATGCAATGCTCTTGGGGCTTCGCGCTTCGGGCGTGAAGACCGGCGACGAGATCATCCTTCCAGCCCATGCGTTCATTGCTGCAGCTCAGTCGATCCACTTTGCGGGTGCGATCCCGGTTCCGGTCGAGCTCGACGAGCGAGACGGCTGGCTGATGGACCCAGCGGCGGTGCGTTCGACGATCACTCCACGTACGCGCGGCATTATGGCAGTGCACGTCAATGGACGATCCTGCGACATGGTGTCGCTCCAGGCCATCGCCGACGAACACGGACTCGAAATTTACGAGGATGCGGCACAGGCGCTTGGCGCTCGCTTCGACGGGCGCCACGCCGGGACCTTTGGACAATGGGCGGCGTTCAGTTTTTATCCTTCGAAAACGCTCGGCTGCTTCGGCGACGGCGGCGCTCTTGTCACCAACGACGACGAGATTGCAGCGACCGTTCGAGCAATGCGCAACCATGGCGCTGGTGCTGATAAAGGCATCTCGCCGGATTGCGCGCTGTGGGGAACCAACGCGCGGCTCGACAATATCCAGTCGGCGATTCTTGCCTACAAGCTCGACTGGTATGGCGAAATGATCGCGCGGCGGCGCGAAATCGCCGCCCGTTATGCCGAGTCATTTCACGACATCCCTGAGCTGCAGCTTCCCCCCTCACCAACCGCCGACACCCGGCACTTCGACATCTTCCAGAATTACGAGATCCGCTGCCATTGCCGCGACGCGCTGAAAGAGCATCTTGCCGACCGGCAGATCGGAACCATCGTTCAGTGGGGCGGAACGCCCATTCACCATTTTCGAGCGCTTGGCTTCACCCAGGAGCTGGCGCGGACGGACCGCTTCTTCGAGACATCGATGCTCCTTCCGATGAATCATTTGCTTGGAGACGAGCAGGTCGAAACGGTCATCGACGCCGTTCAGGAATTCTTCGGATGATCGATACCGAGGAGCTTGCGCTCCGGCTTCGCCGCCACGTGGTGCGCATGTGTAGCCGCGGCGGAAGCTCGCATGTCGGATCGGGCCTCTCCATCGCCGACATCATTGCCGTGCTCTACGGCGGGCTGCTCCGCGTCGATCCTGTGCGGCCGGACTGGAACGATCGCGACCGTTTCATCTTGTCCAAAGGTCATGCCGGCGCCTGCGTTTACGCAGCGCTTGCGGAAAGCGGATTCTTCGACGTCTCGCTGCTCGAGGCACATTACCGCAATGGCTCGAACCTTTCGGGACATGTCAGCCACAAGGGCGTTCCCGGGGTAGAGCTGTCTACCGGGTCGCTGGGCCATGGATTGGGCATTGGCTCCGGAATGGCCTTCAACCTCAGGCGAATGGGCGGAAGGCAGCGCGTCTTCGTGGTTCTGAGCGATGGCGAGTGCGACGAAGGATCGGTGTGGGAAGCTGCGCTCTTCGCGGGTCATCACCGGCTCGCGAATCTCTGCGCCGTGATCGATTACAACAAATTGCAATCGATCGGTCGTGTGTCCGATACCATTAACCTCGAGCCGTTCGCCGCCAAGTGGCGCGCGTTCGGCTGGGATGCGGCCTGCGTCGATGGGCACGACCATCACGCGCTTCGGTCCGCTTTCGTCGAGCGCTCAAAGAGCCGGCCGACCTGCATTATCGCCGACACAGTGAAGGGCCGTGGAGTCTCGTTCATGGAGGACCAGGTGCTGTGGCACTATCGCGCGCCCCAAGGCGATGAATTCGTTGCTGCAATGGGTGAGCTGGGCATCGACGCGGCGGCATCAGATGCGTGAAGCCTTCGTCCGCGCACTGACAAAGCTCGCCGACGATGACGAGCGCGTGCTGCTCGTCAACGGCGACCTCGGCTTTGGCGTTCTCAACGACTTCATCGAGCGCTTTCCTAATCAATATGTAAATGCCGGCATCGCCGAGCAGAACATGACTGCGATCGCCTGTGGATCAGCGATGACCGGAGCTCGTGCCTACACTTATTCGATCGGCAATTTCCCGACGCTGCGCTGCCTCGAACAACTGCGTAACGATGTTTGCTATCACCACTCGAACGTGACGGTGGTCGCCGTCGGCGGCGGCTTCTCCTACGGCCAGCTCGGAGTATCGCACTTCGCGACCGAAGACCTGGCGATCATGCGCTCCTTACCGGGAATGACTGTCGTAGCACCTTCCGATCCTTGGCAGGCGCATGAGCTCACCATGCAGCTCTATGCGCGTGGGGGACCCGCTTATTTGCGGATCGACAAGGGCTCGGCGGGAGCGCCGCCGGGCGAGGTCGAGATCGGTAAAGCGCGCGAAGTCCGCGGCGGGAGCGATGCGGCCCTGTTTACGGTCGGCGGGATCCTGTCGGAGGGGCTCGCGGCGGCCGAGACGCTGGCTGGCGAAGGGATCGAGGTCCGCATTGTGGACGTCCACACGATCAAGCCGCTCGACGTGGATGGCGTGCTCGAAGCCGCGAGAGAATGCGGCCATGTCGTCACACTCGAGGAGCATATCGTCACCGGGGGATTGGGCAGCGCCGTCGCCGAGACCTGCGCCGACGCCGGACTGAGGCTCAAGAGCTTTCACCGCATCGGCCTCGGCGATGTTTTCCCCAATGTGGTCGGCGACCAGTCCTATCTGCGCGCTCGGCACGGCCTTGATGCTGCAAGCGTTGCTTCGGTAATCCGCCGGGCGGTCGCTCGCTGATGGCGAAGCGCTGGCTTGATGTCCTTTTCGCGCTCGTCGCGATTGTCCTCACTATGCCGATTATCGCGATCGCCTGCGTTCTGGTCTGGGCTCAGGACGGCCGTTCGCCAGTTTACGCAGGGCTTCGCGTCGGACGCTTCAACCGCGAATTCCGGATGTTCAAGCTAAGGACGATGATCCCGGACGCGCACCGGTCCGGCGGCCCTTCGACCTCTGCCTCGGATGGTCGCCTGACGCCGCTCGGAAGTGCTCTTCGCCGTTTCAAGCTGGATGAGCTGCCGCAATTCTGGAACGTGCTGAAGGGCGACATGAGCGTTGTCGGCCCACGGCCCAATGTCCGCGAGGGGGGAGTCGATCGCTACACGCTAGAAGAGCAGCAACTTCTTTCGGTCCGCCCTGGAATTACCGACCTCGCCTCGATCGTTTTCGCTGACGAGGGCGAGATCCTGAGAGACTCCGCCGAACCTCATGAGCTTTACGATAGCGTCATAAGGCCATGGAAAAGTCGCTTGGCCCTGCTCTACATCAGGCACCGAAACATCGATTTAGACCTCTGCATTGTCGTCCTCACCATGGTGAGCTTCCTTTCAAGGCGCGCTGCGCTTCGAGGCGTCGACGCCGTTCTCAAACGCTGGGATGCAAGCGAGGAACTTCGGCAGAAATGCGCTAGATGCGAGCCGCTGGTGGGAAGCGAGGCTCCGGGGCAGCCCGCTTGACCGTTCACTTCTATCTTTATGACGGCGGCTCAGCCGCCGCCCCGCTCACAACGCTTCCTGCGAACTTGCGCTTTCGCTCATGGAGCGCCGATGTTGACGGCTTTCCGCCGCGGGGTGCTCGGACGATATCGAATCAATTTTGGTGGCTATTCACGAAGCTGCGCGTCTTCGCTCGCCGCGGATTCACCGAGATATCGATCGTCGATGAAGGTCGCCTGCTTCATCGCCTAATCGTCACTCCGGCATGGTACCGTTTCCCATTCATGTCCCCGCAGGATCTCCAGCTCGGCGGGCTGTGGACGTCGCCTGGTTCACGTCGCCGGCACCTGGCCAGCTGCGCGATCGCCGAAGCGCACCGTCGCTTCGCGCACGAGAATATTCGTTTCTGGTACGTCACCAAGGCCGACAACCACGAATTTGCAGCTTTGGCCCGATCTTGCGGCTATCGCCTGGTTGCAGGCGGAAAGCGGACGCGCAAATTCGGCACCTCGCTGCTGGGGCAATATGTAATCGAGAGGCAGATTTAACTTCGAAAAACGGAAATCGAGGCGATCGCGCCGGCTTGAGTGTTGGAATCCGGCGCGGGCCTTATTGTCAAAGTCAGCCACTGGGCGCCGCAGCCGGATGGGACCGTAAAGGCCGTCTTCGCGATTGTGTTAGCCGCCAGCGGCTGATCGAGCCGCGCGATTTCTATGCCAGTCACGGCGCAACTCGCGGACCAGTAAGGAGAAACTCCGGTGCCGGTCGAAGCGGTCTTTGTCACCAGCACGTAACGGCCTGGAGTGAGAATAAGGAGTTGCGCAGCGACTTGCCCGCTGTTCGCGGTCTCTGCACTATAGCTAAGGATGGCCGACGAGCCGCTGAGCGCCCTTTGCGCACTGATCGAGCCATTGCTTACGAGTTCCCAGCCGAAGGGATATCGAGCCCCGGCATCACCAAAATTCGGATCGGCGACGCCGACTGATTGACGGCCAAAGTTACGGTTGAGCGATTTCGCAGCGTCGAACTCGCCTGCACCTACCAGCCGTTGGATGAGGCGCTGGTCGACACTGCTCGCGACGACAAATTGCCTGTCGCGCATACGACTGACAACATTGGCGATGGGCAGAGGGTCAACGTTGTTTGCGAGCGCCCATTCGAAGAACATCAGTCGCCAGTCACTCGCCTTGTCGAATGTTCGCGCAAGCGGTGTCGTGAGCCTCGGGTCGCCCGACGCTTTGGCGAGCACTGGGAAGAGAATTGGCTGAGCATCGGTTGTGGTCCTCAGAGCGATGTCGAAGTCGCGAAGCGCCCCGGGGACATCGCCGTGATCGACGGCATCCTGGATGAGCCAAAGGCGCGTGGGGAGACTTCTGCGGCTGAGCCGGTCCGACCAACGGAATAGCTGCCGCGCCTCACCCTCCTTTCCCGAAACCGCAAGATCAAGCGCCCGCATCTCGATCGCTGGAACTTGCGTAAGATCCCGGTCCAGCGCTCTTGTGACGAGAGAGCGCGCGAGTGCGCTCTGGGGGTGGGCGGCGAGCGATGCGGCCGAATCTGCCGAAGCCGCGGCATTCCAGGGCGCGATCCGAGCGGCGATCTGCGGGCGATCGACATCCGCCCATGTCGCAAGCGACGAGGGCAGGATGGCAACCGCAACCAAAAGGGCGCCGGCGATGATCGAGCCGCGAGCGATCAGCTTCCGTCGGCGCGTTGCGAGCCGTGGGCGCGTTCCCCGGTTAGCGATCGTAGCTATACTCGAAACCGTAGCCATAGCCGTAGCCGAGATGCGCGCGCCTGGGCTCGAACTTTGTGAGGATGACCCCGATCACATTGGCTTGTGCGGTCTCGAGCCGCTGGAGCGCACGGCGCGCGGCGCCAGCCTGGACCGTGCGCGCCTCGACGACGTAGATCAGGCCCTCGACTGCTGCTGCAACCAGAGGCGCGTCGGCTAGCCCGATCACGGGCGAAGAGTCGACGAGGACATGGTCGAAGCGTTCCTGCAGCCGCGTCACGAGGTCGGCGAGCCTCGTCCCGGTCAGCAGGTCGGCGGCGTTGGGCGGATGCGGTCCGGCTGCGATGACGGACAGACCATCGTGCGAGGTCGTGCGAATGATCTCGTCGATATCGTCGTTGCCCGCGAGGAAGTTGCTGACCCCCGGCCGGTCGTTCTCCATTCCGAAATATCGATGCACCGACGGCGCGCGCAGGTCCGCGTCGATGAGCACGACCTTGCGCTTGGCGCGGGCCAGCGATCGCGCCAGCGCAAGTGCTGTGATCGACTTGCCTTCGCGCGGCCTGGTGCTGGTCACCGCAATCGATCTTGGCGTTCCGCGTGCTGTAGAAAGCTCGAGCGCCGCCTGGACGGCGAGATAGGCTTCGACAAGCGCCGAGCGCGGGTTCTCGAAAGCCTCAAGCGGATCGTTCTTCACGCGTGGAACAGTGCCAAGCAGCGTATGGCCGAGCTTGAGCTCCGTATCGGCAGGGTCGGTGATGCCCTCGTCAATCTGCTCGAGCCCGGCCGCGGCGCCTGCGCCCGCAAGCCCGCCGAAAAACATCGCTAGCAGCAGGTTGGCTAGAAGATTGGGACTGCTTGGGTGATCGGCAAGCTTCGGCGCATCGACGATGCTGACGTTGTTCTTCTCGACGCCCCCCGCGATGCCGATTTCCTTGTAGCGCTGAAGCAGCGCAGCATAAAGCTGCCGGTTCGTGTCTGCGTCGCGTTCGTAGATGTTGTATTGTATGCTGCGCTGGCGAAGATCGGTGAGCTTTGACTTCAGCGTGTTCACTCGACCCGCAAGCATGCGCTCGCGACCGACCGCCGACTGATAATCTTGTGCAAGCGATGCTCCGACCCTGCCCTCTTCTTTAGCAATCGCGGTGTCCAACGATCGGATTTGAGCCTGCAGCGCTTGCGCCGGTGGATAGTTTGGATTGAACTGCTGAAGCGCCTTGTCATAGTCCGACTGCGCCTCGGCCCGCTGCTCGCGCATTCTTGCAATGGCGTCGTTTTCAAGTGCGCTTCTGGTTGCGTCAGGCCGACTGGTGAGCCGGCTCTCCGCCTGCATTCGTTCGGCAGTCGCGACGGAAAGCGCATTGTTCAAAGTGACAAGGTCGTCGCTTACAAGCGAACGATCGGCGCTCGGGGGCGACGAATCCTTGCCGGCGTTCGAATCGGTCGGAAGAAGGATAATTCCCTCTCTCGCTGCAAATTCGACGGCCTTGCGCTCTAGACTCTTCGAGCTTGGCACGCATCTGCTCGAGGCGGTTCTCGAGGAACCGCCTCGCGTAGTCGGACGCATCGTACCGCTGCTCGAGGTTGGTCTCGATGAATAACTTTCCCCAGGCATCCGCAATTCGCTGCGACAGCGCGGCGTCGGGTGTCACAGCAGTCACGTCGACGAGACGCGATCCGCGCACCGGAGCAACCGCGACGTGACTGAGTAGGACCTTCCCCATCACCTCGATTCGGTGGGCGCGCGTCGCTGGATTGAGAAGATTGCCCTGATCGCCTTTGAGAAGCGCTTCCTGTCCAAACATTTTGATGATGGCGGGACTGTCGGCGAGGCCCAGCTCTCGCGCCACACGCTCCGAGAGCTCCTTAGTCTGCAACAGGCCATATTGCGTCTGATAAAATTCCTGGTCCGCGACGCTTGTGTCGCGCTCGACACTGTCGATGTCCACCACTCTGTCAGTATCGCGCGTGATCTCGAGCCGGGCGGTGGATGCATATTCCCGGGTGATCAAGGTTGTAGCGAGGATGCCGGTGATGGCTCCGAGCGCAACTCCGCCAAGCAACACCCAACGCCATCTGGAGGCTGCACGTATAAGCCGCCGGATGAGCGGAGCTCGCTCCGTTGCAGGAGCTCCGGCGAACAAGGGGATCTGACCTTGCGCGAAGGCCAAAGCGTGAGGAGAGATGGTGTCCATCAAGGGAGCCTTTCCACGCCGACGACGAGTGGCGTGCTGAGTAGCGGGAACATCTGGATGAACTGCTGGAACATTCGGCGCGCCTTGGAATCTCCGACCACGACTATGTCGTTCGCGTAGATTCTCGGGTCGGGATACAGCCCCTTCCTTATCGCGGTGAGATTGTAGAGCGCTGCCATCTTCTTCCCGTTGACGGAGCGGAACACGACGACGTCGTCGAGCCGCGCATATTCAGCGGCGCCCTTCGCGTTGGCGACCGCGCGCATCAGCGTGATATTGCCTAAAGCCGGATAGCTGCCGGGCTGTGCGACCTGTCCGTCAACTGTGTAGACTTGGCTCGTGGTGTCATCGAGGTTCACCGTCACCTGCGGACTCTTGACATAGGTCCGCAAGCGCTGAGCGATCGCTTGCGCGAGCTCTTCAGGCGTCAGCCCAGCGGCATCGACATTGCCTGCGAGGGGCAAGGCGACACTGGCAGACGCATCAGTCTCGAATTTGCCGCTGAGATCTGGGACATTGAATACGGTCACGTTGAGCTTGTCGAAGGGGCCGATGTGATAGGGCGTGCTTGCGGCCGCGAAATCGGTTCCGCTCGGGGGCGGCAGGTCGGCGAGCTTCGTAACCGACAATGGCTCCGAACCCTCACCGAAACGAGGCCCGTTGCTGCATCCAGCGATCAAGCAAGCGAAAACGATCGAAAGAAGGCTCGATGCGCGCTTCATATGCGGAACCTCAGTCCAAGTTGAAAAACGGTTTGTGCCTGAAACGGGTCGAGGCCGAGGTTGACTCTCGTTCCTCGGCGGCTGCGAACATTGAAGGCTTCGGCAAAGCCCGTAAGATTGTCGCGAATATTGTAGCGGAGCGCGACGGTCGTCGACCAACCCTTCTCGCTTTCCTGGGGCGACATCTCGCTTCCCATTTCATGCGTTTCGAAGCCTTCGATCCGGCCAGTGACCGCGATCTTGCCGCTGAGAGAGTGGGTGATGGAAACATAGGCCGACTTAAAGCCGGTATGGACCCAGCGCTTTCCGTTGGTCTCGAACCCCATGATGGTCGAGCCCGTCATCGCTTGGGCAAGCAGTCGCGTTTTGGGCGATAAATCGGCGCTTAGCCCGAGGTTCCAGAAGCGGGTGCGCCATCCCCATTGAAGCTGGCCGTTAAATGCCTTGAACGCCTCCGGATCGGAGCGATTGTCGTAATAGAATAGTGCCGCGCTCAGCGCAGATGGCGGTCGCCACTCAAACCGGCCGTAGAAGCCGGGCCGATGGTCAAGTTCCACGAACGAACGTGTTTGATCGTCCTGCAATTGCCGGATGAACGGGTTGAGCGGCGGCAACGGGAAATGGCCGAAGACGGTCGCCTTCTCGTTGTGCAAAGCCCAGCCGCGGAACGACAGCAACGTGCCCGCCGTGTCGTCGAAACCGAAAACCGATCCCGTGAGCGCGAGCATGTTGTTGCCGATGGAGGTTCTGAGCGTGCCTTCAGCACCAAGCACTTTCACTTCCTCGCCGACCCAGGAGTTGATCGCTGAAGGGGTCAGCGTGTTAACGGTGCTCCATGCACCGCCGGTCGTATGCTCGAGGGATATTTCCGGCCACATGATCCCGGCGCGCATTGAAAAGCCGACGGGTCCCTTTTGCGGTGGAAGGAAGCTGACGAAGGCTTCGAGCAAATCGGCCTTATGCTCCTGGTGTCGTTGGTAAGCTGCGGAAACGCTCGCGCTCAGCGAATTGGTGAACCGCGGAGTCCAGATCAGATCCGCCTCCTGCGGGACCGCGTAGAATTTGTATCCGCCGTCCGAAGCCCCATCGAAGGCGGTCTTGCCCAGGCCGCGATCGGCAAAGGACCGCTCGCCGTTCGCCATGGCAATCCGGCCTTCGAGCAGGATCGTGATCACATTTTTGGACAAGATGTCGGTGGTCGATGACTTGTCGGCGGAGTCCGATGTGGTCGCTTGGGTATCCACCTGGGTTTGGGTCTTGGCAGAAGAGGCGTCGGTGCTCGCGCTCGGCTCGGTCTGCGGCGGGGCGGGCACCGCTTGAGCCAGAGCCGGCGCGGCGGCCGCAACGAAGCACAGAGGCGCAAGCCCCAAAGCGAGCCTCATCAAAGGTCTCCCTCCGCATTGACCCAACGTTCGACGCGTCCGACACGCATCTTCGCCCCGCCGTCGGCAATTGGCCCGAGACGCGCGGCAAGGTCGCGCTCCGCCACTCGCGGCACGCCGTCGACCACGACCAAAGCGACATCATTGCTGCGCGCGCGGGTCACCGGTTCCTTAACGAGAATAAGGTCGGCCATGGCACCACCCTCGAGCGATGGTGTCGGGAGCCCGAGGCGGCGTGCCGCCGTCGTTCCGACTGAATCCTCGAGCCGGTCGTCGTCAAGAAGACGTTGGGCACGAGCGGCATGCATCTCGTCGAGCAAATCGCCGATGCCGGTTAGACGGGAATCACTTCCAAGAAGGACGTCGCAGCCGCTTCCGACCAGGTCGCCAGCTGCAGTGCGCTCAAAAAGGAAATCGTTCGACGTCGGACACCAGACGAGCGCCGCGCCGGACCTTCGAAATTGCTCGATCGCATTCAAGGAGATGCCAACGCCGTGGACCGCCAGCAGCCATTGGTTGAGCAACCCACGACGCGCGAGCTCACCGACCTCACCTTCAGCTACAGCGTCCACGCCCTCCGCGACGTGAAGGCAGAACGGCGCGCCGGCCGGCGCACCAATCTCGCTCGCAAGTCCGAGCGAATCCGCCGAACCGACGCGGGCAACGCGGATCGGAAAACCCTGATCGAAATCCGGCTCCCACGGATCGTGATGGACGACGGTTGTCACGCCTGCGAACAAGTTCTTCCAGGCCCCAAATAGCAGCGCCGCGCGCCGGGGAACGCGGCGGCGCTGCAAGATGCGCCGGCGAAAGCGCACCTGAATATCTTCGGCCCAGAGGTAGGCGTTTGGGTAGGGCCCGCAGCCAAGGCGACCGTAGTGGTTGCGATGCAGATGGTCGTGCGCGTTGATCAGGCCCGGCCTTATGTCGGCGTCCGGGCAATCGAGAACCACGTCGAACTTTCCCCCTTCGCCGACGATACGGTTTCCCTCGATGGCGACGGTTCGGTTACGCGCGTTGATGAGCATTCGCATTGCTCAGCTCGCCTTCCGGAAGGCGATTGCATGAACGATGGGCAAGCCGAGATGCTCGGCATAGGAATCGGCGCGGCCCGCATTTTCGTAAAATGGCCGCACGTCGTTGCCGATCGCTGCATCGCGTATTTGCTCGACGGCTAGCCGAGCCGCGCTTGCTGCTTCGAGATGGTCGTCGAGCCGGTGCACATGGTGTTCGATTTCGATCACGTCGTCGCCCAGGCGAAAGCTGCGACGATGACCCGCATCGGCGGCCGCGGGATGAAAATCGCTGACGATGATGGTCGCGCCCAAATCGGCAACGCGTGCGAGCTCGGCATAGGCGACGTCGATTTTCGGTAAATGGCCGAGCACCAGCCGGCACCAGATGACCGCGAACTCGCGCGCTTGCAGCGGAATATCGCGCACATCGCCAACAACCAACTCAATTCCGCTGAGCGGACCGTCGCTCGCAAGGCCTGCGGCGAGCATCTCGCGGCACGGCTCGAGACCGACAGCCATAGCCGCGCCGGAATGGCGAATTCGGCGACCGGTTCCGCAACCGACATCGAGCAGACGCTTGCCTGCCAGCGACGGAGTCATGGATTGAACGAGCCGGTCTTCGAGAAAGCTGATTGCCGTTTCATCTGAATAAGTCGGCGCCCACAGCCGATAAGCCTCTCTGGCCTCGAGCGCCCTCATCGAGCGCGCTCCCTGCCGGCGAAATGTTTGCAAATGGAAAGCACGTGCGACACCCCCGACTGACCGAAATGTCTGTGCCGGTCCCAAACTTTCGGGTTCAATTGAAACGGCGTTTGAACGCATGTCGCCACCGCTGGAACACACCCCCGTTCGACCTCGTCGAACCGGAGAGAAAGGGGTTCCCGATGGGCGTGAAGAGAATGATTGCCGCCGCCACTTTGCCTACGATGTTGGCTTCGCCGGTTATTGCGGCGGGTGACAATCCTGCTGCGAGCCTATCGCTGCGCGGCGAAGATCCAGCTGGCGTTGGCTGGAAGCCAGGACCAGATTCCGCAGCCGGTTCCTATTCCGCCCGTAGAAGCCGCGCAAACTGGCGGAATCTCGACCGCTTTATTGATCGGCGGAGCAGTCGTCGCGCTAGTGGTCATCGGCGCGGTCGTGCTCGGCAGCAAACACCACAGCGGCCAGCCCGCAAGCGCCTAATCAAGCCTCGGATTTCCCCTTTGGGGACCGACCGAGGAAAGCGGTGAAGCTTCGCGCAAGGGGGAGCTTAGTGAGCGCCGAGACGCAGCGCCGCCACGGCGGCCATTATTATCTGATCCTGGGCGCGGCGTTTCTAACACTCCTCGCCTTGGTCGGCGGCGCTTCACGAGCCGATGAGCTGCAGCAAGTCGTCGTCCGCGCCGCCGCAATCATCGCATTTGCTGCGGCGCTTTGGCCGTTGAAGCTCGCGACCTTTCGCGACGCTCGGGGGTTCGTGATCGCCGCGGCACTCGTGTACCTTCTGCTCCTCGTCCAGCTCGTGCCATTGCCGCCTGCCAGCTGGGCTCACCTCCCGGGCCCGGGCCGCGAAGTGTATGTCCGGCTAGCTCAGCAGACGAGCGAGGTCAGATGGCGGCCGTTGACCCTCAGTCCCGATCGCACGCTGAATGCTTTGGCAGCGCTGATCCCGGCAACCGCGATCGGTCTCATCGCTTTCGCGCTCGACTTTAGAGGACGAATCCTTCTCGCGCGGCTGGTCGCGGGAATCGCCTGCGCAAGCGCGATACTTGGACTTATACAATTGGGCGCGGGCGGCACCTCGCTGCACCTTTATCAAATCACCAGCGAGAATTCCGCCGTCGGGTTGTTCGCGAACCGCAACCATCAGGCCGTCCTGATGGCCTGCGCCTTGCCGATCGTCGCCGCGCTCGCGAGCATAGAGACGCATCAGGAGGATTGGTCGAACCGTCATGCCGCGCTTGCGATCTCGGCGGCTCTGCTCCTGCTGATGGGAGCGGCAGCGACCGGATCTCGAATGGGCTTGCTCCTGAGCGGCCTCGGCCTGGCGTCGGCGATGGCCATCTATCTCGTCACATCGCGCGTGTCAGGCACTGTTCAATCGCGCGCTCGTCGGCTTTGGATCGCGGGAACCGGATTCGCAATTGCCGCCATTCTGCCCGTTTCACTCCTCGTCATCCGCAGCGGAGCCCTCGCGCGGCTCGTGAACGATCCAGTCGACCAGACGCGCACAGCTGCCTACGGACCGATGATTCAAGCGGTCTGGGCGTTCCTTCCTTTCGGCGCTGGATTCGGCACATTCGATCCGGTCTATCGAAGCTTCGAGCCGGACGACCTGCTTTCCACGATCTATCTCAACCAGGCGCATAACGAGCCTTTCCAGCTGGCCATCGAGGGCGGCTTGCCTGCGCTCGCGCTGCTGCTCCTGTTCCTGCTCTGGTGGATTCGAGCGACTGTCCGCACGATCCGCCCCAGAAGCTCCGCGCCCCGCCGCGCGCTCGGCATGGCGATGGCCTCTTCAACCCTGATTCTGATGCTTTCCAGCCTCGTCGATTATCCGCTTCGAACACCGCTGCTTAGCGGATTGTTCACGATCGCGTGCGTCGAGCTAATCCGTTCAAAGCGGCAGTTCGGCCCGCCGCCGCAATCGTGAAGCAAAGTATCGCCGGTCGGGTGCTTCGAGCGATCGTCGCTAGGCGAGGTTCGATCATCGCTCCAGTCTCGAGCGGATGGCAGCGCGAACGGGAGCTCATTTGCGACACCCGCTCGAGAACCGAGCTTCTGCTAACCGATCCGGCTGCGCTGCAGCTCGCGGTATGCGCCCGTGCTGGACGCGCTCTTCCAGGCGTCTTCGCGGAAGCCGGCGTCTTCAAAGGTGGAAGCGCCCGCCTGATCTGCGAAGAAAAAGGCGACTCCGAACTACATCTTTTCGACGTGTTCGAGACGCTGCAGAACCCGGATTTGACAGAGGGCGAAGAGGTGCGCGCGCATTTCGGACGAACCCACGGGACAGAAAAGGAAGTCAGGGAGCTCCTCCTCGGCTATCCAAACTTGCACTTTCACGTCGGCCTTTTCCCGGGCACGACCCGCGGCCACGAAGATCTTCGCTTCGCTTTCGCGCACGTCGATCTCGACCTGCCGGCCGCGATCGAAGCAGCATTGGATTATTTTCATCCGCGGCTGCTCGACGGCGGAATCCTGCTTGCCGACGACTATAGCGATCCGGGTGTGAAGGCTTGTCTCGACGACTGGTTAGACGGACGCGGCGACGCGCTCATCGAGTTGCCATGGTCGCAGCTGATGATCGTTCGCCAGCGGCGCTCAAGCTAGCTCGAAACGGTCAGTGACGCCCGCATCGGCGCATGGAAGATACAATAGATCTGGAAAGTGCCTGCCTTGGTGAGGCGTCAGCCGCCCGCGCTGGCCCGGCCCGATCCTGAGATCGAAGCTGTGATCGCGCGAGGTCACCGTGTGGGGAACGCTGTCCTTGTTCACCCAAACGATAGAGTCGCCGACCTTCAGTCCGGTTGGAACCGCGCCCGTAAGCCATGTTCGCGAGTGAAACCGTATATTCGTGCGTGCCCGGAACCGCGCTAATCGCCGCGGTTCCGGCGAGGACTGCGGTAGCGAAAATCATCACTGCAACCCCTCCGCGCGACAAGTTCAACATCAAGAAGTCCTTCCTCATGGGCTTTGCACTTGGTGCCCCGGGGGAGAGAAAAGGTTTCGTGAATTGCGGCGAACTTATCGAACTAGAAGTTTAAGCTTCCACCAACGGTCACGACCGGCTTGTTGTGCTCTCGATGCCCGTAATAGGTCGGTCCGCCGCCAATCAGCGCTGAGTGGAGCTCGAACTTGCCAAGCTGTCGCCCGAGACTAACCCGCCAGTCACTGTGAGTCTGACCCGCTTTCCAATAATCGGTCGTATTGAGATATTTCAGCATCCCCAAATGAGCACTGAGCCGCCATTTCGGTAACGGCTCGAAGCCGGCCTCGAGCTCGCCGTAGAGAGTGGATTGTCCCGAGGTTCGATAATCCGCCGAATAATAGAGCCGCGCCGCGACTGGCCCGACATACGCCCCAGCATAAATTTCCGTATATTTGAAACCCAGGCCACCTGGATATGCGGACCGAATCTGCGAGCGAAGGATGCCGGCGTCGAGGGTGAGATGCTGGTTGATTCGTCTTGCGTAACCGGCATCGGCAATCACTCCCAGGAAACGGTTGCCGTTTCCAAGGTCCGCCAGCCCCGACATGCTCGTATAAAAGCCACTGGGGTCGTCGTAGGAGAGCTGCGCGGAGGCAGCCGGATGGTCGTCGCTCAGCGAGTAGCCTCGAAACCTATAGTCACTGTCAACCCCGACGGTCGCTGCAAGCTGGGCACTTGCGGGGTTTGTAAAGGATGTTGCCAAAACGACGCCATATAACGCGTGCCTAAGCAGTCGCTTATCGGTTGTTGCTCCCGGCGAACTCGAAAAGACGGCACGAGCAATCACAACGCTTCGAGGTTCCGAGCAACGTCGCGCAGGCGTCGACGACTCCTGTGGATGAACGCGAGATCGCGAACTGGTGCCATGCTGTCGGGCAAGTGCGATCAGACCGCTGACATGCGCCACTGCATAAGAGGTGCCATTGACCAGGTACCATTTGCCTCCGGGTTCCGTCGTCGGAATATCTCTTCCAGGAGCAGCGTACACCCTGGCGGGGAGATTGTGCAAAGTCTCCGCGGCAACGGCAACCACCCCTGACATCGAGGCCGGAAAGCCTCCCTGCGGCAGGCTCGGGTCGAAGGCACAACCACACTGGTCTTTCGCGCAAGGGCAATCGAGATCAGCTTGGAGAGCAATGTCCCAGGCGGTCCGCTGAGGCTCAGGTTAATGACATTCGCTTTGTGATCGATCGCATATTGCAATGCGCGGGCGATTCCGAGGCTCTCGCACAGCGTCGGTGGGCTTGTTTCGTCGCGTACCTGCCAACAGGCTCGCAATGCCATCAAGCGAGCGTCAGGCGCGATGCCCGCGATGCCGATGCCGTTACCCGCGGTCGCTCCGATGATCCCCGCAACCGCGGTGCCGTGCAGCTCCGGCTGGGCCGCAGCCGTCGTCAGGAAGTTCTCGTCGGCGATGAAGTGACCAGTGAGGTCGGGGTGACGAACGTCGATCTTGCTGTCGATGATCGCGACGATTACTCCGCGACCGGTCGCGACCTTGTGCAAATCGACAAGCCGCCAGCTGACCGCCGCGGGTTCGATCGGGAGGCAGCGGATCCGTACTGCTCGCGCCCATCCCGCCCTGAGCTTGATACACCTGCATCGGCTCGGACCAGGCGACCCTTGGGTCTCTCGAAACCTGCGCCACAGCCGCCTCGATCGAGATCCCGGGCGAGATGCGCATGACATAGCAATCGACCCCAAGAAGCGGCATTGGCCAGCCATCGACGACCGTGAAGCCGTTCTTGCGCGCGATATTTTCGGCGGTTCGATGTCCGGCCGAGAGCGACAAGCTGTCGCCGTAGCGCGCGCCGAAATTACCTGCATAAGCTGAACCCGGACGCAGATGCTGCGGAGTGACCTTCAGCATCACCAGGATCTGCCTTGACGGCAGCGGATCAGTCGAGCGGCGCTGGATCCGCGATGGCCTGCGCAAGGGTCGCCTGAACCGCGAGCGACGCCAGCGCCAGCAGATGGCGCAGGAGCTTCCAGCCAGTCATTCGCGCGCCGGCTGGTCGATCGGCTCGGCGAGCGAGATCGCCTGATTATCCCTCAGCTCCTTGAGCGCAAGCTCACGCTTGTTCCGGTCAACGTGGAGCAGATACGCTCCGGTCGATGTCGGACCGTCAACGACCCGAGCGTCGACCGATCCCAGCAAGTCCTGGACATCTGAGAGTTTCGTCGCGGGCGCGAACTGCACCACGAGGTTCGCCCGCTGCGCCGTCGAAGCGGCGCCCAGCGCCCGGTATTGCGGCTCGACGGGCTGCCGCGGTGTGACATTCACGAAGATAATCGCGAGCGTCGCTGCGGCGGCCAGCGGACTGACCACCGCCCAGCCGATCGGGATGCGTTTGCGCCACATCCGGGCGGTGGTCGATCCCGCCACAGCCTCGCCTTCCATCCGCCGCTGCATATTCTCCCAGCCGCTGTCGCAGTCGAGCGGCGTGCTTGCGACTGCGGCCGCCAGCCGCTCCTCGGCTTCCAGCTCCGCGCGGCACTGCGCGCATTCCATGAGATGCGCCTCGACCCGCTCGGTTTCCTCGCGGTCGAGGGTACCATTTACAAGCCAGGGCAGTAGCTCCTGCACCTCATCATGCGGACTGTTCCGCAACCTGATGATCTCTGCCATTTCGTCCGTCCTATATCCAGTCCGTCAGCACGCCGCTCAGTTTCTTGCGGAGGTGCCTGCGGGCATGAAACATGCGGGTTTTCACGGTATCGACGGGGCATTCGAGAATCACCGCAATGTCTCGGTATCCAAGCTCATGAAAGTAGGTGAGGTCGACAACCGCGCGGTGGGCTGGAGAAAGCTCCGCGACGGCCTGCGACAGGAGCTGGCGAACCCGCGCCCGGCTTGATAATTCATCCGGCGCTGCGTCGGTGCTGACCCTTCTCTCCGCTTCCGTATCCTCAATTGCCTCGTCCTGCTTTCGAAGCCCCTTCATCGCTTTCCGGTAAGCGATCGAGAAGATCCAAGTCGAAAGCTTGCTCGCACCCTGGAAACTGTCCGGTCGGTTCCAAACCACCATCATCGTGTCGTTGAGGACCTCCTCGACGAGTGTCGGCCGACGCATCAGCGTCCACAGGAACCGGTTCAGTCGCGGATGATAGAGGCGATAGAGCTGCTCGAACGCCGCGCGATCGCCCGCCCGGACCTTAGCAAGAAGCTCGAGATCGGTCGCTGGTCCCGGTTCCTCAGGTCTGCTCCGAATTGAATTCACGGCTTCTTCTCTTGCCATATCCGACGCCTGCCCAACAGTCGTTTCCTCTGAGTATCGAACGGTCGCAGCTTGGTTCACCTTGGTCGTGGCCGAGCCTGGGTGAAAGGCCCATGTTTACGTCATCTTCACTCCATTCAGGCAAATGAGATGGCGTAGGAGTGGACCGTGGAACCTCGAATGACCTTGAAGGCAGCGCGCGAGCTAGCCGGCAGTCACCTGATTGCGAGCTGCGCGGCGCTTGCAGCACTGTTCCTGTTCATCCCGACCGGACAGCGCATTATCGCCTCGGCGCTCGACGGTTCGCTAAAGTCCGGCATCGACCGGACCTCCGCCGTTGCTTTCCTATTGAATATCGCCGTGATCCTTTTCGCCTGGCGTCGCTCGAAGGATCTTCAAAAGGCACTTGCCGATAATGAGGTCGCCCAGCAAAGCGCTCATGAAAGCGCCTTTTCGGATCATGTCACCGGCCTTGCCAACAGGCGCGAATTGATGCGCCTTCTGGGCGAGGCCGGAGTCACGCGGCGGAAGCAGCCTTCTCCTCCTCGACCTCGACTTCTTCAAGAAGGTCAACGACCTTCACGGTCACGTGGTTGGCGACCAGGTTCTCAAGCTCGTTTCCGACATCCTATTGAGACTTGCCCCCAATGGAACTTGCTGCGCGCGGCTCGGAGGCGACGAATTCGCGCTCCTGATTCCCAACCAGGCAGACGCCCATACCGCCCTTGCCATCACCAAGATCGTCGCAACGATCGCGGAACCGATGGTTCTCGGCACTGCGACCGCGCACGTGTCCGCATCCGTCGGAATTTCACGGGTCGATCGCGGCATGACCGCCGAGGAATGCCTTCGCAGGTCGGACATCGCGATGTACGCCGCCAAGCGCGCCGGACGTAATCGGCAAGTGTGGTTCGACGAGGCGATGGAGCAGGAGCTGATTGCCCGCACTCGCCTCGAGGACGAAATTCGCGAGGCGACCGCCGCCGGCGAGTTCGTGCCCTTATTATCAGCCGCAGATGGACCTTCAGACCGGTGAGCTTATCGGTTTCGAAGTCCTCGCAAGATGGCAGTCGCCGAACGGCCTTCTCGAACCGGATACGTTCATGGATATCGCGGAAGGCTCGGGCTTGATCTCGGCGCTCTCGATGAGCGTGATGAAGCAGGCCTTGCACGAAGCTCGCGACTGGCCTCAGCATTTGAAGATCGCGGTCAACATCTCACCCGTTCAGTTCCGCGATTCTCAGCTTGCGGAGCGCATCCTCAAGCTGCTCGCCGAGACCAATTTTCCAGGCTCGCGACTCGAAGTCGAGATTACGGAATCCTCGTTCCTCGAGGATCGCGAAACTGCGCTGACCATAGTCGAGAGCCTGAAGAACATGGGAGTCACGATCTCGCTCGACGATTTCGGAACTGGCTATGCTTCGCTATCGCAGCTGCAATCGCTTCCGTTCGACCGGATCAAGATCGACAAGAGCTTCGTCGCCTCGCTTCTGTCCGACGCCCAGAGCGATGCGATTGTCAGCACGATCCTCTCGCTCGGCCACGCACTCAAGCTCCCGATCACCGCCGAGGGGATCGAGGACGACGGAACCAAGGATCGTTTGCAGCGCCTTGGGTGCTCCGACGGTCAGGGCTGGCTGTTTGGTAAAGCGGTATCGGGCGATCTCGTCCGGACCATGCTCGGGGTCACCTCACCCGCTGCAGAGACAGCGGCGGGGGTCGATCCTGTGACCCCTGCGCCTGACCGGCGCGACCAGCATCGTCGAGCCGCTGCGGGCAAGCGCGCCCATTAAGCTAGCCGACTCGAGCTGCCTTCGCGAGCGCCGCTGACCCGTCATTCACAGACGCTTCCAGGTACCAATCGAGCGTCCGCGCAATGCCTTGTGCAAGCCGGACCTGGGGCACGAAGCCGATGCCCTCGACGATCGCGCTGACATCCGCCTGCGAATGGCGCACGTCGCACGGGCGGAAGTCGCGATAGAGAGGTTCGCCAGCGAACGGATGGCCAAGACCATTGAGCCCGTCGCGGATTGCGCCGAATAGGTCATTCAAGCTGGCGCGTCCGCCGAGCGCAACATTGTACACTCGGTGAGTATCGTCAAAGTTGATGAGCGCAGCGCGCAAGTTCGCCTGCACTGTATTGGCGATGAAGCAGAAATCGCGGCTGGTTTCGCCGTCGCCGTAAATCTCGACGCTTTCGCCTTCGAGCATCCGAGCGATCCATTTCGGGATCACCGCTGCATAGGGCCCGTTCGGATCCTGCCGCGGTCCGAAAACATTGAAGTAGCGAAGGCCGACCGAGGCAAGCCTATACGTCCTCAACATCACGCCCGCGATGACTTCGTCGATATATTTGGTCGCCGCATAAGGTGACAGCGGGTTGCCGATTTTCTCTTCCCGCTTCGGGAGGGCTTCTTCATCTCCGTAGACCGAGCTCGAGCTCGCATAGACGATCCTGGGGTGGCCGCCGGTCCGGGCGGCCTCGAACATGTTCAGGAAGCCTGTGACGTTGCTTGCGAACGAGCTTAAGGGATCGCTGACCGAGCGTGGCACCGAGCCGAGGGCCGCCTGGTGAAGAACAATCTCGACCCCTTCCACCGAGCGCCGGCACGTCTCGAGATCGCGGATGTCGCCCTCGATGAAGTTGAAGGCCTGCCAACGAGTTTCGCCGACCCGTCGGCGAACGTCGTCAAGATTGCTGCGCCGGCCGGTCGAGAAATTGTCGAGGCCGCGCACATCCTGATCAAGCTGAAGCAGCGCCTGAACGAGGTTCGAGCCGATGAAGCCGGCAGCTCCCGTGACCAGCCAGGTCCGTCTTCGCTCGCTGATCGCAGCGCGAAGGTCCGCGTGCCGCGGGTCAGCAAGCCAGTCGGACATCGTCGTTGCTCGTTCTCATACCCGCTTTGATAGGCGGTCGCTCCACTCGCATGAAGTCATAAACGGTGAGGCCGTTGGCCGAATGAATATGGTGAGTTCCATCGAGGGCCGAGAAGAAGGTCGGTCGAACTTCACTGATCAGCCTCTCGCGATAGCTGATCGGTGACAATTCCTCGATTTCGTAAACGGCGGATGCGGCGCCGTAAAAGGTGAAGCCCGGCACCTGAGCTACGCGACAAGGCTTGCCTGAGCCGTCCCGAATGAAGCCGCCGTTCCTGCCCTTGCGGGCGTCCATAACGATGGGATTGAGCTCGTGCCCCGTCCATTTTCCAAGGAGATCATCGGCGTAGAAAGCGTGAAGCTCCGCATTGTTGAGGCCCGGTCCCTCGCCCTGGATGGTCGTCAGCATCCACCACTGCGACCCATGGCGGAAAACTACCGTGTCGACGGCCGCGACGTCTGCGAGCAAAACCTTCACCTCGATCCAGCCGGTCGGAAAGCTCGTCGCCTTGTAGAGCTTCACGGAGCGATCGTTGGCGGTTTCCGGCACCATGTAGATCTCGCCATCGTGCTCGAACACAAACGGGAATGAGAGATGGTAAGGCTCTTCCAGGACCACCCCGATGCGCTCGGCTTCCTGATCACCGATCCGGTAGGCCGAGATCACGCCCTTCCGAGTGTCGAATGGGAATTCCTCGACGAACAGATAGTCGGTTTCGTCGACCGTGATTGAGAACGGGTCGGCGAGGAAAGCGCCGGGTGGATTTGGAATCGGGGTTCCTTGCCCAAGCTCGCATTCGGGCCACCCCTGACGCGTCACGGCAACCTGGAAATTGAATTCCTGCCCGGAATGGCGGCGGTAGCTCTTCCCGATGCTCCGTCTCGCAGTCCGGATGCCGTATGACATCAAATCCGCGACGCTCGGCCTTTTCGTGTCAACCTCGCGCTGCTCGACCGGCCCGATCGGTCCAGCCGCGAGCCGCTCCAGCACATTGCGAAGATAAGGAAAGGCGCGCGCCTGCAAGGCGATCGCGTTCCAGCCATAGAGCAGCGCAGTCGAAACGCTGCCGCAAAACAGGATCTCGCGCGGTCCGTTCGGATGCCGCACGCGTTCGATCGTGAAAGGAGTATCGGGCCGGCCTTCGAGAACCTGGGTGAATCCTGCGGCTGCGCCGGCGCCCACCAAGATTATCCCCTCCCTGCTCGTTCCGAAAAGGGCATCAGGGCTCGCCTGTCCGCAGCGCACAATCGCGTCGAGCTCCAATTGAGCGATTTTCAGGCAATCTGCGGCACCAAATACGGTGCCGGGATCGATGTGAAGGGGGGCTGCATCGGCAATCGGATAAAGCGCGGCATAGGGTCGATACTCCTCCCTTCGTGAGAGGAATTTGTGCTCAAGCCGAAGCAGTCTTCCGAACGCATCATCTCGCGGTGATTGGACGATCAGGGCAACGAGCTCGATCGCCGGATGATCCTTTGCCCAGCACGCGAGATCGCTCACCCATTTCGGGACCTCGAGTGAATCGACCAGCAGGGCGATGCGATAATTAGGCCGCGGCATCGAGCGGAGATCCTGAAGCTGGACCGATTACCGAATTATATATCGCCAGCGTGTTCTTCGAGATCTGGTCCCAGTCAAAAGCTGCGAACATCGCCGGTGAAACGGCGTATTTCTCCAGTGACACTTGGAGTGCCTCGCTAAGGTCCTCGATGTCACCGGCGGCAAAATAGTGATTTTCCGGAAGTCCGATGTCGAGATTTCCCGGGATGTCGCTCAGCAACAGCGGACAGCCAAGAGACCCCGCTTCAAGCGCGCAAATCGGCAGGCCTTCGTGGGAAGAGGGAAGCACGAACAGCGCCGCATTCTTGTACAGCTCGTGAAGCGCGGCGCGCCCTTGCATGCCGGCGAAGATCACGTCCTTGCCCGCCTTTTCGAGCAAAGCCTTCGAATAAGGCGACTCGTGCTGCGCTCCGCCGACGATCACCAGCTTGCGCTTCGAACCGCTCTTTCGAATTGCTTCAATGAGCGTGTGGAAACCCTTCTCCGGCACAAGCCGGCCAACAGCTAGCACATACTTCCCGCGTTTCACTCCGAGATCATCGAGGATCGATTGGTTCGCTGCGAACGGGGGAAGAAGGTCTTGCCGTTCGGCACATAGCGGATCTTGTCCGCATGCGCTGGGAATTCGGGCCTTCAGTTTCTCGCCGAGCGAGGGCGCAACCGCGATCACTGCATTCGCGCTGCGCACACCGACCTGCTCGCCAAGGCGGAGCATTCCTTTGGCGAAAAAACCCCATTTCTGTCGGTCGTAATCCGCGCCGTGGTGGGTCAGGATGACATTCATCCCAAGGGCTCGGCCCAGCGGCGACAGAAGCGCCGGCCCGATGGCGTGGATGTGCACCGTGTCGGCACCGCGGCGCTTGGCGTAAAGCAGCCCCAGAAGGGTCGACACGATCGCTTCCGTGCTTTGCCTTCGAGGCGAGAAGAGCGGCGTCACTCGAACATTGCCCACGCTCGTCGGCTCGGGCGAATAAGGACGCCTCGCGATCAGCTCTACTTCCAGGTCGGGTGCATTGGCCGCGATCCTTGGAAGCAATTCTTCGCAATGCGCTTCGACCCCACCCATCACGCCGGGGATGCCGCGCAGCCCGAGCACGCACACGAGCGCGCGCTTGCGGTGGGGGACCGGGTCACGCGGCACGGGAGTGGACCTCTAAAGCCGCTTCCCTGGCGCCACGCAGCCATGCCTGGAACATCAAGACGGCCCACATCGAGCCCGAGGCGTTGCGGCGCCCTTCGAGACCGTCTCGCCAGCGGCCCTGGACAAGATCGGGATCGAGGAAACCTTCCTGATGCATGCGCGAGGGATCGAGGAGATCTTCCGCCCAGTCGCGCAAATCGCCGCGCAACCAGTCACCCATCGGCAGCGAGAAGCCGGACTTCGGCCGCTCGAACAGCTCGGATGGCAAATGGCGGCCGAGTAATTGGCGAACGATCCACTTGCCGCTCTTGCCGCGCAGCTTCATCGACATCGGGATGCGCGCTGCAACTTCGGCAACCCTGTGGTCGAGAAACGGAACCCGCGTTTCCAGGCTGACCGCCATCGCGGCGCGGTCGACCTTGCACAGGATGTCGTCAGGCAAATAAGCGACCGCATCGCAATAGGTCATTCGGATCGCGTCCGGTGCATCGAATCCGGGATCGAGCGGGAAGACCGAACGATAGCTGCCGGCGTTTGCGACCGGTTTGTCCTCGAATGCCCATTGATCGAGCATGCTCGAATAAAGATCGTCGAATGCGCGGACGCCCGCGCCGACCTTGAGCCCCTTCGCGACCCGACCCGAGAAGGGACTGCGCCGCGATGAGCCAATGAGCCCGTCGGTGGCTGTCCAGACGCCAAGCGGCACTCGCCCGAGCGCAGCTGCTCCTACTCGGCGGGCGCTGACCGGAATGCGCCGAAGTTTGTTCCAAAGCGCGAGCGCTTCGCGATGACGGCGGTATCCGGCGAAAAGCTCGTCGCCGCCGTCGCCGCTCAGCGCGACCGTGACGTGCTGCCGCGCAAAACAACTGACGAGAAAAGTCGGAATTGCGGACGAATCTCCGAACGGCTCGTCGAACATCGTCGGAAGGCGCTGGATGACCGCGGCGGCATCCGCCGAGGTCACATAATGTTCGTGATGAATTGTGCCGAGATATTCGGCGACCGCCCGCGCATCCTGGGCTTCGTTGAAATGCGCGTCATCGAAGCCAATGGTGAAGCTGTGCACCGGCACGCTCGAATGCTTCTGATAAAGCGCGACGACCGTTGAGCTGTCTATTCCGCCGGACAGGAACGCACCAACCGGAACGTCGGCGACCGCTTGACTGCGGATGGATCGGCCAAGCGCATTTTCCAGCTCGGCTAAGGCTTCGGCTTCGTCGGCGATCGGATTGGCGAGGCCCGCGCCCAGAACTTCTCCATATGACCAATAACGGCGGAGACGAAGGCTTCCATCGGCGCCGCCTTCAGCCGGACTGTCATCCAGCGGCGATGCTGGCGAATCCTTGCCGACCTCGAGAATGCAACCCGGCTGCAACTTGAAAATGCGGCGGTAGATCGAAAGCGGTGCGGGCACGTACGACCGCGCAGTGAAAGCCTCGATCGCTTCGTGGCTGATATCATTGTCGAAGCGCGGATGCGCGGCGATCGCCTTGAGCTCTGACGCGAACGCAAAATCGCCGCCGACCCAACCGTAATAGAGCGGCTTCTCACCAAAGCGGTCACGGACGAGGTAAAGCTTCCGCGCGGCGCGATCCCACAGGCCGAACGCGAACATTCCGGTCGTTTTAGACAAGGTGACGTCGAGTCCCCAGGCGGCAATCGCCTCGACGAACGTCTCGGTGTCGGAATGGCCGAGCCACCCGCCGTTTGGCGCCAGTCCCGCGGTTTCAAGCTCGGCGCGCAGCTGACGGTGGTTGTAAATCTCGCCGTTGTAGGTGATCACCCAGCGCCCGTTTGACGAGACCATTGGCTGGTGGCCAAGCGGCGATAGATCGACGATCGACAGGCGCTGGTGGCCTAGTCCGATGCCGGCGTTTGGATCGACCCACGTGCCGCAATCGTCCGGTCCGCGATGCGCCAGAACATTGACCATCTGCTTGATGAGATCTGGTCGACCGCGCTGACCGCCGATCAAGCCTGCAATGCCGCACATCCGCAAGAAGCCTCATTCGTTCGAAGAACCGGGCTTCAGAAATTCATTCCGGGGCTCTTAAGCAAACGCCCAGTCGGGCTTGTGTTGAATCGGCACAGGACAATCGGCGCGATTGATCGGCTTGGCGCACGATGGCTTGCTCCATTTGACAAGCCGCGCGACCTGCGGCGCAAGCGATGGGGATCGCAACGACGTGTTTATAGCCGACACATATGCTGGCCCGCCGTTGCCAAACTGGTTCCTGCTGCCGGCAACGGGAATCTTCGCGCTTCTGTCGATCTACTTCATCGTCAACACGCGCGGGCGAGCGGCGCGCTTCCTGCTTTTCGCATGCTGGCTGCGCTACACTTTGAGCTCACTTCAGGCGTTCACATACCATGACGCGGTTCCGGGCTTGAAATGGGTAGCGCTTGGTTCGCTGGTGATCGTCGGAACGGGCGCTCTCGTGCTCGAGAAACGACGCTTCCTCTCGCGCCCCTTCTATCCGGTGGCGTTCATTTGCCTAACGATGATCGTCAGTTCCATCCTGAATGGTTCGATCATGACTGCGATCGACCCGATCGTCCGCTTCCTGGTGTTCGTCGTGATCGGCGTCGCTGTCTGGCAAGCCCTCGAAACGAGCGGCTCGGCCGTGCTGAAACGGCTATTGTTCGTGTTCATTCAACCGCTCACTTATCAAGTCGCGTCGGTCGTGCTCGGAGTGCCGAAGTCGGGGGAAACCGATGGCTCACTCAGCTACATCGGCGGCTATTATCACGAGGAGCTTTTCTCGCTGATCGCAGCGACATGCTTCTTCGTCGCGATCTATGCGGGCAAGCTCGGCAAATATACACGCCTCGCGATCTGCGCAGTCAGCCTGATCGCGGTCTGGGTCGCGAATTATCGAACCACAATGCTCGGCATCCTTCCGCTCGCGGGAATCGCCTTCTTCACCGCGCTTCCAAAGACCTTCGAACCGACCCAGCGCGCGTTTGCCCGGCTCATGATCATCTTCGCTGGGGTCGCAGTGCTCGGCATCGGAACGGTCCTCGAGAGCGATCGCTTCTCGGACCTCTCAGCAATCTCTGAGGGAACGTCCCTCATCAAGCCACCTGAGACCTTCACCTGGGCGGACCGCCGAGTCCTGTCGTCGCGGCCGTACATCTGGAGCAATTACATCTACGCCTATGTGGACGCCCCGCCGATGCAGAAGATCATCGGTTTTGGTCCCGAACTCCTGGGAAGGAAAAATGCCGAATTACGCGCACAACACCATCATCTCGTTCATGTACGAGATGGGTGTCGTCGGGGTGATCGCGATCCTTCTGCTTTGGGGCAGGATGTTCCGCCTCGCATGGTCAACGGATGAGCGAACGCGCGCTTTGCTGCTGGGCGGACATCTCAGCTTCCTCGTGCTGAATCTTGCGACGATGGCGCATTGGCAGGTCGAGGGAAATATTCTCTACGGGGTGCTATGCGGATTGACGATCGCGAAGGCTCGGCAAGCACGGGCCACGAAGATGATCGTCAGGCGTTACACGATTAAACGGAGCGCTCCTAAATTGCGCGGCGCACCGGCGTTCGCTCTAGCTCTGTCTCGATGACATCCCAATACAGGCTCACGATTCGCGCGGCTGAATAGTCCTTCGCCCGCTCTCGTCCCGCCTCGCTCATCCGTTTCAGCACCGGCGCCTGCATCGCTAGCTTCAACGCTTTGGCATAACTTTCGGCGTCGCCGACGGGTGTAAGGATGCCGGCCTCCTCGACCGAAAGCGCCTGGACCGCGTCAGCGCCCCTGCCGGCGAGAATCTCCGCCGGGCCGTCCTTGCAATTTGTAGCTACCGCGGGAACACCCAAGGCGAGCGCCTCCACAAGCGCATTTGGAAAGCCCTCGATGTCGGAGCTGAGCGCAAACAGGCTTGCATTCCTGACTAGCGGATAAGGGTTTAGAAGCCATCCTGGCATCATCACGCGATCGGCGACGCCAAGCTTTGCAACGAGCGCCTGGAGCGCATCGCGCTCCGGTCCGTCGCCGGCGATCACAAGACGGCAGGGAAGGTCCGCTGCGGCGAATGCGCGAATGAGCAAAGCATAATTCTTGACGCTCACCAGCCGGCCGACAGCAACGATATAGGAGCCCTCGATCCCGAGGTCTTCCGGCTCGGTTGAGGCGCGTTCGAGCGCTTTGAGGTCGACCGGGTTTGGAATGACCTCGATTGCATTCGATTGCACGCCGAAGCCGCGAATCTTGTCGGCAACACCCGATGAAACCGCGATGACCTTGGTCGAGCGAGGGTAGAGAGCGCGCATCAACAGTTTGGTCACGGCCTGGCGAAGCGCTCCTCCGAGATGGGCAGGCGTGCTCGTGCGCTCGCTAATGATCCGCGGCAGTCGGCGCTTCATCATCGCGATACATGATGCGAAGTTGGCCCGAGTGAGGAAGCTTAAGGTTATGTCCGGCTCATAGTCGCGCGCGACCTGGTCGAGCGAACGGATGCTGGAGAGGATCCCGCCTTTGCAGTCGAGCTGAAAGATCCTTAGCCAATCCGGCATCTCAAAAGCGCTCGTCACATCATCAAGGACGGCGAGCGCGATCTCGTAGCGCCGCAACCGATCCTTCGAATTCATAAGCAAAGTCGTCATGACCCGCTCAGCGCCGCCTCCGGTCAGGGAGTTGATGACGAAGAGCACGCGCTTCCGGCGCTCGTTTCGTCCCGGAATCATCCGATCCGTGCTCGCGAAGCGATGCAATTGCACGGTCATTCAATACCTGTCCCGAAGTGATCTCGAAATTTCTGGAGGTCGAGCTCACAAGCGTGCGAAGCAAGAAAGCGCGGCAGCCGCGCGATGGGAAGAGCACGTTCGAGATCGACGAAAATCGGTTCGCCCTCGATGTCGAGGATGATGTTTCCGAACTTCACATCTTCAAGCGCGTAGCCCGCAGCGTGGATTTTCTTCAGCGCTCCGGCGATGCTCGAGATTTGCCGGCTCGAGAGGATCTCGGGGACGCGCTCGCGCCCCGTCGGACGCGTTCCTTGTCGATCGAGCGTGAGTAGGCGCTCTTCAGCGTGCGATCGCGAATGTCTGCGCCCGCATTGGCGAGCAGCTCGCGTACCACGCTGCCGTGAACGAACGAGATGGTGATCGTATGTGCATCCCAATCGACGTTCATCACCTTGGGCACGGGACCGCGGGTCTCGAGGTCCAGCAAGGCCTCCAACTCCTGGACGAAAGCGCTGAACCGTCGAAATTCCTTGCGAACGCCGAGTCGACCGTTGAGGTCGACGAGCAGGACCGGGAAGCCGGACCGGACCATGAAGTCCGCGGCATCGATCGTGGGCACGCCTTGCATATCGCCGAATCTCGCGACGATGCCGCCGTCCTGATCAAAATCGCCTATGACGAGCTCGCGATCCTCATGGCGAAGTGGGGCGATTCGCTTCTCCATCTCGGGATCCACATCCTTCAGGAGAACTCCGACACCGCGGCGGGGAAGCGTCGGCAAGCGCGCCTTGAGGCGCTCGACGCGCTGCTGGAGCCGGAGGTTGGACCGGCCCCAGCGATACGCTCGGCGCGCTAGCTCATGGAGAAGATAGGCGGCGGTTGGCTGGCGATGTCGCGGCCGGGCCGATGCTTCCCTAGCCCGCTCAGCTGGTTGCGAGCTGGCCGGCCGGGAAATCGTCATCATCCGAATCGCCGTAGGAATAATAATCAAGCATGTAGCTCGCCGACGAGTCTGCCTTCTTGGGATCGAACTTGACGAGCACCGCGCCGACGATGTTCGCGCGAGCAGCGACGAGGCGACGCATGGCTGCGGTGATCGCGCCGCGATGCGAGCGATTGGCTTCCATGACGAGCAGCGTGCCCTCTACGATCGAGGCCAAGCGAGGCGCATCGGCGAGGCCAAGAACCGGCGGACTGTCGATGATGATCTGGTCGTACTCATCCTTGAGATAGGTGAGGAGCGCACGGAAGCCGGCTCCTCCAAGCAGCTCGGCCGGACTCGGTGGCTTGGGACCAGCCGGCATCACGAACAGGCCATCAGTGTCCGTCTTGTGAATGACAGCGCTCGCGGGAAGCTGCTGGGTCAGCATGTTGCTGAGCCCTGGAATCTTCTGGATCCCGAGCAGCTGGTGGACCGAGGGACGGCGCATGTCGGCGTCGATCAGGAGCACCTTGCGACCGGCCATTGCCGCGTCGCGAGCCATCGCCAAAGCCGTGGTCGACTTGCCCTCGCCTTCGCGGCTGCTGGTAACGACCAGGGTTCGAGGAGTGCCCTTGTCCGATGAAAGCTCGACCGAAGCACGGACGGTTTGATAGGCTTCCGAAATCTCTGACGAGCGGTCGACAAGCTGCGCCGCGGCAGGTCCCTTCAATCGGGGAATAACTCCCAGCAGCGGAACACCAAACCTCTGTTCCACTTCGTCCGGAGCGCGGACGCCGTCACGGAAAGTCTCGAGCGCTGCGACAGCAGCCATTGCAAGAACGAGTCCTGCGAGCAGCGACAGCGCGATGTTGATCTTCGGATTGGGCGAGACCGGAAGCAGCGGCGGATCAGCGCGATCGATCACGGAAATGTTGTTCGACGTGACGCCCGCTTCGGCGCTGACTTCCTTGTAACGCTGCAGGAGCGCATTGTAGAGCTCACGGTTGGTATCGACCTCGCGCTTCAGGATGTTGTAGCGGATTCCGAGCGACTGTTCGGCGAGTGTCGCGCCCTTCAGTTGATTGACCGCGCCCGCGAGCTCGGCCTCTTGCGCAACGGACGTCTTATACTGGTTCTGAATCGAATTGCGGATGCCGGTTGCAAGCGCAGAAGTCTGTCGGTCGAGCGACTGGATTGCCGCAAGCTCCTGCTTCACGACCGGATGATCCGGCATTCGGTGCTGCAGGTCCTGCTCATACTGAGCTTCGAGCTCCGCCCTCTTCTGCGCCATCTGCTGGATCGCAGGATTGGCAAGCACGTCTGGCAAGCTCATCAGCGGCGTCGCCTGGGCCTGCTGCCAGCGGCCTTGAGCCTGGATGCGAGTCGCCTTGGCCGCGGCGAGCGATTGGTTGAGATCAATCAGGTTAGCGCTGGTGAGCGAGTGCGGTGCGTTGTTTCCGACGTCGGTCGGATCGCTCCCCGCGCTCGGGTCGACGAGGCCAACTGAACGCGCATAATTCAGGAGCGCGGTCTCGGATTGCTCAAGCCGTCCCTTGGTGAGCGTCAGCTGGTTCTGAAGGAAGTCCTTCGAATAGCTCGACGTATCGTAATGGCGCTGCAGATTGCCAGCGATCAGATTGTCGGCATAGCTGTTGGCGATCGTCGCAGCGAGCGCAGGGCTGCCACTGTCGAAATCGATCGGGACCACGCGTGAGCCGCGCGGAAGCGAGACGTTGAGATTATCGCGAAGGGCCTGGATCACCTGTTCACGCTTGATGGCCGGCTTCGGCTTGACGCCTTGAGCCTGAAGGAAGCGATCGTCTCCAGCGAGATTGAGTCCATCGGCAACGCGCTCGGCGAGCGCGCGGCTGTGAACGATGTCGATCTGCGTCTGCAGCAGGCGATCGGTATCCTGACCGTTCGAGGCCTGGACGTCCTCGGTCCCGAGCACCTTCACCGCCTGGTCCTCGATCTCCACGCTCGACGTCGCGCGATAGGTCGGGTGGACGAGGAAAAGCGCGAGTACGCCAAGCGCGACCGACACGGCAACGATCGCCATGACGAGCAGGCGATGGCGCCAGATCGCCGACCAGATCTTGCGAAGGTCGAGTAGCTCGGAGGTCGACTCCGGCTCGTAGAGGAACTCGGGACGCAACATCATCGGGTCGGGACGAACCATCGGCAAGGTTCCGGCGCGAGGGTCGAATCCGTCGAAGCGCATGTCAGCCACCGTCAATCTCCTCAGAGCCCGCTGAAGGTCACGGGGCGGAAAATGTTGAACACAGGAGCGGCGGTCACCACGTCCTTCCAGAATTTCTTGGCTGCCGAAGAGCCGACGACGACCATGTCATTGCCCTGCATGACCGGATCGTCCGCCTGGCCGCGGCGAATGCTCGCAACGTCGAAGACGGCACCCATCCGCTGGCCGTTGACGGTACGAAAAACGACCACCTGCTTGAGCGTGGCGACGTCGGTTTCGCCCTTCGCCATCGAGATCACCCCGAGCAAAGTGGTTGGTCCGGTCATCGGGTAGACACCGGGCTCTGAAACCTCGCCCTGGATCGAAACCTTTTGCGACACGGAAGCGGCGACGGTCACCGTCACCTGCGGATCGCGAAGATATTTGGCGCCGAGGATCTGCTCGAGCGCGGCCGATAGTTGAGCAGCAGTCTTGCCCTTGACGTCGACCGTTCCAACCAACGGAAGCGCGATCTGGCCCGCGGCGTCGACCTGGAGTGCTTTGGCCGAAATGTCAGGCTCCTGGTAAACGGTGACATCGATCGTATCCAAAGGGCCGATGAGGTAATCACTGGTCGTACTGTCAGTCGCAGGTGTCGCCGGGATCACCGAATAAGCGGCGGCGCCACTCGGCAGGTTTGCGACAGGCCGCGCGGCACCAGCGCAAGCACTGAGCATAACGGAGAAAGCCAGCGCTACGACGTACCTCATGATCAGCACCTCACAAATTCGCATTTGACTGTATGCGCGAGCGTTGGTTGCCCAACAATTTAGTAATTATAGTTAACGGATCGGTGTCATTATTACGTCATCGACCCAAACTTCCTGAGAATGGATAGCATTGGGTCGTTCGAGCGCGAGTCTCTGGATCGGGCAGTCCTGAATTGGCACAACGAATTGATCGCTGAATTCTTGCCATTTTCCACTCGTGGCCGGCATTGCTTTGGACGTCTCCCTGACGTCCGAAGAACTACAGTCGAGCTCCCAGCGAAGGGCGACCGCATTTCCCGCACCGCTACGCGCGCGATACCCAACCACATAGGAGCCGGGCGGAAGCATCAGGCGTTGTGAAATGATTGGTCCGGAGCGGGCTCCTCCAGAGATCCTCAAGGCGCGACCATGGCCCCCGAAGTCGGGCGTCTGGATTGCAATGGTCGCGAGATCTTCGTCGCTAATGTCCCAAGCCCGCGGCACGTCGGCTCCGGCCCGGTCGCTGACCTGTTCGAACTTTCCGTTCGCAACCACGCCGTCGGCGTGAGTTCCAATCCAGAGGTGCCGTGCGTCGGCGAGGTCGTTTGTGTCGATCAGTCGGTCGAGAAGCGGTTGCGCTTCCTCGATTGAGAGCGGCGCGCGGCCGTTGTTCAATCGAAACGCAAGCTGCTCGACGTTGCCGTCATAGGCAGTGGGAAGCTGCGCTGCCGCCTTCACAAAGCTCGCTCTCCAATCCGGGCGAGAGGAAAGGGTCTCGACCAGTGACCGCACCGTCGGGCCGTCGGGCGTACGGAGCAGCAGTTCGAGTGAGGACGGCGGGAAAAGGTTTTGCTGAAAGAGGGCTTGGGCGCGTTGTACTGCCTTGTCGGCCTCGCCGGTCTGCTCGCTTGCACCGATTGCCCAGAGCTGGGTGAATGGATCGCGCCAGCCGAGAGAGACTGCCATTGCCATCAGCTGCTGAGCGGACGCAGCGGAGCCGCGAAGAGCTCGCGCCATCGCTGCAGCGCGAAGGGCCGGTGCGTCGATCGGCGAGAGACGAAGCGCCTTCAAGCGACTCCTCGCTCGCTTGCATTGGGTTTGAGGCAGCGAGCGCATCGTCGGCAAGAACTTCATGCGCGGTTGTCGACCACGGAGCCCACCCTTGCGCGATTGCATAATCGTCGGACAGCAGGCTTTTTGCAGAGACGCCTGCCTGGAGGACAAGCACCGCGGCCGCCGCGAGTGCTGCAAGGCCGGCCGCACTTGCACTGTAGGTCGTCCAGGAGCGGCGCTTCGCTGCGGATGAAGGGACCACGTCAGTACCCGGCTGAACCGGCATTGGGGTCGGAAGCAGGCAAGCGCAGAGCAGCGCGAACACGCAGCTCAGCGCCGGCATTCGCAGCGGATAATCAACCAGCGAGAAAATGAGCACGAGCATGATGCCGACAGCGCTCGCAAGCCCAAGCGAGGCTCGGTTGAAATCGAAGCGTCTCCTGATGAGCTGAGCCGCTGCGAACCCGAAGAATCACGAAGAACATGAACAACATTGCGATTGCTGGAACGCCGCCCTCGAGCGCGATTTCGATGAAGTCGTTATGCGCGTGGTTAAGGACGGCAGGCCCGACCGACGAAAGGCTCTCCGCGGTTTGATAGACGGGAATGAAGGTGCCGAAGCCGGTTCCTGCGAGCCCGTAGTGATGAAGCGCCCAGGAAACATCGTCCCAATAGTCGAATCGGCCGTCGTGCAGGGACGAGAAGCGCGAGAGGTTTCGGTTGAAGCCGCCGACCCAGGAAATGAACGCCGCAACCACGCCCAGCGCCAGCGTCGAGGGAACCGCAACGCGGACCAGCGACTGACGGAAGAACAGCAATGCAAGCGAGCCCATCAGAGCGATCGGCAATAAAGCGAGCGCCATTCTCGAGGTCGTTGCGATGATGACGATCGCGATGATCGCAATCAGAGCGAGCGAGCCCATCAAATAGGGCAATTTCGAGTTCGCCGTCTGCATCCGCCGAGCGGTAAGAGCGGCGATGATCGGAAGCGACAGAAGCATGAAAACCGCACTGTGGTTGCGATTGACGAACAGACCGATCGGATAGCCGAGGTGCGCCGATGGATAAGGCGTCATCGAACCTCCGGTCGCGAGCTGGATGATTCCGAGGAGCGCGTTCACCAAGGCAAAGGCGGCGACGATCAGAAGCAAGTTTCCGCGCTCGCGGGTATGCAATCGCAAGCAAAGGATGAAGAGCACGAATGCAGGAATGACGCTGAGGAGGGCGCGGATCGTCCCTTCGATGTCGAGCGTCAGGGGTCGCCAGATGTTGAGGCCCAAGCCGGCGTCAATCTGAGCGACTTCCTCGCGTCCAGGCAGCGACTGCCAGATCGAGGGCGCAAGCGGCACCAGCTGAAGCGCGGGAAGTAGGAGGACAGCTCCTGCAAAGGCGATTGCGCAGCGACTGAGTGTCGTCAGCCGGCCGGGCTCGCGATGCCAGACTAGCGTGGCGCCGGCGCCGATTGCTGAAAGATTGAGAAGCATTGAAAGCAGCGGGAAGTTCTCCCC
The DNA here is from genome assembly GCA_963785855.1 of uncultured Alphaproteobacteria bacterium. Lineage (GTDB taxonomy): Bacteria > Pseudomonadota > Alphaproteobacteria > Sphingomonadales > Sphingomonadaceae > Sphingomicrobium. The sequence goes on from CAWAWT010000030.1 coordinate 42,438, forward strand.
TGCTCCGCCGACCGCGAGAGCAAGAGCGAGAAGTGATGCAGCAGTGACGAAGTATATGTTCCGCTTCATAATTTCCCCGCGCTGGTTCGCATTGATCGCAAGATAAGCTTGAGATCCGGTAACCTCGCGGGTGGCCAACCTAACGCAATCGTAACCGCCTGCGTGTCACCATGCTGCCGATGAATGAGCAGCCTCAGCACCAAGGATGTCGCGAGACCCTCGCGCTCGCTACCGGCTTACCTTGCGGTGGCCCTGTTTGGGACGGTTCGGAGTGCAGCCGGCTTCGACCGTGCCTGTCCCAAGATGGCGCAACTTTTCAAATATCTCCGGCGCTGGGAAAGACAGCGCTCCAGCGACATGCTCTACTTGGGGCATAATTCGCGATGAACGAGACCTCGAAAATCACGGCCGATGCCGAGTTGCCGGGCTATGATCGCAAGCTGAAGCGCCAGACGCTTCGCTCGATCTTCTGGACGATGGGCCAGGCGGCTGGCGACCAGCTTTTCTCGTTCTTCGTGTTCGTGATGCTCGCGCGGCTGCTCGACAAGCCGGCGATCGGCACGTTCGCAATTGCCTTCGTGTTCATGGACGTTGGAAGGAATCTCGCAACGGCCGGCGTGTCGCAGGCAATTGCCCGAGCGAAGGCGCTCACAAAACGTGAGCTCGACACGATCTTCTGGACCAATTGCTTTCTCGCTGCCGCTTACGCCCTGGTGATCGTCGTTGCGGCTCCCTTGGCCGAGCGATTGTTCGACGCGCCGCAACTGGCAGCGGTGCTCACCTGGCTTGCGATCCCGGTCGTTCTTAGCGGCGCCGGCAATACCCACATGGCGCTGCGGCTGCGCGAGTTCGGCCACAAGACGCTAGCCTATCGCTCGGTGCTTGCTGGGCTTCTCGGCGGAATTTGCGCGGTCGTTGCAGCGCTCCTCGGTGCGGGTATCTGGGCATTGGTCCTGCAGCGGGTCGTGCGCGAAATCGTCTGCACTGCGCTCGCTTGGTCGTCCTATCGCTGGCGGCCCGGAATTGCGTTCGACTTCGCAGAAGCGCGCCGGTACCTGAAGAACGGCATTGACCTCGGCCTTGCGCAAGTCGTGACCTTGCTCAGCTTCCGAGCGCAGGATCTCGGCATCGCCCGGGTCCTCGGTCCGGCGACCTTGAGCTCCTACCGAGTTGCATGGCGTTGCGCGGAATTGATCGGTCCCGCAGATCGTGGGGCCATTTGGCGACCGTCGCTCTGCAGACCTTTTCGCGCCTCCAGGACCATCTCGAGGATCTGCGCAAGGCCTATGTGTCGATGTTGCAGCAATGCGCTCTCGTGTCCGTACCCGCGCTTGTCGGTTATGCGGTTGCCGGCCCGTGGCTCGTCCCCGCATTGTTCGGTCCGCAGTGGAGCGATGCGGGGATGATCGCGCCTATGCTTCTTCCTTTGGCGCTTCCTTTCACCTTGAGCGGCTTCATGCTTGCTCTGCTGGCAGCAAAAGGACGCATTCGATGGCAGCAGAGCAAGCATGAAGCCGCTCAAGGTGAAAGGCAGCGCCAAAGGGAGAGAGCATAGGCGCGATCATCCCCGCATCGCTCCACTGCGGGCCGGAGCAATTGGGGACGGCCACAGGCCGGCAACCGCATAACCGACAAGCGCGGGTACGGACACGGAGGCGCATTGCTGCAACATGCGACAAGTAGGCCTTGCGCAGATCCTCGAGATGGTCCTGGAGGCGCGAAAAGGTCTGTAGAGCGACGGTGCCAAATGGCCCCACGACCTGGGGACCAATCAATCCCGCGCAACGCCAGGCAAGACGGTAGGAGCTCAGGGTCGCTGGACCGAGGACCCGGGCGATGCCGAGATCCTGAGCTCGGAAGCTGAGCAAGGTCAGCTTGGGCAAGGCCGAGGTCAATGCCGTCTTCAGGTAGCTGCGCGCTTCTGCGAAGTCGAACGCAATTCCGGGCCACCAGCGATAGGACGACCGAGCGAGCGCAGTGCAGACGATTTCGCGCACGACCCGCTGCAGGACCAATGCCCAGATACCCGCACCGAGGAGCGCTGAACGACCGCGCAAATTCCGCCGAGAAGCCAGCAAGCACCGAGCGATAGGCTAGCGTCTTGTGGCCGAACTCGCGCAGCCGCAGCGCCATGTGGGTATTGCCGGCGCCGCTAAGAACGACCGGGATCGCAAGCCAGGTGAGCACCCGCTCCAGTTGCGGCGCATCGAACAATCGCTCGGCCAAGGGAGCCGCAACGACGATCACCAGGGCGTAAGCGGCAGCGAAAGCAATTCGTCAGAAGATCGTGTCGAGCTCACGTTTTGTGAGCGCCTTCGCTCGGGCAATTGCTGTACACGCCAGCGGGTGCGATTCCTTCCAACGTCCATGAACACGAAGGCGATTGCGAACGTGCCGATCGCCGGCTTGTCGAGCAGCCGCGCGAGCATCACGAACACGAAGAACGAGAAAAACTGCATCGCCCCGCCTGGCCCATCGTCCAGAAGATCGAGCGAAGCGTCTGGCGCTTCAGCTTGCGATCATAGCCCGGCGACTCGGCATCGGCCGTGATTTTCGAGGTCTCGTTCATTGCGAATTATGCCCCAAGTAGAGCATGTCGCTGGAGCGCTGTCTTTCCCAGCGCCGGAGATATTTGAAAAGTTGCGCTTGGACAGGCACGGTCGAAGCCGGCTGCGTCCGAACCGTCCCAACAGGGCCACCGCAAGGTAAGCCGTAGCGAGCGCGAGGGTCTCGCGACATCCTTGGTGCTGAGGCTGCTGATTCATCGGCAGCATGGTGACACGCAGGCGGCTACGATTGCGTTAGGTTGGCCACCCGCGAGGTTACCGGATCTCAAGCTTATCTTGCGATACGAATGCAAACCAGCGCGGGAAATTATGAAGCGGAACATACTTCGTCACTGCTGCATCACTTCTCGCTCTTGCTCTCGCGGTCGGCGGAGCAGGGGGGAACTTTCCCGCTGCTTTCAATGCTTCTCAATCTTTCAGCAATCGGCGCCGGCGCCACGCTAGTATCATCGCGAGCCCGGCCGGCTGACGACACTCAGTCGCTGCGCAATCGCCTTTGCAGGAGCTGTCCTCCTATTTCCCGCGCTTCAGCTGGTGCCACTTTGCGCCCTCGATCTGGCAGTCGCTGCCTGGACGCGAGGAAGTCGCTCAGATTGACGCCGGCTTGGGCCTCAACATCTGGCGACCCCTGACGCTCGACGTGGAAGAGTACCATCCGCGCCCTCCTCAGCGTCATTCCTGCCGTTGCTGCTCATCTTGCGATTGCATACCCGCGAGCGCGGAGAACTTGCTTCTGATCGTCGCCGCCTTTGCCTTGGTGAACGCGCTCCTCGGAATCGTCCGCTCAGGACCCGGAGGTTCGATGACGCCTTATCCATCGGCGCACCTCGGCTATCCGATCGGTCTGTTCGTCAATCGCAACCACAGTGCGGTTTTCATGCTTCTGTCGCTTCCGATCATCGCCGCTCTTACCGCTCGGCGGACAACGGCGAACTCGAGATTGCCTATTTGATGGGCTCGCTCGCTCTGATTGCGATCATCGCGATCGTCATCATCGCAACGACCTCGAGAATGGCACTCGCTTTATTGCCGATCGCTCTGATGGGCTCGCTTGCATTGCTGTTCTTCCGTCCGTCGCTGGTCCGCGTTGCGGTTCCTCGACGCTGGCGCTGGGCGTGGTTGCGGCGTTCATTTCCTGGGTCGGCGGCTTTTTCAACCGAAACCTCTCGCGCTTCTCGTCCCTGCACGACGGCCGTTCGACTGTTGGGACGATGTTTCCTGGGCTTCTCATCACTACGGGCTCGCAGAACAGGCTTGCGCGCTTCATTCCCGTCTACCAAACCGCGGAAAGCCTTTCGTCGGTCGGCGGGGCCTCCGTCTTAACCACGCGCATGACGAAGCTCATCGAAATCGCGCTTCGAGGCGGCGTTCCCGCAATCGCAATGCTGTTCATGTTCTTCGTGAGATTCTTGGGTTCGCAGCAGCACTCATCAGGAGACGCTTCAATTTCAACCGAGCCTCGCTTGGGCGGAGCGCTGTGCGTCGCATGCTCGTGCTCATTTTCTCACTGGTTGATTATCCGCTGCGAATGCCAGCGCGCTGAGCTGCGTGTTAGGCTGCTGCGCTAGTTTTCCGACCCCAATGCCGGTTCAGCCGGGTACTGGACGTGGTCCCTTCATCCGCAGCGAAGCGCCGCTCCTGGACGACCTACAGTGCAAGTGCGGCCGGCCTTGCAGGGCACCACGGTGCTTGTCCTCCAGGCAGGCGTCTCTGCAAAGAGCCTGCTGTCCAACGATTATGCAATCGCGCAAGGGTGAGCTCCGTGGTCGACAACCGCGCATGAAGTTCTTGCCGACGATGCGCTCGCTGCCTCAAACCCATTGCAAGCGAGCGAGGAGAAGTCCTTGAAGGCGCTTCGTCTCTCGCCGCCGGCCCTTCGCGCTGCAGCGATGGCGCGAGCTCTTCGGCGGCTCCGCTGCGTCCGCTCAGCAGCTGATGGCAATGGCAGTCTCTCTCGGCTGGCGCCATCCAGTTCCACCAGAGTCTGGGCAATCGGTGCAAGCGAGCGAGACCGGCGAGGCCGACAAGGCAGTACGGGTAGGGCCAAACGTCTGAAACCTTTTCCCGCATGCCCTACTTGCTGCTGCACCCCCGACGGCCCGACGGTGCGGTCACTGGTCGAGACCCTTTCCTCTCGCCCGGATTGGAGAGCGAGCTTTGTGAAGGCGGCAGCGCAGCTTCCCACTGCCTATGACGGCAACGTCGAGCGGCTTGCGTTTCGATTTGAACGGCGCCACGCGCCACTCTCAATCGAGGAAGCGCAACCGCTTCTCGACCGACTGATCGAGCACGAAGCACGCCGCCAACGCGCGGCACCTCTGGATTGGAAGTTGCCGACGGCGTGCTCGAACGGAAACTTCGAACAGGTCAGCGACCGGGCCGGAGCCGACGTGCCGCGGGCTTGGGACATTAGCGACGAAGTCTCGCGACCATTGCAATCCAGACGCCCGACTTCGGGGGCCATGGTCGCGCCTTGAGGGACTCTCTGGAGGAGCCCGCTCCGGACCAATCATTTCACAACGCCTGATGCTTCCGCGGCTTCTATGTGGTTGGGTATCGCGCGCGTAGCGGTGCGGGAAATGCAGTCGCCCTTCGCTGGGACCCGACTGTAGTTCTTCGGACGTCGGGGAACGTCCAAAGCAATGCCGCAGCGAGTGGAAAATGGCAAGAATTCAGCGATGAATTCGTTGTGCGACTCCGATCCAAGAATTTCGCGCTCGAACGACCCAATGCTATAGGTCTCAGGAAGTTTGGGTCGATGACGTAATAATGACACCGATCCGTTAACTATAATTAACCCGATGACCGGACGAACCACTTTGCTCGGGGTGATCTCGATGGCGAAGGGCGAAACCGACGTCGCCACGCTCAAGCAGGTGGTCGTTTTTCGTACCGTCAACGGCCAGCGGATGGGTGCCGTCTTCGACGTTGCGAGCATTCGCCGCGGCCAGGCAGACCATCCGGTCATGCAGGGCAATGACATGGTCGTTGTTGGCTCTTCGGCAGCCAAGAAATTCTGGAAGGACGTGGTGACCGCCGCTCCTGTGTTCAACATTTTCTCGCCCCGTGACCTTCAGCGGGCTCTGAGGAGATCGACGGTGGCTGACATGCGCTTCGACGGATTGACCCTCGCGCGGAACCTCGCCGATGGCTTGTCGATCTGATGATGTTGCGTCCCGAGTTCCTCTACGAGCCGGAGTTGACCTCCAGCGGCACCACGTCTTCGCAAGATCTGGTCGGCGATCTGGCGCCATCGCCTGCTCGTCATGGCGATCGTCGCCGTTGTCTGCGTTCTTGGTGGTACTTGCGCTTTTCCTCGTCCACCCCGACCTATCGCGCGACGTTGAGCTGGATCGAGGACCAGGCGGTGCAGGTGCTCGTAGGTACCGAAGGATGTCGAGGTCGAACGGTCAGGATACCGATCGCCGGCTGCAGACGCAGATCGACATCGTTCACAGCCGCGCGCTCGCCGAGCGCGTTGCCGATGGACGCAATCTCGCTGGAGACGATCGCTTCCTTCAGGCTCACGCTGCTCGTCATGGAAGCCAATCGCTCGCATCGCGCGATCACCGCAGCCATGCGTCGCCTCGTCGCTGCTCGCGCGAACATCGTCGCGCGCGCCAGTTCTACGAGAAGGCAGACTCGTCGGCGAGCTACATGCTTGATTATTATTCCTACGGCGATTCGGATGATGACGATTTCCCGGCCGGCCAGCTCGCAACCAGCTGAGCGGGCTAGGGAGCATCGGCCCGGCCGCGACATCGCCAGCCAACCGCCGCCTATCTTCTCCATGAGCTAGCGCGCCGAGCGTATCGCTGGGGCCGGTCCAACCTCCGGCTCCCAGCAG
>CAWAWT010000031.1:0-24058 GCA_963785855.1 uncultured Alphaproteobacteria bacterium
CTTGCGCGGTGACGCCCAGACTGGCGACGCGGCCAGGCCGGTACCGCCCGCAGATTCTGGTTCCAGGATGTCGGCGCAGGACGCGTCTCAGTCGCAAGTCGCGGTAACCGTCGCTCCTGCCGGCACGGAAAACCTGCCAGCCCCCTCGCCCAACGCGCCTCACGCACAAGTGGATGCTCCATTCGTCTTCCGGGCCAGTGATCTACCGCCGGCATCGGCGCCGGATCTGGGAGCTGGGACTTTGCCAGTCTCGCGTACCGCCACTCCAGCTCCGGTGCTCACAATCGCGCAAAGCCGCCGCGCAAGGGCGTCATGGAGAAGGTCAGGGGCTTTTTCGCGTCAATCTTCAAATAGCGGCGTCGGGCGTCAGACCCCGGACATCAGACCTCGGACGTCAGCGGATTTGTAGAGCACCGGCGTCCGCCCGTGCAGTGGTGCGGAAGGGCACGACTTCAGTCGTGCGGCAACAAGCTCCGCGAAACCGCGGCTTAGAGTGTGCGCGAGAACCAGAAATTTTGCCGACGCGGTGGACAAACTTGCCGGTCTTAGCCGCAAAGCGGCGCAAGATTAAAGCCCACGGCCTAAGCCGTGGGTAAGAAGTGAAAATGTATCAAGCCCCGAAGGGGCGGAGAGAATAGTTCTCACGCACAAACTGAAGCCCCTGAGGTCGTGCTTGTATTCGGAACAGCGAGTCTCAGGCGCTAGCTAAAGGGTGCCGAGTTTTTGTGGCTTGGCGGCACGAGTGAACTCGTGCCCTTCCCGTTACCTTCCCTTCGCGGCTCTTCGCTCACGTCGGATGCCCGAGGCCTCAGGGCCAAGGTCCGACGCCCGATGTCCGACGGCCGCTCTACCGGCGCATCGCCTTGGTCAGGGAGCCACTCTCTCCTTGACCTGGTCGGCGATTTCGGCGCCGCGCTCCATGGCTTCTTCGGCAAACTCTTTGGCTTCGTCCGTCCATTCGTCGACGGTTTCCCGGGCAGTGTCAAATTTGCGGCGCAGATCTTTTCTCATCTGCTTGCCCGCTTTGGGGGCGAGCAACATACCGAGCAGGGTGCCGGCTCCCAATCCGATCAGCAGGAAGGTAACTGCAGTTCCCGCGCTGTTGCTATCCGAGGCTTCGTATTTTCCACTACGCATAAAAATTCCTTTCAAACTCGATTTCGTCTTAAAGTCCTGTTTGTCTGATTCTAGCTGTCCGTTCCGGGTTGGCGGGGTTTCTTTCTGCTAATTCTCCGGTAACAATTAGGGTGCTGTTCCCAAATCAGCTCAAGCCCGTGTAAAATAAAGAGTTGGAACCCCGTGTCCGGCGGAAAATGTGGCCTGCCCGCCTTCCGCCGACGTAATCGCAAAAGCTTTAAGGAGACGTAATCAGCAATGGCTATCCCCGCCACCCAGCTTCGCCCCGGCATGATCATCAAGCACAACAATGATCTGCACTCCGTTTTCAGCGTCGAGCACGGCACTCCCGGCAACCTGCGCGCTGTTCATCGAGGCCAAACTGCGCAACCTGCGGACCGGTGCCATGTTCGAACACCGTTTCCGCTCGCCTGATCCCATCGAAAAGATCACCGTGGACGAGGTTGAGATGGAGTTCTGTACGCCGACGGCGACAGCTATTACTTCATGGACACGACCAATTTCGAGCAGACCCATCTGACCCGGGAAAATTCGGCGTACGCGGTCAACTACCTCATCTCCAACCTGGACGATCAAAGTGGAATTCTTCGACGGTAAAGCGGTAGGCATTGAACTGCCCCAGACGGTGGAGTTGACGGTAGTCGAGACCGAGCCGGGATTGAAGAGCGCCACCGCGTCGAGCGTGACCAAGCCGGCCAAGACCGAGACGGGATTGGTCGTGCACGTTCCGCCCTTCATCAACGAAGGCGGAAAATCCCGCGTGGACACAGCGGAAGGCGCGTACCTGTCGCGAGCGTAGTGTCATCCTGAGAGTTTGTAACTTTTTTCGTGAGTTTGATTGTCGCACAGAGCTATAAAGGAAGCATGAGCCATAGCGCAGAAGAGATCACACGAGAAGCAGGAGAAACGAAGCCGGCGGTGCGGTTGCGGGTAGCGGAGCGGCGGCAGATCGCGATGGTGGTGCAATGTCCGGACGATCTGGTAGGGGCGGAGCATCCGGTGCGGATGGTGATGGCGCTGGTGGAGACGCTGGACGTGTCGCGCTTTGCGGAGCCGATCAAGGCGCGAGAGGGAGTGGCCGGTCGCGACGCCACGGATCCGCGATTGCTGGTGGGGTTGTGGTTGTACGGGTGTATTCGCGGGATTCGGATCGGCGCGGGAGTTGGCGCGGCGGTGTGAGGAGAGCGCGGCGTTCCGCTGGCTGTGCGGGCGTGACAGTGAATCATCGGCTGCTGTCGGATTTCCGCGGCGACCACGGCTTCTGGATGAGTTGTTCACGCAGGTGATCGCGACGTTGGTGGACAAGGAACTGGTGTCGGTGAGCCGGGTGAGCCAGGACGGAGTGCGGATACGAGTGAGCGCAGGGGCGGGCAGTTTTCCGCCGGGAAGAGCGCTTGCAAAAGTTGCTGGCGGAGTCGAAGCAGCATGTCGAGGAGTTGCGGCGGCAACTGGAGTGTCCGGAATATTCGGCGGGGCTGTCGACGCGGCAGAAAGCGGCGCGGCGGCGTGCAGCCCAGGAGAAGCAGCAACGCCTGCAGCAAGCGATCGCGCAGTTGCCGGAGTTGAAACAGCAGCAGGCGGAAGCGGCCCAGCGGCGGGCCAGGGAAAGTGTGGGCAGAAGATCCGGGACAAACAGCCGCGGGTGAGCACGAGCGATGCGGGAAGCGCGGGTGATGAAGATGCCCAACGGGGGCTTCAATCCTGCGGTCAATGTGCAGTTGGCGACCGACACCGAGAGCCGCGCTATCGTGGGGGTCGACCAGGAATACGAAGCCGCCAAGCGCTGAGCCTCTAGACAACAGGGAAAACCAGAACAATGCGTATCCGGCTTCTTTCGGGCAGCTGCCTGCTCGCGCTCGCTTCTCCCGCGCTCGCCCAGCAACCGGGCGCCGCCGGCAACGGACTCCACTCCGCTCGACACGCTCGTTCCGGCCGACGATCAACCCGCGCCACGGCCGCTCCGAAACCCACCGGCGACGCAGTGCTCGACCGACTGAATGCACTCGAGGCCCGGGTGAACCAACTCGAGCAGGAAAATGCCGCGCTGAAGCAAGCAGGCGGAGCTCAACGAAGGCCGCCTCGAAACGGTTGAATCCCGCGCCGCCAAAAAACGCGCAATTCGGCTGGTGCGCCGACGATCTCCGATCCGAACGGCAGCTTCACCTTCAAGCCGCGCGGGGTGGTCGACGCGGACGCCGCAGTCTTCAGCTTGCGCGACGGGCGGATACGAATATAACGACGGAACCGCCTTTCGCCGCCTCCGCCTCGGCTTTCGAGGGCACCGCCTTCAAATGGTTCAATTATCGCGCCGAGGTCGATTTCGCCGGAAACGCGGTGAACATCACCGACGCCTATCTCCAGGACCAAGATCCCGAAGACCGTCCTTACGATTGGCCGCACAAGGCACCGTTCGGGCTCGAGAGCCAACGACAGCGAGCAACTACAACATGTTCATCGAGCGCGGGATGTTCACCAACGCGTTTGGAAACGCGGGCGCGGAGCGGCGCATCGGCGTTTCGGCGGCTATGCACGAAGGAGAATATCAACATCTCCGGCGGCGTGTTCGGCGACAATGAAAGCATCAGCCGCGGCAGTGGCGCGGCGCCTGGCGAGAGCTGGGGCGTCAACGGCCGGGCGACATGGGAGCCGGTGTTCGATACCGGCAAGGATCATCCACCTTGGAGTGTCCGGCTTCTCGCGACCGGCCTGAAGTCCGGCGACGTCCCCGACGCGGTGCGTCTAACGATCGTCCGAACATCCGAATCGATAATGGCAACATCGCCGACACGGGCGTGATCCCGAACGTAAGCTCGATGCGATTACGTCGGCGCGGAGGCGGCTGGCGTGTTCGGGCCGACTACCGTCGCAGGCGAGGCCGGCAAGCTCTGGCTCGACCGTTCGATGCTGGTTAATAATTCGTTTACCGGCTATTACGGTACGCGGCCTATATGCTCACCGGGGAGACCCGCCCCTTCAAGGCTGGCAATTTCGACCGCATCCGGCCGTTCCACGAGCTCGGGAACGGCGGCCTTGGCGCATTTGAAGTCGCGCTTCGATACGATCACATCAACCTGACCGACACGCCCGTGCCGGCGCGCGCCGGGAACGAAGCGTCGAGCGTCACCGCCGGCCTTAACTGGTATTTCAATCCTTACGCCAAGCTGATGTTCAACTGGGTCCGCTTCTGGGGCGACAATACCCCGCTCGACCCGATCGGCTCGAGGACGAGGGGCGACGCTTTCGCGACGCGTCTCCACCTCGACTTCTGACGAGTTCGTGATGCCCAGCGCTTCCCCGGCCGCTCCTCTCCACTCCCTGGGTTCGGCTTGTCGCTGGGCATCACGATCCTGTGGCTGTCGCTGATCGTGCTCGTACCGCTGTCCGCGGTGTTTTGAAGGCGCGAGCGAGGGATGGCACACATTCTGGAGCGCCGCCTTCTCTCCCAGAGCTCTCGCGGCCTATCGCCTGTCGTTTGGCGCGGCCGCGCTCGCCGCAGCCGTTAACTGCGTCTTCGGCCTTCTCGTCGCCTGGGTGCTGGTCCGCTACACGTTTCCCGGTCGCCGCTTATTCGGCGCGCTGATCGACCTGCCCTTCGCATCCTCCCGACCGCGGTCGCTGGAATTGCGCTTACCGCACTCTACGCCGACACCGGGATCATCGGGCGTGTCCTCGAACCGGCGGGCCTTCCGATCGCCTATAGGCCAGCGGGCGTGGTTGTCGCGCTCATCTTCATCGGGTTGCCTTTCGTCGTTCGCACCGTTGAGCGGCGTCCTTGCTGAGGTCTCGAGTGAGGTGGAGGAAGCTGCGTTCACGCTTGGTGCGACTCGGCTGCAGACATTTTTCCGGGCGATCCTGCCGTCAGTCGGGCCTGCGCTCGCGACCGGCTTTGCACTTGCATTCGCTCGCGGCGCCGGCCAGGGTACGGCTCGGTCATCTTCATTGCTGGCAACGTCCCCTTCAAGTCGGAGATCGCGCCGCTCCTGATCATCACGCAGCTCGAGGAGTATAATTACGCCGGCGCCGCCGCGATCGCCTGCGTGATGCTTGTTATCTCCTTCGCGTTGCTCCTGCTCCTCAACCTGTTGCAGCACTGGCAGCAGCGGAGGTTCGCATGACCGCCGCGGGTCTGCGCGAGCCGCCCGCGGCCAAGGCGCTGCTGATCTTCGCGGCGATCGCTTATGTCGCGCTGATGCTTCTCCTGCCCTTGGGCGCGGTGCTGTTTGAAGCGCTGCGTAAGGGCTGGGAGATGTGGCTTGCGGCGGTCACCGAGCCCGACGCTCGCGCTTCGATCTGGCTCACGCTCATCGTCGCCGCGATCTCCGTGCCGCTGAACACAATCTTCGGGATCGCCGCCGCCTGGGCGGTCGCCAAGTTCGACTTTCGGGGAAAGCGGCGCTCGTGGCGCTGATCGAGCTGCCCTTTTCCGTATCCCCGGTTGTATCCGGCCTCGTCTTCGCGCCGCTCTTCGGCGCCCAGGGTTGGTTCGGCCCGTGGCTGGAAGACCACGATATCCGCATCATCTTCGCGCTTCCGGGGTCTCGTCCTTGCGACCCTGTTCGTCACCTTTCCCGTTCGTCGCTCGCCAGCTGATCCCTCTTATGACGAGCCAGGGCCGAGCCGACGAGGAAGCGGCGCTGACCCTGGCGCTTCGGGGTGGCAGGTCTTCTGGCGAATGACCCTCCCCAACATTCGCTTCGGGCTTCTTTACGGCGTGCTCTTATGCAACGCCCGGGCGATGGGGGAGTTTGGCGCAGTCAGCGTCGTTTCCGGTCACATTCGCGGCGAGACCAACACCATGCCGCTCCAAGTGGAGGCACTCTACAATGACTACGACTTTGTCGCCGCCTTTGCCGTCGCCTCGCTCCTTGCTCTTCTGGCCCTCGTCACCCTCGCGCTCAAATCCGCGCTCGAATGGCGATACGGGGTCGAATTCCGCGACCGGCACTGACATGTCCATCCGGGTGGAGCACGTCTCCAAGAGCTCTCTCGAGCCTATCCGGCGCTGAACGACGTCTCGTTCGACTATGCGCGACCACGAGTTCGTCGCGGCTGCTCGGTCCGTCGGGCTCGGGCAAGACGACGCTTCTGAGAATCCTCGCCGGCCTCGAAGTCCCGGAGAGCGGCAGGGTCTCGTTGGAAAGGCGACGTCACGAACGCAAGCCTGCGTCGCGCGGGATCGGCTTCGTGTTCCAGCATTATGCCCTGTTCGGCCACATGACGGTCGCGCAGAACATCGCCTTCGGCCTCGACGTGATGCGGCGAGCTCGGCCAGCGAAACGGGATATCGCCGCGCGGGTCGACGGACTCCTCGAGCTCGTCCAACTTCCCGGCCTCGGCAAGCGCTATCCGAGCCAGCTCTCCGGCGGCCAGCGCCAGCGCGTCGCGCTTGCCCGCGCGCTCGCCCGCCAGCCTCGCATCCTGCTTCTCGACGAGCCATTCGGCGCCTCGACGCCAAGGTCCGCCGCGAGCTTCGCGGAGCGCTTCGCCAGATCCACGACGAGCTCGGCCTCACCTCGATCTTCGTCACTCATGACCAGGAAGAAGCGTTCGCTCTTGCGGACCGGGTTGCGCTACTCAATCAGGGACGAATCGAGCAATTCGCCGCCCCGCTCGAGATCCGGAGCCAACCGGCGAGCGATTTCGTGCGCAGCTTTATGGAATAGCGGAGCTCGCGGGCTCGTTCGCCCTCGCACTTCATTATTCCAACCTTACGCTTCAACCGCCGCGCTGTGCTCAGCCGACCGCGCGCTCCGATCGTCGCGCAGGCGGGAACATCCGCCCGAGCACTCGGTCGTGCAGCCCATAATGATGATAAAGCGCCGCGAGAGCATGGCCCAGGGCGAGGATGACGATTCGCCCATCCGACTTTCTCGTGCAGGCCGTGCAAAGTTTGACGCGTCGACCTTTTCGACCGCGCCATAGGGGCTCTGCGAATCGCGAAGACAACCGAAGAAGCTCACCGGATGTCCCTGCGCCCACCGGAAGGCGAAGCCGAGGCCGGCCTGCACCACCAGCAACAGGTAGAGCAGATAGTGCACCGCCTTTGACGCTTGCCTCACCCAGCCGCTGACGATCGACGGGCGCTGATGGCCCGGCATCAGGCGCCATGCGATCCTTGCAATCACGACCACCGTGAGGAGCACGCCGAGCGAGACGTGGATGCTCTGCATCGTTTCGCTCGTGCCGTGCGGGAAATAGTCCCAGGTCACCGCCATCAGGAACTGGACGATGACAAGAAGCGCTGTCAGCCAGTGAAGCGTGATAGCGACACCGTCGTAATTCGTCTTGTCGTCACCTGCCGCAATCCGCGTCACGGTGTCGAATGCATTGCGGTCGACCATTCTATCTCCGATATGTCGAGCAGTCTGCAATCCTTCTGAACGCAAAGGGTTCCTGTGTCGCTCGTCTCTTTCGAGAGGTGAACATCAGCTCGACGCCCAATCCCGACCGTCCCTGCATCTGTCGATTTGCGGCACGTTCTTCGCTCGGAACGGGTGCTGGAAAGCGCTTGCGTAACGCGCCCACCTATTGGCGGAGATGAGGACGCGAACTACAACCTTGTCGCAATCCGATCGCGGATCGGCGATCGCACGCATGATTTCCGATAAAGGCGGCTGGTCGGCGCAAATGATCGAGCGAGACATGAGCGGCACCGATGCTGCGCAACGGGTTGATGCTTTCTATCGAGCATTGTTTCGCCCCGGCGAGGATCATGTCTGGACGGCAGACGACGTCGACCTGTCCGCTGATGGGCGAACCGTTCACTTTACGGGGCAGTCCTTCGAAGGCTCTCTCGAAGAAGGTCCGTCGGCGGTGATCTGCAGCCTCAATCTGGTGGACGGCCGGATCCATCGTGTCGCACGTGGTCGCCTGTCCTGCAGTTCGCCCGATGGACGTGGCGCCTTCGTTGGTCCGGACCACGGCGGGCGCGAACGAGTTACCATTGTTTCCGCGACCGGCGAGCAGCTAAATCTGTTCTCGCTCGAGGCGCGGGTGGAGGCGCTGGAATGGTCCCCTGACGGCCACAATCTCATGATTCTCGGGGCCGACTTGGGCGCAGACGTCTCGGGCGCTGAGGGAGGCTATGCTTTGCGCGGCGCGCTGTCCGGGCCGACCTGGCTGCCCGAAGTTGCGTCATCTGACGCCCAGAATCTTCTGGCGACGGCTTTATCGTTGGTCTGACGGCCAAAGCGAGCCTACGCACTGACCTCTCCACCGGTCAATGTGTGGGAGGCCTCATGGCTTGGCAACGATGGGTTCATCGTTGTTGCGAGCGATCATCACAGCGAGGGTAGCTGGTATGGGGCGACGCTGCGGGTGATGGATGCGACCGGAACCGAGCGATCGCGCCACCATGCGGCGGATCAGATTGGGTTGCCTGCAGGATCCCCTGACGGCAATCAGTGGTCGGCGATCGAGGCTTTTTGCAGCGATCGCGGCATCGTCTGCGGCTCGATTACATTGGGCACCGCCGAGGGAGCGCGGGCGCTGGATGTTGGCGGGTCGAGGTCACTGATTCCGCTGGCGAGACGACCGTACAATTCTTTTCGCTGGACTGCGCGAGGATCAAACCGTGGTTGGCGAGATTGACGTCTCGAGCGGCGAGCAACGGGAACATTGGAACTCAAGCGAGCTCACCATCAGCGGCTGGTATCCTAAAGCCGCTCCCTTTCCCGAAGGGGGAGCTTGCGCAATCATCGAAGGCTATTCGCGAGCGCCAGCAATTGCGCGGCTCGCGAATGGCGAAGCAGAGGTGCTTGCCGATTTTGCGCCGTCGCCATCGCCGCAAATACCGGGCTCCATGACCTATCATCGCTGGCGGGGCCGGGACGGCCTGGAGATTGCCGGCTGGCTGGTCTTGCCCGACGCGGAACTGCGCGGTCTGCCGCTTCTGGTGGATATCCATGGCGGGCCGGTCTGGGCCCATCGCAATCGCTATGCCGCAGTCCTTCGGGCAGGCTCCGCCATGGTCGCTTCGGGCTATGCACTCTTTCTACCCAACCCTCGCGGTTCCGGAGGTCGTGGCCAGACCTTCGCACGCAAGGTTCACCGCGACATGGCCGGCGAGGATACGCACGACTATCTCGCCGGCATCGATAGCCTCGTTGCGCGAGGAATCGTCGACCCGGCGAAAATCGCCGTCACCGGCACTAGCTACGGCGGTTTCATGAGCGCATGGCTCGTCACGCAATCGGATCGCTTCGCTGCTGCTGTGCCGATCTCGCCAGTAGCCAATTGGTACAGCCAGCACTTTGCAACCCAGATCCCCGCATGGGACAAAGCCATGCTCGATGGATCGCCCCGCCAGCCAGGCGGCCAGTATTTTTCGCGCAGTCCAATATTCTTCGCTCAAGGAGTGGAAACTCCAACGCTCGTGCTTGCTGGAGGCCGAGACAAGAATACTCCAACCGGTCAGGCCGTTGAACTTTATGGTGCGCTGCTGGAAGCGGGTGTCGAGACCGCGATCGCCATCTATCCGGAGGACGGTCACAGTTTGCGCGGATATCCCGCTTACTTCAATTCAGCGGCGCGAATTGTGGACTGGTGCGAGCGGCATGTGAGAGCCGGATGGCCGGACAATTCTTAAGAGCGCTTGTCGCAGTCGGCCGACGATGCAATGAGCCATCGAAGAGGAGTCGCGTAGCCTTGAAGGGTTTTGCGTTCGGAGTCGCGGCGCTTGCGCTCGCCGCCCCGCTGTCAGCCGAAACACACCTCACCGCCGCCGTCCAGCCCGGCGGCGATATTCCGAAAGCATTCCGCCCGGCCGGCCCGACTGTCCCGAAGAGCGGAGACATTCCGGAGCGCTTCAGCGTACCAAGGCGTGATTTCCAATATGTCCGCCGCGAGGTCATGATCCCGATGCGCGACGGCGTGAAGCTCTACACCGTGCTCATCGTTCCAAGGGGCGCTGGCAAATTCCCGATCATGCTCGATCGAACGCCATACTCGGCGGACAAGGCCACATCGCGCGGTACCTTCGGCCCGCTTCCCGAGGACATTCTCTCGCCACTCTCTGCCGAGCTCGTCCGAGCCGGCTATATCGTCGCCTATGAAGACGTGCGCGGAAAATACAAATCGGGCGGCGATTATGTGATGAACCGGCCCGTCCGCGGCCCTCTCAATCCGACCGCGGTCGACCATTCGACCGACGCCTACGACACGATCGACTGGCTGGTGAAGAGCGTGCCCGAGAGCAATGGGCGCGTCGGCACCATCGGTACGAGCTACGACGGCTTCACGACGTTGATGAGCCTCGTCAATCCGCACCCTGCGCTAAAGGCGAGCGTTCCAATCAACCCGATGGTCGATGTGTGGAAGGGGGACGACTGGTTTCACAACGGCGCCTTCCGGCAGGAAATGATTAGCTACATCTACGGCCAGACCGCGACCAGAAGCTCGGACGAAGCATGGTTCAGCACGGGCTACGACGATTACTCCACCTACCTCCGCTACGGTTCAGCGGGAGCTTATGCCGAAGCGATGGGGATGGACCAACTCCCCTTCTGGCGGCGGCTCAGCGAACACCCCGCCTATGACGAATTCTGGGAGTACCAGGCGGTCGACCAGATCCTTGCCAGCAAGCCCCTTTCAGTCCCCACCCTCCTCGTCGACAGCGAGTGGGACCAGGAAGACATCTACGGTGCGCCAGCCGTGTTTAATGCAGTCAAGGGGAGCGACAATGGCAATGCGCACCTCGTGCTCGGGCCATGGCATCACGGCGAGGCCAACGGAGCGGCAAGCACGCTCGGCCCGCTCGATTGGGGTATTCGACACGGCCAAATGGTTCCGCCAGAACGTGCTCCTCCCGTTCCTGAACGAGCATCTCAAAGGCGGTCCGCCCTCGAACATCGCGCGCGTGACCGCGTTCAAAGTCGGGCCGGACCAGTGGCAACGCCTTTCGGACTGGCCGACATCCTGCGCGAATGGCTGCACTTCGGGCCTGACGCGGCTCTATCTGGAGCCTGGCAAGAGCCTCGGCTTCACCGCGCCGCCCACGAGCACATCAGACTCATTTGTGTCGGATCCCGCGAAGCCTGTCACATACCGGCAGCGGCCCAACATCTCGCCCTGGGCTTCGGGGTCGACGTGGCGCTACTGGCTCGAGGACGAGGTGCGCATTGCCATTGTCGCTCCCCTTGACTGCATTAAACACGGCTGGCGCACCGTAGATGTCTTCCTGGTCCCACTCGCTGTCGACGAGGAGGGTGGGGACTGAAAAGGGGCTTGCTGGCAAGGATCTGGTCGACCGCCTGGTACTCCCAGAATTCGTCATAGGCGGGGTGTTCGCTGAGCCGCCGCCAGAAGGGGAGTTGGTCCATCCCCATCGCTTCGGCATAAGCTCCCGCTGAACCGTAGCGGAGGTAGGTGGAGTAATCGTCGTAGCCCGTGCTGAACCATGCTTCGTCCGAGCTTCTGGTCGCGGTCTGGCCGTAGATGTAGCTAATCATTTCCTGCCGGAAGGCGCCGTTGTGAAACCAGTCGTCCCCCTTCCACACATCGACCATCGGGTTGATTGGAACGCTCGCCTTTAGCGCAGGGTGCGGATTGACGAGGCTCATCAACGTCGTGAAGCCGTCGTAGCTCGTACCGATGGTGCCGACGCGCCCATTGCTCTCGGGCACGCTCTTCACCAGCCAGTCGATCGTGTCGTAGGCGTCGGTCGAATGGTCGACCGCGGTGGGATTGAGAGGGCCGCGGACGGGCCGGTTCATCACATAATCGCCGCCCGATTTGTATTTTCCGCGCACGTCTTCATAGGCGACGATATAGCCGGCTCGGACGAGCTCGGCAGAGAGTGGCGAGAGAATGTCCTCGGGAAGCGGGCCGAAGGTACCGCGCGATGTGGCCTTGTCCGCCGAGTATGGCGTTCGATCGAGCATGATCGGGAATTTGCCGGCGCCCCTTGGAACGATGAGCACGGTGTAGAGCTTCACGCCGTCGCGCATCGGGATCATGACCTCGCGGCGGACATATTGGAAATCACGCCTTGGTACGCTGAAGCGCTCCGGAATGTCTCCGCTCTTCGGGACAGTCGGGCCGGCCGGGCGGAATGCTTTCGGAATATCGCCGCCGGGCTGGACGGCGGCGGTGAGGTGTGTTTCGGCTGACAGCGGGGCGGCGAGCGCAAGCGCCGCAACTCCGAACGCAAAACCCTTCAAGGCTACGCAACTCCTCTTCGATGGCTCATTGCATCGTCGGCCGACTGCGACAAGCGCTCTTAAGAATTGTCCGGCCATCCGGCTCTCACATGCCGCTCGCACCAGTCCACAATTCGCGCCGCTGAATCGAAGTATGCGGGATATCCGCGCAAACTGTGACCGTCCTCCGGATAGATGGCGATCGCGGTCTCGACACCCGCTTCCAGCAGCGCACCATAAAGTTCAACGGCCTGACCGGTTGGAGTATTCTTGTCTCGGCCTCCAGCAAGCACGAGCGTTGAAGTCTTCACTCCTTGAGCGAAGAATATTGGACTGCGCGAAAAATACTGGCCGCCTGGCTGGTGGGGCGATCCATCGAGCATGGCTTTGTCCCATGCGGGGATCTGGGTTGCAAAGTGCTGGCTGTACCAATTGGCTACTGGCGAGATCGGCACAGCAGCAGCGAAGCGATCCGATTGCGTGACGAGCCATGCGCTCATGAAACCGCCGTAGCTAGTGCCGGTGACGGCAATTCTCGCCGGGTCGACAATTCCTCGTGCAACGAGGCTATCGATGCCGGCGAGATAGTCGTGCGTATCCTCGCCGGCCATGTCGCGGTGAACCTTGCGTGCGAAGGTCTGGCCACGACCTCCGGAACCGCGAGGGTTGGGTAGAAAGAGTGCATAGCCCGAAGCGACCATGGCGGAGCCTGCCCGAAGGACTGCGGCATAGCGATTGCGATGGGCCCAGACCGGCCCGCCATGGATATCCACCAGAAGCGGCAGACCGCGCAGTTCCGCGTCGGGCAAGACCAGCCAGCCGGCAATCTCCAGGCCGTCCCGGCCCCGCCAGCGATGATAGGTCATGGAGCCCGGTATTTGCGGCGATGGCGACGGCGCAAAATCGGCAAGCACCTCTGCTTCGCCATTCGCGAGCCGCGCAATTGCTGGCGCTCGCGAATAGCCTTCGATGATTGCGCAAGCTCCCCCTTCGGGAAAGGGAGCGGCTTTAGGATACCAGCCGCTGATGGTGAGCTCGCTTGAGTTCCAATGTTCCCGTTGCTCGCCGCTCGAGACGTCAATCTCGCCAACCACGGTTTGATCTTCGCGCAGTCCAGCGAAAAGAATCGTATGGTCGTCTCGCCAGCGGATATCAGTGACCTCGACCCCAACATCCAGCGCCCGCGCTTCCTCGGCGGTGCCCAATGTAATCGAGCCGCAGACGATGCCGCGATCGCTGCAAAAAGCCTCGATCGCCGCCCACCGATTGCCGTCAGGGGATCCCGCAGGCAACCCAATCTGATCCGCTGCCTGGTGGCGCGATCGCTCGGTTCCGGTCGCATCCATCACCCGCAGCGTCGCCCCGTACCAGCTACCCTCGCTGTGATGATCGCTCGCAACAATGACGAACCCGTCGTTGCCAAGCCATGAGGCTTCCCAGACATTGACGGGAGGAGAAGTCAGCGTCGTTGGCGTGCTTTGGCCGTCAGACCAACGATAAAGCCGTCGCCAGAGATTCTGGGCGTCAGATGACGCAACTTCGGGCAGCCAGGTCGGCCCGGACAGCGCGCCGCGCAAAGCATAGCCTCCCTCAGCGCCCGAGACGTCTGCGCCCAAGTCGGCCCCGAGAATCATGAGATTGTGGCCGTCAGGGGACCATTCCAGCGCCTCCACCCGCGCTTCGAGCGAGAACAGATTCAGCTGCTCGCCGGTCGCGGAAACTATCGTAACTCGTTCGCCACCGCCGTGGTCCGTACTAACGAAGGCGCCACGTCCATCGGGCGAACTGCAGTACCAGGCGACCACGTGCGACACGATGGATCCGCCCGTCCACCAGATTGAGGCTGCAGATCACCGCCGACGGACCTTCTTCGAGAGAGCCCTCGAAGGACTGCCCCGTAAAGTGAACGGTTCGCCCATCAGCGGACAGGTCGACGTCGGCTGCCGTCCAGACATGATCCTCGCCGGGGCGAAACAATGCTCGATAGAAAGCATCAACCCGTTGCGCAGCATCGGTGCCGCTCATGTCTCGCTCGATCATTTGCGCCGACCAGCCGCCTTTATCGGAAATCATGCGTGCGATCGCCGATCCGCGATCGGATTGCGACAAGGTTGTAGTTCGCGTCCTCATCTCCGCCAATAGGTGGGCGCGTTACGCAAGCGCTTTCCAGCACCCGTTCCGAGCGAAGAACATGACGCAAATCGACAGATCAGGGACGGTCCGGATTGGGCGTCGAGCTGATGTTCACCTCTCGAAAGAGACGAGCGACACAGGAACCCTTTGCGTTCAGAAGGATTGCAGACTGCTCGACGTATCGGAGATGGAATGGTCGACCGCAATGCATTCGACACCGTGACGCGGATTGCGGCAGGTGACGACAAGACGAATTACGACGGTGTCGCTATCACGCTTCACTGGCTGACAGCGCTTCTTGTCATCGTCCAGTTCCTGATGGCGGTGACCTGGGACTATTTCCCGCACGGCACGAGCGAAACGATGCAGAGCATCCACGTCTCGCTCGGCGTGCTCCTCACGGTGGTCGTGATTGCAAGGATCGCATGGCGCCTGATGCCGGGCCATCAGCGCCCGTCGATCGTCAGCGGCTGGGTGAGGCAAGCGTCAAAGGCGGTGCACTATCTGCTCTACCTGTTGCTGGTGGTGCAGGCCGGCCTCGGCTTCGCCTTCCGGTGGGCGCAGGGACATCCGGTGAGCTTCTTCGGTATCTTCGCGATTCCGAGCCCCTATGGCGCGGTCGAAAAGGTCACGCGTCAAACTTTGCACGGCCTGCACGAGAAAGTCGGATGGGGAATCGTCATCCTCGCCCTGGGCCATGCTCTCGCGGCGCTTTATCATCATTATGGGCTGCACGACCGAGTGCTCGGGCGGATGTTCCCGCCTGCGCGACGATCTGAGCGCGCGGTTGGCTGAGCACAGCGCGGCGGTTGAAGCGTAAGGTTGGAATAATGAAGTGCGAGGGCGAACGAGCCCGCGAGCTCCGCTATTCCATAAAGCTGCGCACGAAATCGGTCGCCGGTTGGCTCCGGATCTCGAGCGGGGCGGCGAATTGCTCGATTCGTCCCTGATTGAGTAGCGCAACCCGGTCCGCAAGAGCGAACGCTTCTTCCTGGTCATGAGTGACGAAGATCGAGGTGAGGCCGAGCTCGTCGTGGATCTGGCGAAGCGCTCCGCGAAGCTCGCGGCGGACCTTGGCGTCGAGAGCGCCGAATGGCTCGTCGAGAAGCAGGATGCGAGGCTGGCGGGCGAGCGCGCGGGCAAGCGCGACGCGCTGGCGCTGGCCACCGGAGAGCTGGCTCGGATAGCGCTTGCCGAGGCCGGGAAGTTGGACGAGCTCGAGGAGCCCGTCGACCCGCGCGGCGATATCCCGTTTCGCTGGCCGAGCTCGCCGCATCACATCCAGGCCGAAGGCGATGTTCTGCGCGACCGTCATGTGGCCGAACAAGGCATAATGCTGGAAGACGAAGCCGATCCCGCGCGACGCGGGCTTGTCATTCGTGACGTCGCGCTTTCCGAACGAGACCCTGCCGCTCTCGGGCACTTCGAGGCCGGCGAGGATTCTGAGAAGCGTCGTCTTGCCCGAGCCGGATGGGCCGAGCAGCGCTACGAACTCTTGGTCGCGCATAGTGAGCGAGACATCGTTCAGCGCCGGATAGGCTGAGAAGTTCTTGGAGACATGCTCCACTTTTATGGACATGTCAGTGCCGGGCGCTGAGATGACCGCTGTATCGCCATTCCAGCGCGGATTTGAGCGCGAGGGTGACGAGGGCCAGAAGAGCAAGGAGCGAGGCGACGGCAAAGGCGGCGACAAAGTCGTAGTCATTGTAGAGTGCCTCCACTTGGAGCGGCATGGTGTTGGTCTCGCCGCGAATGTGACCGGAAACGACGCTGACTGCGCCAAACTCCCCCATCGCCCGGGCGTTGCATAAGAGCACGCCGTAAAGAAGCCCGAAGCGGATGTTGGGGAGGGTGACTCGCCAGAAGACCTGCCACCCCGAAGCGCCGAGGGTGAGCGCCGCTTCCTCGTCGGCACGGCCCTGGCTGGTCATAAGTGGGATCAGCTGGCGAGCGACGAAGGGAAAGGTGACGAACAGGGTCGCAAGGACGAGACCCGGAAGCGCGAAGATGATGCGGATATCATGTTCTTCCAGCCACGGGCCGAACCAACCCTGGGCGCCGAAGAGCAGCACGAAGACAAGCCCGGATACAACCGGCGATACGGAAAAGGGGAGCTCGATCAGCGCCACGAGCGCCGCTTTCCCCCGGAAGTCGAACTTGGTGACCGCCCAGGCGGCGGCGATCCCGAAGATTGTGTTTAGCGGCACGGAGATCGCGGCGACGATGAGCGTGAGCCAGATTGATGCCCGAGCGTCGGGCTCGGTGACCGCCGCAAGCCACATCTCCCAGCCCTTACGCAGCGCTTCAAACAGCACCGCGCCCAAGGGCAGGAGAAGCATCAGTGCGACATAAGCGATCGCCGCGAAGATCAGCAGCGCCTTGGCCGCGGGCGGCTCGCGCAGGCCCGCGGCGGTCATGCGAACCTCCGCTGCTGCCAGTGCTGCAGAAGGTTGAGGAGCAGGAGCAACGCGAAGGAGATAACAAGCATCACGCAGGCGATCGCGGCGGCGCCGGCGTAATTATATTCCTCGAGCTGCGTGATGATCAGGAGCGGCGCGATCTCCGACTTGAAGGGGATATTGCCAGCAATGAAGATGACCGAGCCGTACTCGCCCGCGCCGCGAGCGAATGCGAGCGCGAAGCCAGTCGCTAGAGCAGGCCCGACGGTCGGGAGGATCACCCGGAAGAATGTCTGCAGCCGCGTCGCACCAAGCGTCAACGCAGCTTCCTCCACCTCAGCTGAGGCCTCAGCGAGGACCGGCTCGACGGGTGACGAACGACGAAAGGCAACCCGATGAAGGTGAGCGCGACAACCACGCCCGCTGGCCTGTAGGCGATCGGAAGGCCCGCCGGTTCGAGGAATTGCCCGATGATCCCGGTGTCGGAGTAGAGTGCTGTGAGAGCGATTCCGGCGACCGCGGTCGGGAGTGCGAAGGGCAGGTCGATCAGTGCGCCGAATAAGCGACGCCCGGGAAATGTGTAGCGCACCAGCACCCAGGCGACGAGAAGGCCGAAGATGCAGTTAACTGCTGCGGCGAGCGCGGCCGCGCCAAACGACAGGCGATAGGCGGCGAGGGCTCTTGGAGAGAATGCGGCGCTCCAGAATGTGTGCCATCCGTCGCTCGCGCTTTTCAAGAATACCGCGGACAGAGGTACGAGCACGATCAGCGACAGCCACATGATCGTGATGCCCAGCGACAAGCCGAACCCAGGGAGTGGAGAGGAGCGGCCAGGGGAGGCGCTGGGCATCACGAACTCGTCAGAAATCCAGGTGGAGGCGCGTCGCGAAGGCATCGCCCCTGGTCTTCGAGCCAATCGGGTCGAGGGGGTATTGTCGCCCGAGAAGCGGACCCAGTTGAACATCAGCTTGGCATAAGGATTGAAATACCAGTTGAGGCCGGCAGTGACGCTCGACGCTTCGTTTCCGGCGCGTGCCGGCACGGGTGTGTCGGTCAGGTTGATGTGATCGTAGCGAAGCGCGACTTCGAATGCGCCCAGGCCGCCGTTTCCGAGCTCGTGGAACGGCCGAATGCGGTCGAAATTGCCACCTTTGAAGGGGCGTGTTTCCCCAGTGAGCATGTAGGCGGCGTACCCGTAATATCCGGTAAACGAATTGTTAACAGCATCGATGCGGTTGAGCCATAGCTTGCCGCCCTCACCTGCGACGGTAAGTGGCCCGAACACGCCAGCCGCCTCAGCGCCGGCGTATCGCATCGAGCTTACATTCGTGATCACTCCACTATCGGCGATGTTGCCATTGTCGATTTCGGATGTTGGGCCGATCGCTTAGACGCACCGCGTCGGGCACGTCGCCCGACTTCAGCCGGTCGCGGTAGAAGCCGGAGATTCCGAGGTGGATGATCCTTCCGGTATCGAACACCGGCTCCCAGGTCGC
Organism: uncultured Alphaproteobacteria bacterium; assembly: GCA_963785855.1. Taxonomy (GTDB): domain Bacteria; phylum Pseudomonadota; class Alphaproteobacteria; order Sphingomonadales; family Sphingomonadaceae; genus Sphingomicrobium. The sequence goes on from CAWAWT010000031.1 coordinate 18,304, forward strand.
TCGGCCATTGACCCCCCAGCTCTCGCCAGGCGCCGCGCCGCTGCCGCGGCTGATGCTTTCATTGTCGCCGAACAGGCCGCCGGAGATGTTGATATTCTCCTTCGGCGCATAAGCGGCCGAGATGCCGATGCGCCGCTCCGCGCCGGCGTTGCCGAACGCGTTGGTGAACATCCCGCGCTCGATGAACATGTTGTAGTTGTCGCTGTTGTTGGATTCGAGCCCGAACGGTGCCTTGTGCTGGCCAATCGTCAGGATGGTCTTCGGGATCTTGGTGTACTGGAGATAGGCGTCGGTTATGTTCACCGCATTTCCGGCGAAATCGACCTCGGCGCGATAGTTGAACCATTTGAAGGCGGTGCCTTCGAAGCCGAGGCGGAGGCGGCGAAAGGCGGTACCGTCGTTATATTCGTATCCGCCCTCGCGCGAGCTGAAGACTGCAGCGTCCGCATCGACCACCCCGCGCGGCTTGAAGGTGAAGCTTCCGTTCGGATCGGAGATCGTCGGCGCCCAGCCGAATTGGGCGTTCTTGGCGGCTCGGGTTTCGACCGTTCCAAGGCGGCCTTCGTTGAGCTCAGCCTGCTGCTTCAGCGCGGCATTTTCCTGCTCGAGCTGGTTTACCCGGGCTTCGAGCGCATTCAAGCGATCGAGCACCGCGTCGCCGGTTGGTTTCGGAGCAGCCGCTGGCGCGGGTTGGTTGTCGGCCGGCTCCAGAGTGTCGAGCGGAGTAGAGTCCGTTGCCGGCGGCGGCGCGGTTTGCTGCGCGAGCGCGGGAGAAGCGAGTGCGAGCAGGGAGCCGCCCGCAAGAAGCAGGATACGCATTGTTCTGTTTTCCCTGTTGTCTAGAGGCTCAGCGCTTGGCGGCTTCGTATTCCTGGTCGAACAGGCCGCCGTCGTTAAAGTGCAGCGATTGCGCCTTCGCCCAACCGCCGAAGTTGCGGTCGATCGTAAACAGCTTCAGGTTCGGGAATTGCCCCTTGTACCTCGCGGCGACCTGCGCGTTTCGCGGCCGGAAGTAATTGCGGGCAATGATCTCCTGAGCTTCGGGCGTGTAGAGGAACTTGAGATAAGCTTCGGCGGCCTCGCGTGTGCCATGCTTGTCGACGACCTTGTCGACGACGGCGACTGGCGGTTCGGCGAGGATCGAGACCGAGGGCACGATGATGTCGAACTTGCCGCGGCCGAGCTTGTTGGTCGCGAGGAGCGCCTCATTTTCCCAAGCGATGAGAACGTCACCCTGGCCGCGCTCGACGAAGGTTGTCGTGGATCCGCGAGCGCCGGAATCGAGCACTGGGACATTGCGGAAGAGCTTGGCCATGAACAGCTTCGCATCCTCCGGCGATCCATACTTCTTGAGCGCGTAGCCCCACGCCGCGAGATAGTTCCAGCGCGCGCCGCCGCTGGTCTTTGGGTTCGGGGTGATGACCTTCACGTCGGGGCGAATGAGATCGCCCCAGTCCTCTATGTGCTTCGGATTGCCGTGCCGGACGAGGAGAACGATGGTCGAATAATAAGGCGTGCTGTTGTTCGGGAGCCGCGCCTGCCAGTTGGAGGATATCAGGCCTTTCTTGGCAATTTCGTCGACGTCGTAGCCCAGCGCCAGCGTGACCACGTCGGCGGGGAGGCCGTCGATTACGGCGCGGGCCTGCTTGCCGGATCCGCCGTGGCTTTGCTTGATCGTGATCGGTTGCTTCGTCGACGCCTGCCAGCGGCGGGCGAACGCAGCGTTGATCGATTGATAAAGCTCGCGCGTCGGATCGTACGAGACGTTGAGCAGCTGGGTCGGAGCAGCGGATGCGACCGTCGGAAGGAGCAAAGCTGAAAGAGCGATTGAGAGAGCGAGCTTGCGAAGCAGTGGCATTGACCGATCCCCTGTGTTCGAGTTCGTGGCCAATATCTAATCTCTAGTTCTCTAGTAGAGAATAGGGTTATTGCTTCAACTCACCTTGAAATTGCGGCGTCTGGTCGTTGGATTCCTCGCGGAAATCAGATGAGGTTTAGCGGGAGCTTGAGGTAGGTGGTGCCATTGCTCTCGGGTTCTGGAAGCCGGCCGGCCCGCATGTTCACTTGGACCGCTGCGAGGAGGAGCTTGGGCGTCGAAAGGGTCGCGTCGCGCTTCGTGCGCATCTCGACGAACGAGTCCTCGCTGATGCCTTCGCATAAGTGGAGATTGCCCGAGCGCTGCGCGCCGATCGTGGTCTCCCAGGCGTAGTTGTTACGTCCAGGCGCCTTGTAGTCGTGGCAGAGGAAAGCGCGCGTCTCGTCGGGAAGCGCCATCAGCCGCTTGATCGAGCGATAGAGGTGGCGCGCATCGCCGCCTGGGAAATCGCAGCGCGCGGTGCCGTAGTCGGGCATGAACATCGTATCGCCGACGAACAATGCATCGCCGATCATATAGGCCATGTCCGCGGGCGTGTGTCCCGGGACATGCAGCGCAAGCGCCGGAATTTCGCCGACACTGAACCCGTCGCCGTCATCAAAAAGCCGGTCGAACTGCGAGCCGTCGCAGGCAAAACAGCTTCCCTCGTTGAAGATGTCGGCGAAGGTCGCCTGCACGGCCTTGATTTCGCTGCCGATGGCGATTTTGCCGCCGAGTTCTTGCTGCAGGTAGGGCGCGGCCGAAAGGTGATCGGCGTGGGCGTGGGTTTCGAGCAGCCATTCGACGGCGAGCCTCTCGGCCTGGACATAGTCCACGATCTTTCGAGCGCTCGCGAACGAAGTTCGGCCGGAAGCGGGATCGAAGTCCATCACGCTGTCGATCACCGCGGCTTTTCGTGTCGCCGGATCATGGACGACGTGGGTTGCAGTGAAGGTCGTCTCGTCGAAGACGGTCTTCACGACGGGGCTTGCGAAATCTCCCTGTCCCAAACGGCCGAGCAGCCGTTCCGCCTCGGCAATAGCGCCGTCCAAACCCATCTGCTCCTTCATACACATTCCTTAGCATCGCGAGCATCGTTTGACCGCGAACAATTCCATTCGCTCTCTGTTGCCTGAACCGCAGAATGATGATTTGGCTCATGGATCATCGAGAGGGGGACATGATGCGGACATCCATTTCCAAGGCTCTGCTGGGTGCGGCGGCAATCGGTTTGACGCTCGGCGGATGCGGCAAGACCGGCGGCGGCAACGGAGCCTCCGACCCGGGCGCAATCAAGCAAGCGATCAAGGCCGACGAGACCCAGTGGAACAAGGATTTCAAGAGCAAGGACATGGAGCGCCTGTCCAATCATTATGCCGATGACGCCTTCTTCATTGCTCCCGGCGGCGGCGGAGCCGACGGTTCGACGGAAATCCGCAAGGTCTACGCGACCGCGTCGACCGACCCGGCGTTCGACGTGCAATTCTCGAGCGACAAGATCGACGTCGCGGGCTCGGGCGACCTCGCCTACGCGCGCGGCAAGTTCACCGAGAAGTACACCGACAAGAAGACCGGCAAGGTCATGACGGACTCCGGATCGTACATCACGGTTTACAAGAAGCAGGACGACGGCAGCTGGAAGGCGGTCGAAGATTTCGCGGTAGCCGATCCGGACACGGTCAAGGCCGTGCCGCCCGAGAAGCCGGCGAAGCGCGCGCAAATGACGTCGTCAGGCTTCTAATCGGGATATCCCGGGCGCGGGGCCGCCGCGCCCGGAATTGAAGACAATAAGCTTATTCGGTGCGGACCAGGATCTGTTCCTGTTCCTGCTCGCGGCCGGGTTGGGGCACTCGGCGCAAGTAGGGAAGATCGCTCGTCCAGCCTCCCGGGAAGAGCGTCCGCGCCTCCGCGTCGGCGACGCTTGGAACGATGATGCAGTCTTCGCCCTGCTTCCAGTTCACCGGCGTCGCCACCTTGTGCTTGGCTGTTAGCTGGATGGAATCGGCACGGCGAAGGACCTCATCGAAGTTCCGGCCGGTCGACATCGGATAGATGAGCATCGCCTTGATGAGCTTGTCTGGGCCGATCATGTAGACCGTCCGAACGGTCTGGTTAGTCGCGGCGGTGCGGCCTTCAGACGTGCCCGGCTCCTCTCATAGGGAAGCATATCGTAAAGCTTGGATTCGCTCGATGCCTCGATCATGGACGGCGCAACGCTGCGCGCCGGCGCGGTCGCGGGCGTGCACGCGTCAAGAATCCGATCCTGCTCGCGCGCGCGGTGATGGAGAAGTCGCCGCACGTGATGCTCGCCGGCGATGGCGCCGAAGCGATTCGCGAAGAGCGTCGGCATCGAGCTCGTCGACCCGACGTATTTCCGCACCGAGGAGCGCTGGCAGCAGCTGCAGGAAGCGCTGAAGGCGAGACGCGGACAAGCAGGCTTCGAGCTCGGCCGCGCGATCCATTACGGCACGGTCGGCGCGGTCGCGCTCGACCAGCACGGCCACCTCGCCGCCGGCGACGTCGACCGGCGGCATGACCGACAAGCGCTGGGGCCGCATCGGCGATTCGCCGATCATCGGCGCCGGCACGTACGCGAACGCGCACTGCGCGGTGTCGGCGACCGGGTGGGGCGAGTACTACATCCGCGCGAGCGCCGCGCACGACATCTGCGCGCGCGTCGAATATCAGCGCAAGCCGATCGCGCAGGCCGCCGAAGGAAGTCGTGCTGGACGTGATCCCGAAACTCGGCGGCGACGGCGGCGTGATCGCGCTCGACGCCGAGGGCAACTTCGCGACGCCGTTCAACACCGACGGCATGTACCGCGGCGTGGATCGATCGCGACGGCAAGATGCACGTCGCGATTCTTCCGGAGTGACGAGACGCGCGCCTCCTAGAACGTAGCGACCAGCGCCGCCCGCAAGCGGTAGCTTACCGTGGTCTGGATCGAGCTGTTGTAGGTGTCGATCGGAAATTCCGCGCGCAGGTCCAGCGACCAGCGCGGCCCGAACGTGAATCCCATCTCCGGACCAAGAAACAGCACGCGCGAGTGCGTGTCGTCCAGCTGCACGCCGTTGAGCTCGTCGAAATCCTTGTCCTCGCCCGAAAGATTCAGCTGCAGCGAGATCGTGCGGTCGTGCTCGAGGACGAGAAACGCCCGCCGGACAGCGTCCACAACAGATCGTTGCCGAAGCGATAGTCGAAGTCGCCGGTCCGGCGCATCGCGTACTGCACATCGCCGCTGCCGTACCAGCGGCCGCTGCGATAGAAACCCGACGTGCCGACGAGGAAATCGGTCGAACCCGATCCGAGCGCGAGATCGTGTCCGTGGATGCCGCTGATCGCGCCGTCGTCGTCGTGGCCACCGTGCTTGCGCGCGGCCGCTCGGCGCCCTCGTCGAGCTCTTCGGTGCAGGCGGTCGCTGTCGCCGGTGCCGAACTTGATGCCGCCGAGCGCGCGCCAGACCCAGGTCTCGTCTTCGTCGTCGTGGCGGAGGAGCGTGTACTGCGCGAGCGCCGTGACGTCGCCGAGGCCGGAGTCGGTGCCGTGCTCGATGCTCGCCGTTCGCGGGCCGCTTGAACCTGCGGTCGATGTACGGAATGTTGAGCTGCAGGCTCAGCCGGTCGGTCGCGCCGTAGCCGACGAAGAGCTGCGTGATCGAGCTGTCGAGATACTGGCCCGAATCGTCGTGGATCACGTGGCCTTCGTCGCGCAATTCGTCGTAGCGCGTGAACTGCTCGAAGAGTGCCGGCGATACCAGCCGGACGTTTCGCCGTGCGCCATGCCGGCCGTGTAGACCGCGCACAGATCGCACGCGCGGGCTATCGAAGGAGCCATGACGATCAGCAACGCGGCGTGACGCATTGCACGCGCAAGGTTGTTCGTGTGGACAGATACCCTCG
>CAWAWT010000032.1:0-3145 GCA_963785855.1 uncultured Alphaproteobacteria bacterium
TGATCGTCGAAATCCGCTCGCGGAGCGGGCGTCCCCCTATGGCTCCGATCGACACCCTTGCCAGACGTTTCGGGCGCTCCTGCGGCGCTCTCATTCGAAAGCGGCTGGGGGGACCTGTGGCAGGCGGCAAGCGCGATGAGCGCGCAGCTGATCAGGACGAGACGCATCGTGGCCGCGCTAGCCTAAGCGCCGCGGAACGGCTAGTCGGCAGCCATGGCGCTGCGCAGAATCCTGATCCTTGTTGGGCTTATGCTCATCGGCGGCTGCGGCCATGTGGCCAACCTCAAACCTGCCGCCGGCAAGTCGCTTCCGGTCAAGCCGCTAATGGCTCGAGCGACGCCTACGCCCGAACAGCTGCTGGCGATTCCGACCTACGCGAAGCCCGACCGCATCGACGAGCTGATGAAGCGGTCCCAGCCCCGGCCCGAGGATCCGTTCGACCTTTCGCCCGGAACAGGCGGAGCGGCGCCCTCGCTGCCAGCAGGGTCCGAAAATAGCCCGAGCGAGCAGAATTCGGCTGCTCCGGCGCCCGGCCTTCCGGCAACCTCGCCCCCTTCAGGAGACTGATTTCGCGATGTCCAAGCGCGTCCGCAAGGCGGTGTTTCCCGTCGCCGGGCTCGGCACCCGCCTGCTCCCAGCCACCAAAAGCATCCCCAAGGAGATGATCACGATCGTCGACCGGCCGCTAATCCAATATGCGGTCGACGAGGCGCGCGAGGCCGGGATCGAAGAGCTGATTTTCGTTACCGGTCGCGGCAAGTCCTCACTCGTCGATTATTTCGACCAGGCCTACGAGCTCGAGGCGACGCTCAAGGCCAAGGGCAAGAGCCTCGACATCCTCGAGCCGTCGAATGCTCGGTTCGGCGAGGTCATAACCGTCCGCCAGCAGCAACCGCTCGGCCTCGGACACGCGGTCTGGTGCGCGCGGCACATCGTCGGCGATGAGCCGTTCGCGGTGCTGCTTCCGGATGAGCTGATGATGGGCAATCCAAATTGCCTCGCCCAGATGGTCGAGGCCTATGAAAAAACCGGCGGCAACATCGTCGCCGCGCTCGAGGTCCCCGACAGTGAAACCCACAAATATGGAGTGATCGAACCGGGCACGACCGACGGCCGCCTCATAGAAATCCGCAGCATGGTCGAAAAGCCCGCTCCCGGTACCGCACCTTCGAATCTGGCGCTCCCCGGCCGCTACATCCTCCAGCCGGAGGTCATGCGCGTTCTCGATGCTCAGGAGTCGGGCACGGGCGGTGAAATCCAGCTCACCGACGCGATTGCGAAGCTGGTCGGCACGCAGCCCCTCCACGGCTACCGCTTCGAGGGCGAGCGCTACGACTGCGGAAGCGCCGTTGGTTTTGTGATCGCCAACCTCGCGGTCGCGCTCCAGCGCGCCGACATCGGGCCAAGAGTACGCGAGTTCCTTGCCGGAGCTTAGGCTCCAACTCGACGTCCCAGTAAAGATAATCGCGCCAGCTCTCGTGCAGGTAATTGGGTGGAAACGCTCGCCCATGTTCCTGCAACTGCCAGGTGGTCGGCCGAATGGGCTCACGCATCAGATGCATGTGCGCTTCGACCGGCGTCCGTCCGCCTTTGCGCAAGTTGCACGGCGCGCAGGCGGTGGCGACATTCTCCCACATCGTTCGCCCGCCTTGGGCGCGCGGAACAACGTGGTCGAAAGTCAGCTCCCGGTGCGATCCGCAATAGACGCAGTGAAATTTGTCGCGCAGGAAGAGGTTGAAACGCGTGAAGGCCGGATATTCGTTCGGCCGTACATAATCGCGAAGGGCGATGACGCTCGGCAGCTTCAAAGCGACGCTCGGACTGTGCACCTCGCGGTCGTAATGCGCGACAACATCGACTCGCTCGAGGAACATCGCCTTGATCGCCGTCTGCCACGGCCACAGCGACAGCGGATAATAAGACAGCGGCGTGTAATCGGCGTTGAGCACCAGCGCCGGGCAGCTTTCGGGATGTCGGATCAGCTCAGGATGATACATTCGAAGCCCACGCAAAGCCTTTCGTTCGGTGGGTCCGAACTGCAGCTCCCCGGCCTCGTCGCACTCAAGGAGGAGAGGGCGCACGGCCCGCTTCCCTTGTTGCCCACCGGATGCCAAGCCGGCGTGGCAATGCCTATGACAGCATTTTCCATGACTCCGGGTCGAGGTTCCTTTCGGCCACAGTTGAAATGTTCATAGCGCGCTTCGCGCCTTCGCCGACTGGGCGGTTGCATCTGGGCCACGCTTTTAGTGCTGTCCTCGGCCATGCGCGGGCGCGAGAAAGCGGCGGCAGGTTCCTGCTGAGGATCGAGGATCTCGACCAGACGCGAAGCCGGCCCGAGTTCGTGGACGCCATCTTAGAGGACCTGCGCTGGCTTGGGCTGGACTGGTCCAAACCTGTGCTTTTCCAGTCGCTGCGCTAGCGGCAGTACCGGGGCAGCGCTCGATCAGCTTCGCGAGCAGGGGCTGGCTTATCCCTGTTTCTGCACGCGCTCGGATATTGCTGCCGCGCTCGAAGCGCCGCACGGATTGACGGCGCGTTATCCGGGTACGTGCCGCAGCTTGTCCGACGATCCGGAGCAGCTTGCTTCGAGGCCACATTGCTGGCGGCTCAATGCCACAAAGGCGCTGGAAATTACCGGCCTGCCCTCGTGGACGGAAGTGGACGGCCTGGAGTTCCGATCGCGTCCCGACGAATTCGATGACATAATCCTCGCCCGCAAGGACGCCCCCGCCGCTTATCATCTCGCCTGCGTCGTCGATGACGGGGCAAACGAAGTGAACCTCGTCACTCGTGCGGCCGACCTGCGGCCGTCGACGCCGATTCAGCGCGTTCTCCAGATGCTGCTCGGCCTTCCCGAGCCGATCTATTTCCATCATTCGATCGTCGCCCGTTCGGACGGTCGACGGCTCGCGAAACGCGATCGTCGCGCCGACGCTCGAAGCATTTCGCGCCGAGGGCGCGGATGGTCAGGAGGTCGCCGCAGAGCTCCTCGCGGGCAAGCTTCCGCTTGGTTTCATCTTCGCTGGACGCCTAAGGCACCGTCGTGCGCATTCTTCTGCTCGTCCTCCTTCTGCTGGCGATGGCCGCGGTGGTCTATGTGCTTGCGCGCGGGGTCATCGCCATGGCTTCGGGCAAGGATTTTAGC
>CAWAWT010000033.1:0-18850 GCA_963785855.1 uncultured Alphaproteobacteria bacterium
TCCCCTCTTTCAAAAGGAACCGGTTCTAATAATTATGTATACGGCAACCCAAGCATGAACTATAAAGATGGCTGTGCTCCTGAAAGTTTTGGAATGATGTATGGATGTTATATGAATTATTTTGATGACCGGGCCATGTTCATGTTTTCTAACGGGATGAGAAAAAGAGTGGAAGACTGTATTACTATTTATCGACCGGGTCTGTTAACCACAGATGGTGCTACTCCTCCCTCTCCCATTAACGACGCCTTCCTCGTAGATCTCTCTCCCCTGTGGCAATCGCGAACGAAAGAGTTTTATCATTGACAACACTCCACTCCAGGCTATTGTCAGAAACAACGGTACAAGTACATTAATATCGGTTACGTTAAATGTCGTGACCGATGGACGTGCTCCCGTAACAACAACCTTCCCGCTGGACTTAGCAATTGGAACCGATACAACGTTAGACCTTGCTCCTCTTAGCGGACCCGCAGGTAATCACACTTTGACAATATATACTTCAGCTCCGAATGGGAGCGGCCGATGATTTCTTAGATAATGATACATTGTATTCGTACATAAATATTTTTACTCCTACAGCTACCCTTCCTTTTTCAGAAGATTTCAGTACTTCAACTTTTCCGCCAGCCGGATGGCAGGTGTGGAATCGAAATGGCGGGGCAGCAAATACATGGACAAGAAGTACCGTTTCAGGCTTTAGCAATGCAGGCGCTGCTTTTTTTGATGATTATAATATCAACGAGGTGGGCACGCTCGATGAATTGATCACACCAGCCATTGATCCCGGGACCACGACTGACGTGCAGTTGAATTTTAAGGTAGCTTATGCCGTCGTGGATGCGACAGATGTATCTACATGGGACGGACTTGAAGTATACGTTTCGGGTGATGGGGGTAAAACGTATCATCTTGCAAGGTCGGCTGATATGGTAGGACGTTAGACATGATCCGCGAAAGTATCTCGAAGGCTCTTTTTTCTGCATCTGTCTTTGTGGCGGTCGCTGTAGCTGCAACGTCCATCCGAGCACAAAAACCAATAGCTCCTAACGCTCCCGCTGGAAGTGGATTTCCACAATTCACGAACGAGGCGGATGCGGTGAAGCAATGCGGAAACGACAAGGTGGTGTGGGGCAGCGGCGCGAATAAGGGCGTCTATTATATGCCCGGCGCTGGCCCGTATAACGGCGCTGGCCCGGCTGGCCCGTGAATTGGGCGGATTTGTAGATGCGCCGCCGTCGTCACGAAAGCGGGAATGAAAGCATCTGGGAAATGATCTCCTAGTTTGAACACGATCTCTCCCATTATGGATTACCCATCTCGCCCGCGAACTTGCGCGGCCGCGCAGCGGCTTGGGTAGACGGCAATGCAGAACCGCCGCCCTTCACTCAAGCGGCCTCCGGGGCGGCGGGAAGACGTGCATGCGCACGAAGCGCGTTGTCGTCGCTCCGGTTTCCCCGCGGGCTCGATCTACCTCATTCGGCTGAGCAGGGCAGTTAGGACAAGCTCTCAACTCCTGTTGCGCTACAATTTGACCGACGCACCGGTGAATACCGCACCCCAACGACACCTGTGAATTTGCAGGTCGGTCGACGATGAATTTCTCTGGGTCCGACCACTGACGCGCATCCCGGTTTGCCGGCGCGAGAAAAACAACACCTTCGATCCCTCGGGGATCGTGTTCAGGAACGCCAATCCAGACCACCTGTAAAATAATGTATTATATTAGGTCCATAGGCCACGCTATGACCAGTCGACGGCGCCAAGGTCGTCGAACACTGCGAACGTTGCAGCGGCAGGAATGGGTTCGAAAGCAGACGACAAGTTTGGGTAGAACGCAGACCTACGTCGCTCACCCTGACACGGGCGGAATGCGCATTCGTTCGACTGGTGTAAGGCGATCCCTCCGCTCTTTGCCTCTTGTCAGACCGTAAAGCGCGTAGTGCCTTCGATGTGCTATGCTGCGAGAAACGCGGGAGATCGAACCGATGATATTTTCGTCTGCACTGATCGGTCTCGTGGCCATTTTAGCGTTCGTGCTCCTATTTTCGCTGAAGAGTTTCGGCATCAACCGTGAGTATCAGCGTGGGGTACCTGTTCCGGTTAGGCCGGCTCGGCCCCATGAAGGGCCCTGGATGGTACTGGCTCATCCCGTTTATCGACCGGGTTGTGAAGGTCGACACCCGCATCATCACTTTACCAGCTCGAGACCCAGGAGACGATCACGCGGGACGGCGTAGCAGTTCGCGTCAATGCCGTGCTCTGGTTCAGAGCTGAATCGCCATTCAGGTCGTTAATTCCGTTGAAAACTGGATGTCCGCAACCGTTCAGGCGGCAGAGACGGCGCTGCGAGACGCCATCGGCCAGAGCGACCTGGATCACATGCTCAAGGACCGGGTCTCAATTAATCAGCGTCTGCAGCAACTACTTCGCGAAGCTTCGCTGAAATGGGGCGTTGAAATCGACGCGGTTGAGGTCAAGGACGTCGACATCCCGGAGCAGATGCAACGTGCCATTGCCAAGGAAGCTGAAGCGATCCGCGAGAAGCGTGCAAGAATTATCCGCGCCGAGGGTGAGCAGGAAGCTGCACTGAAGCTATCGCAAGCTGCCGACACGATCGGAACCGTGCCTGCCGCTCTCGAACTCAGACGTCTCCAAACTCTGAGTGAGATCGGTGTCGAGAATAATACCACTATTGTGGCGATGCTTCCGGTCGAACTCGTCCACGCTGCGCGTAAGATCGCCGGACTACCGCCTGCCGATGGAGCAGGGTCCGTCGAATAAGCAATCAACTTCGAACCGCAGAGATCCGCTGCTGGCGCACGTCCGCAATGGGCGGCGGAAAACGGACGTCCCCCTGTAAGCTCGGTTCATTAGATGAATCGGAGGGGCTCGCAGTCCATCACATCGCTCGTGCTTGCGTGGCAGTGCTCAATGGCATGCTTGGCGATCTAGGGGAGCGCTTTAGATTGCTTGAGTTTCGCGCGGCGGCGCAGCTCGTCGAAGGGAAGGCCGCCAACATTTGTCGCCGACCTGCCTAGCCATGCTCTTTTAGCGCCCCGTTAGTGCTTCGATCACGCGGGTAATAGCGTAGGTCGTGGGATCGACCTGATAGATGTATCCGTCGGTATATACGTACCGGTAGCGGGGGCTGAGGTGATAGCGGCTAACGTATGTCCGCGGCAGCGAGTTGTAAGAGGTATACGAGTAGCGCGGTCCGAAGCGATAGCCATTTGACCAACGTTGCGTGATGCGAGACACGATTGTGGTGAAACCCGCGATCATTGTTGTTCCAATTGGCAGCCTATTCCGCTTCTTTGAGGCCGCCCGCATCCAGTGGCTTCGCAGGCAGCTTTACCGCGAACATTGGCGCGGTATCGAGCAGCAGCAGGCCGGATACCTCGCAACGCAACCGGGAAGACAAGACTTCCGCCGTGAACGCCGGGATTGGCACTGCCTTGCGTTCCAGACGTAGTTCAGCTCATTAGGTGTGCGGGTGAGAGAGCCCTCGCAGCTAATGTCTGCTCGGAACGGTCGCATCGCCTCACCCCCTGCAAATTGCGAATGCAATAGGTCCGACGTGTATGTCCAAGATTATAGCGAGGCGGTACGTCCCGCTCTAAGCAGGACATCATGCGCGCGTCCCGGGCACCACGTAGGGCACAAAATCACCCCATGCGCAGCTTCCAACTGTCATGTGACTCATCGTGTCGACGACCCGCGCGATATCGCCGGAACATGGTCCAGGCGGCGTATGTTCCACAGTCACCAGCGCGTTGCTCTCGTTTGTAAGGCCGCTGCACGGACCGTGCATGTGGTTGACGTAGACGCGCCGGCTTCCGTCTGTGAACGCAATCGTATCGTCGTCGATGCGTATCATATCGTTGGCGCCGGAGCTTGGCAGGCAGTTCATCGGCGCTTGTGCAATCTTGCCGGCAACCAACATCTCGAAGCGTTGATGGGCTTTCGCCGTTTGCATCGGCGGAGGCTGGACCGCGGTGCACGACACCAGCACGACACCAGTCAGCAGAACATTGAACACGCGCATTGCCGCCTCCATGTCGTCAATGGTTGCGCCCCCAAATTCTAAGCGCCTCCTCCGCAATCGGCAAGCACACAGCCACCGGCTGCAGATTGCGGCGATGGGGGACGTTGCGGGATGATCCTGGTTCGAGACGGCGATTTGAGCTGGTTAGCCAACATCCTTATGGCTGCTGATAGCCATACCCTGAATAACCGTAAGACGGGCCTGTGGTCGTGATGGAATAAGCCCAAATTTCGGCTCGAAATCGAGCGGCGGAGGTGGCGGGCGTTCGGGCAGGTTTCTGCGTCATCTATCTCCCCCCGCATCTGGGTCATCGCCGTCGACAACGTACGTGCCTGGGCAGTCGATCATAATACCTTGGGTTCATCGGTGTCCGGCAGCGCCCCTGGCTCGGCGACTGAGCCTCGGATTAGAGAACACTCAGCTTCTTTGCCCTCTCCAAGGCTCCTCGGCTGACGAACTCATGGACGGCTTTAGGGAATGACCTAGGCAATTCGCTTTCGACCTGTTCGAGCGCACCTTCCGTTCGGCCAGACATCTCATCGAGTGCGTCGCGGACCAGTTGCCTTGGGAGCGCCGCCGCCTCTCCCGTTTGTACAAAATGACGGCCTAGGATTTCATGCATTCGGTAATGGCGGTTCTTGCCAACCGACATCGCGAGTCGGAACTGCCGTTGATCAATTTGTCTCGCGTCGAGACTGGGCTGTGCTGTCAGGATGTCATAAAGGGGCGTGAGCTGGTACGTCCCGCCTGGGCCTAGAAATATGCTGAAATTTTTGGCGTGACCGTCGGTGGCGCCGATCAACCAGAACAGGATTTGTGCCTTTCGTACGATTTTCCTGGTCTTTGGTGGGATTGTCGCTGCCCTTAAGAAGGTCCAGAACCTTTACGAGGTTCGGTCCGCCATCACTTTGGTATTTGAGAGTGGGCGGAACGGACAGAGCCTGACAGAAATCTTCTTGGGGAATTCGAAGGAGCCGTCCGGCTTTGGTCCAACGCCGGTCGAAGCGTTCGACGACCAGGGCTTTCGTTTTGCCGAAAGTCGCTATTTCTGCGTTGTTAACGGGCAGGCCGAAGGCGGCCGCCAGCTTCAGGCAGTAATATTCATTTTCCACGCTGTGGGAGAGATCAATCCCATTGGGAAGCTCGCCGATGGCGCCCTTGAATATGTGCGTAGTGGGCGTCGTGCCGTGCGGCTTTAGCCACTTATCGTCCATCCGAAGCAGCGCCGTTTTTTCCTGAGCACCAGCGATGGAAATACGGAACTCATCATCACGCGTCAGACCGAGGGGCGCCTGAGCGAGCCCCTTCAGTAGTTTTTCGATTTCTCCATCACTTAGTATTTCGCCCTGTATGTCATTTCCATCGTTGCTGTCGTGATGATGATCATCATTCTCATCGATGAATTGAAGTGCGCCCACACAGTCGCGGCCGATCGCCTTTAACAGGCTGTACGCGTCAATGCCTTCTGCACCGACCTTTTCGGCAACGCGTCGGCAAATCGCATCTGAATCGGGCAGCAAGTTGTCGAACACCGCAGTAACGACCGCACCTCGATACGCGTCTTCTCGCAGTTGAAGCGAAAGCGATATGGGTATCGCCCGATCACGACTGAGCCATTGGGGATCGTATTGAAAATCGATCGCTCCGCTGGCGGCCTTTTGAAGCCTCCCGACAGGACGATTGTTAAACAGTACGCGGAGAGGTGGATGACGCTTTCTGCGAGCCATTAGAAAAGGCTCTCGATATCAGTCGCTGAACCAATCGAGCGGAAATCGATACGGAGTTCGAGATTTAGAACGGCGAGGACTTTAAGAATGCTCTCGAGTTTGGCTCCGCGCCCCGCCTCGATTTCGGATATGGTAGCCTGTCTCAGGCCCGTCTTCGCGCCAAGCTCACCTTGGCTTAGCCCCTGATTTTTGCGGGCGCGCCGGATCAAATTTCCAAGCTGTTTCGGGGTCCGTGCTAATTCGGCCAGGATCGTTCTCCGCGAGCTTTATACGTTTAATCGTATATAATAGCAATATACGACGCAGCGTATATGGATGCATTATACGATACACCGTATAAAACGGGCATTGTGCGATACACCATCCGAAAGGAAGTCATCGGCCGTCCGTCTGCGTCGGCGATGAGACCGGTCAAAAACTCGACGAACAGGAACGCTCGCCGTGCAAGCGTTCGCGGCGATTGGTACCTGCCCGCAGCCCGTGATAACGCCTGCAAGCGTTCGCTCTGATAGAAGAAACGGTCCGACGAGAGGGGAACTCAAGTCGAACCGTTCCATCAAGACCCGCACCGCTGCCCCCGAAGGCGGGGGTCTCAGTGTCGCAGTAACATGGATTAAAGGTTCGCAGTAAAATACTTTAACCAGCACATTTGATGTTCGGGAGCGTCGCGGAAGCGTTAGCCCCGCGCTTCCATTCGCAAGTGCAGGTATCTCGGCTGAAAGTCAGCCAGCACGGCGAGCCTGTGCCAGTCGTTGATTACGATTTGCCGTTTGGTCCGCGAAATATATCCATCATCTTCGAGCTTCATCAGCGTGCGGTTCACATGGACGGCCGTCAGCGCAACAGCGTCCGCAAGTTGCTCCTGTGTAATCGGCAACTCGTACTCGGTCTGCTTGCCCAACTCGGAAACCTCCAGACGCATGGCAAACTCGCACAACAGGTGGCCGATGCGCACGATCGCGTTGCGCCGGCCGATGTTGAGAATCCACTCTCGGAAGATCGAACCCTCCACCAGTGTTTCGTACCACATCGCCATTCCAACCGCCGGACGTTCAAATGCAATTTCGCGCACCAACTCAACGGGGATGAGCGCGAGTTCGCCAGAACTCAGCATTTGCACGTTGTGATCTGCTATCCCGAGCAGCGAATTCTGCAGGTCGACGATGTCGCCCTTCATGTGGATGGACATGATTTGCCGGCCGCCGTTGCCGGCGACCTTGTAGCGATACGCGAAGCCTGAAAGTAGGAGGCAGGCATGCTGTGGCCGATCTCCGTCCCACACGACATGATCGCCGCCTTTCAGTTGTCTGCTGGTGAACGGCAAAGCCTTGGTCGCCTTTCGGTCGTCTTCGCTAAGCGGATTCCACTGGTCGAGCTTGCGCACGAGCAGGTCGAGGGGATGCGTGTTGTTGTCTGACATTGGGCGCTCCGGTGGGCGGGAGCGCTAACGCTTGTCTCTCAGCCACCAGTAAGCCGCAAGGAGGCCTGGTGATGTTTCTTCTTTATATAGGTTCAGGGAGAATGCCTAATCTGCTTTGCGCGGCCGTCAGGCGTCGAATTCGAACTTGGCCACTTCATGCGCCAGCAAAAAGGCGACGTCATGAGGATCAATCGGTTTGATCAGCACCGGAATGCCCGGCCGAAGCACCGATAGCGATGACGGGATGTAAGTGTCTGCGTGGATGACGAACGGTACTCGCTTGTTGATGAGCGCTTTGGCGAGCGGAATAGTACCATTATCGGCCAGCTCGAATGCGAGCACCGCTGCCGCAATATATTGACGGCCGACAATTGCGAATGCTTCTTCCATCGTTCCGACGGGTCCGACAACGATACCATTGAGGCTTTCGATGGCGTTCGAAAGATCAAGCGCGAGGTAGACGTTGTCCTCGACAATTAAGACTGGCTTGTCGCGTAACACGCGCTTCTCCGGCCGAGCGGGAGCGCCGTGTCTCTCAGCCGCCGGTCAGCTCAAGACGGTCCGACGATTTGTTACCAACAAACCTAAAGCAGGTTAGTTGCAGCGTTAGTCCTAAGTTAGTTCCAAATCCTCTGAAGCACTGCTCACATCATTACGCAGGCCATCCCCACGTTCACTTGATTGAAGTTAAGGACGATCGGGTGCGGGGAATTAAAATCCCTTTAATCCGCAAAACGCGAGTCGGGGCGTCTTATGTCTGAGCAGAGCAGCGCCGAATATTTCAGAATGCGCGCACAGGATGAGCGCCTCCGTGCCCATCACGCGATCGAACTCTCGCGCCGCAGCCGCGCATGCTGACATGGCTGCCCGATATGAAGAGATGGCTGGGCGCTTTGAGGCTAAGTCCAAGCTGCGGATCGTGAGCTAGTCCAAGCTTTCTCGCCGAGCGGGTGGCGGCAATACCTCTCCTTACCAAGAAGAGCGTTTCTGATCATCGTGTTGCGGAAGCTGCGAGTTATCTTGCGGACTGGTTCGCCGCAGATACACTTGGCGGAAAAGCATCGTAAGGCGTTGGCCGCCCCTATCCGCCCCTCATCGCAGGCTTGATCACGCTTCTGCTTAATCCGGGCCGCAGCGCTGGCTGATTGCTCAATGTCTGCCCTGGGTTTGAAGGGGACGTCAGCACATTGCAAATTGCGATCTTGGGAACGCCACATTGCCGTTCGACGTTTGTTTGCTAGTTGCCCTCAATCGGCGGCGGGCTGGGGCGAACTTTAGGAGGACAGCAATGTTAGTCCTGAACTTTTCGCCGACGATACTTAGGCTTACGTTGGGCGCGGCCGCATTGAGTTTGGCGTCGCCGGCGCTCGCCCAGACCGTTGTGGCCCAGCCTGGGCCCGAGCAAATCGTCATCGTCGGACATTATGGCACGCTGCCGGATAACGTCGAAAGTGCATCACAAATTGTCGGATACGGCGATCTCGACCTCAGCATCCCTGCCGATCGCGATATTCTGAGACACCGGATATCGCTCACCGCTCGTTATCTGTGCGATAAGCTCGGCGAGAGCGACACGGGACCCGGCTCGTGTCGCGACACTGCGACCCGTGATGCGATGCAACGTGTCGGAACGATCTGGGCCCATTTCGCGCCGCGAGGCACAGCCTGGGTGCACCCGCCCGCGTGGATCCCGCCTTATCCTCAGACATGGGTGACCCAATATCCCTAGGTATTGGCCGAGCGCCGACCGACCCGCACGAAAACGCTGAATTCGATCGGCTGCCGCCTTTCAGTTCCTGTTGGTCGACGACGAGCCTCTGGTTCGCGCGCCGACCACCGAGATGATCCGCGACCTGGATTATCACATCGAAGAAGCGAACGGGGGCGCAGAGGGATTGGCGCGGCTCGAGAGCGACCCCCTCGCCGATCACCTGCTCGCTGCGTAGCCCTGCGAACCGCCGCATCATCCTCCTAATCGCCCGAGCCTGGGTGCGAAAAAATGCGGCACGACAAATGGTTCTCACCCGAAGTCGCACGTCTCAATTTATCCGGAGTTTCTAAGGGCGGTCGCGATTGCGTTTATCGAAAGCTGAATTCCGTCAGTGATGCGCTGGTCGACTTCGCCCGCTCGGTGCCGCTTCAGGAGCTCGATCTGAAGCAAGTTCAATGGCTCGATATAAGGCAGACGGAGCTTGATCGAAGCGTTGAGCCCGGGCTTGCTTTCAAGAAGCTGCGACTGTCCCGTGATCGAAAGCAAGAAATCATGAGTGCGCTTCCACTCTGATTCAATCTGACCATAGATGCAGTCGCGAAGCGACTGATCCGCGACGAGCTGGGTATATTGCCGAGCGATCGCGAGATCGGATTTGGCAAGAACCATCTCAAGGTTGGCGAGAGTGACCTGGAAGAAGGGCCACCGCTCATGCATTTCCTGGAGGAGGGCAAGATCTCCCAAGGCAGAGAGACCCGTTCCAACGCCGTACCAGCCCGGAAGCATGACTTGTGCCTGCGACCAGCTGAAGACCCAGGGAATGGCGCGCAGGTCCTCAATGCTGTCGCTCGGGGACCGGCTGGCCGGGCGCGAGCCAATCTTCAGATCCGCAATCTCGGCTATCGGCGTCAGCTGCCGGAAAAAGGTCGTGAAGCCACCCGTCTCGTAGACAAGGGCGCGGTAGGACGCGAATGCCGCATCGGACAAAGCGGTGGCGGCAGCGGAATATCTTTCACGGGTCGCGAGCGAACGCGGCTTTAACGTTGCGAGGATTGTAGCTGCGGCCATCGCTTCAAGATTGAGCATCGCACTTTCACGAGTGCCGTATTTGGCGGCAATGACTTCGCCTTGCTCGGTGATCCTTATGCGGCCTTGTACGGTGCCCGCGGCCTGCGCCGTAATCGCCGAAAACGCAGACCCCCCGCCCCTGCCGACAGCGCCTCCTCGTCCATGAAATAGCTGCAGCCCGACACCGCAATCCGCATATATCTTTGCGAGTTCCTGGCTGGTTCGATGCAAGGTCCAGACGCTCGTGAAATAGCCTCCGTCCTTATTGCTGTCCGAATAGCCAACCATGACTTCCTGGTAGCCGTGCCATTGCCCAACTTTGAGTCCTTCGGGGCAAGCTAACCACTTGCCCATGATCCCTGCGGCCTTGTCGAGGTCGCCGATCGTTTCGAACAACGGGACCGCTGCGATCGGACTTTCGCCCGATCGCCAAAGGCCGACCTCCTTAAGCAAAGTGTAGACCTCGAGGAGGTCGGAAACGCTGTTCGCTTTCGAAATGATGTAGGCGTTGACGCAGCCGGGTCCATAAAGGTCATAAGCCTCTCGGGCGGCTCGAACGACGTCGAGCTCTTTTCTTGTTTCATCGCTATAGGTCGCAAAAGGCGAAGAGAGCGGTCGAACGTTGACAAGCTCCTGGCGCAAGAGCGCGACACGGCCGGTCTCCGAAAGGCCCAGATAATCAGACTCAACTCCAGCGACCTTCAAAAGCTCGGCCACGACCCGTTCGTGAACGTCGGCATTCTGGCGCATGTCCAGAGTTCGCAAGATGAAATCCGAACAGATCGACGGAACGAATAAGGCCGTTAAGCGGCCCTCTGCACCGATCGTCATGACCGCCATCGCGAAGAGATAAGGCAAGGATGTTGAGATCGGACGCGAATTCCGAAGGCGTCGCATAACGCTCCGCGGATATCGATGCCGGCCGAAGCGGATGTTCGCCAGTGATGGAATAGTAAGTTGCCGCGAGCCGCGAATAGACCCACACCAAAGCTCGTCGGTACGGTTCGTCGACGCGCGTTGAGCCGCGATCGCCGCGACTTGCGAGTGAGAGCAACTCAGGCGTGACATGTCCAAGATCGCTCGAGATCGATAATTCAGCGCCGAGCACATGAACCTTGTCGAGATAGTGTGAGATCACAGCTTCTGCATTGCGGCCGAGCGCAAGTCGCAGGCTGTCAGCGGTCACAAACGGATTTCCGTCGCGGTCTCCGCCGATCCAGCTGCCGAGGCGAACAAAGCCCG
This sequence comes from uncultured Alphaproteobacteria bacterium, assembly GCA_963785855.1. GTDB lineage: Bacteria > Pseudomonadota > Alphaproteobacteria > Sphingomonadales > Sphingomonadaceae > Sphingomicrobium. Next base: position 11,217 of record CAWAWT010000033.1, read on the forward strand.
CCGGATGGTCGCCAAGCTCGCGTCCCCAACGCGCGTAAAGTGCCGGCAGCGCTTCAAGAAAGACGTCACGGAAATAAGAGACAGCTGTCTCGACCTCATCGGCTACGTGGAGACGCTCGTGCCGCAATGGCCGGGTTTGCCAAAGCAAGGCAATCTGACGCTTGATTTCAGCCTCAACACTTTCTCCTTCTTGGGTTTCATTGATTCCGCGGTCTCGCAATCTCATCAGGAGTGCGATCTGGTTGCGATGATCGATGACGCTCTTTCGGCGAACCTCCGTCGGGTGCGCGGTCAAGACGGGAACTGCTCGGGCGTTCTTCAGCAGATCAAGAACTGCATCGCGGCCAACGCCCGCTTCATCGAGCCTGCTCAGCACATCGGCGATCGTCGCACCTTCTTCGGTCGACGCGCCCTGCCGGTCTTCGGCAAGATTGGCGAGGAGGGAAAAGAGCATGAAGCCACGAGTGAAGGCGAGCGTGTCATCGAGACTTAGAGCGTCGAGACCCAGGTCCGTCGAACCAGGCGATGCCAGTCCACGATGCTGATCGACCGATGCTGCGCGGATATATTCGATCCGCCGAAACAGATTTTCCCCACCATAGTCGCGGATCACATCGCCGAGCAGACGACCCAGGAAGCGAATGTCTGGGTTTTGTCCCACCGCCGGCGACGCGGCTTGCGTTCCCCTGGGCCTCGCTTAGTTTCCGCAATTGGATCCATTGTCTTGTCGACCATATTCGAGGGCGTGATGCTGCATTTATCAAGTACACATACGACCGAGAGCACGAACTTTCCGGCCGACCGTCGGACCCGCTCATGCCCAGACGCCGGGGTCCGATTGGATCATGATGTCTTAAGCCGACTCAGTCTCGAGCGTCTTCGTAGGCGTAGTCTGCGCGGACAAGAATCTGTTAGTTTCCAATAATGGACCGCCTGATATCACGCAAGAGCACTGGTCGCTGCGATGGGTTTGAGCAGCACTACCCTGGTGTTGCCGCAGCCATCCTTCGCGCAGGCTGTGCGCTTCATTCCGCAACGACCGTCGGCGCGGGTCATCGTTGACAACGATTTTGCCGGTGATCCTGACGGCTTCGTCGCGCTCGCTCATTCAGTTGCTCGCTCCAAAGACGCACGTGACACTGATCACTTCCTCAGCACTCAACCCGAAGCTCGTAATGAGTAATCGCCCTGCAGGCAGGACTGCGGCATTCGGGCGGGACGTTGGGGAAGCGGCACGTCACGAGGTCCTGAGCCTCATTTCGGCTAGTATCTCGTTCGCTGCTGAGCCCGTAAACCGACCGCGACCACTGACTCTCGTGGAATCGATCGTTGGTGAGCCCATCGCGGCAAATGCTCGTGTCGAAGAAGCCGGGTGTTGAGTAACACTCTTGGAAGTGCGCCGCCGCCTTTGGCCGGAATGCGGCTTGGACATGCACGATGGCCACCCGGCCAGATCGCGGGTTACGCCGAACTTCTCAACTCCGCAAAGCTGTAGTGAGGGCGAATGCCGTCAGCGTCGGTATGCACGCTGGATCCTACATCGCAAATTCCCGCGCGCAACGCGAAGAAATTTGCAGGAGATCGCGAAGCTGAGCGACTGGAAAAGCACAATAGCTGATTTCTTGGGCTCTGAGCCGGCAACCGACGAGCAATCTCAAGCGTCCGAACCTCGGGTCAAGTGATGGCGAATCGCGGGGATTGAATTCTTGCCGACCATCGGCCGTCCGCCGCTAGGAATGAAACCGACGACGGTTCGGCTTCCAATTGAGACGATCCGTCGGATCGAGTTGCTCGTCGGGAATCGCCGAATCGCTATCTTCATTCGCGAAGCGATCGAAAATGAACTTCGCCGTCGCGAATGCCCTGACCGGTAGGATGAAAGTCCTACTCGGTGGGCAGAGCGGTTTTGTGTAGCTAACAGGTCGACCGGTTTCGCGTACGAAAGTCATTCGAATTATTGGTGACCCCTACGGGACCAAAACTAAAGAAATCTAAACATCTGATTTCTCTACGCAAAATAACATGGCGACGATTACAGTTTTTGCCAATCCCCCCATTTATCCCCACACGGGCGCGCTCGTGCACGCGAGGATCGAACCTGTTGGAAGACTATGTTGGCGTCCGCAACGGGTCCTAAAGGCTTCATCGACGCGCCCGCACGCGAGATTTCTCCCGCTCGGAAGTGCGTAGCGCGTGCTAGGGTATTCCGCCTTCATGGAGGAACAGGACTATGCCCGTTCGAGAGGCAACAGCGCGCGAGATGCTCGGGGGCAAGTATGTGGTCATGTCGGCTCAGCCTTTTCACAGCGGCTTGAAGGATAAGCCCGCAAAGGATCCCGAGAAGCCAAGGACTTAGTGTTTGCCTTCGCCCCCATTGCAGAGATCAGCTTTGAGACGAACTTCTGTCCTTCGGGCCGAGCGCCCTAAAAACGCGCTAGTGGGCGTTCTCTTTCAGCCGGTTCTGTTTGATGCGCTTCCTTATCTCCCGCGAAGCGCGAATGGCGCTTTCATCGTCAGTAACATCGAAGAGGTCGGGCTCATCGTCAGAAGGGCGGGGCGCTCCATATACGCGCTGGCGTTTGGACAGCCTAGACGATGTAAAGTGTGACACCCAAAGCATCCCAATCAGGATGGCTGTCCCGAGCGTTAGCGCGAAAGTAAACGCAGCATCGGTCACTCGATCACCTCCGACTGTATTAGGCCTCTAATATGCCACGCCATCCAAAGGAAGGCGAGCCCCAGCAGAACGCCAAGGACAACTAGAATGTCCTGCCCCTTGGGATCAAATCCCTTGGCAACGCTTCCGAGGAAGAACGCCAGCGCGGCATTATCACCAAAGGTCGCAAAGCCCTTGAAAGCGCTCATTATATCGATATGTATCGGTATCCACGCCACAACCCCTCCCCGAGCAGCAAGGCGCTAATAAATCACTTTGGTTATTGGAAATCTAGAATGAGGGGGATGCCGCCATTAGTCAGCAGCCTTTTCCGGCTCATTCTGGATGGCATCTTGCCCTAGGCGCAGCTCGTCACCGAACAGGTTGGCGAGGCCTTCCAACTGCGCATGGAACCAGAGGAGCATATTCGCTTCCTTATCGGGATTGCCGTCACCATAATGCTCTTCCGTGGCGAACAAGTGATCCATCTTGGCTTTCAGAGCCCCAAATTCACATGCCTTGTTCCATATCTCGGTTAGGTCCGTGCTCACCTCGTCGCGAAACAGGAAGCGGGATCGATTGAGGGCAATGAGGAACGCCCGCTCCTTGTCCGCCGTGGGCCGAGCAGCATGCTGGACGAAATGGGCAAGGAACGCTGCGACCGGCTCATAAACGTCCATCCGCCTATCGAACAGCGACTCCCTGAAGCCCAGCGCCTGCAGTTTTGCCTGCTCGCCGAGGATTTCCGCTTGTCGAGACGCAATTTTCGTCTGCTGCTTTCGAAATCCCGACTTGCCGCCACCCAACCGCTACGGCTCCGATTACTGCGGCCCCACCCGTCACCAACGTCGCGAACGCTTCCCAGCTTATTGGTGCAAGTGACCACGCTTCGCTGACTATCGGAACTACACTGGCCATGACACACTCCGTTGTCCTCGTGGCTCCCCTATCTCAATCGCCGGATGCCAGTTGGGGGCCATGAACGCGAGGTCAAGGTTGTCGCTCCTGTGCGGCGAAGAGAGGCGATATTTGGTCAAGCGATGGCTGGCGTCACGAGCAGCTTGTGAGCTTCGAGTGACCGGGCCAGCCAATGTCAGCTTTAAGTCCGTGACGGCTGGTCAGGGTCGAACCAGACGGCAAGATTGGGTGGAAAGCCGCCATTGCGCGAAGCGATGATGCTCTGCCAATGAGTTTACCATGATCAGCGGAGTTCGACTGCTCGATAGCGAGCTAATGCGCGAAGCTGGTGGCGGTTTTCCCTCTGGGCGATCACCGATATCCGCTTTGGACACCTACAGAACTGGCCGCTGCATCTCCGTCTTGAGCGACACGGCAGAGCTATCGAGTTGATCTTCGATGATGTCGTGAGCTTTCGTGCGCACGATAGAGTCTGAGATCCTGGACCATTGGCGCGAACGAGATTTCTGAGAACGCGGGGGTCGGCACAGTCTATGAAATTAACGAAAGCACCTATCTGGCCGAGTTCGGAACCGGAACGGCGGCATTGATGGAGCAGACATTCGTTCACTACCTGATCGCAGGGCTCGACCTTTGTGTCGAAGTGCTCGCGACCTCACGCCCGATGGTGAAGGTAGCCGGTTAGACAATGACTTATGTCTCCAATGGGTGGGAAGCTGACGTTACGCCTTGCCGCCCGCTCAAGCACCGTCCGTCATCGAGATTTCCACTTTGATCAGATCCATGAGGGGATTTGGCGGATCTTGAAAAACGACGTTCCCGCGCAAAAACTTTATCACCTCTCCGAAACGTTGGCCGAAAGGCCACTCGAAGAAATCGTGACCGAACCTCGCCTGCCAACCGCGCCGATTGGCGGGGAGCGCTTCCAGTAGGGCCGCCACCCTTCGAAGAAAGAGCGGGTTTGCAGAACCATCGACGAACCCCGAGTGCGGTGACACACCCGAAAAGTTTTCGATTCATGTCGAAGATGATGTCGCCCAGTTCGTATCTTTTCGACGGCGGCCGAAGCTTCTTTATGGCGTCTGGGAATGCCACGATGATCTCGCCGCTAAGCCTTCGGTCTCCTGGCGATACCATCCACATTCGTTCCAACGTGGGAAGAAACATTTTCAATGTCTCTCCTCGCGAGAACATTAGGCAATCGTAATTCTTGAATGAGATCACCTCGTAGCCGCCAGTTCTTGCGAGATTAGCAGTCAGTTCGCGTTGCAGAGATGCTCTCATGGCAAGCAACGTAGCGACCGGGGTTGTGTCTGCAATGGGATTGGAAGCTGTCGCGGCAAGTTTGGGTGGAAAGTTGACACTAGGCTGTCGCTACTCATTGCGGGGCTTGGTTAACTTCAATCGATCCGTCAGGGTCCTGAAAATAGATTTGCAAGACTCCGTCGAACCGCCGAGTAATCTTGTGAGGCACTCCGTCGAAATCTGTCCATGGGATGCGTTCCTGATCGAGGAGTGCGACCTCATCCCGCAGGTTGCGCACGCGAAACGCAAAGTGTGTCGCGCTCGTCGTGTCGACCGGCTTTGTGCGACCGCCGATCAAGTGAAGCTGAAAAGTGCTCGAACCAACCCAACGCATATTGGGGGACGCATTCTGGGCCAGAGGCCTAAGCCCCAGCGCTCGTTGATAGAAAGCAGCACTTTTTGCGGGGTCCGCGACGTATAGACCAACATGGTCGATGACTGCGGAAACCGATTGCACCGCGATCCTATTGTCAGGCGCTGCGGAGGCCGCTGCTGCGAAGGCTAGCCAGATGAGCATTGTCCCCTCCCGTAGTAAACGCGTTGCGAACCTCGCTCCAATTCAACTTCAGCTAAATACCTCACAGAATGCGAATGTCTGCAAGGGGTCGAACACAGACGGCAAGTCTGGGTGGGAAGCTGCCGCTAGCTCTCTTGGTAGTCCTCGAACTCGCATTGTGACCATCGAGCTAATTTAACAGCGACACTCGGCCAATCGGCGCCAGAGGCTTGAGCGACTCTCTTGCGAACATACTCTTCGACCTGCGTGGGGTCGAAGTGACGAGTGACAAGCAAGAGCCTGCCGCTGATAATCGGATGCCGTTCCACCTCAGCCGCGAGCCATTGCGGCGAACATACATCGAAGTCGAAGGAGTCCTCGCCCTCCGAACCAGTCGCCCGATTAGGGCTCTCAGCGAAATGCAGAAGGCGTCAGTCGTTGGCTGGATGCTGTCCAGTGCATCGTGGCTCGTCGTCAGGATTTGTCGAAGCTCAGCTTGCATGCCACCTTCTTGCCGGAAGTCAGCAAGGCCGCAATGGGTCGAAGTCGGGCGGCAAGTTCGGGTGGAAGGCGGACACTGGCAAATGGCTTCAGGCCGAGCCATGCACGTCGCAAAGCAACTCGAACGAATTACCGCGACCGCGATGTAGCTCGAACTTTTGCTCTTGGCAGCGTCCCCGGTCGTTTGCTGCCTCAGATATTGACGGTTCCTTGGGCCACCATTTCAATCGGGCAACTTGCCGCTCGACAAGCTCGCTCGCAGTGGGAGCTACAATGCCGATCAATGTGTCACAGTCAGAAAGAGCAGTGTTGTAGTCCATTAGAAAGAGCCGCTGGTTGGCCTCAAGCTGCCGCTCAATCTTCCCAAAGGTTGTCCGACAGGCTCCGTGAGCATCAGTTAGGCCGAAGTAGAACGAATACCGAAAGCGGCCTTTGATGTAGAAGCGAAGGTCTAGATACACGCCAGCAACCGTTACCGCCTCGCCCTTCCGGTCACGCAGTCGCACCATAAGCTCATCGTCACTCATACGGATATCGTGGATGACGCCGCTAATGACCGCAATGCGTTGGACCTTGACGGCAAGATTGGGTGGAAAGCTGACACTAACGGCCTGTTGCGAGGCGGCTCCGCGCCGCGTCAACCTCCGCCAACATTTGGCGCTGCGCTTTCGTCGGAAAGAAAGAACAGTGCTTCGGCCACCGCTTCGTCTTGCCATTCGAAGTCGCCGTTCATGATGAGCGCGTCGGCGATGTACTCGCGGCTTTCAGTGGCAGCTTAGCTTCTGCCAATGCAGCCATGAGGATGGCCACCTGCTCGCGCGAAACTAGCGTGTCTGGCCCATCGGTGATGATGACGTGTCCCCGACTCACCCTTGGCGCAAGCTGTGAGACATTGTGTGACCTCGGTCTCGATTTCGCGCCAAAGCTCGTCCGAAGGAAGCTCGCCGTTCAGGAAGGCTACAAGTGAGGAGTGACGCACGGCCGCAGTCGTAGGCCACGCTTCCCAATGTCTGCAATGGGGGAGCCGCCCCGGCAACTTCGGGTGGAATGCTGCCATTGGCTGGAACTCGTCAGACGCCCCCGCCAGACAGCATTACGAACCCAATGAATGCGAATAGGGTTATAAGCAGCCATCCCATCAACGCGATAATGAGCCCGAGCCCGAGCCCAAGTGATCTGCGTGCGGCGACCAGAGCGATTGCGGGCAAGACTGACCCTGCAAGCAAGAAGCCAAGAGAGCCGTAGCGATACCAATGCTCTTGCTCGGGGCTTGAGTACAGGTCCCAACGAGAAGCTGAGGGCGACCAAACTCATCAAAACGGTGTTGAGGGCAAAAACAGCCCGCACGCAGCCGATCCCGCTATCCCGGTTCTTGCCCGGAGACTGGTCGTCTCGCGTAGTCACGCCAGCGAAGATACTAGTCGGCAAATGTCCGCAATTGATGTCGTGGACGGCGCTCCACTCGACCGGCACTTTTGTGAGGTCACTGTGGAGAGGAGGACACGATGGAAGATGTAGCGGTTGTGGGCGTTGATCTCGCGAAGTCGGTATTCCAGGTGCACGGGATCGATGCGCAAGGCCAGATCGTGCTGCGCCGGAAGCTGAGCCGAACGAAGCTGCTTTCGTTCTTCGAGAAGCTGGTGCCCTGCCTGGTCGGGATGGAGACCTGCGCCAGCGCCAACTACTGGGCACGCGAGCTGATGGCGCTTGGTCACGAGGTGCGCCTGATGCCCCCGCAATATGTGAAGCCATACGTTA
>CAWAWT010000034.1:0-13333 GCA_963785855.1 uncultured Alphaproteobacteria bacterium
CGTGCGTGCCGTTGCGGCCAGTTTCTTGATTCTTTCTCGCCGATCCGCCGCATCATGAGCGATGATGTTGCGACCTGCTCGCCTGGCGATGACGTTGAGGAGGCGCTTGAAACCATGGCAAACGGCAGGTCGTAGGCTTTCCGGTCTGCGACGGTCAGGATCGTGTCATCGGATCATCGGACTTCGCCGATGCGGCAATGCGTGATCCCGAGCCAAGTGACGTTACGGAGACATTCGCCGAGATTTGCCAGGCGGACCAGGCCTCCATCGTCAGGCCCCGGCCCTCGCTGAACCTAAAGCATTGGAGTAGAACGAGGGAGCTTGATGGCTACCACGATCCAGCCAGCATTCATAGCGGGGGAAGCCGCTTCCGACCCTGGCGCGGGCGCTGCAATCAAGACTATACTTCTTCACGTCCAAAACGACGCGAATCTGGAAGCGCGGCTGCGAGTCGCCCTGGTGCTTGCGCGAGCGACGGGAGCGCACCTCAGATGTCTGCACGTCACTCCGATTGAAGCGTACGTGGCGACCGGCGGCTTTGGCGGCCTGTTCGTCATGGACAGGATCATCGAGCAGATCGACGAGGAAGAAGAGAAACTTCGTTCCAACCTTGAGACGCGCCTGAGTGACGAGGACGTCCCTTGGGATTATCAACAGGTGACAGCAAACACCGTGACCGAACTGGTCCGCTGCGCAGCGCTCAGCGACATTGTGGTTACAGGACGTCAAGCTGATCTGGGCCGACAACAAGACCTCGAGATTGGCATAATCGGCGATGTTCTTATGGCCGTGGAGGCTTCCGCTCCTTATCCCCGGGGACGGACGGAATGTTTGACCCGTTTGGCCCGGCTGTCATCGCATGGAATGGCAGCTACGAAGCAGCGAACGCGGTTCGCAATGCTGTCGGGCTATTGAAGCTCTCCTCGAATGTTCGCATCATTCGATTTTTCAACGGCGAGCAGGCTCCTCCCACGGTGCTGCTCTCGAATATCTGTCGCGGCACGGCGTTCACGCAGAACTCGACACCTCGGTGCTCGAGCAGGACCCAGTCGAGGAGTCGCTTGTCCAATATGCGACGCAGAAGAAAGCGAGCTACATCGTCATGGGCGGCTATGGCCATAATCGCGCTGGCGAGTTCCTGTTCGGGGGCGTGAACTCGTTCCCTGCTGAAAGCCTGTCCGGTCGCTTTGGTGCTCGCTCATTAGGTCCAGTGAATATCTCGGTTTTCTATTGAGCAGCTACTGGTCTTTCGTGCTGCTCGGCTTGGCTGCACCCGCTTTCGCACAGCAGGTGCAGATCGGGCACGGATCAGTCGTACAAACGGTGACGACCCTCAAGGCCGGCCAGTTCGTCTGGGCGCCTCAGGTCGCGCCGGATGGTCCGATGCAGTTGATCGTGAAATCTTCGACCCAGCGGGCATTGCTCTTTCGCAACGGCGTTCCGATCGGCGCGACCACGGTTTCAACCGGCAAGACGGGTCATGACACTCCAACGGGAGTGTTCACTGTGCTCCAGAAGCAGGTGGAGCACCATTCGTCCAAATACGACAACGCCCCAATGCCTTACATGCAGCGGCTTACCTGGGGCGGTGTTGCCCTGCATGCCGGTAATCTGCCGGGCTTTCCTGCTTCGCACGGATGCATTCGCCTGCCCGCGGCGTTCGCCAAACTGCTTTACCGAGCAACCGGGCTCGGAATGACGGTCGTCATTACGAAGGAAAAGGTAACGCCAAGGATTGCGCCCGCACCGGAGATTGTCGCAGCTTCGGGCCCGGAGGCGGTCGCTTCCAGCGGCAAGTATGATTGGCACCCCGAGAAATCGCCAATGGGGCCGGTATCGGTCGTCCTCAGCACCGCCGATCGAAAAGTGGTCGTCCTGCGCAACGGCGTTGAAATCGGAGCATCGGATGTTGCTGTTGATGGACCTGTCTACGGCACCTGGGCTTACACTTTGCGAAATATCGATGCGTTGGGTCAGCACTGGATGCGCGTGTCGCTCTCCTCCGACGCGACCTCGCATCAGGCGGTTCCCCCCGAAGAATGGCAGCGTTTTCACGCTCCCGACGGCTTCAGGAGCGCCATAGCCCAGATTGTAGGCCCGGGAACGACTGTGGTTGTTACGTCGAACTCGTTGATTGCTGGCGCTGTTGCTTCGCCCGTAACGGTGATGAGACTCAGAGAAGGCGAAAAACTGAAGCCCGGAAAACGGATCTTAAAACCACCATCGTTTTCGACTTGCGATCGGGCCTGGCGCTGCGATCGGTAACTCTACTCGATCTCACATCGGGGCGAATAGTAACCGCGCTGAATACGGCCCATCACGGTAGCCATAATCTTAACCAAGTTTGACTAAGTCGTTGGCATGATTGGTGCCTTTCGAAGCCTGGGTTCTTGCGGCGCGTTTATTGGCTGCGCGATCGCTTCGTCGTGGACAACGCCCGCACGCGCTTCCGACCTGCGTCTCTTTGCGCCCGACACTTTCGAGGTCAGCGGCGATATCCGGCTCGTGGCCGTCAACGGCGAAAGGAGCTGGCTTGATCGCGGCCTGGGCAAGTTGCGATCAGGCAGCGACGGGAATCTCCAGGTTCGACCGGAGCTTGGTAATGCCAACCTCATCTGGCAACCCCAATTCGACTGGTCCCTGTCCGCGATCATCGTCGGTTCAATCCAGGGCGGTGAGCGCACGCAGGCTGGCTTGAGCCAGGCCTATCTGAATTTCCGCCCGATGCGGTCGAACAACGAAACGTCCTTCTCAGCTCGGGCCGGTTTGATGTGGCCTCCTGTCAGCCTGGAGCATGAAGGCGCCGATTGGCATGTCGCCGAATTCGATCACGCCTTCGGCGATCAACAGCTGGATTGGTGAGGAGGTTCGCCCAATCGCAGTGGAGGCGAGCGCGCAGACAGAAGCCGGCTCGCAGCGATTGCGCGCAACCCTTGCCTTATTTGCAGCCAATGACACCGCCGGCACGCTCTTGACCTTCCGCGGCTGGGCTCTGCAGGACCGGACGACGCTCGCGTTCAATCGCTGGCCGCTTCCACCGATCAGCGACCCGATGGCCGCGAAGCAGGCGCCGTTCACCCATCCGCTTATCGATCTCCATAGCGGGTTCGCCCATCGCCCGGGCTATTATGTGAAGCTGTCCTGGCAACCGCCTATCCCGGTTCGGATCGACCTCTTGCGTTATGACAATCGGGCCGACCCCGAAGATGTGAACCCCGAGCACGAATGGGGCTGGCGCACCGCGTTCGACGATATCGGCGTGGTTGCGAAGCTCGGCGGGGGCGCCGAGCTGAAGGCGCAGGCGCTTCAAGGTCGAACGCGCATTGGGTACACCTCGAATGGAGCGCGCTGGGGCGACAACCGCTTCCGCTCGGCGTTCGTGCTTTTGACCAAACCGATCGGCCAGCTCGGACTGGCGACCCGCGCGGAGCTGTTTGACACGCGCAACAGTGGAAGCGTCATCGACGAAGATTATGATGAGAATGGCTGGTCAGCGATGATCGCCGGAAAGCGCGAGTGGACGCATTTCACGAGCCTCATCGAGCTTATCCACGTCTCGAGCTGGCGCGAGGATCGCGACGATCTTGGGCTCAATCCGCGCCAGCGCCAGACGCAGCTTCAGGCCGAGTTACGAATGCATTGGTAACCATCTCGGGCGGCAGGGCCTTTACCGTTTACCCGTTACCCTCCCCGGATGGCCCGTGGATTGTTGGGATTCTTGGCAGGCATCGCGCTCGCGGCGCAGGTTGGCGCGGCGCCGCTGACGGTGCGCGTGGTGGACCAAGGCGGACATCCGGTCCGCGACGCTGTCGTCACTCTCTATCCCACCGGATCAGCGGCACGAGCGCCGCGCAGTAGCGGCCGCTACGTTATCTCGCAGCAGAACCTGCAATTTCATCCGTTCCTAACGATCATCCCGGTCGGAGCAGATGTGTCCTTCCCGAACCTCGATAACACTAAGCACCACGTTTACTCTTTCTCCCCCGCCAAGAGGTTCGAGCTCAAGCTGTTCGCAAAGTCGCAATCGCCCACCGTGCATTTCGACAAGCCGGGTGTCGTTGCGCTCGGATGCAACATTCACGACCAGATGACCGCGTTCATCGTCGTGACCGACAGCGTCTGGACTTCGCGCACAAATGGGCAGGGGATCGCCACCTTCGATGCGCCGAACGCCAATGGGCGGCTTAGCGTGTGGCATCCGTATCTGCACGCACCGGGGGGCGCTGTGCAGCAGTCGATTAGGGCAGGGCAGGGTAGCGCGAGCTTTTCGATTCGTCTCCGGCCTCCGCCGCCCACCATGCCGATGGACTATTGAGGCGTGGGGACTTTCCGCTCGCTCAGCACGCGGCTGACGGTTCAGTTCGCGCTTCTCTTCGCGGCGGCGATGTTGGTCATTTCCGCAGCGCTGTCGACCTTCATCGCCGGCGCTGCCTCGCGCGAGGTTGAAGGCCAGCTTCAGTCCTCCGGGGCGGTCTACGACCGCCTGTGGGAGCAGCGCGCTCACGAGCTCCAGAATGCGGCGCAGCTACTTGCCCGCGATTTCGGATTCCGTGCCGCCGTGGCGACGGGCGATCGGCCGACGATGCAATCGGCGCTTGGGAATGCCGCGGCACGGCTCAAGGTCAAGAGCGCCTTCATCGTGACAGTGGACGGCAAGGTCACGGCCATCGACCCGTCGATCCCAGCAAGCGACACGGAGCGTCTGTGGGAGCCGCTCGACGACGGGAAGTTGACCGGCGTGTCCGTCCTTTCCGGCCGTCCACGCCAGCTCGTTGCCGCGCCGATCATGGCACCGACCTTGATCGGCTGGGTGGTATTCGCGGCCGACCTCGATGCGCACGAAATGCGCGGCCTCGAGCGATTGTCCGCAATCCCGCTCCACGCGGCCGTGCTTTCGCAAAGCCATGGCCGTTGGGCCGAGGCGGCCGGCACCATGTCGGTGTTGAATGGTCCTTCCGCCATCCTTGCTGAGGATCATGTACGAAGCGGCGCGGCGTTCGAGATGAGCGTCGCGGGCGAGAAATCGATCGCGCTTGCGAAGTCGCTGCCAACATTTTCCGACGGCGAGCGAGCGATCCTTCTGCTTGCTTACCCCAAAGCCCAAGCGCTGGCTGACGCGCGTAAGTTGCAGCTCGGCCTTGCCGTGACGACCTTGCTTGGGCTGGTCTTGATGGCCTTCGCGACCTGGCGCGCGGCCGGACGCATTACGCAGCCTTTAGCGAGGCTCGACGAAGCTGCTGGGCGACTCGCCAGCGGCGAGCGTGTGCAGGTCCGTGTTCGCGGAAGCGACGAGCTTGCCCGCCTCGCGACGAGCTTCAACGATATGGTCGGCAAGATTATCGAGCGCGAGCAAAGGATCACTCAGCTCGCCTTCAACGACGTCCTTACCGGCTTGCCGAATCGCACGATGTTCCACCAACAGCTGGAGCAATTGTTCAGCACCCCTGAAAGTCAGGACAGCCTGTTCGCTCTGCACTGCCTCGACCTCGATCATTTCAAGGGGATCAACGACACCCTCGGCCACCCCGCCGGGGATGCCTTGCTCGTCGAAACTGCCCAGCGGCTTCGCCACGCAGCGCGAGGCCATTTCGTCGGACGCCTCGGGGGCGACGAGTTCGTGGTGCTTCAGCGTGCCGGAGGTGATCGCAACTCGATCGACCGCCTCGCCCGCGAGATCCTAGGCGCGATCACTCAACCGATTTGCATCGACGGGAATGAGTTCATGCCGTCAACCAGCATTGGCATCGCCATCGCTCCGGACGATGGCGCGGATGGAGGTGTGCTGCTTCGGAACGCCGATCTTGCGCTGTACCGCGCAAAGGAAGCGGGCCGCGGCACTTACGCCTTCTTTGAGGAAAGCCTCAATCAACGCGCACAGGAGCGTCGCCAGCTCGAGTCCGACCTCCGGATCGAACTCGAGCAAGGCCAGTTCGAACTCCATTACCAGCCCCTGTTCGACCTTGAGCAGAACCGAATTAGCTCGTTCGAGGCGCTCCTTAGATGGAAACACCCGACACGCGGGCTGGTCTCGCCAACCGAGTTCGTTCCGGTGGCCGAGGATACGGGCCTGATCGTACCGCTCGGGGCATGGGTGATCCGCGAAGCTTGCGCCCGGGCCGCCCAATGGCCCGACCAAATTCGTGTGGCGGTCAACGTCTCGCCGGTGCAGTTCCACCGCGGGGCCCTCCACGAGACGATCCTCAACGCGCTTGCGAATAGCGGCCTCGCGCCCAACCGCTTCGAGGTAGAGATTACCAAATCCATCTTCCTTGAGGGCAGCGAAGCGACGCTGAAGCTGCTCCACTCGCTCCGCTCGTTGGGCATTCGGGTCGCGCTCGACGACTTCGGAACGGGTTATTCCTCGCTCAGCTATTTGCAGAGCTTCCCGTTCGACAAGTTGAAGATCGACCGCAGCTTCATCCAGAACCTGCTCACCCGCGAGGGCGCGAGCGCGATCGTCCGCGCGATCACCGAGCTTGCCAATGCCCTCAACATCGAGACCACTGCCGAAGGTGTCGAGGAGACCGCTCAGTTGATGGAGCTTCGCGCCCATGGCTGCTCGTCGGTGCAGGGCTTCCTGTTCGCCGAACCAATGACGGCCGAGGACGTGGAAAGATTATTCCGCGAAGGCGGCGGGGCGATGAGGAACGTCGCCTGACGTTTATTTCAGGCGAGCGATGAGCGGTCGATTTCTTCGATTCTGGTGCAGCCCGTCAGCGCCATCGCCACCCGCATCTCCGTTTCGATCAGTTGAAGGGCATGCGCAACGCCCGCCTTCCCCTCGGCTGCGAGCGCATAGGCCCAGGCGCGCCCCAGCAGGACGAAGTCCGCGCCGAGCGCAAGCATGCGAACGACGTCGAGGCCTGATCGAACACCGCCGTCGACGAAAAGGGTCACTCGCTCGGCAACCGCATCGACGATCGTTGGAAGCGCCCGAGCGGTCGAAAGCGCGCCGTCCAATTGCCGCCCGCCGTGGTTCGACACAACTAGCGCATCAATGCCGTTTGCCGCCGCCTCGCGCGCGTCATCGGGATCGAGAACTCCCTTGAGGATCAGCGGCCCGTCCCATTGCGATCGGACCCATTCGACGTCAGTCCAGGCAACACTTGCGTCGAAATTGCGGCTGACCCAGCCCATCAGGTCAGCAAGCACCGCCCCCGATCCGAGCAATTTTTCGAGATTGCCCATCGTCATTGGTCGACCGCGAATCGCAACGTCCCACGCCCAATCGGGCCGCTTGAGGACTTGTCCGAACCGGCTCGCCGGGCCGCGCAATGATCCGGAAATGCCCGCGCGATAATCGCGATAGCGAGTGCCGGGCACGGCGAGGTCGACCGTCAAGAGCAGAGCGCCACAACCTGCTGCCTGGGCTCGAGCAATCATGTCGCGGACGAATTCGCGGTCCTTGACGATGTAGAGCTGGAACCAGAGCGGCGCTTCTCTAGCCACTTCCTCGATCGAACACGCGCTTAGCGTCGACAGCGTGAAGGGTAAGCCGGCAGCAGCGGCAGCCTGCGCCGCCTGGACCTCGCCGCGGCGCGCATAAAGACCGGACAAGCCGACCGGTCCGAGACCAACGGGCATGGACCAGCGCTGGCCGAACAACTCGGTCGAAAGGTCGATTGACGATACATCGCGAAGCACGCGTTGCCTGAGCGTGACAGCCTGCAGGTCCGCGACATTTCGCCGGAGCGTGACTTCGTCGTAGGAGCCGCCGTCAAGATATTCGAACAGGAAATGCGGCAGTCGCGCCTTTGCGAGAGCGCGATAATCGCCGAACGCTGGCAGCCTTCCGGCTCAAGCTCTTCGAAGCGCCTGGTTCACCTCTTCGATTTGCCCGTCACCATCGTCACTTGCAACAGCGGACGCGAGTGCTTCCAGCGCTTTGACGTGCCGCCGAAACGCGGTTCGCCCGCTTGAGGTCAGCCGAGCCCAGGTGCGCTGGCGCCCATCCGCCGCGGCCTTGCGAAGAGCCACGTAACCCGCGTCGGACAGTGCCGCGAGATGTTTCGACATGACGGAATCGCTTGCTCCGGTGATCGACTTGAGAAGTGCGAACTCGGCCTCTTGCGCCTGGGCCAGTACGGCCGCGATCTGAAGCCGAGCCGGCGGGTGCAGGACAGCGTCGAAACCGGTTGGGACATCCACGTTCAGGTCCCCATCTCGCGGACGAAAACCCGCTGCCAGAGCTTGCTTCCAGAATATGCCGATCGCCACTCCGGCGGCGCCGAGCACGAGGGGCGTGACGCGGTCGTGGTGGTCGAGACCACGAATGACGCTGACCGCGTAGAGCGACAGCTCGACCGCGAGGATGGTAAGAGCGACGATCCTCGTCTTGCCCCTCCGGTAGCCATTGATGAACATGCCCATGCGCTTCCGGTCCGAATGAATGATGATCGGGACAAGGGCGAGCAGCGCGACCAGGATCGAGATGCGGATCGGCAGTTCGAAGGCCGGAGTCGCAACCAGGCCGCCCATCATCAATCCGAACACAGCATGTCGCCAGGGCGGGCACGTTGCAGCGCGAGCCATTTGAGCTTCCGCAAATTTCTTGGCCTCGAGGGCCGAGCGCGCATCCGAAGTTTCCATTTTCGTCCTTTCGCTTTCCATGATGGAAAGTCATAAGACTGACTTTCCAATCTGGCAAGCGAAAACTTTCCGATATGGAAAGTGACTAGGTCGCGAAGTCGGGATCGAGACGATAGGCCTTCCGCTTAAGCGCCGGCCACGCGAGCAGCTTGCCGGCAAGTGGAAGCCCGACGGCACCTTGCTGGGCGGTCACCTCGGGAGCGCCTTGCGGAGGGTTGTTAAGCGCATCGCCCGCGGTCAGCGCCATGACCTGCGCCTGGCAGGCGCGCTCGAGCATGTAGAGCCTGATGAACGCCTCGCCGATCGTTTCGCCGACCGCGAGCGTGCCGTGATTTCGCAGCAGCATGAGGTTCTTCGTGCCGAGGTCCTCGACCAGTCGCTCGCGCTCGCCGAGGTCGACCGCGATTCCCTCATAATCATGATAGGCGATGTCCTCGCGAACGATCATCGCCGCCTGGGTGAGCGGAAGCAGGCCCTTCGGCGTGGGCGCTCACCGCCTGGCCCTGCGGCGTATGCAGATGCATCACCGAATGCGCGTCCTCCCGCGCCATGTGGATCGCCGAGTGGATCGTAAAGCCCGCCGGGTTGGTGACGAACGGACTTGGTTCAAGAGGATTGCCGTTCACGTCGACCTTGATCAGTGAGCTCGCCGTCACTTCCTCGAACATGAGATTATAGGGGTTGAGCAGGAAATGATGCTCTGGGCCGGGGATCCGCGCCGACAGATGCGTGAAGATGAGGTCGTCCCAGCCGTAATGAGCGACCATCCGGTAAGCGCATGCAAGGTCGACCCGGATTGCCCATTCCTCGTCACTGACCTTGCCTTCTATCGACGGGATCTCGACCGAGGCGAGCGCCCTCAATCCGGACATTCCTCGGGTCATCGTATCGACACGGTTCATACAGGCACCTCCTGTCGATCGGGATGCGCCGAGGCGAAGCCCTCGAGCTTGTTCGAATTCTCCTCGGCGCGCAGCAATGTCGGATAATTTTCGAGCGACACGTTGAACCGCCGCGCATTGTAGAGCTGCGGAACGAGGCACACATCCGCGCCCGTTGGTGCGCCACCGAACAGGAATTTGCCGGCCTTCGGCTTGGCCATGGCCTCGAGTGCGATGAGGCCTTCGTTGATCCAGTGCGCATACCAGCGATCGATCTCATCTTGCGAGTGGCCGAGCTCGTTCTTCAAATATTTGAGAACGCGCAGATTGTTCAGCGGGTGGATGTCGCAAGCGACCGTCATCGCCATCGCGACGACGTGCGCTCGCTCGGCCGCAGCGGCTGGAATGAGAGGCGGTACGGGATAGCGGATGTCGAGGTAGTTGATGATCGCGAGGCTTTGCGTCAGGCGATTTCCGTCGATCTCCAGCATCGGCACGAGACCCTGCGGGTTCACTGCGCGATACTCGGCGGATTCCTGCTCGCTCTCGAGCAGATTTACCGGGCGCTTTTCATAGTCGACGCTTTTGAGGTTGAGGGCGATCCGAACTCGGTAGCAAGCGGATGAACGATAGTAATCATAGAGTATGATCCGGCGCATCGCCGGTGCTTACTCTTGCGAAACGAACGGCGCTATCACTTCTAAAGGCACTCGGATGGGCCGTCCAAGTGCCCTGTCGATAATCGCCCACTGGGTCCGCGATCGAACGCAGACCTTCCCGTCCGGACCGATGAACTCGACGAAACGGTCGAAGCGCGCCCCCTGCGGCGCATCGGCAACCCAGGTTCGCGCGGTCACCACATCGGCTTCGTGAGCGGGACGGAGATAATCGATCTCATGCCGTACCACGACCCAATGAAAAGTGTCCTTGTGAGCCTGCGGTGCGACCGCCTCCCAATGGGCCACAGCGACCGACTGGATCCACCGAACCCACACGGCATTGTTGACATGCCCGAGCTCGTCGATGTGCTCCGGACCCGCGGCGAAAGCCATTTCGAAGACCGGGCTTGTCATCCCGTTTGCGTGAGCATGAAGCCATAGGTCTCCGCGATCTCGTGCAGCCGGTCCCAACGCCCGGACTTTCCGCCATGTCCCGCCCCCATGTTGATCTTCAGGAGCAGCAGGTTCCGGTCGGTCTTGGTTGCGCGGAGCTTGGCGGCCCACTTGGTCGGCTCCCAGTAAGTCACACGCGGGTCGGTGAGCCCTCCGGTGATGAGCAGCGGCGGATAGTCCTGCGCTTTCACTTGGTCATAGGGCGAGTAGCTGCGAATGTAGTGGAACGCCTGTTCGTCGGTGATCGGATTGCCCCATTCGGGCCACTCGCCGGGGGTAAGCGGAAGCATGTCGTCGAGCATGGTGTTGAGGACGTCGACGAAGGGCACATCTGCGACCGCAGCGCTCCAAAGCTCGGGGTTGGAATTGACGACTGCGCCCATCAATTCGCCGCCTGCCGAGCCGCCGTTGATCGCAATCTTGCCTGCGCTCGTGAACCTCGCTTCGATCAGTCCCTTAGCAACGTCGACGAAATCGTTGAAGGTGTTCGTCCGCTTGGTCAGCTTGCCGTCCAGGAACCATTTGTAGCCGAGGTCGTCGCCGCCGCGAATGTGGGCGATCGCGCACGCCCAGCCGCGGTCGAGGAGGCTGATCCGGTTCGAATTGAAGGTCGGCGGGATCGCCATCCCGTACGCTCCATAGGCGTAGAGAAAGAGCTTCCCTTCGCCGTTCTTCTCGAAGTCCTTTCCGTAAACCACCGAGACCGGCACCTTCACTCCGTCGCGCGCTTCGATCATCAGCCGCTCGGTCGCATATTGCGAAGCGTCGTAACCGCTCGGAATCTCCTGGACCTTCAGAACCTCGAGTGCGCCGGTCCCGGGATGATAATCATAGGTGGTCAGCGGCGTCACCATCGACGAATAGCCGACGCGATAGCTTTCCGGTGCGAACTCGGGATTGCCCATGAAGAAGGCGCTGTAGCTCGCTTCCGCGAAGGGAATTGGAGTCTCATCGCCCGAGTAGGTCCGAAGGACCAGCCGGTCGAGCCCATTCACCCGACTGCTGATCGCCAGATAATCGCGATAGGCGGTGAGGCCGGTCAGATACACATTGTCCGACCCCTCGACGATCGTCCGCCATTGCTCGGGTTCGCCGATATCCGCTTCGGCGAGGCGAAAGTTCACGTTGTTGTCGTTGGTGTGGATCCACAATTTCCCGTGCGCGGCGTCGACATGATATTCGCGATTGGGCTTTCGGCGTGAGATCAGCGTCAGCGCCTGCGATGGATCATCCGCCGAGACGAACCGAACCTCGTTCGTCGCATTATCGCCGGTCGAGATCAGGATCAGACTGTCATCGTGCGACTTGCCGATGCCGACCGAGAAACCGAGCTCCTCGGTCTCCTCGTAGAGTGTGATGTCCTCTTTCGCGGGTGCTCCGAGCCGGTGGTAGCGCGCGCGGTAGCTTCGCCATTGATCGTTGACCTCGGTGAACACGATCCCAGCGCTATCGCTGGTCCAGACCGGCTGGCCGATGCCGACAGTGGTGACCGTTTCCGTGTCCTTGCCCGATGCGAGATCGCGGATGCGCAGCTGAAACCGCTCTGATCCGTCATAGTCGGCCAGAGTCGCCAGCAGCTTTCCATCGGGGCTCGCCTCGAGCGCTCCCAAACGGAAATAATGCCCGCCATGCGCTTCGGCCGGCTCGTCGAAGATGAGCTCGTCCTCGCCCCCGCCAACCGGCCTTCGATACCAGCTGCGATACTGAGCGCCGGGTTTGAAGGCCCACCAGTAGAGATAATCGCCGTCGCGCAGCGGGACCGAGCTGTCGTCCTCCTTGATCCGCGCCTTCATCTCCTCGAACAGAGTCGCGAGCAGTTCCTTGTGCTGCCCAGCCCAGCCCTCGAAATAGGCGTTCTCCGCGTGGAGATAGGCGAGCACGTCCGGGTCATCGACCTCGGGATATTTCGGGTCGCGCAGCCAGTGCCAGGGATCCTCGATCTTCATTCCATGACGTTCATAGCTATGCGGCCGTCGCTCGGCGGTCGGCGGGGATGGGAGTTTGGTCATACATCCGCTCTTAGCGTAGCGACCGGCCACGAAAAGGGCGAAGCGACACTGCGACACATGGCTATCGACAATCGATTCCACTTCGCCGTACCTTCGCTTCGATATCGGGGGTGGTCGGATGACGAGCGATCCATTGGAGCTTTGTGTGGTGATCGCCCAAATGTCGGTCGCGTTCGCGGGCTTCGGAAGCCTCGCCAGCCGGCTTGGACAACAGCAAGGCGGAGACGATGCGAGAGTCGACGCGACCCGACTGACCTTGATGCTGTTCGCGAGCCTGTCGGCGACTTTCCTACGGCCTGCTTCCGTCGGTCCTCACCAGCCTGCTTCTCGATGGTGAGCTCGCGGTGCGCAGCTCAGCGCTTGCCGCGCTCATCGCAATTCTCGTTTACGCCGCGACGGGCGTCAGGCGAGCGCTCAACCTCCGTCGCGCTCCAGGCTTCAGCCAAATAGGAGTGCTGTCCAATCTCGCCTGCACTTTGATGGCCTTTGCCGCCTTTCTTTATTGTTTTCTGGGTCTCACGGAGGGCCGGACCGAGGCGGCGTATCTGCTTGGGCTAATGGGTCTACTCGGCTCATCCATCGTCATGTTCACGCGAGTCGTGGTGTCGATGCTCCGTCCCCACAATGAGAGCCAAAAATATCTTGACACCGTACGACAGTACGGAGGCTATTTCCCTGCGGGACAGTTCGCTCAGGGAAGTGCCGGTTCTCTCCAATTATCAAGCACCAAGCCGGTCGCCGA
>CAWAWT010000035.1:0-11806 GCA_963785855.1 uncultured Alphaproteobacteria bacterium
CGCGTCGAAAGACTGGCCGACGGTCAAGAGCTTCGCCGACCGCTTCAGCCGAGCCATCTCCGAAGCGGAGCCGCAGACCTTCACGGCGAACATTCGCAAGGTCCAGCGCAAGGGCCGCATCTTCCTCGACTGGCTCCGCAACCAGCGCGGCGCGACCGCAGTAATGCCCTACTCGGCCCGCGCCCGCGAAGGCGCCCCCGTCGCGGCGCCCGTCACGTGGAAGGAACTCGACAATATTCAGAGCGGCCACCACTTCAGTATCCGTGACGCAGACGAGCTTCTAAGACGCGCCAAGTCGAAAGAGCTCGCCCACTGGGGCAAAGCAGAGCAGGCACTTCCGGACGCCTGAAGCCAAGCTCAAAACGCGTGATTGTGTTGCGTCAATCTTGCGGCCGCCGTCGGAGCGACCTAGCCGTTCATTCATGCGCTTCTTCATTCTACCAACTCTCCTACTGCTTACCGCCGCGGCGCCGCAGCCTGAGCTCGAGCGATTGCGCGCCGAAGCCGGCCGGGTCACCATCATTCGCGACGATTGGGGAATCGCGCACGTGCACGGCCACACTGACGCCGACGCCGTGTTCGGGATGATCTATGCGCAGGCCGAGGATGATTTCCCGCGCATCGAAGCCAATTACCTGACCAGTCTAGGACGATCCGCAGAGGCGGACGGCGAGAAGGCTATCTGGCAAGATCTTCGAGCCCGCCTCTATGTCAGCTCCAAGGAGCTCAAGGCCGACTACGCGATGAGCCCGCCGCAGATGCGCAAGCTGATGGACGCTTGGGCGGACGGGCTCAATTACTTCCTCGCCACGCACCCGACTGTCCACCCCAAGGTGCTCACGCACCTCGAGCCCTGGATGGTGATGAGCTTCACCGAAGGAAGTATCGGCGGCGATATCGAGCGGATTGACCTTGATCAGCTAGCCGCATTCTATGGAGGCAAGCACCCTAAGCTCGCATCAGCAGTAAAGGATACCGAACCACAGGGCTCCAACGGGGTCGCGATCGCTCCCAAGCTGACCAGCGATGGTGGCGCGCTGTTGCTGATCAACCCGCACACCAGCTTCTATTTTCGCTCCGAACTGCAGATGTCGAGCGACGAAGGGCTCGACGCCTATGGCGCCGCGACCTGGGGTCAGTTCTTTCTTTACCAGGGTTTCAACCCGCATATCGGCTGGATGCATACGTCAAGCGGCGTCGATAATGTCGATGAGTTCGCCGAGAAGGTCGAGCAGCGCGGCAAGGGCTTTTGCTACCGATATGGCAAGACCTGCCGACCGCTGCAGGCTCGTCCGATCACGGTTCGCTACCGGATGGCCGACGGGCGTCTAACATCACGCAATTTCACTGCGTGGATGACCCACCGCGGCCCAATCATCCGCGCCGAGAACGGCCGCTGGATCGCCTTCGCCATGATGGACCGCCCGGTCCAAGCGCTGCAACAAAGCTATTTGCGCACCAAGGCAAGTGATCTTGCCTCGTTCATGCGCATCTCCGACCTCGAAGCCAACAGCTCCAACAACACCGTATTCGCTGACGATCACGGCGAAATCGCGGTGCTTTCGCCGCAATTCATGCCGCGCCGCGATAATCGCTTCGACTACACAAAGCCCGTAGACGGCAGCGATCCCGCTACGGATTGGCACGGACTCCACGCCGTGTCACAGCTGCCGAACACGATTAGTCCGCCGAACGGTTGGGTCTTCAACAGCAACGACTGGCTTTATTCAGCAGCCGGAGTGAATTCGCCAAAGCCGCAGAACTTCCCCGCTTATCTCGACACGGCGGGCGAAAGTTATCGAACGATCCACGCGAAGCGGCTGCTGACTGAGCCCGGCCCGTGGAGCCTCGATCGCTTGCAGTCGGCGGCATTCGACAGCGCCCAGCCCTCCTGGGAAATCCTGGTGCCGATGCTCGTCTCGGCGTGGCAGGCCCTGCCGACATCCGATCCGCGAAAGGCGCGGCTTGCCGAACCGCTGGCTTCCCTTGCGAAGTGGGACAAGCGCTGGTCGATCAATTCCATTCCCAACACGCTCGCCAATTTCTGGGGCGACGAAATAGCTAAGTCGACTTTCTCTAAGAGCTGGAACGACCATGAGAACGAGTTCCGACACTTCGAACGGCTGAGTCCGACAGAGAAGCTCGACGCCTTCTCAGCTGCGCTCGATCGACTGCAACGAGACTTTGGCAGCTGGCGGGTGCCGTGGGGCGACGTGAACCGATTCCAGCGCATTTCGCCTGCGATCGAGGGCGAATTCAATGACGCTGGCCCGAGCATTCCGGTCGGCTTCACTTCAAATCGCTGGGGGTCGATCGCCTCGTTCGGCGCGACGCAGAAGCCGGGCACCAAGCGTTGGTACGCAACCAACGGCAACAGCTTCGTTGCCGTGGTCGATTTCCGGCGCGACGGGGTTCGCGCCCGCGCGGTCACCGCCGGCGGTGAAAGTGGCAACCCCAATTCACCGCATTTCAACGATGAAGCCGTCCGCTATGCGACCGGTCAACTGCGTGAAGTCTATTTTTATCCCACTCAGCTCAAGAGCCATACCGAGCGGACGTACCGCCCCGGGGACTGACGCTCAACGGTCGGCAAACTTATCGGTCGCGCGCACTAGGCCATCGAGGATGCCCGGCTCGTTGAACAAATGCCCGGCGTCGGGAATGATGTTGAGCTCGACCTCCGGCCACGCGCGCTTGAGCTTCCATGCGGCGACCGGCGGAGTACAGGTGTCGTGGCGGCCTTGCACGATCACACCGGGAATGCCCTTTAGCTTTGTTGCGTCACGAAGCAGCTGGCCTTCATCAAGCCAGCCGTGGTTCGCCATGTAGTGGTTCTCGATCCGCGCGACCGCAACGGCTACGTCGGGCGCTGTGAAATGCTCGATCGTCGAGGGGCTCGGTAGGAGCGTGACGATATCGCCCTCCCATTTGCTCCACACCTGAGCAGCGTGCAGCTGTTCACCCTTATCGCTGCTCGTTAGTCGCTTGCGATAGGCCTCGACCAAGTCGCCGCGCTCCTCCTCCGGGATGAGCGTTAGGAACTCCTCGAATTTGTCGGGATAAACCTGGCTGGCACCACCGTCTTTATACATCCAATCGATCTCATACTGATCGAACAGGAAAATCCCGCGCAGCACGAGCTCGGTGACGCGCTCAGGATAGGTCTCAGCATAAGCTAGCGAGAGGGTCGATCCCCAGCTGCCGCCGAAAACCTGCCACTTATCGACCCTCGAAACCTCGGTCCGAAGCTTCTCGATATCGTCGACCAGGTCCCAAGTCGTGTTGTGGTCGAGGTCTGCATAGGGCGTCGACTTGCCGCAGCCGCGCTGATCGAACACCAGGATCTTATATTTTTCCGGGTTGAACTGGCGCCGGTGCTCCGGTCCTGATCCGCCGCCGGGACCACCATGAAGGAAGACCACTGGCTTGCCGATCGGATTGCCGCTTAGCTCCCACCATAGCTTGTGCCCGTCGCCGACATCGAGCATCCCGGTCTTGTACGGTGCGAAGTCAGGATAAAGCGAACGGCGGCTTTGCATAGGCATGTCCATTAGAAGCTGAATTCTTCGTAGATCTGCGACAAGTCGCCGTCCCAATCGCCGTAATAGCGATCGAGCAGACGGTCGGCTGGAGTCATGCCGCTAGCGACGACATCGCGCAATGGATCGAGGAACCCACCCTCATTGTCGCCGGCGCTATTCAACCGCCCACGCCGAGTAAGTCCGTCTGCAGCAATGTCGAGCACGCGACCGGCAAAGTCCCCCATCGACTCGCCGTCGGGCGTGACCGCGTCAAGCGCGAGCTTGGGTACATCATGTCGCAGCTTCTCGCGCTGCTCGATCGACCAATGCTTGACCAGCTCCCAGGAAGCGTCGAGCGCTTGCTGGTCGTAGAGGAGCCCGACCCATAGCGCCGGTAGCGCGCAAATTCGGCTCCAGCGTCCGCCATCGGCACCGCGCATCTCGAGGAAGCTCTTGAGGCGAACCTCGGGGAAAGCGGTCGACAGATGGTCCGTCCAGTCGGTCAGCCGCGGCTTTTCGCCAGGAAGCTGAGGCAGCTTTCCGTCCAAGAAGGCCCGAAAACTCTCGCCCGCGACGTCGATGTATTTCTCGTCCCGGTAGACGAAGTACATCGGCACATCGAGCGCATAGTCGCAGTATCTTTCGTAGCCGAAGCCGTCCTCGAAAACGAAGGGCAGCATCCCCGTACGGTCCGGATCGGTGTCTTCCCAGATGTGGCTCCGAAAGCTCTTATAGCCGTTGGGCCGGCCTTCGGTGAACGGCGAGTTAGCAAACAGCGCGGTGGCGACCGGCTGGAGCGCAAGACCGACGCGGAACTTCTCAACCATGTCGGCTTCGCTGGAATAATCGAGGTTCACCTGGATCGTGCACGTGCGAAGCATCATGTCGAGTCCGAGGCTTCCGACCTTGGGCATGTAGTCCCGCATGATAGCGTAGCGGCCCTTGGGCATCACCGGCAGGTCAGAGCGCGCCTTGTCCGGCCACATGCCGAGCCCGAGGAAGCCGAGCCCAAGCCGCTCGCCGACCTCCTTGCACTGGTTCAGGTGCCGAGCAGCTTCGGAACAGGTTTGATGCAGGTTCTGGAGCGCAGCGCCGCTCAGTTCGAATTGGCCCGCAGGCTCGAGGCTTATGTTCCCATCGTCACCGCTAAGCGCAATGACATTGCCGCCCTCGACGACTGACTTCCACCCGAACTCCGTCAGCCCTTGAAGGAGGTCACGGATCCCGCCGGGCTCGTCGTAGGAAGGCGCGCGGCGGTCGGCGATTTGGTAAACGAACTTCTCGTGTTCGGTACCGATGCGCCAGCTGTCCTTAGGCTTTTCGCCGCCCGCGAACACCGTCAGCAGGTCGGCTCGGCTCTCGATCTGACGCGAATAGCTGTCGTCGGTACGCGTGGTCATGGTCGGCGCGCCCTAGCCGCGCCGATGCAGTCGCGCCAGCGATTCCGCCTTATGAGTTAATAAGGACGCCAGTCACCGGCGACTGCCATATAAATCGCCAAAGCAGCGAGCGCGGCGGTCTCCGCCCGGAGGATGCGTGGCCCTAGGGAGATCGCGGAAGCGCCACCGCCGCGGACGATGATGCGCTCCGCTTCGTTGAAACCACCCTCGGGACCGACGAGGATCGCGGCTGGGCCTTCGCTAAATGCAGTGGAGACCGGATCGCCACCGCTTTCGTCCGCGAAATAGAGGTGCCGCGCGGGGTCCAGCCCCTCGATGAAGCGTTTCAGCGAAACCGGCTCGCCGATCTCCGGCACCCGCGTTCTGCCGCACTGCTCGGCCGCCTCGATCGCGATAGTCGCCAGTCGCTCCAGCTTCACCCTCTCAACGATCGTCCGCTGGGTGATCACCGGAATCAGTCGCGCAACGCCCAGCTCGGTTGCCTTCTCGACCAGCCAGTCGGTTTGCGCGCGCTTTACCGGAGCGAAGGCGAGCCAGACGTCTGGAATGTTCTCGAGTTCGCGCGTCTTGCTCTCGACCGTGAGCGTGATCCGCTTCTTGGCGGTCTCCACGATCCGGGCGAGCCATTCGCCGGAAAGACCATCGAACAACAACAACTCGGCTCCGACGCCAAGTCGCATCACATTGCCAACATAATTTGCGTGGCTGGCATCCAGTTCAACGGCAATTCCGTCTACCAGCGCCTGTCGAACGAACAGACGCGGCGGGCTCTTCGGCGGCCAGGCGGGGGTTGCAGGCATCGCCGCCTCCTACTTAGGTGTGATCGTGACTGCCAACATAGAGATCGTCCCCGACAGCGAGGGCCGCGGCTTCATCGGCGCGCTTCCGCCACGGCTCCGGCCATTCGCGAGCCTGATGCGGCTCGACCGACCGATCGGTAGCTGGTTGCTCTACTGGCCCTGTGCATGGAGCCTCGCGCTCGCCGGTATTGGCGACCGATGGAAACTATTTCTGTGGCTCGGGCTGGGAGCTTGGGCGATGCGCAGCGCCGGCTGCGTCTACAACGACATCGTCGATCGCGATCTCGATTCTCAAGTCGAGCGGACGCGCGTCCGGCCCCTCGCGAGCGGGCGCGTGTCACTCAAATCCGCGTGGATTCTGGTCAGCCTGCTCTGCTTGATCGGCCTCGTCGTTCTACTCCAGCTCAACCCCGCCGCAGTGATCGTAGCGCTGATCAGCATCGCTCCGGTTGCGGCTTATCCTTTCATGAAGCGAATCACCTGGTGGCCGCAGGCATGGCTCGGAATCGTCTTCTCATGGGGCGCCCTGGTTGGCTGGGCCGGGGTTACCGGCAGTCTCGCCTGGACTGCATTCTTGCTGTGGTTCGGAAGCATTGCCTGGGTCGTTGGGTACGATACGCTTTATGCCATCCAGGACATGGAGGACGATGCCCTGGTCGGCGTCAAATCCTCAGCTCGCCGGCTTGGATCCAAGGTGCCGCTCGGGATCGCAATCTTCTACATCATCGCCTTGGTCTTCTGGGGCGCCGCAATCTGGTCGGTTCGGCCGGACTGGCTGGCATTGTTCGCGCTCATTCCAGCTGCGCTCCATCTCGCGAACCAGGCGATGCGAGCCGACCCGGCCGACGGAGCGCTCGCGCTGAAGTTGTTCCGTTCCAACCGCACGTGCGGCCTGCTCGTGCTTCTCGGGATGCTGGCGGTCGGCCTTTCGAGCCGCTAGTGCGCGGTCGATGCAATCGCCCGATCAAGGTCGCCAAATCGCCGAATCGCTTGTCGCTCGCGGAATTGCCGCGGGTGCGACCGCCGCCGACGCACTCTATGCCGGAAGCCGCTCGTCTAACGTCGAGGTGAGGCTCGGTGAGCTCGAAGACGTCAGCCGCGCCGAAGGCGAGCAGATGGGCTTGAGGCTGTTCGTCGGCCAGCGTTCGGCGACGGTCGCCTCATCCGATTTCTCCGACGAGGCCCTCGGGCGCTCGTCGAGCGATGCTTCGCGATGGCGAAGGAAGCACCGGAGGATCCATATGCCGGCCTCGCTCCGACCGGAACTGCTGCTCAATGGAGAAAAACCGCTCCTTGAAGCAGACGACGGGCAAGAGCCGGACCCCGCGGCCTTGCGTGCCCGAGCCCTTCGAGGCGGAAGTCGCGGCGCGTGCGGTTCCCGGTGTCACAAACTCGAACGGAGGAGGAGCGAGCGCATCGGCCTCGACGATCGCGCTTGCGACTTCTGGCGGGTTTTCGGGCGCCTATCGAACGAGCGCTCACAGCTGCACCGCCTCGGTGATCGCTGGGGAAGGCGCATCGATGCAGCGCGATTATGCGTCGCACTGCACACATTATCTCGAGGATCTCGACGATGCCGAAACGATTGGCCGCCTCGCTGGGACATCGCGCGGTTGCGAAGCTGAACCCTTCGCGGCCCAAGGCGGGCAGATATCCGGTGATCTTCGACCCGCGCGTGTCGTCGACATTGCTCGGCCATTTCTGCGGCGCGATCACCGGCTCGGCTATCGCGCGCAAGACGAGCTTCCTTCAGGACAAGCTCGGGCAGGCGGTATTCTCTGTCGGGCGTGACGATCGTCGACGATCCGCTGCGGCTGCGGGGACTGCGCTCGCGCCCGTTCGATGGTGAGGGCGTGCGCGTGTCGCGGCAGGAGCTGGTTTCGGGCGGCGTCCTCAACCAGTGGATCGCGGATAGCGCTTCGGCACGGCAGCTTGCAATCGCACCGACGGGCCACGCCGCGCGCGGAGTGGGCGGAGCGCCCGGCGCTTCTCCGAGCAACCTTTACATGGAGCCCGGCAGCCGTACGCGTGAGGAATTGCTGGCAAGCGTCGGCGAAGCGGTGCTGTCACGGAGCTGATCGGCCAGGGCGTCAACGGGGTAACTGGCGATTACAGTCGCGGCGCCTCAGGCTTCATGGTGCGCGGCGGCGAGATCGCGGAAGCCGTCGCCGAGATCACGATCGCTGGCAATCTCATCGAAATGTTCGCGAGCCTCGAGCCGGCCAGCGACCTCGAGTTCCGCCGGGGCATCGACGCGCCGACGATCCTCATTCCTGAAATGACTATCGCGGCCGCTTAGGCTTCGGCGCTGATCTTCGGCACGCCGAGCCGCGGAATCTCGATGTGCGGGCAGCGGTCCATCACGACCTTGAGACCAGCCGCTTCCGCTCGGGCGGCAGCTTCCTCGTCGATCACGCCGAGCTGCATCCACACCGCCTTCGCGCCGACCAGGATCGCCTGCTCGACCGCTTCGTTTGACAGCGTCGGGTCGACGAAAGATATCGACGATGTCGATCGGAATTCCGATCTGGGCGAGCTCCCTGCCAGACGAATTCGCCGAGCACATGCTCGCCGTGATCTGTGGGTTCACGGGCAGCACGCGATAGCCCCAGTCCTGGAGGAATCGCATGACGCCGTACGACGGCCGATCCGGCCGGTCCGACGCACCGATGACGGCGATCGTCCGGGCCTCCTTCAGCAGCTCGGCAAGTCTCGTCGCTAGTCAGCGGCATCGCATCGTCCTTTCGCTGTGATCGATGCGCCAGGTTTCCAACAGTTTCCGGCGATGGCCTCGAATGCCGCACATCGGCGCCACCGGTGGCCGCGGGCGGACGTCCTGCGTCGGACGCCTCGCGGATCGCTAGCGACAGCGGCAGTCGCCCGAAGAACGGTACGCCCATCTCCTCCGCAGCCGTTTCGGCCCCGCCACTCCCGAACGGGTACGATGCCTCGCCGCAATGGGGGCAGGCGTAGGTCGCCATATTCTCGATCAGTCCGAGCACCGGCACGTTCGTCTTGTTGACCAGCGTCGATCGCTCGTCGCGCGTCGATCAGCGACAGGTCCTGCGGTGTCGAGACGATCAGCGCGCCGGCCGGCCGCGACCGCTGGATCAGCGACAGCTGCACGTCGCCGGTTCCGGGCGGAAGGTCGACGATCAGCAGCCCGCATCGCCCCAATCGGCCTCGATCAACTCGGCGAGCGCGCCTGTCGCCATGGGGCCGCGCCACGGAAGAGCGCGTCCCGGCGACACGAGCTGGCCCAATGACGAAATTTAATGCCGTGCGCCTTCGACCGGGATCAGTTGGTCACCCTCCGCGCGGGGTTTCGCGTCCGTGCCGAGCAAGGTCGGCTGCGATGGACCGTAGACTCTCGGCATCGATCAGCCCCACCTTCTTGCCCATCCTGGCAAGCGCGATTGCGAGGTTCGCCGAGACGGTCGACTTGCCGACGCCGCCTTTCCGCTCCCGATCGCGATCAACGTCCGCGACGGTTTCGCCGCGGTCATCGCGATTCGCACCTCCTCGATGCCGTTCTTTGCGAGCGCTGCAGATCGCAGCACCTGCTCGAGCTTCGCGCTCTCGCTGGCGGACAGGCCGGTCGTCGACGATCAGCGTCGCGACCCCGCCCACGACCTTACGCGAGTCGGAGGCGCCCGTGGTGTGGGAGCTGTTGCCAGCTGGTCGCGCTCGTCGGTCATGGGCCGCACGTCGGAAGGGCGTCGCTGCTTGCCACTGTTTTTCGTCTGGACGGTCCCTATAATCGGCGGCGATGAGCAATTTCCTGGGGTGGGCCGGCCGCACTCGCGGCTTCTTCACCGACACCAAGGGTCCGTGGGGCCCGGCGGGGGCGGAACGAGCCGACCTCCAATGCGGCCGCAACGCGGACCGTGGGGCGACCCCTCCGGCGGCCGCCGCGAGCGCTGGACGCTCCACGATCGCGCCGCTCGATGAGTTTCTTCGTCGCGGGCGGATGCGGTTCGGTGGCGGCGGGGGACTTCCCAGGCGCCCGGGAGGCTCGCTCATTCTCTGGTCGCGTCGTCGCGGTGATCTGCGTCTACCTGCTGGTCACCAGCCTCCACATCATCGCTCCGGAACAGCGCGGCGTCGTGACACGCTTCGGCCGCTACAGCTACACGCTCGGCCCGGGCCAGATCGCCTTACCCTCGCCGATCGATCGCGTCCACAAGGTCGATGTCGAAAGCATTCGCAGCGCCGACCTCGGCTCGCAGAGCAGCGAGGACCTGATGCTGACCGGCGATCAGAACCTGCCTCGATATCGCTTATTCCGTCCGTTGGAACATCGAGAATCCGGAGCTTTACCTGTTCGAGCTGGCGCGGCCCGACGAAGCATCCGGCAGTCGCCGAAAGCGCGATGCGCTCGGTGATCAGCCAGGTGTCGTTGCAAGACGCGATCGGTGACAAGCGCAGCGAGATCGAGCCGAGGTCGCGGACCGGATGCAGCGGGTCCTCGACGGCTACCGCTCGGGGGTCGCGGTTCAGGGCGTTGCGATCCAGCAGGCCGACCCGTCCGACGAGGTCAATGATGCGTTCAAGGAAGTCACGGCGGCAGCAGCAGGACGCGAAGTCGTACATCAACCAGGCCAACGCCTATGCGCTCCAGTTGACGCGAGGCGCAGGGCGAGGCTGCGGCGTTCGACAAGGTCTACGGGCAAGTATAGGCTCGCCCCGGAGGTCACTCGCCGGCGCATGTTTTACGAGACGATGGAGCAGGTGCTCTCGAAGGTCGACAAGACGATCGTGGAAGCGCCGGGGGTCACTCCGTATCTGCCCCTGCCGCAGGTCCAGAAACAGGCGCAGCAGCAGGATCAGGACCGCCAACAATGATCGATGTGATCCGCCGCCACCCTCTCTGGGGGTCGTCGCGTTCCTGGCGCTTATCGTGCTGCTCAGCAGCTTCCCGATCGTGCCCGAGACCGAACAGGCCGTCGTGGTGCGTTTTGGCAAGCCGGAGCAAATCCTCAATCGGTACGAGCCGGGCAAGCCGATCGGCTCGGCGGGCGCCGGGACTCTCGTACCGAATTCCGTTCGTCGACCAAATCGTCTGGATCGATAAGCGCGTGCTTGCCGTGGACATGGAGCCGCAGCCGGTGCTTTCGACCGACCAGCGACGGCTGATGGTCGACGCCTTCGCTCGCTATCGAATTGTCGATCCGCTGTTGATGTACATCCAATCCAGGAGCCCGGAGAACCTCAGCAGCCAGCTTCAGACAATTCTTCGATCCGAAGTGCGCAATGAGCTCGGCCGGCAGCCCTTTGGCGGCCTTGCTTTCTCCCGAGCGTCGGGAGTCATGGACGACGTTCGCACGTCGCTCGACGTCGCAGGCTGCCAAGTTCGGCGTCGAGATCGTCGATGTTCGGATCAAGAAGACGGACTTGCCCGACGGCACTCCGCTCCAATCTGCTTTCGAAAGCATGCGTACCGCACGCCTCCAGGAGGCCCGGTCCATTCGCGCCCAAGGCGCCAAGCAGGCGCAGATCATTCGGGCGCAGGCGGACGCCGACGCTGCGAAGACCTACGCCGCAAGCTTCGGTAAGGATCCGCAATTCTACGATTTCTACCGTGCGATGCAGTCCTACATGACGACCTTCGTCGGCGACGGTCAAGACAAGCCCGCGCCAACCAACATCGTTCTGTCGCCGCAGAATGACTATTTGAAGGAATTCACTGGACGCACCAAGTGAACCGGTGCGTTCAAATGACGTTAAGGGCGGGGGGACATTCACGCCCCTGCGTCTCACACCAAATGATGGAGTATCGATGCGCTCGAAGGAGTCCGGAAAAGTGCGCTACGCCTACGGTGTCGCAATGGCCCTATTGCTCGGGGGAACCACCTTCTCTCTCGCCACTGGGCAGGCGGGGGCCCAAGTTTGCGCAGAATGCGCCGGGCACCTCTGCGCTTCGCCCCACGCCCGGGCGCGCCGATGTCGTTCGCCGACCTCGTATCGCGTTTGCAACCCGCCGTCGTGAACATCTCGACGAAACAGCGGGTGACCCACGCCCAGGCGGATCCGTTCGAGCAATTCTTCCAGCAGTTCAGTCCCAACCAGCAGCAAGCAATTGGTG
>CAWAWT010000036.1:0-13488 GCA_963785855.1 uncultured Alphaproteobacteria bacterium
CCGTCGACGAGCTGAAGGCGTCGGACCATCTCGAAAATCGCTCCGCCGCGAGAATGCGGAGCTTCGCGACCTTTCTTTCGACAGCATTTCCGGCGCTGGCCCGAACGGCGCCATCGTCCACTACAAGTCAAGCGAGAAGACCAACCGCAAGCTTGAGACGGGCACTCTCTATCTGATCGATTTCGGGTGGTCAGTATCTCGATGGCACTACCGACATCACGCGCACCGTGCCGATCGGCGAGCCGACCGAGGAGATGCGGGACCGTTTTACCCGTGTACTCAAGGGTCATATCGCGATCGCAACCGCGATTTTCCCCAAGGGGACACGCGGGAGCCAACTCGACAGTTTCGCACGGCGCCCGTTGTGGGAAGCGGGCCTCGATTACGCCCATGGCACTGGTCATGGCGTCGGCAGCTTTCTTGCCGTTCACGAAGGCCCACAGCGCATTTCACCGGTAGGAAGCTCCCAGAGCGGCGGTGACGAGCCCCTCCAGGCCGGAATGATCATTTCTAACGAGCCCGGCTATTATAAAACCGGTGAGTACGGCATCCGAATTGAGAATTCTGGTGCTGGTCGTGCCGCGCGAGATCGAGGGCGGGGAGAAAGAGATGCTCGGCTTCGAGACCCTGACCTTCGCGCCGATCGACCGTCGGCTGATCGATGTTCAGATGCTCGACGCGGAGGAGCTGATCTGGCTCAACTGTTATCATGCCCATGTGATGGCGAAGATCGGTCCGAGCCTGTCGACTAGCGATCTTGACTGGCTCCGCTCGGCTTGCGCGCCGATAGGCGACTAGCCGAACAACGGCTTTGACGGGACAGATATGTTCACTTAATGTTCTCCATCCGACTCGACAGGAGGACGCGATGATTGGCTACGTTACGCTCGGCACGAACGACCGCGAGAAGTCGACCAGATTTTACGATGCTCTTTGTGGCGAGCTTGGCGCCGGCCGGATGATGGAAAATGAACAATTTATCGCTTGGGGTAAACCAGGGGGCGGCGCTGGCCTCGGCCTGACGAAGCCGTTCGACGGCAATGCGGCGACGACCGGAAACGGCGTCATGGTCGCGCTGGAAGCGAAGGATAGGGATCAGGTCCAGCGCCTGTATGATATCGCGCTCGCTAACGGCGGGTCCGACGAAGGCGCACCCGGCGATCGCGGGGGCGGCTTCTATGCTGGTTATTTCCGAGATCCTGACGGCAATAAATTGAACGCATTCATCATGGGCGCGGAGTGATTAGAAGCAAATCGCTTTACGACTTCCCGATTTCATCTTGGGCTCGGCGCGACAGCCGTTGCCGAGCCCGAGTTCACCGGGATGGACTGGTACGAGGGGTACGGCCAGCGCCATCATGACGATCTCGACGAGGGCCGCCTCGTCAGCCTGTTCCGCTTTGAAGAAAGCTGGACCAGCTGGGAAATGCACCCGGCAGGGGAAGAGGTGGTTTGCTGTCTTCAGGGTCACCTGATTCTGCACCAGGAGCTGCCAGACGGAAGCAGGCAGGTTTACGAGCTTGGCCCGGGCGAATATGCGATCAATCCACGCGGCGCGTGGCATACCGCCGATGCCGAAGAGCCGGTGGTCGCGTTGTTCATCACCGCTGGGAAGGACACGACCCATCGTCCAAGATGACAGCAGAGTCATTCGATATTAATTGTTCATTTAACGCATTGTGGCTAAATCGGAATTCAGGAGACGATTCGTGACCAACGCCCTGATGTTCCCATTGGCCATTCTGCTTCTCGGAGCGGTGATCTGGATCGGCGACGCGATCGCCGGCGGCATCGAAAGCGCGCTGGGCGAACCGCCGCTTCGCGATCGGGATCAATAGCCTTCAGATTTTCGATTCGCCGGTAGGACCGGACGAGAATGGTGCTGCCGGTGAGGATTGAACTCACGACCTCAGCCTTACCAAGGATGCGCTCTACCACTGAGCTACGGCAGCAATTTGTCCGGAGTGGCGCGCCTATGACGGGGCGGGCCTTCGCCTGTC
Source organism: uncultured Alphaproteobacteria bacterium (assembly GCA_963785855.1). Lineage (GTDB taxonomy): Bacteria > Pseudomonadota > Alphaproteobacteria > Sphingomonadales > Sphingomonadaceae > Sphingomicrobium. The sequence continues at coordinate 2,001 of CAWAWT010000036.1, forward strand.
AACCCGTTGCGGGCGGACTGCGACGAGGCCATGTGCTTGTGACGATGACCAAGGATCGGGAGCGAGAGGAACGACTTGCCGCGGCGCTACGGGAGAACCTCAAGCGCAGAAAGGCGCAGTCACGGAACCTTTCGCCGTCCGAGCCTAAGGACAGCGATCAGCAGTAATCACTGCTTGCCTTGCAAGGACGCTTGGGCTTCACGGCGCCATGCGCTTCTTCTCCGACAATGCCGCTCCAGCGCATCCCAACGTGCTTGAAGCGATCGCGGCGGCAAATCGGCTCGACACGGCCTACGACGGCGACGAGTGGAGCAAGCAGCTCGACGGCGCCTTTTCGAGCTTGTTTGGGACGGACGTCCGCGCCTTCTGGGTGACTACGGGGACGGCGGCGAACTGCCTCGCGCTCGCGGCTCTATGCCCACCCTATCGCGCGATCCTATGTCACAAGGACGCGCACATCGAGGTCGACGAGGCGGGCGCGCCAGGCTTTTTCACCGGAGGCGCAAAGCTGGTCCACGTCGAGGGCGAGGGCGCCAAGATCACTCCCGAAGCGACCGCCGCCGCCTGTGATGCGATCCGAAATGACGTGCATCAGGTCCAGCCTGCTGTCATCTCAATCACCAACGCGACTGAATATGGTCTCGTCTATCGGGCCGAGCAGGTCGCAGCGATTGGTGAGGTGGCAAAGAAGCGCGGTCTTGCTTTGCACATGGACGGAGCACGCCTCGCCAACGCGCTCGTCTCGAGCGGCGACACGCTCGCGAGCATGACCTGGCGCGCGGGCGTCGACGCTTTATCGCTCGGCTTCGTCAAGAACGGCGGCCTCAACGCTGAGGCTTTGATCCTGTTTCGGACCGAGCTTGGCGACGAAATCGCAGTTCGGCGCAAACGAGCCGGTCACTTGCTGTCGAAGGGTCGCTACCTCGCCGCCCAGCTGCTGGCGTTGCTCGATCGCGATCTCTGGCTCGACAATGCGCGTTCCGCGAACGCCGCGGCGCGCTCGCTCGCGACGGCGGCGTCGGAGCGGCTGCTTTATCCGGTCGAGGCGAATGAGGTTTTCCTCAAGGTGACGCCGGAAGAGGCGGCCCGGCTTCGTGGACTGGGCTTCGATTTCTACGATTGGGGACCCGGCGAAATCCGGATCGTCACCAGCTGGAACCAGAAAGGCGAAGGAATTGAAAAGCTAGCCTCCGCAATCGCCGCACTTTGATATGCTCGACATAAGCGGTCCTTATACCTCGAAATCCTGCTTTGATTGGCGAAAATCGCCAGCAGCCGGCTATCAACCACAGTGATGAAGCCGCGACACCTCATGCCTGAGGACGTGCTGCCAACCGGACCCTCACACGGCGGCCATCTTCGCTCTGTCGTGCTTCCCTTCCTTATTTTCACCGCGATCTGGGGATCGACCTGGATCGTCATTCGCGGGCAGATCGGCATCGTTCCACCGCAATGGTCGGTGGCCTATCGATTTGTCATCGCGACAGTCGCAATGGGCTTCGTCGCGCTGTGGAAGGGCGAAAGCCTGCGCATCGGCACCAAAGGCCTGCTCGCCGCCACTTTCCTCGGCTTCACCCAGTTTTGCGTCAACTTTAACGCAGTCTATCTCGCCGAGCGCCACATCACCTCGGGCGTAGTCGCGACGGTGTTTGCACTTCTGATGATCCCAAGCAGCCTGCTTGGCTGGCTCTTCCTCGGCCAGAAGCCGTCGGCCCGGTTCGCCTGGTTCTCGCTGCTGGCTGTCGCAGGCATCTGTCTGTTGTTCATTCACGAGCTTCATCGGAATGGCGCAACGACGGGCGAGGTCGCTGCAGGCATCGGCATCACTTTCCTCGGGATGCTCGGCGCATCGACCGCCAACGTTCTACAGGCTCGCCCCGAGATCCGCCGGTTCCCGTTGTTCACAATGCTCACCTGGTCGATGGCGGCGGGTGCGGCAATCGACGGGATCATCGCTGCGGTTATGACGGGTCCGCCCGTCATCGACACGACTCCGACATATGTTGCTGGTCTGTTCTATCTCGCGCTTGCCGCGTCGGTGCTGACGTTCAGCCTCTATTATCCTGTCATCCGCAAGATCGGTCCGGCGAAGACCGCATATTCGAGCGCCGTCGTCCCGATCATCGCGATGGGCTTCTCGACCTGGTTCGAAGATTATCGCTGGACTCCACTCGCATTCGCCGGAGCTTTCCTGGCGCTCGCCGGTATGGCGGGCGCTTTGAGCGGCCGGGGACCGCCCCGAACGGCTCCAGACGCTGGGTGAGACGTTTGGAGGCAATGCCCTCCAGCGTCATCCGCCGCTTCGTTTATTGCCCGGACAATTGCGAGCTCTGGGTCGAGTTCACGACTGGCCGCCGCTATGTCTATTCGGACGTGCCGGAAGAAGTCGCGACCACCTTCCGCTCCGCCTTTTCCAAGGGCATCTATTTCAACACCCGCATTCGCGATCGCTATTCCTGTCGCGAAGTGATCCACAAAGGTGAAAGCGCGGATGAAACGCATTCTTAAGCTCGACGCGCGACAATCCGGGCATGATCCCAATGAAGACCAGCTCTGTCTTCAAGAACCGATGGATGGCACTCCTCTGGGCTGCGGGCATCATCTGGTTCGCCTATGACGTGGCAGGGTCGGACCCGCAGGATGGCAATGCTTCAGCCAATGCAGAGCAAACGACGGACGCGACCGGCGCGCCGATCACCACCGACGACGCCAATCGATTCGCCGAGGAAATCAACAGCCTTTAGGGCGCCTCGCCCCATTCTATCCGTTCGATGTGCCAGCGCCGCTGCGCCTCGGTCGAGCCGGGGACATCGTTGACCCGGCGTAGGATGATCTGCGCGGGTCTGCGGAACGTATCGCCATAAAAAACGGTGGGCACGGTGGTGTAGATTGAACCCGCCGCGCCCTCCGTTTCGCCGAGATCGCCGATCTCCATATGCGTTCTCGGACGAAGCTGCCGGGCAAATTCTGCAGCAGAGGCCGGATCCCCCCAAAGCCTTGCTGCTTCGTCCAGGCGGCCCTCTTCGATCAGCGCTCCGTAATGCTGAACGACCTGTCCTGCAGCTTCGATACTCTTGGGGTCGATTGGCCCTGTGGGCTCGGGCAGGCTAGTTTTCGGGACCCGTTGGACTTCGTTCGTCGTCAGAGTGGAGGCAGCGGGCGCGCTATTGCTCACCGCTGTCGGCGCGCTCGGCGCCGCGCCGACGGGCGCCTTTCCGTTGTTGCTTTGCTCTTCAGTCTGGTGCGCTGGTCCGCAGGAGCTCAGCGCCATCAGCATGATCCCGAATGAATATCGGACTTTCATCGACTTGCCCCTTGGCCGGAACCGCTCCGGCAACAGTTCGTTCGTTTCGCCAACATAACAGGGGAATCCAGGAGAGTTTCCAATGGCTGACGACAATGGCACCGAACGCGAGCATACGACTGTCGTGGAAACCGGTGGCGGCGGAGGCGGCGGAGTTCTTGCCGTCGTTCTGCTGATCATCGTGGTCCTCGTTCTGCTTTACATCTTCCGCGCCGATCTCGGCTTCGGAAGCAAGGCGACCAACATCAACGTTCCCGACAAGATCAACGTCAACGTCAATCACAACTGACTCGAGTGAGAGTGCGGGCGGGTCGCGAAGTCCCGTCCGGGCGCGGGCGCGGTTCCAATGGAGCCGCGCCCGTTTGTTTTTGTCATTCGAAGGTCCTAACCGGCGCGCATGAGCTACATGACGGGTTTCGGCGGCCATTTCGAAAGCGAGGCGGTCAAGGGAGCGTTGCCCAAGGGTCGCAATTCGCCGCAGCGGCCCGCCTACGGGCTCTACGCCGAGCAATTGTCGGGAAGTTCTTTCACCGCGCCGCGCCACGAAAACCGACGCAGTTGGCTGTATCGCCTGCGGCCGACTGCCGACCATCGGCCGTTCACGCGATACCAAGGCGCGAAGCTGTTTGCGCCGGGCACGGTTCGTGAGCCGCTCGCGCCCAATCGGCTCCGTTGGGATCCGCCGAAGGATCTGCCCGGTAGGCGCAGACTTCGTCGACGGGATGGTGACGATGCTCGCCAACCGCGATCCATCGGACCTCGAGGGCGTTGCCGTCCATCTCTACCGCGCAAGCAAGACCATGGAGCGGCGCGTGTTCGTCGATGCCGACGGCGAGATGCTGATCATCCCGCAGCTGGGAGCGCTCAGGATCGTCACCGAGCTGGGCATCTTGGAGGTTGGGCCAGGCTCGGTCGGGCTCGTTCCGCGAGGCGTCAAGTTCCGGGTCGAAGTCGGATGGCGAGGCGCGTGGCTACGTCGCCGAGAACCACGGCCTTCCGCTACGCCTGCCCGAGCTTGGTCCGATCGGCTCGAACGGGCTCGCCAACCCGCGCGACTTCGAGACGCCGGTCGCCTGGTTCGAGGACGAAGGACGAGCCGACCGAGGTCGTCCAGAAATTGCTCGGCGCGCTGTGGACCACGACGCTCGACCATTCGCCGCTGGACGTCGTCGCCTGGCACGGCAATTACGCACCCTATCGCTACGATCTGTCGCGCTTCAACGTGATCGGGACGATCAGCTTCGACCATCCCGATCCGTCGATCTTCACCGTCCTGACCAGCCCCAGCGACGTGCCTGGTCGAGCGAACGCTGATTTCGTGATCTTCCCGCCGCGCTGGATGGTCGCCGAGGACACGTTCCGGCCGCCGTGGTTCCACCGCAACGTGATGAGCGAGGCAATGGGCCTGATTCACGGCGCCTATGACGCCAAGGCCGAAGGGTTCGCCCCGGGCGGCCTGTCGCTGCACAATCTGATGAGCGGCCACGGTCCCGACGTCGAAAGCTGGCGCAAGGCAAGTGAGGCCCAATTGGAGCCGGCGAGGATCGACGGGACGATGGCCTTCATGGTCGAGACATGTTGGCCGTATCGGCCGACGCAGTTCGCGCTCGACCGCGCCCAGCCGGATTATGACGCGGCCTGGGCCGACTTTCCAAAGGCGAAGCTGCCGTGATCGACGAGACCAATGACCCCGGCCTTAGGAGCTGGGTGGAAACGGCGCAGGGCAGCGACTTCCCAATTCAGAATTTGCCGCTCGGCATTTTCTCGGTCGGCCAGCGCCGCCGCCGCGCCTGCGTCGCGATCGGCGACTATGTGCTCGACCTCGCCGGCATTGCGGAGCTCCTCGACGAGGAGTGGCTCAAGGATCTGACGCAGCCGGTCCTGAACGCGTGGCTCGGCACGCGGTCCGCGGGAACAGTGGGACCTGCGCGAGCGGCTGATCGAGATTCTCTCGGACGAGCGTTACCGCGACGACGTGGAACCGGAGCTGGTCGGCCAGACCGAGGTCCGAATGCACTTGCCCTGCGTCGTTGGCGATTACACTGATTTCTACGTCGGCATTCACCACGCGACCAATGTCGGGAAGCTATTCCGGCCCGACAATCCGCTGCTGCCCAATTACAAATATGTGCCGATCGGCTATCACGGCCGCGCAAGCTCGGTCCGAGTGTCGGGCGAGCCGGTGATCCGCCCGAGTGGCCAGCGCAAGGCGCCCGACGCCGACGTGCCTGAATATGGTCCGAGCCGGCGCCTCGATTATGAGCTCGAGCTCGGGATCTGGATCGGCGCTGGAAACGAGCTTGGTTCACCGGTTCCGATCGACGAGGCGGCTGAGCATATCGCGGGCTATTGCCTGCTCAATGATTGGTCTGCGCGCGACCTCCAGGCCTGGGAATACCAGCCGCTTGGGCCGTTCCTCGCGAAAAATTTCCTGACCAGCGTCAGTCCGTGGGTGGTCAGTCGCCAGGCGCTCGCGCCATTTCGGAAGGCGATTCCGCCGCGTCTCCGCGGCGATCCGCAGCCGCTCCCCTATCTCGACGACGCTGCGGACCGCGGACGGCGGTGCGCTTGGCGATTCAGCTCGAAGTGACCCTGACGACCGAGCAAGATGCGAAAGCAGGCGTTGCTCCGCACATCCTGTCGCGCGGATCGGCCGATGCGGCGATGTATTGGAGCGCTGCCCAGATCGTCGCTCACCACACGTCGAACGGCTGCAATCTTCAGCCCGGCGACCTCATCGGGACTGGCACGCTTTCGACCGATGAGGATCGGGTCTTGGATCATTGCTGGAGATCAGCCGCGGCGGCAAGCGGCCATTGGAGCTTGCGAGCGGCGAGACTCGCAGCTTCCTCGAGGACGGAGACGAGATCACGCTGGGCGCCCGGTGCGAAGTGGAAGGCGGTCGGGATCGGGTTCGGCGGCTGCGTCGGGCGCGTGGTCGCGGCCGGCTAGAGCAGCCCCAGATTTTCCCCCATCAGGCGGGTCATCGCGTAGATCCTGGTCGAGCTGCGGCGTCGATATGCCGACCCGCCCGGCGATCTCGCGCGGCGCGCCAAGCAAGGCCTCAAGCTCGATCGTGCGACCGGCCTCGACGTCCTGGAGCATCGAGGATTTGAACGCGCCGAGCCGCGCGGTCACGGCCATTCGGTCCTCGGCGCTTTCCTCGATCGGGCATCCGATCGCCGCGCCGATCTCAGCCAGCTCGTCCATCGCTTCGGCCATGAAGGCGCGGACCGGCGCGTCTTCGAGCAGCTTGTCCGCGGTCGATCGGGTGAGCGCCGACATCGGATTGATTCGTCGCATTGCCCCACAGTTCTGTACCAGATCGCGCGCCGAACATTCTCGCTCGCTTCGCAGCGGATGCCGCTGTTGCTGAAGAGCGCGCAAAGCCATTCGATCCGCTCGCTCGTCCCGCCGCCCGGCTCGCCGAGTATCAGCTTTTCGGCATGCTTCACGACGATCGGTGTTGGCCGCCGAACGGAAGCAGCTTGCGTGGACTACGCAGCCCGCGACCTGCTCGACGGGAAGGCCGTCCGCAATCGCGCATTCGGGATCAACCGACCACAAGGGACCATCGGTGAACCACCACGGCACGCCGTTCAGCATCGGAATGATCTGTGTTCGCGGACCGATCAGGGGATCGAGCGACAAGGCGATCTGCGGCAGGGCTGGTCCCTTCACGGCGATGATCACGACATCGTGAATACTAAGGCTTGAGGGGTCGGCCACTGCATTCACAGCAACGCATCGCATGTCGCCACCGTCGGTGAGAAGCAGCCCCTCGGTGTCGATCCGGCGAGGGTCTCGCCGCGTGCGACCACCGAAACCTCAGCTCCAGCGAGCGCCAGCCGCGCAGCGATCCAGCCGCCGATTGCGCCGGCACCGACTACGCAAATGTTCATATGAGCGCCGATGCGTCAGGCGGAGCCGACCGGCAAGCGCATTTCAAGAAGGAGGGCAGCCGCAGTGGCGCTGCCGCCAGCTATTGGGTCAGGACCGCACCTTCGGTGGCCGATCGCTCGAGGATGGCGATGTCCGCCTTGCTGAGCGGTCGGCACTTCAATCCTGGCCTTCGCTGACGCGTAGCTGACCTTGACGCGGGGCACCGCAATCGGCCGAAGCATGCTCTCCAGGTTCAAGGGTTCGGCGAAGGAGATTCGTCTCTGATTGCCGCTCGCCGAGGTCACACGCCCGGACAAATCCCTGCCATTGCGTTGAATGAGGACCGGAGAACCTTCGTTAAGCGACATGCCGACGATGCAGGCCCCGTCCGGGAAACGTTTGCGAGCGCCTTCGGCGGCCCGGCTCATGCCCTCGATATTGATGGACAGCATCACCTTGGAGCGTTCGTTGCGCCGACGTTCGATCAGAAGGCTGGTCACTGTTCGTGCCCCCAAATGTGGAACTGGCTTCGATCTATCATCGGTCGACGGCGAGGCTGAACTATCGCTGCTGGTGCCGTCTCAGAACGGAACAGTCAGTCGACCCATCTCGAAAAGGGCGCCTACTTCCTCTTTGGCCGCATCTTCAGTTCCGAACTGGAAGCGCAAGGGCTGTTGGGCGCGTCGATCAGGTCGATGACAGCTGCGCGCGCTCGAAAGAGACTGTCACGATCACCTGCGGCGGCATTCAGCACCAGCGTCAACGTCAGTCGAAGGCGGTAACCCGAGCCTCGATCTCGCGAATCGGGCTCATCAGGCGCAAGCTGTCGTCGGCGAGGATCTTCACGATGTCGTTCGTCGCGAGCGGCGTGATCCGGAAGCCTGATCCTTGAGGATTCGAAGCTTCACCGCGAGATCGGCGAACGTGTCGGCCGGCGATCTTACGAGCGCGTCGAGCGCTGCAGCTTCGCGGCTGCGCAGTTCGATCTCGGTTGCGGATTGCTGCTCGTCGGCTGAATTCCAGCCAACGCGCCGAGCTCAGCCTGCGCTCGACGGAAGGCGACGTAGCGATCGCGGATCTCGGTCGAGATATCGCGAGGCGCTGCTGCGCCCTCGGCCCCACTGGTGGCGTCGTCAGGCACTGATCCGCGTCACCCGATTGGGCCTCACCCGCATACCGCCGTCTGTGGCGAGCGCGACGCCGAAGCGCCGCGCTGCCTTCGTTGAGCCGCGCTCGAAAGGCGCGATAAATGTCGTCGTCGCAGTCCAGCGCGAAAGTACGCCACAGTCGCTGGTCAGCGAGACTGGCACCTGCGCTGTAAATGGAGCGCGGTACGGATAGCAGTCGAAAGTATTTTCCGTCTGCAGGCAAATCTTGCCCTGGTCAGCGGTCCAGGTCGCGTTGACCACGGTTGCGCCCGAAGGCGAACTGATCTGAGCAACTCCGCCGCTTTCAAAATAGACGGTGTTCATAACTCCATTGGTTTCGACCTGGACCTGCTGGCCCGTGATCTCGGCTCCCGGAAACCACTGGGCCGAAGCTGCCGATGCAGCCGCCAACGAAACTAAAGCAACGAGTGTCCTTACGATCACGATGACCTCCCACTCAACCAATAATGTTTACACGACATTAACTTTCTTGTTAACGCCGGGGTCCTGAGTCAAGCGCGTGGTCAGCACCCTTGTCCGATTGAGGACATGAGCGAACCGCCAATTGTCTGCGCATCCTCGTCAACTCATGGTCATGGTTCATCAATTCTTAACGAGGACCCATGGCCAGCGTGATCGCCCGGACGCGGACTCAATCCCAAGCGTTCCTGCTTGCCGGCAAATCGGCAGCAGCGCCGACGATCAGCGCCGTTCCAAGAAGGCTTTTCGCCGAGCTCAAAGGAACAGCTGAGGGTCACGCTCTACTCGCTGCTTTTCGTGGCCGATATCGCGCTGATCGCTTTGGCTTTTCTGGGTGCAGGCGCGATTCGCCTGGGATCTCCGTTCGAAGCGCAGTCGCTCAACACGGTGGCCGTGGTGATCCCGACCTTCATTGCAATCGCCGTTCAAAACCGCGCTTATTCAATTCGAGCGCTCCAGAGACCCGCGCATGGCGCGGTCAAAGTCGCGGAGGCTTTAGGCTATGCGGTGGCGGTCGCGATCGGCCTTCTCTTCTATGCCAAGGCGAGCGAGGCTTTCTCACGCGAGATCTTCGGGATCGGGACGCTGTTCGCGCTTGTGTTCACGGTCGCGGGCCGACTGCTTGCGGGCGCGCGGATACGCAACACGTGCCACGGAACCTTCGTAAACCGTCTTGTCATTCTCGACGGCGTCGATCTGCCGACGCGGCCCGGCGAAGTGGTGGTCTCGGCACGCCAGCTGGGAATCGTGCTTGGCGACGACAATCCAGCCGCGCTCGATCGGCTCGGCCATGCGCTCGAGGGCTGCGATTCGGTGGTGGTCGCCTGTTCCGGATCACGCCGTCCGCAATGGTCGCACGCATTGAAGTCCGCAGCGGTGGACGTCGAGATCGTCAGTCCCGAACTCGACCAGTTTGAAGCGCTCGCGATCGGCGATTTCGACGGCCGAAGGACGCTTCAGGTCAGCGCCCGGCCGCTCAACGTGCGCGACCGGCTCCTGAAGCGCGCGCTCGACCTGGCGATGGCATCGATCGCGCTTCTGGTTCTTTCTCCAGTGATGCTGGCCGTCAGCGTCGCGATCATGGTCGACAGCGGCGGACCCGTGCTGTTCCGCCAGCAGCGAGTGGGACGCAATAACCGCCTCTTCAATCTCATGAAGTTCCGCAGCTTCGCGCACGCCAACGCGGATCCGACAGGAATGCGGTCTGCGAGCAGGACTGACGAACGGATGACGCGGGTCGGCAAATTCATCCGCCGTACCAGCCTCGATGAACTGCCGCAGCTCGTCAATGTGATTCTGGGCGACATGAGCATCGTCGGGCCACGTCCGCATGCGCTTGGCTCGACCGCCGAGAATGACGTCTTCTGGAAGATCGACAATCGTTATTTCCATCGCCACGCGGTGAAGCCCGGGATGACTGGATTGGCCCAGATTCGCGGCTTTCGCGGCGCGACGGTTCACCGGCACGATCTCACCAATCGGCTTCAGTCGGATCTCGAATATCTCTGTGGCTGGACGATCTGGCGGGACTTCAAGATCATTGTCGCGACGTTCGGCGTGTCCTCCATCCGAACGCTTTCTGAGCTCGGGATTCGAGCGATGAATCGCCTGATCGCGATCACCGCTGTTGCTCATGTCGCTGCCAGCGGGTTCCGAGTTCGTCGCTCGAGCGGGCGTTTCACTAACCGGTGATTCGTCGTCTGGCCGGACGCCCCTGCCAGTCGAGCGCGATCTATTCGGCGGGGCACTCGAATGTTGCCACGGTCGATGGAATTGTCAGCAACGCGATGATGGGGCCGGCGACGGTCCGCGACTCATATCGCGCGATCGATGTCGCGGTTCGGCGAGCGTAGGCCGCTTTGAGGCGCACGACATCGATGCCAAGGTCGATGCGGATTGCATCCGTGCGCATGCCGATGTCGTCGTCGTTCGCCGCGCGCATTGTGCAATGACCGGCGAGCCGCAAGTCGGCCGGATCAACATGCCGTTCGGTCTCCAGGTCACCTCCGCAGGACGGTGCTGGTCGAGGACAGCAGCTTCGAGGATTTTCAATGGCGCGCTCCGAATTTTCGCTTCTGGAACGGCGAGGGCGTTTCGATCGAGCGCGACGTCAGCAGGCGTGCAATTTCGCCGCGTGACGGCGAACAACAACACCGATGCAGGTTTCGACTCTGAAGCCGTTCGCGATCATGTCGGACGTCTCAGCTGCGAAGCAATTGCCGCAATTTTCGCTTCTGGTCCGGTGGGGATGCGGGGACATTGACGACCGGCGATGTCGTCAAGCGCGGAGGGACGAGCAGCTGCTCCGGTATCTGGGTGAACGGATCGCAGGGCGGTCCGCGAATTCAGGCTCCATATCAAGAAGCTGGTCGTAAGGATGTCTCGGCCGGCGATGATCATCGAGGTTGAGAACGGGCCCGCCGATATCGAAATCGACGAATGCGACATCCGTGCGCCTAAAGGCTCTGAAATGATCCACTTCGAAAAGGGCACCGGCGAAGTTCGATTGGGGCGAGGATGCCAAGCACCGCGATCCGACGCTTAGGGGCTTCTCAACCAAAGCCCGCGAAACTGCGTGAAAGCCGCCGCACTAGCTGCGGCTGCGGGTTGTGAGGCCGCAATTCGATGCCAACAGGTCCGACCTATTACGATTTCTTCGGCGTCCGGCGGAGAA
>CAWAWT010000037.1:0-30610 GCA_963785855.1 uncultured Alphaproteobacteria bacterium
TTGGATTGCGCGCCATCGAGCTGGCTCTTGGCGGCGGCGTAGGTCGGGTAGTTGGTCAGCACCCAGGTCTTGAACGGCGCGATCGTGTCGCCTACCTGCGCGGCCGAAGCCTTTTGCGCCACGTACTGCGCGACCGCGGCGTTGTAGACGTTGTTGTAGCCGGCCTGGACCTGCGTCAGGCCGGGTGTCGCGCCGCCGTCGCCGTTGAGCGCGATGTTGAGCTGCGACTGCAGGTTGGGATTGGAGTCGCCACCGAGGTCGATCCAGCCCAGGAACTGCGCGTAGGTCGCCGCCAGGCCACTGGGCGCTGGCGTGTAGTTGGGACTGTTGGCCGGGATGATGTCGCCCAGCGAATAGATCCCGTAGTTCGTGACGCCGGGGTCAGTCGCGTTCAGGTTGATGGAGCGGGCGGCGGACGCCGCCGAGAACACCGTCTTTTCGCCCATGCCGGACGGGAAGAGCTGGGACTGCATGGATTGCATGAACTGCATCCACATCTGCGATTGATCAACGTTGGCCATCTTGTTTCTCCTTTGGAGGTCGAGTGCCGGTCGTCCGAGCGTTCGGCGCGAACCGGTGCGATGCAGGGCGAGGTAGTTGCACAGCCTGGTTGCCCCGCGTCCAGCGCAGCTTGCGGTCGGAACGCTTGTTCCAGCGGCTGGTCCAGGATCGCCTGCTCGAGCACCGCATTGTGGGCGATCCGAAGCGCCTCGCTGCGCATTTGATCGGTGACGTCATAGCCCTGGATGAAGATCCCTGAGACCGCGCCGTCGGCGCCGATCATCGGCTGATAAACGAAATCGACGAACCTTTCCTCGTCCTTGCGACCACTGCGTGTCAGTCGCACCGGCATCGCTCGGCCGACAAAGGATTCACGGCTTTCCCAAACTTTTTTCAGAAGATCGACGAAACCCTGGTTGGCGACTTCCGGGAGCGCTTCGGCGACGATCTTTCCAACTACGTCGCGTCCGACAAGGTCGAGATAGGCCTGGTTCGCCATCTCGAACCGGAAATTCAGGGCCCTCGACGAGCGCCGTGAACCCGGGCGCCATGTCGAACATCTGGTGGAGACGCTCGCGCTCGCCGTTGGAATGCTGCTCCGCTCGAACCTTGGCGGTGGTTCGACAACGATCGCGATGACCCCGACCGGCACGCCGTCGTCGTCGACAATCCGCGAATAGTCGAGGTTCATCCAAGCCGGCTCGGCTCTGCCGTGACGGTCCAGCGCGAGCACCTGGTCCTCGAACGAAAGCACCTCGCCACAGCGATAGACTTTCTCCATCACATTGCGGTTCCAGTCGGCCGCCTCGGGCCAGGCATCGAGGACCTTGAGGCCGAGGATCTGCGGATGCCGGTTGCCCGCGAAGCGAGCATAGGAATCGTTGTAGACCATCACTCCGTCATCGCCCCACAATGTGACGATCGGCACGGGCGACTGAAGGATCAGCGCTACCGTCGTCTTGAGGACTTCGGGCCAAGTCTCAATCGGTCCGAGCGAAGTGCGCGACCAGTCGAGCTCCGCGATCAGGCCTCCAAGCTCGCCGGAAATTCCGAGGAAGCCAGGGCGAATGACGAGTGTTTTTAGGTGTTCCAGGGTCGGGTCCACGGAAGGGTTGCGCAGCAAAAGCGTTGTGGCGACGTCGCGGTTCCAAAAACTGGCGTCAACTGCGGGGAGCGCGTCAGATTTGCCGCACTGAGGTCGATGACGGCTTGCCGAGGTGATCGTCCCGATGAGCGCGCTTCAGCTGCGGCGAAGCGCCAAATGCTTGACTTGCCAGCGCCTGCTCTCTAGGCGGGCCACCGGTCTTACGGGACCATTCCGACAATGAGAAATTGAAGAGAACGAGGCAGGCGCCCGGCCATGAAGAATTCGCAATTCGCTAAAGTCGCTGAAGTCGCGCCACCGGGACTGCCGAGTGATCCGCCGTCGTGGGCGCACTTACGTCATCAACAAGACGAACCGGCGCTTCAAGGCGAGGCAAGGCTAGCAAGCTCGAGGGCGGAGCTCAGGCTCGCGAGCTCGCCAGGCTCGAACATTCGCGCTCGCCCCTTCGCTCCTGAAAGTTGCGCGCGCCGGTCCGATTCCACATTGGTATCCGGGGACCCACTGTAGGGCGTCTCCCTGGCTCTGTCTCGTCAGCGTGGGTTCACGTCGGCCAGGCTACATAAGCCGGGATGAGGAGCCGTTCGATGAAGAAATTCGTCATCAGCGCGTTGATCGTTGGCGCAGTCGCGCTCGGCGCGACTGCGGCTTACGCAGCTGCCGAGCCGCAGCAGAGCCCGCAGGGCGAGCAGACCCCAAAGGGCTGGAGCTACGATATCCAGAACGGTCAGCGCGTGGCCAAGGGCAATCGGATGACCAATGCCGACGGCAGCTGGCGCGAAGAGGTCAAGCAAGGCAAGTGCACGACCGTCAAGGAGAAGTCGGCATCCGGCGAGTATAAGGAAACTCGCCAGTGCGATCCGTCCTAGAGGGCAATCCTCACTTTTTGAAGGTGAAGCTGCCCTTCGGGTGCTGCTTGATTGTGCAGGCGGGCAGGCCCGTCCCAACGACATCCTTGCAATCGCGCACCTGAGCGCTTCCGTCCGGACCCGCGAAGATCGCCCAATCGCGTGAGCTGCCGTTCTCATACACGCAATGCGCGGTCCATTCGTCGAGGTTCTGCCATGTCCCGACGTAGCCCGCGTCGGTAATTCGCTTGCACGAATAGCCGGCGTCGAAGATCGCGCGGCGGAGCCCGATCGCGAGGTTGATCGCGTCGAGCTGGTGCAATTGCTTCTGCTCCTCGCTGACGATCCGGATCTGCGGCTGGTTTGCGCTCGCTTGCTTCGACGGATTGTTGTTGCAGGCCACAAGGGTGATGCAGCCCAAGAGAATGACGGGCCCGGTCCGGATCATGTCCACCTCCTTCAGCCGCGATAACGAATGTGGACGCGCGAGGCTGCGCTCTTGGCGCGGGCCACGCGCGTCATCGGCGGTGTCGCCGCGTGCAAGAGCGATCCCCATTCGGCAATTCTTCAATGTGTTCGGCTTCGCGAAGATCCTGAGGTCGACGGGATTGCGCGGCGCTCCAAGAGCCATCGCGTCGGCCATCCCCTCAAAGGAAAAGTCCTCACTCTCGCGATCGCTGAGGATCACCGCCGAGGCCGAGGGGCCGACCAGTTCGATCGACGGGATCGGTAGCCCCAGGATCGCGCGCAGGTGCAGCTCGAACTGATTCGGGAATTGCGAGATCAGGGTCACCATGCCCGTGTCGTGGGGACGGGGCGAGAGCTCGGAGAAGATGGCCTGGTCGCCGCAGATGAAGAATTCGACGCCGAAGATGCCATGACCGCCCAAAGCCTCGACGACCTTGCGCGCCTGGAATCGCGCCGACTGCAGCGCCTCCTGCGGAATCCCCGCCGGCTGCCAGCTTTCGCGATAGTCGCCCAGCTCCTGGCGGTGCCCGACCGGAGCGCGAGAACAGGATGCCGTACCTTGGTCGCGACCGTGAGCATCGTAATCTCGCTGTCGAACTTGATCAGCTCCTCAACGATGACCCGCGGTCGGTCGCCGCGCATTTTTTCGACCGCGTAATCCCAGGCCGTCCCAACGTCCTCGATCGAACCCGCAGTGGTCTGGCCCTTGCCGGAGCTCGACATGACCGGCTTGATCACGCAGGGAACACCGACCTCCTCGGCCGCGGACACCGCTTCGTCGCGGCTCTCTGCGAAGCGATATTTGGAAGTGACCAGCCCCAAGTTCGCGCGCCGCGAAGTCGCGAATGCCGTCGCGGTTCATGGTCAGCTGCACCGCTTTGGCCGAAGGCGCTACGCGCCAGCCTTCCTGCTCGAGCTCGGCGAGCATCGCCGTGTCGATTGCCTCGATCTCAGGGATGATCACGTCGGGCCGATGCTTTTCGACCGCCGCCCGGATCGCCTTTCCGTCTAGCATCGAAAATACCTCGGAGGAATCCGCCATCTGCATCGCCGGAGCTTTGGCGTAGCGATCGCAAGCGATCATTCGGCAGCCGAGCCGCTTGGCGGCGATCGTCAGCTCCCGACCCAGCTCACCGGACCCGAGCAGCATCAACGTGGCGGTATGCATGGGCTGGGCGATAGCGGCGCGGTGATTGCTCGGCTAGACCGCCCGAGCAAGGGAGGGCCTGACATGCGTTCACTATATCTCGCTGCCGCAGCCGCGATGCTGATCGGCGCCGCGCCGGCGAAGAAGCCGCTGACACCAGGCGACGTGGTTGCGGCGGCTCCGGCGAGCTCGTGGAAGACCATTGCGGCCGACGACCTTCTGGTGATGGATCTCAGGAGAGGCGGGCGGATCGTGATCCAGCTCGCTCCGGCGTTCGCGCCGGTCCACGTCGGCAATGTGAAGGCGCTTGCGCGCGGCAATTATTGGGCAGGCGCTACCATCTATCGGCTGCAGGATAATTATGTCGCTCAATGGGGCTTGAACGACAGCGACCGGCCGTGGCCCAAGGGGGTCGTCGCCAAGCCACCCGCCGAATATACGCGTGCACTTGCAGGTCTCGCCGTCAAGCCGCTCGGCTATCAGACAATTACGCACCAGGAGCGGGGTTCGCCGACGGCTGGCCGGTCGCCTACAGCAGCAAGTCGGGCTGGGCGGACCTTGCCCATTGCTATGGCAGCGTGGGCGTCGGCCGCGACCTTGCGCCGGACACCGGGACCGGCGGCGAGCTTTATGCGGTGATCGGGCAGCCGGCGCGTCAGCTCGATCGCAACATCGCGCTCGTCGGACGCGTGATCGAGGGGATCGACCTCTTGAGCTCGCTTCCGCGTGGACCCGCGCCGATGGGCTTTTACACGGACAAGTCGCTGCCGGTTCCGATCGACAGCATCCGGCTGGCAAGCGACATCCCGCCCGCCGACCGGCCTTCATATGAATATCTGGACACGAACAGTCCGAGCTTCGCTCGCTACATCCAGGTCCGCGCGAACCGGCACGACGACTTCTATCGGGTGTCCGCAGGCGGCGTCGACCTCTGCAATGTGCCCGTCCCGGTGAGGAAGAAAAAGGCCTAGCTCAGGCCGCCCATTCGCGGACGGCCCCGTTCTTGTGCTGGATGATGATCGGGCCGTTGTGCGAGCGCATGCTCGCTTCCGCGAGCGGAAGCGCGGTCGCGCAAAACGCGCATTCCGCGGACATGCGCCCGATCAGCCAGTGCGTTCGGCCGCAGCCGGGGCAATGGTTTATTTCATGCTCCCGATACACGACGTGGTAGCCGCGCTCGTAAGGCATCCAGGCCTCGACCGAAGAGATTGGCATCGCTTGCTTCCTTTCGCGCCACCCAACGTGCGGCCGAGCGCTGGGTTGCACGATGTGCCGATCCGGAACGCTCATGGAGGAGATCAGGAAAGCGACGAGCCGAGCGCCGCTCGCGGTTGAGTGGGGCTAGATCGGAAGCCCGTCGAGCGAGATCGGCTCGGCGAACTCGGCGCCGATCTTGTCGCCCGCGATCCACTTGACGACGGCGTTCGCGCGACCGCGCCCGGGAAGCATCAGCCACACTCGGGTGCCGACCTCGAACCGCCCCTCGGAGATCGCCATGAAGCCGCGCTCGGAGATGTTGACCACCCGGGCTTCGACACCGCTCGCGCCGAGCTCGCGCATCTTGGCGTCGAGGTCGACCGGAAGGCGCGAGAAGCGCCGCCGGTCGCTTTCGTCCTCGCCGATGCGAGCCCTGATCGTCACGAGCGTCGTCTCCATCCGCCGCTACTCCAGCGGCGCAGCGAAGGAGAGGCCGATGCGCCCCTCTTTCACCCATCTCACCTGTGCCGAGACGATGCCGCGGTCAAGAAGCTGCACAGTCAGCCGCTCACCAATGTTGGGCGTGTGTGGGAAAATCACCATGGCGCCCGATGACGAAATATTGATCAGCCGGATCACGTGCTTGCGGCCTCGGAAATCGAGCACGGCGGTGCTTGAGGCGGCTGCGTGGCGCAGCTCGACACGCTCGTCGATCACTCGCACCTCAGCGCGTGGGATCATTCCCCCATCGAGAAACAGACTGGACGCCACTCTTCGTTTCGCTCCTATGGACGAGCTTTGCGACGACCTTAGACAGATGCGCTTAAGGATTGGTTTGCGATGAGCTGTGGCGAACGGTCTGCGACTGTGAGCCTACGGTCACTGGCAGGCCTTGAAGCAGGCGTGTATGAATGACCCAGAGGTGGGGGTTACCTTTTGAAATGACTGACTTGTTACTGCCGAAAGGCAAGTCGGCGAAGTCGCTGATTCTGTTCACTTCACTGGCTGGAATGATCGCTTCGCCGGTCGTCGCGCAGGTCTCGCCGGCCCGTCCTCCGGTCGCTCCGTATGCCCGGCCCTTGGCCCCTTTGGCGAAGCCCGTCCCCGCGCAGAAGCCCTCGGTCCCCGCGCACAAGGTCTCCGGTCTCTCCGGGGAAGGCCGCACCCGAGGGCGCGGTTCCTGGCAATCCGGATTATGCGCCCGATCAGCCGCAGGCCAGCCAGCTGGCACCGGTCCCGGCCCCGCTTGCCGCCGGTGCTCTGGGATGTTGCCAATGCGCAGGCGCTGCTTGGCTACATCCAGCAGGTCGGCGTCGAAGGGCTGAACCCGGCCGACTACGATCCCGACGGCCTCGCGACCGCAATTCAGGCGGGCGACTTTTACTTGATGTCGGCCGCCGCGACGCAACGCTTCAATCTTCTGTCGACCGACCTCGCACTCGGCCACGTGAGGAAACCCGCTCGGGTCGACTGGTGGATCGTCGACAACGACCTCGATGCCGCAAAGCAGGATTCGCTCCTGCAGGGCCGCGCTTCCACGACACGATGTCGTGGACGCTCTCAACGGGCTTCTCCCGACCCATCCGCAATATGCCGCCTTGAAAGCTGCTCTTGCGGCGACGCCCGCAAGCGACGTTGCGACGCGCGATCGTGTCCGTCTCAACATGGACCGCTGGCGCTGGCTGCCGCGTGACCTCGGCGAGAAATATATCATCGTCAACGTCCCCAGCTTCCACGCCACGCTCGTCCAGGACGGAGCGACGCGGTGGAAGGAACGGGCGATCGCCGGCAAGCTCACAACTCCGACGCCGCAATTGAATGCGCTTGCGACGGGCGTGATCCTGAACCCGTGGTGGGAGGTGCCCAAGAGCATCGAGCACGAGGCTGCAGGGAAGAAGGGCTTCGTCGCTGTGAAGGGCGCGGATGGTGAGATCCAGCGCTGGCGACAGCCTCCGGGACCGACCAACGCGCTCGGGCAATTGAAGTTCGTGATGCCCAATTCCAAGGCCATCTATCTCCACGACACCAATGCTCGAAGCCGCTTCAACGACAGCGTCCGAGCGCTCAGCCATGGCTGCGTTCGAACCCAGCATGTCGTGGATCTCGCGACCCTGCTTCTTGGCGACGACAATGGTCCTTGGACCCCTGACCGGATACAGACGACGCTCGCGAGCAAGAAGACGGTCCAGGCGAATTTCGTAAAGCCGCTGCCGGTCTACATCGTCTATTTCAGCCAGGCGGCGCTCGTTGACGGGAAGATCGTCGACTATAAGGACATGTACGGCCGCGACCCCAAGGCGATGGCCGCGCTCAACATGAAGGATGGCGGGGCAAGCCTTGCTCCTCCCCTTGCCGCCGAAGCCGACGACCGGCCGACCAGGTTGCCGGCAAGGAAGGCGCCTTCGAGAACGCAAGCTCCGGGACAAGCCAAGGATCAGGTGGCGACTAGATAGGACGCTGCCGCCCATCGAGCGGCGCCTGCCGCCCGTCGACCTGTGCTTGACTAAGTGCGTTATATGAAGTAATACACTCAGCGTTTGAGCGATGGCCAGAGCGCGGCCGATCAGCGCCTTGGAGGAAGTCTTGGCATGAACTTCCGGAACATCTCCTCCTGGTGCATCCGCAACCCGGTTTTCCCAATCGTTCTGTTCGTCGCCTTCATGCTGGCGGGCCTGATCGCATTCGCTCGGATGCAGGTTAACAACGCGCCGGACATCGATTTCCCCGCCGCGGACGTTGAAGTGGTGCAGCCCGGCGCAGCGCCCAACGAGATGGAAACGCAGATCACTCAGCGGGTCGAGAGCGCGATCCGCGGGGTCAATGGCGTCGACGAGATCAGCAGCACGGTCGTGGAGGGCGACAGCGACACGTTCGTTCAGTTCCAGCTCGGCACTCCCGCGGACCGTGCTGTCAACGACGTGCGCAATGCGATCGCGCAGATTCAGCGGCACCCTTCCCGACGGAATTCTCGAGCCGCAGATCACCCGAGTCGATGCCGAGAACGAGCCCATCTCGTATGTCGGCGCGCAGACCACCGACATGACGCTCGAGCAATTGAGCTGGTACATTGACGATACGGTAGCGAAACGATTGCTCGGATTGACCGGCATCGCCGCCGTCCAACGCGTCGGCGGAGTCGATCGAACGATCCGGGTGATCCTCAATCCGGCTGCCTTGCAGGCGCAGGGGATCACTGCCGCCGAGGTCAATCAGCAGCTTCGCCAAAGCAACATGAACGGAGCTGGCGGAAGGGCCGAGATCGCCGGCTCGGAACAGGGTCTGCGGATCCTTGGCAATGCCGACACGGCCTACGCACTTGCACAGACGCAGATCGCCCTGCCCGGCGGGCGGTTCGCGAAGCTCGCCGATCTCGGCGAGGTCAGGGACAGCAATTCCGAGCAACGCTCGCTCGCGAAGATGAACGGGCGGCAGGTCGTGACCTTCATGATCCAGCGAGCGAAAGGTTCGTCTGAGGTCACTGCCTATCAGTCGCTCTGGACGGAGCTCCATAAGCTCGAAAAGGAAGACCCGCGGATCCACTTCTCCGAAGTTTTCACCAGCGTCGACTACACCAAGGCGCAATATCGCTCCGCGATGGAAGGCCTGATCGAAGGCGCGATCCTCGCAGTCCTCGTCGTCTTCCTGTTCCTTCGCGACATTCGCGCCACGATGATCTCGGCGGTCGCAATCCCCTTATCTGCGATCCCTGCCTTCTGGCTGATGAGCCTCATGGGGATCACGCTCAACTTCATGTCGACGATGGCGATGGGCCTCGTCTCGGGCGTTCTCGTCGACGATGCGATCGTCGAGATCGAGAACATCGTCCGACATATGCGCATGGGCAAATCGGCCTATCAGGCATCGCTCGACGCAGCCGACGAGATTGGTCTCGCCGTGCTCGCGACAACGATGGCGATCGTCGCAGTATTCTTCCCGGTCGCGCTGATGCCCGGAGTTGCCGGCCAATATTTCAAAGCGTTCGGGTTCACCGTCGTTCTCTCGGTGCTGATGAGCCTGTTCGTCGCGAGAATGATTACGCCGCTGATCTCGGCCTATTTCCTTCGCTCTCATGGCAAGCAGCCGCACGCTGCATGGAAGTGGATGGATGTCTATTTGAAGGTGCTCAACTGGAGCCTCGATACGACCAGGACCCACGCTCTTCTTGAAAAGCTGCCGAGGACTCCGCGCCGATTCGGTTACTATGCGATCCTGGCCCTTCTTCGTGCTGCTGATGATCGGCGCCTTTGTCGCCGGAACCGGAGCGGCCATGATGGGGCTCGGTAAGCTCGGCTGGAACGGCGCGATCACGTTCGTCCTTGCTGTTCTGATCGGTGGAGGCGCCGGCTACGGCACCGCAAAGCTTATCGGCCTCACCGTCCCGATGATCGGCAGCGGGGCGTTTGCAGATTGGCATTCAATTGCAACCGCGCGTTGGAATGCAAGGTTGCGCGATCATCGCCTGGCAATGGTCGGAGCCGGCATCGCGACGCTGCTGCTCAGCATCATCCTGTTCGGAACCCTGTCGGTATCCTTCTTTCCGCCCCAGAACAGCGATTATTCGCGCGCGAACATCACGATGCCGCCAGGGAGCACGCTGAAGACGACCGAGAAGGTGGTCGATGAGACCGCGGCGATCATCAAGAAGGACCCGAGCGTCGACCGCGTCTTCGAACGGATCAATGTCGGCGAAGGGCACGTCAACATCGTGCTCAAGAAGAACCGAACGATGAAGAGCTCGCAATTCGAGCGGAACCTGGCGCCAACCCTTGCCGCGATTCCCAGACGCTCGGGTCAGCTTTCAAAGCCAGGGCGGCGGACCGGATCCCGATTCGCGCGATATCATGCTCTATCTCGGCGGCGAGGACCCGGCCCAGCTCAACGCCGTTGCGAACAAGATCGCCCAGGAAATGGCAACGGTCCCGGGGCTGCGCGCGCCGCGCGTGGGGAGCAACCTTGCCCAGCCGGAAATCACGATCAAGCCCCGCCTCGACCTTGCTGCCAATTTGGGAGTGACCACCGCAGCGCTCAGCCAAACCATGCGCATCGCGACGATCGGCGACATCGAGCAGAACAGCGCCAAATTCTCACTCTCGGACCGGCAGGTGCCGATCCAGGTCTCGCTATCGGAAAGCGATCGCCGCGATCTGTCGACGCTGGAGAATCTACCGGTGCCGACGTCGAACGGCGGGTCGGTTCCGCTGAAGGCGGTCGCGGAAATCGGCTTCGGCGCCGCGCCAACGACCATCCTTCGTTCGAACCAGCTACGCAGGCTGTCGATCGGAGCCGATCTCGCTCCCGGCGTCGTCGAGGGTGACGTATGGGACAAGATCAACGCTCTGCCGACCGTCAAGAAGCTGCCTCAGGGCGTTCAGAAAATGAACCTCGGCAATCAGAAATGGCAGGCCGATCTTCTGTTCAACTTCGCGATGGCTCTGATCGCCGGCATCCTGCTGGTGTTCGCCGTGCTGGTGCTTCTCTACCGCCGCTTCCTGGCGCCGTTCGTAAACATGGGGTCGCTGATCCTCGCGCCCTTGGGGGCCGCGGTTGCCCTTCACGTCGCCGGCCAGCCAGTGTCGCTGTTCGTTCTTATAGGGATCCTGATGCTGTTCGGAATTGTCGCCAAAAACTCGATCCTTCTGGTCGATTTCGCGGTCGAGATGATGAACCAAGGGATGGCGAAGAATTCGGCAATCTGGGAAGCTGGACACAAGCGCGCGCAGCCGATCGTGATGACGACGGTGGCAATGGTCGCGGGCATGCTTCCGACCGCCATCTCGATCAGTGGCGACAATAGCTGGCGAGCACCGATGGGGATCACCGTGATCGGCGGCCTTATCTTCTCGACCGTGCTGACTCTGCTCCTGGTGCCGTCCTATTTCTCGATTGCAATTTCGCTCGAGACGAGGCTCGCGAAATTCTTCAACCGGATCATCGAGAGCGAACCGGCGTGATCGCTCAGCCGGTTCCAGCGGAATGAAGAAAAGGGCCGCTCAAGGCGGCCCTTTTGAAATTCGCTTATTGAAGCTCGGCTCAGGCCTGGACGAGCTTGTCGGCGTAGATCATTCGACCGCCCGCAAGGCGCCGCATGACGGCAAACTGGCTCGCTTTGGGCATTGCGAAACAACCCTCCGAGCGACCCAGCATGCCGTGCACCTGGAGCATGTCCGGCTCGGCGTACCAGGCGTTGTGAATGACGATCGCGCGCAGATTCGGCATTGTTGTTGCTCCAGTCGAGACCGGCGACCTTCATCGAAAGGCCGTATTTGCCGTCATAATAATCGGCGGTCGTGTAGGTGCCGTTCGAGCTCGCATACGAGCCGAAGTCGTTGCTGAAGCGCTCGAGATAACCCGAATGGTCGGGATCGGAGCCGCGCCCGTGGCAGACGAGGTGACTTTCTACAGTGCCGTTTTGCAGGTCGACGACGTGAAATCGCGGCTCGCTCGAAGGCTTGGAGAAGTCGACAATGCCGATGCTGTCGCGGATCGAGAGCTTGTGCTGGTCGAGCGACGCCTTAGCGCGGCCAAATAGCTGCGGATCAATGCCGGCCGGAGCGGCCGCCGCTTGAGGCTGAGCCGAAGATGGGCGCCATCGGCGTCCCTGCCGGCTTGGGCATCACGAGGCCCGGAATCACCTGCGACGCGGCCGCAGAAGAGAGGATGAGGCCCGCAGCACCAGCAGTGCCTAGACGCAGCATTTCCCTTCGATTCAACGACATTCTTTCCCTCCGCTCTTGTGCCATCCCTCTATCAATCGGAGGGTTAATGGCAGATAACCCAATAGTTCACGTTCCCCGTTCCATCGTCTTAAGCGAACGGCTCGTCGCACTTACTCGGAACAGGGCAGTTTCTCACTTTGAAGAGGAGCGCTCTTGGCGCTCGGTAAGCGCTCGCCTTCGGCGGGCGAGGATTCTTGATATGCCTGCCGCCAGAAAAGGGGCGGGAATAAATTATCAAATCAGTTAAGCCTCTGAAATGTAGTGTATTTTAGGTGGACTTCAATGGCCTGGCGCGGCAATAGAAAGCAATGCCGCAAGGAAGCGATCGACCATTGGGCGGAACATAGGGCCGAGCCAAGCCAAGAGCGCTTCGCGGGCGCATTCTGAGCTAAGGGAGCCTCAGTTCGAATTCGAGAGCGGTGCAATTGATGCGCGAGACGCCCGAAGTGCCCCATGTCGAAGGGTCACGCACAGCGCTTCGGCCCACGCCGTGCGTTGGTTACGAGGATCGCTAGTGCGACGTTGAGGACGAAAGCGAAATCCTGGGCAACGCAGCCCTAGAGCTCGGGCGCCAAAAGCGAGAGAGAGAGCCGCAATGAAGGTTAGAAAGAGAGCGCGCGCGAGCCTCTGATCAGCGGCGGCAGCGGAGTGCTTGAACCCTTCCGGGACGATCTAGCATCGCGCTAATCAGACCACCAACGGGTTGAACGGTTCTCCTCAGACTGCTAAGGGCCGCGCGCCGCCGAGGTTTACCTCTGGAGGCCGCTATTCTATTGCCGATAGCCGGGGCCAATTGCCGTGCTGACGGCAGCTGGGGTTAAATCCCCCGAATTCAGAGACTTTAAGGGAGAGTGACGGGACTTTATGCAGATCATCGTTCGCGACAATAATGTCGAGCAGGCGCTGCGCGCGCTGAAGAAGAAGCTGCAGCGCGAGGGCGTCTACCGCGAGATGAAGCTGCGCCGTCATTATGAGAAGCCGTCGGAGAAGCGCGCCCGCGAGCGCGCCGCCGCAATCCGACGCGCCCGCAAGCTCGAGCGCAAGCGCGCCGAGCGCGAAGGCTCTCGCTAAGCCAGATAAGACCCAAGCGCTCGTGTCCGTCGCCGAAGCTGCTCATCGCCCCGACCGCCGCGGGAGGGCTGCTGCGCTGTGGATCGGCTTCCTCATCGTGATCGCCGCCGGAGTTGGCCTGGCCTGGATCGGAGCCGGTTCGCTCAGGCCGACGGTGACCTCAAGCGGCCTCGAGTTCCGGGTTGTGAAAAACGGGAGCGGGCCAAACGATCGGCCGGGCCGATGCGGCGTTGATGGACTATGTTCTCACCAGCGATGACGGCACAATCATCGACAGCAGCGAAAGTCATGGCGGCGCCCAGCCATTCGCGATGGACCAGGTCTACCCCGGGTTCGCCGAGGCTATGACCCGGATGCAGGAAGGCGGCCAATACCGCTTCTCAATGCCGCAAAGCCTCGCCTTCGGCGCAAATGGCGCGCCCCAGGGCTTCCCCAAGGGCAGCAAGCTCAACTTCGAGGTGCGCGTGCGGAAGATCGTGCCCGGCGGCGCGGCGCTGCTCCAGCAGCAGTTGCAGCAGCAGATGCAGCAGGCGCCCCAACAGTAATCGACCCGCCGTCGACGACGTCCGGCCCTTCTCCCTCCTCCACCTCGTGCTGCTTGCTGAGATCGACGAGAACGACCTTCAGGGTGGCAAGGATCGGATCCGCGAACAGCACGCCCAGAATCCCGAACAGCGCCGCCATCAGCAGCTGCATCGCTAGAAGCACCGCCGGCGCGAGGTCGACCGTCCGCCGAGCGACATAGGGCACGACCAGATAAGCATCGATATTGTGCACCAGGAAATAGACGATGATGCACCAGATGCCGTGCCCGTAACCGGCGCTGAACCCGACCGCGATCATCAGGACGCCGGATGTTATCGCGCCGATGTTGGGAATGAAGGCGAGAACGCCGGTAAGGAGGCCCAGCAAGCCCGCCATCGGCACGCCGCCGATGGTCAGCATGAACCAGGTGAAGACGCCTTCGAAGACCATCGCGATAAGTCTGTCCAAACAGTAGCCGGCGCAGTGTGAAGCCGACATGCTCTGCGATCCGATAGAAGCCGGCGCGGGCGCGAAGCGGAAGCATCCAGGCAATCCCGCGGTCATAGAGGCGCGGCTCCGAGGCGATGAAAATGCCGATCACGATCATTGCGATGACGCTTGCGACGGCGCCGATGACGCTTCCGACCGCGCTGGTCAGATGATTGATCCCGCCAAGCAGTCTGCGACCCGAGATCGGCGGATTGACCCTTAGGCATGAGGCCCAATGAGCCGGCGAAAGCCACCAGCCGGTCGAACTGCGCGGCGACGACGTCGCGCAAGGCTTCGAACTGCGCAGCGATCGTAGTTCCCGCGAACCACAGGACCCAGCCGATGAATCCGAAGCCCAGGATCAGGACGAGCAGTAGGCGCCACGGGCGTGGAATCGGCAGGTAGCGGCCGAGAAAGCGCACTCCTCCGTCGAGGAGAACCGCGAAGATGGCTCCGCCGATGATGAGCAAAAGCGGCTGGCCAAGGACGACGACACCGATGATGGCGAGCGCCATCCCGAACCACACCGCCGCCTTTTGCAATTCACGGCGGACCAAGGGATCGCGAAATTCCGCCGGACCTGGCCGCTCGATATGCGGTTCGGTCGTGGCGGGTCGCTGACCCATCAGCTGTCTCTGAGCGAACTTCCGGCGCGGCCCGAGCGAAGCGCCTCAAACCAGCTGATCGGGTTCCACCACGTCGAGGTGCCGTCGAGTGAGAAGGTGATGAACTCGGCGCGGCCGCCAATATTCTCCCACGGCACCGGCCCACCGAGGCCGCCCTGCCACTCGGGCACTCGGCTGTCCGCAGAATCATCCCGATTGTCGCCCATGAGCCAGACATGACCGTCGGGAATTGTCACTGGTCCGAAATTGTCTTCGCTCGAGCGGCCGAGCTCGACTGTTTCATAGGAATGCCCGTCGGGCAGCGTTTCGCGAACCACCGGCACCCGGCAATACATCTTCCCGTCAGCGCCACGTACCCGGAAGTCATAGAGGGCCGGATCGTGATCCGACCCGCAGGGCGAGTTGACATCGATAGGAACCATGTCTGGCGGCAGCGCCTGGCGCTTTACCGGCTGGCCGTTGATCCACAATTGGCCGTCGACCATCCGAAGAGTGTCGCCGGGAAGGCCGATCACGCGCTTGATGTAATCGGTCCGGGTACCGGGCGGGGTCACGATCACGATATCGCCGCGCTTGGGCATGTGCCCGAACAGGCGCCCGCTGGTCGGCGGAAGCACGTGGAAGCTCGGTGAGACCCAGGACCATCCGTAGGGATATTTGGTGACGACGAGCCGGTCGCCCGTCAGCAGTCCGGGCATCATCGATTCAGACGGGATGTAGAAGGGCTTGGCTACGAGGCTATGGAAGCCGAGGACCGCAAGAAGCACCCAAAAAAGGCCTTTGATCTCACGCCACAGCGCGGAACCCTTTGCCTCCTTCATCTCCGGAGACTCGATCGGCTTCGGGTCGGCCGCAGTCGTCTCAGGCACGGTATCATTCAACACTCAGGGCTCCAGCTTGCGGGCGGCCAGGATCACGAAAGCCTGGGCCCAAGGATAATCGTCGGTCATCGTCAGGTGAATGTCGATGGCGTGGCCTTCCGGCGCAAGGGCGTCAAGGCGCGCCTTCGCTCCGCCGGTCAGTTGTAACGTAGGAGCGCCGGACGGAAGATTAACGACGCCAATGTCCTTCATGAAAACGCCGCGTCTGAAGCCGGTGCCCACCGCTTTGGAAAATGCTTCCTTCGCTGCAAAGCGTTTGGCGAGGGTTCCGCCCCTGGTGTGCGGCCGCGACGCGGCTTTGGCTTGCTCGACCTCGGTGAAGACGCGATTCAGGAACTTGTCGCCCCAGCGCTCCAGCGACTGCTCGATCCGCTCGATGTTGCAGAGATCCGATCCGATTGCGACGATCATGCGTGAGATCTCGGTAGCAGATGCGAGAGCAAGAGCACCGCGACCAGGAGAATGAGCGCGGCAGATGAATGGCCGATGGACTTCTCGTCTTCCAAAGACCAGGCGCGCCACCCCAGGAGGAGCGCGACCGCGGCCGGAAGCGGCACGATGGCCCAATAATATGGCGAATGCCTTGCCGGCCCCAGCGTTCCAACCGCGAGGAAGAGAAACGCAAACGCGATGACCAGCCCGGCGAGATAGCGACGTCCCTTGCTCTGGGTGGGCATCATCGCGCTTCGTCCATCAGTTCGCGCATTCGGCAAACGCTCGGCCCGAGACCGGTGAAGATCGCCTCGCCGATGAGAAAATGCCCAATGTTGAGTTCGACGATCTGTGGGATTGCGGCGATCGGCACGACATTGTCGAACGTCAATCCGTGACCGGCATGGGGCTCGATCCCATTCTTGATCGCCAGCGCTGCGCAGTTGGCGATTCGCTTGAGTTCAGCGGCGCGCTCCTCGCCCTCGGCATGCGCGTAGCGGCCGGTGTGAAACTCAACGACCGGAACGCCGAGGCGTGCCGCCGCGTCGACTTGGGCCTCGGCCGGCTCGATGAACAGACTGACTCGAATGTTTGCGGAGCCGAGCTTGTCGACGTACGAGGCGAGCGTATCGAACTTGCCGGCTGCATCGAGCCCACCTTCGGTGGTGCGCTCCTCGCGATGTTCGGGGACGATGCACGCGGCATTGGGCCGGTGGCGAAGCGCGATCTCCAACATCTCTTTGCTCGCTGCCATCTCGAGGTTCAACGGCAGGTCGATCTCGGCCATGAGCCGGTCGATATCCTTGTCGGTGACATGCCGCCGGTCCTCGCGCAGGTGCGCGGTGATCCCGTCGGCGCCAGCGCCGGCTGCGATGTGCGCGGCGCGCACGGGATCGGGATGATCGCCGCCGCGCGCGTTACGGATCGTCGCGACATGGTCGATATTGACGCCGAGGCGAAGGCGCGTGCTCAAGCGGCAGCGCGGCTGCCCGGCTTCACTGCCGGAATTGCCGCAAGTTCGGGCGGCACTCGATCCAATTCATAAGTCGGAACGTCGATCCGGACGAGCGGGTAAAATGGAACGCCAAGGTCCGCCTGTCCCGACGAGCGATCGACGAGCGCCGCTTCCGCGACGACCTCTCCGCCCGCAACGCGAACCGCCTCGATCGCTTCGCGCGACGAGAGACCGGTGGTGACAACGTCCTCCACCATCAGCACTTTGGTTCCCGGCTCGATCGCGAAGCCGCGGCGAAGCTCGAACACCGCCTCCGGTCGTTCGAGGAACATCGCCGGCTTGCCCAGCGCACGCCCCATCTCGTGCCCGATGATGACGCCACCCATCGCCGGCGAGATCACCGCCTCCACTTGATCGCGGACAATTTGCGGGAGTCGCGAGGCGAGTTCGCGCGCTAGCCGCTCGCTGCGCCGCGGATTCATAAGGACCCGCGCGCATTGCAGGTAGCGCGGGCTTCTGAGGCCCGACGAAAGGATGAAATGGCCCTCGAGCAGAGCATCGGCCGCGCGGAACTCGGCGAGGATTTCGTCGTCGGTCATCATATCGCACGGCCATTAGGACGCGCGGAGGACGCCTTCAACTGTGGCGCGCCATCCCGACAGGATGCGCTTGAGGCAGGGAAAAGCCGCGCCTATAGAGCGCGCAATCCCCGGCGGCGCGGACCTGCGTCTCCGGTTTCAACATGTGATCTGGGGTGCTGATGAGACGGATTGGATGGGCGATCGCCTTGGCCGCGGCCTGGCTTACACCTGCGGTTGCGCAGAGCACCGCAAGCGCGCCCCCCACAAGCACGCCTTCAGCAGCAGCGCCGACGCAGGCGCCCAGAGCCGGCTTTGCCCAGGATTCGGCCAAGCCTGACGCTGCGACTGCCAATCCCGCTCAGGAGCCCGTTGCCGCGGCCCTCCCGACCGTAGCGCCAACGCCGGGCATTGGTCAGCCCGATGGCCGGATGAGCCTCCAGGACCAGGTGACCCCAATTGGCCGTGAAGCTGCCGCTTTCCACGACACCTGGCTGCTTTTCTTATGCGCGATCATCTGCGTGATCGTTCTGGGGCTCCTGATCTGGGCGATGATTTTCTATCGCAAAGGCCGAAACCCGGTGCCTTCGCGCAACTCGCATAACACCACGATCGAGGTGATCTGGACGCTGGTCCCGGTTCTGATCCTGGTCCTTATCGCAATCCCCTCGATCCAACTTGAGCGCCACCAATATTCGCCGCCACCCGCCGATCTGACGGTCAAGGTGACCGGGCACCAATGGTATTGGAGCTACGAATATCCGGCCAGCGGCGTGACCTTTGACAGCTACATGCTGAAGGAAGCGAACGACCCGACGCGGCAGAAGAACCAGCGTGCGCGCACCGACGCCGACGGACCGCCGCTGCTCGCTGTCGACCAGCGAGTTGTGATTCCTCAAGGCAAGGTCGTGAAGTTCATCGTCACCGCCGATGATGTGATCCATAGCTTTGCGGTGCCGGCTTTCTGGATCAAGCAGGACGCGAACCCCGGCCAGCTTCACGAGGCCTGGGTCAAGGTCGACCGTCCTGGCGTCTATTTCGGCCAATGCTCCGAGCTTTGCGGCGCTCGCCACGGCTTCATGCCGATCGCTGTCGAAGTGGTCCCGCCAGCCGAGTTCGCGACTTGGGTTGCATCGAAGGGCGGCCACTTGCCCGGCGCAATCCCGGCCGCTGCCGGAGTTTCCGCTGCTTCCCAAAGCGGCTCCGGAATGACCGCGCCGGCTCCAGCAGTCGCGGGCACCGCAACCGCAAATACTGCGTCTTCGCCGGCCACCTCCAACGTCGCCAACCGCGCCAACAAGTAAGCACACGGACCCTTAGTCAATGAGCACCACCGTCGACGCACTGAATCTCAAGCCGCACGAGGCCCATGGCGCGGATCATCACGAGGACCATAAGCCGGGCTTTTTCGTCCGCTGGTTCATGTCCACGAACCACAAGGACATCGGAACGCTTTACCTGATCTTCGCGATTCTCGCGGGGACCCTCGGCGGCGCTCTATCGGGGATCATGCGCTGGGAGCTGATGGAGCCCGGCATCCAGGTGCTCAACCGCGCCTGGCCGATCGGTGCTGGAACCGCGAATTTCGACGAATGGACCCACCACTGGAACGTCATCGTCACAGCGCACGCGCTCATCATGGTCTTCTTCACGGTTATGCCGGCGATGATGGGCGGGTTCGGCAACTGGTTCGTGCCGCTGATGATCGGCGCGCCGGACATGGCCTTCCCGCGCATGAACAACATCAGCTTCTGGCTGCTGGTCCCATCATTCCTCCTGCTTCTCGGATCGACGATGGTGCCGGGCGGAACCGGACTCGGAGCCGGGACCGGGTGGACGCTTTACGCACCACTATCGACCTCGGGCTCGTCCGGTCCCGCCGTCGATATGGTGATCTTCTCGCTCCACCTTGCTGGGGCGAGCTCGATCCTCGGCGCGATTAACTTCATCACGACCATCTTCAACATGCGAGCGCCGGGCATGACCCTGCACAAGATGCCGCTGTTCGTCTGGTCGGTTCTGGTCACCGCTTTCCTTCTGCTTCTGTCGCTCCCTGTTCTTGCGGGCGCGATCACGATGCTATTGACCGACCGCAACTTCGGAACCGCCTTCTTCGACGCATCGGGCGGCGGCAACGTCGTGCTCTACCAGCATCTGTTCTGGTTCTTCGGCCATCCGGAAGTCTACATCATGATCCTGCCCGGGTTCGGAATGGTCAGCCAGGTCGTCGCGACCTTCAGTCGCAAGCCAGTGTTCGGCTATCTCGGAATGGCTTACGCGATGGTCTCGATCGGCGTGATCGGGTTTGTCGTCTGGGCGCACCACATGTTCACGACCGGGATGAGCGTCGACGAAAAAATGTACTTCACGGCGGCGACGATGATCATCGCCGTTCCGACCGGCGTGAAGATCTTCAGCTGGATCGCGACGATGTGGGGCGGGTCGCTGACCTTCGAGACGCCGATGCTGTTCGCGATCGGATTCATCTTCCTGTTCACTGTCGGTGGAGTGACCGGCGTCGTGCTCGCCAATGGCGGCGTCGATACGTATATGCAGGACACTTATTACGTGGTGGCGCACTTCCACTACGTGCTCAGCCTCGGCGCGATCTTCTCGATCTTTGCCGGCTTCTATTATTGGTTCCCCAAGATGAGCGGCCGAATGTACAACGAGCCGCTCGGCAAGCTTCATTTCATCCTGATGTTCGTTGGGGTGAACATCATCTTCTTCCCGATGCACTTCCTCGGCCTCGACGGCATGCCGCGCCGAATCCCGGACTACACCCCGGCCTTCGCGCATTGGAATTACGTGTCGACGGTCGGCTATATGATCACGATCGTTGGCGTTGCGATCTTCTTCCTCAACCTTTTCTGGTCGCTCGCGGCCGGCAAGAAGGCACCCGCAAATCCGTGGGGTGAAGGCGCGACGACGCTCGAGTGGACTTTGTCTAGTCCGCCGCCGTTCCACCAATATTCGACGCTCCCGCGGATCGACTGATTTGCCCTCCCTCCCCTGGCGGGGAGGGAAGCTATTTCACCCGTTCGACCTTGATGATCCTGACCACCGGGTCGAGCATCTGACCCTTCATCGCACCTTCGCCCTTGGTCGGCGATACAGTCGAGCCGAGGATCTTCTGAACGACATCCATGCCCTCGGTTACATGACCGAAGACGGCGAATCCCGGGTCGGTCGCGGTCGCATCGAGGGCCGGAATGTCGCTCGCAAGGATGAAGAAATCGGCGCGCGCGGTGCCCGGGCCGCCGTTGGCCATGGAGATCGCGCCAGCGACATTGTGCAAGCCGGTCTCGGACGTCGGCTCGTGCTTGATCGGCGGATAGAGCTTCAATCCATTGCTTCGGATGCCGCCTTGGACGAGGCCGCCGTCGCCGACCTTCATGGCGCGATAGAAGCTTTCGCCATCGAAGCGATGCGTGTCGACATAGTGGAGGAAGTTGGCAGTCGTCACCGGTGCGTGGAGTCTTGTCCAGAGCGACGACGATTCGGCCGTCGCTGGTCTCGATTGCAATCGGCACCTCCTGGATCGCTACCGGAGTCGCGGGCTGAGGTTGGGCGAGGGTCGGGGCGGGCATGGCGACAATCAGAGCCGCAGCGAAGATTCGGTTGCTCATGAGCGGGCGCATAGCAAAGCCTGGATGAACATCGACACAGCGGCGATGCTTTAAGACTTTTCCCCTCTCAAGCGAGCCCTTATAGGCCCCGAACAAATGCCCGCCCTCGAATTGACCCAACCAGCGGCGCTGCCCGCCGACTGGCGCGATATCCTCGCGCTGACGAAGCCGCGCGTGATGTCCCTCGTGGTCTTCACCGGGCTTTGCGGACTGCTCGCGGCGCCGGTCATGCCGCCAGCGGTGCTCGGCTTCACTGCCATCCTTTGCATTGCGCTCGGCGCGGGTGCATGCGGAGCTCTCAACCAATGGTATGAAGCGGATATCGACGCGAAAATGCGCCGCACCGCCAAGCGGCCGCTTCCCGCCGGACGGATGGATCGGCAGTCGGCGCTCCATTTCGGCGTCGGCCTGGGATTTTTCTCCGTGATCCTGATGGGACTTGCGACCAATTGGCTGGCGGCAGTGCTCCTTGCAGGCTCGATCCTCTTTTACGTGTTGATCTACACCGTCTGGTTGAAGCCGCGAACGGCGCAGAATATTGTCATCGGCGGCGCTGCAGGGGCTTTCCCGCCACTGATCGGCTGGGTTGCTGCAACCGGGCACATGTCGGTGCTCCCGCTCATCTTGTTCGCTATCATTTTCCTCTGGACCCCGCCGCACTTCTGGGCGCTGTCGCTGTTCGTGCGCTCGGACTATGCAGCAGCAGGAATTCCGATGCTCCCGGTGGTCGCGGGCATCCCGAGTACTCGGCGGCACATCTTCGTTTACACCCTGCCGATGGCGGCCTTGGCTATTGCCCCGTGGCTGCTCGGTCTTGCCGGCCGCGCTTATGGCGTTAGCGCTACCGTGCTGAGCCTGGTGTTTCTTGTTCTCGCCGCACGCGTGATGGGAAACCGAGCGACCGATCCGGCGCAGATGGCTCCCGAGAAGAAGTTGTTCGCTTATTCGGTCTTCTACCTGTTCGCACTCTTTGCAGTGCTCGTCGCCGATCGCTGGCTGGCTCACTGACGTGCCCAAGATCGAGGATGAGATCGTCCGGCGTCAGCGCGAGCGCGCTCGAATCCTTGCCTGGCTGCTCGCCGCGTTCGTCGTCCTCGTCTTCTTCATCACGATTGCGAAGACAAGGATGAACTGGTGAACGCTAGCGTTGCTCACAACAGGAACGGGAAGACATTACGAGTTTTGCTATTGATCATCGCGGCGATGGTCGTCCTGGTGGCGCTGACGCCGAGACTTTATCGCGCATTCTGCGAAGCGACCGGCTTCAACGGAACCACTCAACGCGCGGACCACGCGCCCGGCGCGGTCCCGGGGCAGGTGAAAGTCCAGTTCGACGCCAACGTTCACCCCGGCCTGCCGTGGCGCTTCGAGCCCGAGCAAGTTGCAGTCAATGTCTCTCCTGGAGCACGAACGAAGATCTTCTATTTCGCGCAGAACCTCAGTGCCCGAGCCATCACCGGCCAGGCGGTCTATAATGTGTCGCCCGATACGGTCGGCAAATATTTCAAGAAAATCCAATGCTTCTGCTTCTCCGAGCAGACGCTTCAACCGGGACAGAAAGTGGACATGCCGGTGGTGTTTTTCGTGGACCCGGCAATTGAGAAGGATCCCGACACCAAGGATGTCCACGAGATCACGCTGAGCTACACATTTTATCCGGTGGAAACTGTCCCGACGGCTCGCTAGAGCCAAGTTGAAAAGAACGAGGGAAGCGTAAATGGCCGCGACGAAGCATCACGATTACCATCTGGTCGAGCCCGATCCCTGGCCGCTGATCGGAGCGATCAGCGCGGGCGTGATGTTTAGCGGCACCGTTCTTTGGTTCCACGAGAACCGCTTCGGTGTGCCCCTCATGATCCTTGGCCTGATCGGCGTGCTTGTCACCATGTACAGCTGGTGGTCGAACACGATCAGAGAAGCTCACGAGGGCTATCACACGCCCGTCGTGCAGCTGCATCTGCGCTACGGTATGATCCTGTTCATCGCCTCCGAAGTGATGTTCTTCCTCGCCTGGTTCTGGGCCTTCTTCGACAGCTCGCTTTTCCCGTCGGCGGTGGACGCCGTCGGCGGCGTATGGCCGCCCAAGGGCATTGACGTATTGAACCCTTGGGGCTTCCCGCTACTCAACACCTTGATTCTGCTCTGCTCGGGTACGACGGTCACCTGGGCGCACCATTGTCTGATCCATGGTGACCGCAAGGGCTTGAAGCTCGGACTTCTCCTAACCATCCTGCTTGGTCTCACATTCACCAGCGTTCAGGCCTATGAATATGCCCACGCGCCCTTCGCCTTCAAAGGCAGCATCTACGGCTCGACCTTCTTCATGGCGACTGGCTTCCACGGCTTTCATGTGATCGTTGGAACGATCTTCCTGATCGTCTGCCTGATCCGAGCGAACAAGGGCGACTTCACCCCCAAGCAGCATTTCGGCTTCGAGGCGGCGGCCTGGTATTGGCATTTCGTCGACGTTGTGTGGCTGTTCCTGTTCACCTCGATCTATGTCTGGGGCGGCTGGGGCGCGCCGCACGCCGGGTGATCCCGATCGGCGCCGGGTCGGACAGATGAGCCGGCGCTTGCCCATCGTTCCGACGATCCTCGTCGTGCTTGCCGTCGCTCTGATGATTGGGCTCGGCATCTGGCAGGTGCAGCGCGCGAAATGGAAAGAGGGCTTGCTCGCACAATATGCTGAGGCGCAGAAGTTGCCGCCGATCACCTGGCCGACGGTCCCGCTTCATGATGACCAGCTGCCGCTTTTTCGAAGCGCCACCGGCGTCTGCCTCCGCCCGGTCGGGCGCCGCGCCGTGGCAGGCGAGAACAAGGCGGGCGAGCCGGGCTATGTCCAGATCGTCGATTGCGTCACGGGCGCAGAAGGGCCCGGGATGAGCGTCGCGGTCGGCTGGTCCAAGGATCCCAACGCCAAGATCAACTGGAAGGGAGGCCCAGTCAGCGGAATTGTCGCTCCGGACCGCCGCACGCGCATTCGACTTGTCGCGGCGAGCGCTCCTCCAGGCCTCGAGCCGACCGCGCCGCCATCGATCGACTCCATTCCCAACAATCACCGCTCCTATGCGGTGCAGTGGTTCATCTTCGCTGCAGTCGCGATGATCATTTATGGGCTCGCTATGAAAAAACGCTGGAACGAGGAGCAGCCCAAGCCGTGAGCGGTCACATGCACGTCCTCGCCAATGGTCTCACCGTTGCGGTCGACCCGCTCGCCGGGGCCGAATCGGTTGCGCTCGGAGTCTACGCCATGGTCGGCTCGCGTTCCGAGCCGGAGCATCTCAATGGCCTTGCCCACGTCGTCGAACATATGGTGTTCAAGGGCGCCGGCGCTCGCGGCACCCGCGAGATCGCCGAGGCGATCGAGGACGTCGGCGGGATCATCAACGCCTGGACGGCTCGCGATCAGACCGTCTTCTACGGCCGCACGCTTTCCAAGGACATGCGGCTACTCGCCGAGCTCATTGCTGATTTCTTACGCGCGCCGCACATGGACGAGGAGCATCTCGAGCGCGAGAAGACGGTCATCCTGTCCGAGCTCGGCGAAGTAACCGATTTACCCGACGACCTCGTCCACGATCATCTGTTCGAAGCCGCATTCCAGGACGAGCCGCTCGGGCGTTCCGTGCTCGGACGGGCGGAGACCTTGAGCGCGATCACGGCTCAAGACTGTCACAACTGGCTTCGCGACGAGCTCATCCCCTCTCGCCTTATCCTGTCGGCGAGCGGGAAGGTCGATCCAGCAGAAGTACTGAGCCTTGCCGAGCGCCTGTTTGGCGACATGGAGAATTGGCCGGGGGTTCCGATCGGGCGCGCTGAGTTTACCGGTGGCGTTCGGAATGACCGACGGGAGTTCGAGCAAGCGCATTGGTGCCTGGGTCTGCCCGGCTTCGCCGCATCGGACCCGCGCTCGCCTGCGCTTTCGATCTTCGTACAGGCGCTTGGAGGGGGCATGTCGTCACGGCTGTTCCAGGACCTTCGGGAAGACCGGGGCCTTGCTTATTCGGTGAGCGCCTGGAGCCAGACTTTTGCCGACACGGGCATCGTCGCGATGAGCTGCGCTGCCGACCGCCATCGCGCCGTCGAATTGATGCACGTCGCTCGAGCGGTGCTTGCCGAGGCGGTCGAGAACCTCAGCGAAGCCGAGGTCCAAAGGGCGCGCGCTCAGCTCGAGGCAGGGCTATTGATGAGCATGGAATCGGCGCAGGGGCGTGCCGACCAGATGGCGCGTTCGATCGAAGTATTCGGGCGAATCCTGACTATCGACGAGCTGGTCGAGCAGATCCGTGTAGTCGACGCCGCAGCAGCGCGTGCGGCGGGCGCCGCGCTTCTTGATGGCCGGGCCGCCGTCGCGTCGGTCGGCGCCCAGCTCGCACTGGCGGCGTGACCTCACTCGGAACGATCGTCGCCGAGCCCTGGGATGATTGGGGCCTCATCGATTGCGGGAACGGCCAGAAGCTCGAGCGCTACGGCGCGACCAAGGTCGTTCGCCCAGAACCTCAGGCGATGTGGGCGTCAGCGCGTGATGACTGGAACCCGGATGCGACATTCGTTCCGGGATCGGATGAGGAGGGCGGCGGCCGCTGGATTCAGCACCGGCCGGTGCCGCGCCAGTGGGAGCTGTCGCGCGGCAACGTGCGGTTCGACGCATCGTTGACGCCGTTTCGCCACCTTGGTTTCTTTCCCGACATGGCACCCCAATGGGATTGGATGCGGGAGCGATCGGAAAATGTCGATGTGCTTAACCTATTTGGTTATACAGGCGTTGGCACATTGCAGCTGACTGACGTCGGCGCGCGATTGGTCCATGTTGATGCTTCGAAGAAATCGGTCGAGCAGGCCAAGGAAAATGCGCGGCTTTCCGGAATGGACGACCGACCGATCCGCTGGATCGTCGACGATGCGTCCAAATTTACAGCGCGCGAGGTGCGGCGCGAGCGCCGCTACCACGGTATTCTACTCGACCCGCCGAAGTTCGGTCGCGGTCCAACCGGTGAGGTCTGGCGGCTCGAGGAAGAATCTGGCTCCGCTTCTTGCCGACTGCCGAAGGTTACTCGACGAAAACAGCCGCTTCCTTGTGCTGACGGTTTATGCAGTCCGCATGTCGGCACTCGCGATCGGGGAGCTGGTGAAGCGGACGTTCAGCGATTTGGGCGGCACTGTCGAAATGGGTGAAATGGCCGTTCGCGAGGAGGCAAGGGGGCTGCTTCTTCCGACTGCGATCTTCGCGCGTTGGTCTAGGTCCTAGAGGCCCGGATCGCAGCGCCCCCGACAAACGGAGCTCCCGCAGTCAACAGCAGCGAAACGGCCGCCTCCAGCGCAAAAGCATCCGCGGTCCCGAAGATCAAAAGCGGCACGGCAAGCGGAAACAACAATAGGCCCGAGAGGGATCCGGCGCGCGGCAGGCCGGCGGTCACGGCAGCCACGGCGACAGCTAATGACGCAAGGCCGGGCGTTCCAATAAGCAATGCGAGTTCAGTCCTTGTGAGTGAAGCGCCATCGAGCGCGAGCAATGCCGATGCAGGAATGGCCGCGACCAGCAGCAGCGGAGCGAAGGTCAGCCAATGAGCGACAATCTTGGCAAATGCGATGCTCTCTTCGGCCATCCCGCAGAGAAATAGCTGGTCGAGAATACCGTCGGCGCGGTCGGGTTCGATGAGGCGATCGATCGGAAGGAGCGCAGCGGTGAGCGCCGCGATCCACAGGGCGCCCGGGCCGACGCGCGATAACAATTGAACATCTGGTCCGATCGCGAAAGGCATCAGCGCCGCGACGAGCAGAAAAAAGGCTATCGGCAGCCAGGCTGCGCGGGCGAGGGCTCGACGAACATCGCGAGCGATCAACGCTGTAATCATGCGCCAAGCTCGATGCTGCGCCATTCGCCCGACAGTGGCTGATGCGAAGCAGCAAGGACCCCGCCGCCCTGCGCACGGTGCCGCTCGATCATCCCGGCGAGCCGCTCCGCACCTGATGAGTCCAGAGCGTTGAGGGGCTCGTCGAGAAGCCACAGAGGCGCATCCGACAGTGCAACCCTCGCCAACGTCGCACGCTTCGCCTGCCCCGACGAGAGCAGCCGCACCGGCACATCGGCGAGATGGTCGATGTCGAGCGAAGTCATCGCTACATCGGTGCTCGCGCCCCAGAACCGAAGAGCGCGGCGAAGCGCGAGTTCCGGGTCGAGTGCGAGATTGTCGTCGGCCAGCGCCACAGCTGAGGATTGAACGTGACCTCGCTCCGCCCGTAGAAGCCCCGCTGCTAGGCGGATGAGACTGGATTTTCCGCTGCCGTTGGGGCCGGTGACCTGCAGCGCCTCCCCGGGGCCGATCTCAAGATCAAGCTCTTCGAACAAGGTCTTTCCGCCACGCCGCAACGCGACGCGCTCGAAACGCAGCAGGGTCACTCGCTCTCATCCTCGAGCGCGTGCATGTCGTCGTCGGAAAAGCCGAAATGGTGACCGACCTCGTGGATGACGATGTGCGAGACGATGCGCTCGAGGCTGAAGCTCGTCGATTTCCATTCGCCGAGGATCGGCCGCCGGTAGAGCGTTATCCGCTCAGGGAGCATGCCGGAATGCTGGACGCTCTGCCGATTGAGCGGAACGCCTTCGTAGAGCCCACTGAGTTGCATTGGGTGATTTAGGCCTAAGCGACGCGCGGTGTCGGGATCTGCGACTTCTTCGATTAGGAGGACGATCTCGCGAAGGCTATCCGCAAAGGGCGCCGGCAGCCTGTCGAGCGCGTGCCGGGCAATCGCCTCGATGTCGGCGGCGCTCGGAATCCGTCCGTGGGGGCGCTCGGCGGGCGTCATGGCCGATGGACTAGGGATGCTCGTTACGCGCGGCAACCTTGCCCGACGCGAACTAGGCCCCTAGATGCTCGCCTTTCCAGCCGGTGCGGAGCGGTGGCCGAGTGGTCGAAGGCGCTCGCCTGGAAAGTGAGTATACGGCAAAACCGTATCGAGGGTTCGAATCCCTCCCGCTCCGCCACGCATTTTCAGCAATCCGTTCCACCGCCTCACGCGGTTATGGAGGTATCTGAAAAGCCTTCAAAATATTTTCTAAAACCGCACCGAAGCGGTCCGCGCGTCGAGCTAAATACGGGAGAAATCGCTGTAAACCGCCCAAGCAACTCTTCTGGTCGCGAGATCCCGTGACGGTTTTGCCCCTCAGGAAATGTGACACAGCGACCTGTCGGCGGGTTCAGCCGTGGGCAGCAGCTTTGGCGAATGCTAGCGTCGACGCCTCGCTCCGATGGCGAAGCTTCGAGCGTGCAGTATCGAGCTGGAATATTGCCCGCTGCTCTTCCCAGTCGATCGGGAGGGGCCGCTCGATCAGCTGCTCCAAAGTCAGGTGAGCTGGCTGGCGCCCCTCAAGGATGGCGGCTTGTAGGTCGGGGGCGAGAAAGGCCAGCCGGGCGAGGCGGCGCTCGTAGAGCGTGGGTGGTGCTTTCGCAAGAATCGGTAAGCGCTGACGATCGAGCTTGATGAGAGCGTGGGCGCGGCGCAGCGCGCCGATCATGATCTCATCAAAGCAAGTCTCGGGCTCCTGCGCGAGCTGGATGCTCGTTCGTCCGCGGCGGTTTCGAATTCGGAGCGGCAGCTCGATGCGCAGCTGGTCGGGACGGGTCAGGTCGACAGCGGCGCTTTCTCCAGCGAGGAGACGTAAGGTCAGGGTGCTAGCGAGACTTGCTTCGACCAGGACAACGATGGTTGTTGCGTGAACCTCGACCCGGCGCACCAGATCAAAGGAATCTCCCTCATGCGCTGGGAATAGTCGGTTTAAGATTGAGTTGAGCTGATCCTCGATCGCTCCGCGCGGCACGCGCTGAATGCTCGCAGCATCCGCCTCGAGATTGTCGTTGTTAGTCGCGTAGTAGCGATACAAACGCCTCCGTTTGCCGTGTGACGCTCTCGGAGTCATTGGACGGCCCGTCGCGTCAAATATCCGCCCAGTGAGCGGGGCTTTAGCCGCTGGCTTGCGTTTCGTCTTCGACCGTCTGGCCGCTTGATCCAGCTTGCGCTGGACGCGCTCGAATAGTTGATCATCGACGATTGCTGCGTGCGCGCCCAGGTGGACCGCCGACTTGTGCCGGATCATGCCGCGATAGACGGGGTTACGCAGCAAGCAGTAGAGAGCACCGCGATTGAACCTGGCAGCGCCCATTTTTCGGCCATTGCGAGCTGTCCACTGCTTTGGGCTGATCTTCTCTTCCTCAAGCCAGTGGCTCAGGGAGCTGACAGAACGTAGCTCAAGGTAGCGTTCAAAAATGCGGCGGACAGCGTACTGCCTCGCCGTCATTGACCTGCAAGTTACGTGTCCCATCGGCAGGCGCATCATAACCGAGGGGGAGGATGCCACCCATCGAAAGGCCTTTGGCCTTGGACGCAGCGATCTTGTCGCGGATGCGCTCACCCGTCACCTCGCGCTCAAACTGGGCGAAACTGAGCAAGACGTTGAGGGTCAACCTGCCCATTGAGCTGGTAGTATTGAACGCTTGAGTAACTGACACGAATGTGACGTCGTGGCGGTCGAATAGGTCAACCATTCGCGCGAAGTCGGCAAGGCTGCGGGTTAGGCGATCGATCTTGTAGACAACGACCGTGTCGATCTTTCCTACGGCGATGTCGGCAAGCAACCTGCGCAGTGCCGGCCGTTCCATCGAACCGCCTGAGAAGCCACCGTCATCATAACGGTCAGGGAGCGCGACCCAGCCCTCATGCGCCTGACTCTTCACATAAGCCTCGCACGCCTCCCGCTGAGCGTCGAGACTGTTGAACTCCTGCTCAAGCCCGTTCTCGTTCGATTTGCGAACATAAATTCCGCAGTGCATGAGCTTCGATTCGCTCAGCGGCCCTTGCCTCGCAGCCCAAAGAACTTCGGACCGTTCCGGCGGGTACCGGTCATCGCCAGCGCGACGGCGGACAGGCTGGGATAACAGTTCCCGCTCCAACGGAAGCCATTCTTCTCGACGATGACCTCTTCCATCTGGCCTCGCCATTCGCGAGTAGTCTGGTGCCGGGACCAAGCCTGAGGCCTTCTGCGAACACTGGGCCTCTGCGCTTGAGTTTGCGCCGGATGCGCCGATTGAGTCCGCCATGGGCTCTCGCCTGCAGGCGCCAAGCAAGGATCAAGCGGAGAAGGTCGGGGGAGCGTAGCGTCGCTGTCGAGGACGACCTTGGGGTCCTTGCCGCTCAGGTCGAGCGAGAACAGCTCGCCCTTCGGACCTGTCCCGACGAGCAGGCGCCCCTCATGCGGCACGAGCGCCCGAATCTGCTCGCGTTGAGGACCGCGAACTCGCTGACCTTGCCCTTGCTGTCGATGCGGTGGATGAGTGCCACCCGGCAGCGTCGCCGCCACGAGGTCGCCGCCGGGCAGCTGCGCCAGCGCCGACACCACCAAAACCCGGGAGCGCGGCGAACTTGGCAGCGACCGGCTGGGCCACACCCT
>CAWAWT010000038.1:0-5279 GCA_963785855.1 uncultured Alphaproteobacteria bacterium
CAACGTATCGCGCCCGCCGGAACGCCTTTGTCGTCCCAGCGGAAGTCGCCGTAGGTCATCGGTGAGCGCACATCGAGAATGGTCTTGATCGGCTGGTTGACCAGCCCTGCTGCGTAAGCCTCGCGCAGCTGCGCCGGAGTGACCGCGATGCGGCCTCGAGGAGCCGCGCGCGTTTCGATGCGCGGAGCAATGGCGGCGTGCTCGTGCTCCTGTAGCTTGACCGTCAGTACGGTCGCCGCCGCGCCTCCTGCAAGGACCAGCGGAAGCGCGGCGATGAGCAGCGTCTTCATCCTGGAAGGACTCTCGTCAGCGTTTGAGGAAACCGTCGAGGTCCTCGTTGATCTCGGTCAGCGAGCTGTGATTTTGATCTTCCCAGCGGCTGTCGCAATGCGTGTTGTTGCGCAGATAGGCCGGCGGTTCCCAGCTCACCGCACCCGCGTTGGAGCGCGCCTTTGGCAGCTGGCCTAGATCGAATGGCTGGTTGAAGCGCAGCCCCGCTTGATCGCCGTTCTTCCAGACGACGGTCCCGAAGACGGATCCGGCGTCGCCAAGGTCGAGCAAGGGCTCGGCGCCTTGCGCCAGGGCGGCAGAGGTTTCGATCGTCGCACCCGTGCTCGAAATGTTGCGGAGTCGAGCGGGCGTGCTTTGATAATCATAGTGCACAGTGCCCATCCGGATCAGCGGGTTGCGTCGCTCGAGGCGCTGCTCTTCGGTGATCGGTTGGGCGGCCGGCTCCTGCGGCTCCACGGCGGGTTCGAACCGGGCGTCGGGGAAACGGCTCATGATCATCTCGCGGATCGGCGTCGCGCATTCACTGTCGGCGCGATCCAGGCTGATTGACTGAGTGAACTCGAGTCCGACGCGGCCTCCTTTGACCCAGAGGACGGAGGAGTCGACCGGCGGATGATCACCCAAGTGCAGCGCCACGCGGTCCCAAGGCACCGGTTCGAAATCTGCCGATACCATCGCGCCGCTGCCGCAGATGTTGATCAGTTGCGCGTCGTAGGTCGCTCCGCAGTGAGACACTCGAGCGGCCTCGTCGACGATTCGGTAGCGGTCCTGAAGACGAGTATCGCCGTTGCGGCTTTCCGCACGCAACACAGGGATGCTGTGGAGCATGTTGGCTTTGGCACCTTTGGGATTCTTGACGCAGACGAGCGGGGATTCCTGGAGACCCGTCTCGCCGAAGATCTGTTGCCTGATATTCATCGCCAACTCCCTTGATCGGGACGGTCATGAGCCAAACGGTACCGCCGCGAAACGACGCAGCTGGCGCTGTCTCAAAACAGGTCGGAAAAGGGCTTCAGCCGAGACGCGGATCGTCGCGGCGGGAATGGAACGGGCGTGCCGCGCCTCGGTTGTCCACCACGAGCAAAGGGAGCCCACACATGAAATACCGCAAGCTTGGCGACAGCGACATCGAAGTCTCCGAAATTTCTTTGGGTTCGTGGCTGACCTACGGCGTTGGAGTTGAGGCGGAAAAAGCGCGATCGTGCCTGGACGAGGCATTCGCGCAGGGGATCAATTTCATCGACACCGCGAACGTCTACGGCCGCGGCGCCGCCGAGACCTTCCTCGGCGAGGCGCTGCAGGGCCGGTCACGCGACGGCTACGTGCTCGCGACCAAGCTTTATTTCCCGATGAGTGCGGAGGACCGAGGGTTGTCGGCGCAGCAGGTCGAGAAGCAGCTCGACGCTTCCCTGAAGCGCCTCAGAACCGAATATGTCGATCTCTACCAATGCCATCGTTACGATTCGGAGACTCCGCTCGAGGAGACGATGGCGGCGCTGACCGTGCGGTCGAAAGCGGCAAGACGCGCTACATCGGATTTTCAGAATGGCCCGCCGATCGCATCCAGGCGGCACTCGACCTGACCGGAGTGACGAAGTTCGTATCGAGCCAACCGCAATATTCACTGCTGTGGCGCGAGCCGGAGGCCGCGGTGATCCCGCTCTGCGCCGCCAACGGCATTTCGCAGATCGTCTGGTCGCCGCTCGGCCAAGGGGTGCTGTCCGGCAAGTATGATCCCGAAAGCCCTCCGCCCCGCGACTCGCGCGCCGCGAGCGAAGAGATGGGCGGGTTCATGGACCGGTTGATGCGGCCCGACGTGCTGCGCGCTGTCCAGCGGCTCAAGCCGATTGCGGCGGAAGCCGGGCTGACGCTGCCGCAGTTCGCCCTCGCCTGGGTGCTGCGCGAGCCCAACGTCGCCTCGGCGATCATCGGCGCTTCCCGGCCGGAGCAGGTGAGGGAGAATGCCGCCGCGTCGGGAGCCATCGTCGACACGCAGCTGTTCATTCGCGCCG
Source organism: uncultured Alphaproteobacteria bacterium (assembly GCA_963785855.1). Lineage (GTDB taxonomy): Bacteria > Pseudomonadota > Alphaproteobacteria > Sphingomonadales > Sphingomonadaceae > Sphingomicrobium. The sequence goes on from CAWAWT010000038.1 coordinate 2,304, forward strand.
AGCAGATCATCGACGAGGCGCTGAGCCGGGAGCCCGCCTGATCATTTGACGAAGTCGCGCAGCGCATTGGCGAAAGCTTGTGGCTGGTCGAGCATGACGAAGTGCCCGGCATCTTTGACGCCGACGAGCTTCACATTGGCAAGCGTCGCATATTGACGCTGATAAAACCCCAGCGTGCGCTGCTCGCCAAACCCCTGGTCGCTCCACGGAACGATCAACGTGACCGGCGTCCGAATCGCGGCGAGGTGCGGGCGAATATCGGTTGTGAGATCCTCGTAGAGAGCCTGAGCAGTCACCCGGGAGTCGGCAGCGCCGGCCCATTGCTTCATGCGCGAAATGCTCTCCGGCTTGAGCGCGAGCGATTTCACGTTCGCTTCGACCGTGGCCGGATCCACCGGTTTGCCATAGGTGGCCGCAATCTTGCTTCGCATCATCTCGGCGGTTGGCTTCACCGAGTTGGCCGTGGCTGCCGGGTCCATGAGCACCGCGAAGAACGGCAACGCATCGACGACCATCACCCGTTCGACCTCATCCGGGTGCGCCCGGGCGAACATCAAGGCGGCAAGCCCGCCCATGGAATGGCCGACCAGCCGGACATGTTTCAGGCGATTCTCGAGGCGATATAGCCGTGCAGGTCCTCGACGATGCCGTCGAGGATTGCGCCGTTGAGATTGGCTTTCGGATCATCGCCGGCGAACCCGTTCACCTGGACCAGGATGACGCGGTGATCGCGTGCCAGTTCGGGCGCGACCCCGTCCCAAACCGCCCGCGGGGTGGACAGTCCGGGCACCAGCACCACCGGCGCGCCCTTGCCCATGCTGGTCACCGATATGTGGGGCAGGCGCTGCTCGGCAGCGCCGCCGGGCAGCGCCTTCGACTGTGCAGCCTCGGTCCAGTTCAGCGTGGCTGCGGCGCAGGCAGCGAGGAACAGCGCGAAAATACGCATGGCATTCTCCTGTCGTTCAAAATTGAGGGGTCAGATCGCTTTCGAGCTGCGTCGGGACGGGGAGACGAAGATCTCCTCGATCGCGAGATCGAACAGCTCGGCGATACGGAACGCGAGCGGAAGTGACGGATCGTATTTGCCAGTCTCGATCGCGTTGACGCTCTGGCGCGAGACTTCGAGCCGCTCGGCCAGATCCTGCTGGCTCCAGCTGCGCTCGGCGCGGAGCACTCGGAGGCGGTTTTCCATCAGCAGCCGCCGTCGCCGAGGGTCAGTTTGTTGACGATTCCGCCGATGCCGAGCCCGAAGAACCACGCGACCGCGACCCAATAGCCGTCAAGGTGACCGACGAGGCCGAAGTTGTCTAGGAAACCCCAAATCGTCGCGGCACTGACAGTGAAGCCGCTGGCCCACAATGTCTGGCGAACCATGAGCATGCGGACATATTCGTCCTGCTCTTCGACCAGATAGCGGCCGATGGCGGCAAAAATGCCGATGATCGGGAGGGCAGGAAGAACCGCGACGATATACTTGAGCGCGGTGGGGACGAGCTGGTGCTTGAACCCGTAGACGGCGGGCAACAAGAAAGCCGCGTAAAGCAGGCTCAGCCAGATGACGCGCCAGTTGTAGCGCTTCCAGGCGGGAGTGCGGATCATATTGATTTCCTCTCATCGCTGATTGTTTTGCCATCGCCATGATCAAGCTCCTTCGTCAAAATGACAGGCAAGCTTTACATCGAGTCCCGAGCGGTGTCAAGCACGTTTGACTTCAGTTCGCGAAAAGGCGCCTAAGCTTTTCGGGCGCAGGCCGTTGAGTGAGCGGCAGGGCACCGCTACATCGCCCGCTTCATGACCAGGATGTTCAAGATCGCGCTTCCCGATGGTTCGGTGAAGGAGATGCCGGAAGGCTCGACGCTGGCCGACGTCGCGGCGGCGATCGGGCCGGGGGTCGCCAAGGCCGCGCTGGCGGCGAAGATCAACGGCGAGGTCCGCGACATCATGCGGCCGTTCGAGGGCGACGCGAGCCTCGCGCTGATCACCTCGCGCGACGAGGCCGAGGCGCTCGAGCTGGTGCGCCACGACTTCGCGCACATCCTCGCCGAGCCGTCCAGAATTTGTTTCCGGGGACTTAGATCACGTTCGGCCCGGCGACCGATGACGGCTTCTATTACGATTTCTCGCCCAAGCCGGGCGCGGTCGTTTCACGGAAGAGGACTTGCCGGCGATCGAAGAGGAGATGCGGCGGATCATCGCCGCCGACAAGGCCGCTGGTGCGCGAAGTGTGGACCCGCGATCAGGTCCGCGACTTCTTCGAGAAGCAGGGCGAGGCGTTCAAGGCCGAGTGGGTGATGGAGCTGCCGGAGGGCGAGACCATCAGCATGTATCGGACCGGGGGAGGGCGAGGGCGCGTGGGTCGACCTCTGCCGCGGTCCCCATCTGCGCCTCGACCGGCAAGCTCGACCCGAACGCGTTCAAGCTGACGCGAGTTTCGGGTGCTTACTGGCGCGGCGACCCCAAGAACCCGATGCTGAGCCGCATCTATGGGACGGCGTGGCTCAACAAGAAGCAGCTCGACGCCTATCTTGTGCGGCTCGAGGATGCGGCCAAGCGCGACCATCGCAAGATCGCGCAGGAGATGGACCTGTTTCACCTCCAGCCCGACCCACGCTGTGATCGCCCACCAGCACGATCTTCCCCGTCGTGTGATGGACCGCGCGCGCGGCCGCCGCCATCCCGGCGCCGGTTGCCCAGCAGCACGTCGAGGTCCAGCTCCCAGAGGTGGATCAGCCGGGATCGCTCGCTGGTCCGGCGTGCCCGGCTCCGAGCCGGCGGCTGGCCAGCAGCGGCAACGTGGGATGAAAGGCGAGCGCGGGAATCCAAGTCCGTCCGTGTTGGCTCCGGGATGACCGCGACCGTCTCCCACGTCTCGCAGCTCCACAGGCGGATCGTGTGATCGCCGCTCTTCGAGGCCAGCAGACGCCCGTCCAGTGAGAAGGCGACGATACAGACACCCGCGGTGTGCCCTTCGAGCGT
>CAWAWT010000039.1:0-12217 GCA_963785855.1 uncultured Alphaproteobacteria bacterium
GCCTCCTCCCACCCATGCCTGCACCGCGCGCATGGGCAGGTCGGTCCCCGATCCGGTCGGTTCGGGGTCAGCGTCACCTAGGACCACGAAGTGGCCAGGTGCGGCATCCGCGTCGTCCACCGTCCAGTCCGGACCCGCAACGTCGGTGGTGAGCGAAAGGCCAACCCCATACGGTAGCCCTGCGGGCGGCGCGAAGCGGACACGCCACCGTCGCTGTCGCCGCGGCGTGGGGCCTGAGCATCGCGGAGCGCGCCCGGTGTGTGCCTCGCGGCCCCGGTCCGCGAGCGCGTTACCAGGACCGTGGCCGATCGCATGCTGCATGGAACCCAAGTCCTGAACGTTGAGGGTTATCAGCGGGTTCAGCCGTGTCAGCCAGAAATGGAGTTCGACGACGGCTGAGATCGTTGTCGGGAACGTGGCGAGTGGGCGGCGTAGTTGAAGTGCGTGCAGGATTCTCGAGTTCTTGACGTGGAGACGACTTGTTCGATGACGGCAGGGTCGTTGATCGCGGAGTTGAAGCGTCTTCTGCCAGTCGAGAAGCTTTCCTTGGGCGGTTCTTGTATGGGGTGACCATTCCGCGGCCACGTAGCCTTGCCACCGGTCCAGTTGCCGGGATCGAGCGTGAGCAGCGCCCGGACTGCTCGAGGCAGTAAACGTCGTGGTGACAGCCGTCGACCGGGTCGGAGATCGAGGCGAACTCGCCGTCGAGGCTGGCCACGACCTGAAGGTTCATGCCGGTGGTCTTGTCTTGCCCGAGTACAGCTCGGGGTGATCGGCCCACGACCAGCACGGCAGCAGTGTGCCGTCCACGAGGTTCTGCTTGGCGGGGTCGAGCTCTTCGGCGGTCGGCACGAACGGCCGCAACGCCTTCGCCTGCAACGGCGTGATCCGCCGCGATCGCCCTGCTGACCGAGGCCTGCGACGTGTGGTAGGTCGAGGGCCAGCTCCGCCGTGCGTGCGGTTCTCACGCTGGTAAGCCAAGCGTGCACCACCACCGATGTGTCAGCCCGCAGAAACGGCGGCCAGGTCGCTCGAATCGGTCGCAGTCGGTGAATTAGCTCCACAGCTCAGAATCTCGGTGGCGTGCAGCCCGGTGATAGAGTACAAGCGACGGTCCGTTTCGTGGGGTATTGAGTATGGCAACCCAATCCTCTCGTTAGACGGACCGTAACCTATTACGGCACGCCGCAGCGTGGTCGCACTATGATAATCTCGGTTCGCTGTCGACAAGCCGTCGCTGAATAAGCCTCGTTCTATCCTGGTTGCGGCAGGTAGCAGTGCTTTGATAGTCCGCCTTTGATGACGCGAACACGGTGAGTAGCATCCCTGGTTATAGCTCCGATCGTGTTTCACAGTAGCGTCGATGCTGACTTCGATGGTGACGCCGATGAGCCGGTCCCAGACGACGCGACTTGGCGATGAAGGCGAATGACCCCAGTGTTACAGAGCGTGGCCCTACGAATCAGTAGCTCGATGCTCTCGGCGCTACGCTCCGCCATGCCAAAGACGGACGAAGGCGTCAAGCCGACGCTCAAGCTGCCTGAGCACGTGCTGGCGGTTCTGGAGGGCTGGGCATCGAGCGAGCTGGGTTCTGCTCCGCAGGACGTCGCACAGGCCTTAATCGAGGAGCTGTGCGTGGCCAGGAGCTGCGGACGTTCGCCGTTGGTGCTGGTAGGGGGTAGCAGTGGCTCCACCAGTTAGAGTACAGCGAAATCTCGATTGAATGGCGCGAGCGGACGATAACGCGGAGCAGCGCGTGAATGAACACTGGCGGCGCGGGCGCGGGACGAGTGGGAGATGATCCAGTACCAAGTCGTGCGGCCAAGCGATCAGTCGTTCCATTACTTCGTCGCGCCGCAATAGCTAGTAGCATCCCGGTATGGAGCCGAAGTACTCGCAGGTATAAGGCCTTGTTCGATCGCCTGTCCGGCGTGTTCGACAATGCCGGGATTGCCAAGCGGCACATCGTCGCTGCGCAAGACTGGTATCTCAGGAGCCACGGCTGGAGCGACCGCAACGCGGTCTACCTCAAGGCGAGCGAGGATCTCTTCGTCGAAGCGGCGACGGCCGCGATCGAGCGAGCCGGTCTGATGCCGCGCGAAATCGACGGCATCGTCACCGTCTCGACCACGGGAATTGCGACGCCGAGCCTCGAGGCGCGAGTTGCTGGACGGATCGGCTTCGTCGGCGAATGTGCGCCGGGTTCCGGTTTTCGGCCTGGGTTGCGCCGGCGGTGTCAATGGCCTTTCGATCGCAGCGCGCTTGGCGGCAGCCGATCCGGGAAGCCGCTGGCTTTTCGTCACGGTCGAGACCTGTTCGATCTCGATCCGGCTCGACAGCGACGACCCGGCGGCGGTCGTGGCGACCGCTCTGTTTGGCGACGGGGCCGCGGCCGCGGTCGTGACGTCGGGCGAGCACAGCGTCGCCAGGATCACCGGCACCGCGGAGAAGCTCTGGCCCGACACGCTTCGGATCATGGGCTGGGACGTCGAGGACCCCGGGCTGGCAGTGGTGTTCGACCGCGCCATTCCACCCTTCATCGAAGCCGAGCTTGCGAAGACCGTGGATGAAATGTGCAGCGCCCTCAGTATCACCCGCGACGAGATTGGGCGCTTCTGTTGTCATCCCGGTGGAGTGAAGGTGATCGACGCGATCGAAAGTGCGCTGGAGCTGCCGCAGGGCGAGCTCAACCTCGAGCGCGAAGTGCTGCACGATTATGGCAATATGAGCGCTCCCGACCGTCTTGTTCGTGCTCGAACGCCTCCTCGAGCGGGGACTTCCCGACAAGACGATGATGACCGCATTCGGCCCAGGGTTCACCTGCGCAGGAATGCTGCTCGAAGCTGCGTGATCCTCAATATCGTCATCCTCTCGCTCGTCACGCTCGAACGCCTGGCGGAGATGTGGATCGCGCGCCGAAACACGCTTCGGCTTGTTCGGCGCGGGGCGAGGGAGCACTCGCCGGGTCATTATCCGCTGATCGTCGCGGTTCACGTTCTGTGGCTTGCTTCGCTGTGGTGGCTTGCGCCATCGCGACGCAGTCGACGCTTTCTGGCTCGCACTCTTCATTCTGATCGAGCTCGTCGCGGGCCTGGGTGATGATAAGCCCTCGGGCCTCGCTGGACGACGCGGATCATCATCGTGCCGGATGCGCCCCTGGTCCAAAGTGGCCCATACCGGTTCGTCGACCATCCGAACTATTGGGTGGTGATTGCGGAAATTGCGGTCCTGCCGCTGATCTTTGGCCTGTGGCAGGTCGCGCTCATTTTCAGTTTGCTCAACGCCGCCGTCCTCACGGTTCGAATCCGCGCGAGAACGGTGCGCTCAGTGCTTATCGACCTCGATGAGGCGATAAAGCGCTCCATCGGTCAAGGTCATCTGTCCGCTCAGATGCTCCCTTTTAAAGTCAGATGAAGTCGGCCGCGCTGCTGAGCGCCGCTCATCACCGGCCCATCGAGTGAGACCCCGCCGCATCGAGCATTACGTCGATCGCGCCCATGAAGCTCGGTTTGCCGGCGACGAGCTTGTAAGCGTCGATGCGGTAACGTTGCGGTCGCGAGGAGATGATCTTGTAGACGACATGCTCGTCACGGCACGCTGACGGCTTGACCTGACACAGCGAGCTACCTTCCCAGGTGCCGGAAATGGGGTCCGGGGAAGCGGCCGCGACGAGAAGAGCGATCCCAATCATGCGGCGATTTTATAGCGCCTCTTTGCTGCCTTGCGAGTTATCGGCGCTCGGCCTATATCGCGGCTCTCTCCTCGACATCGCCAGATGCCTGAGGCTGGGGCCCTACGGCTCCGGTCCGAGAGAGTTTTGGGCTTATGGCAGGAGCGTATGTGACCGATATTGCCGGTCTTGAGAGGCTGATCGAGCCCGAGGTTATGCGCCTCGGCTACGACCTCGTTCGGGTCATGATGATCGGCGGCGCTTCGGATCCGACGCTTCAGATCATGGCCGAGCGGCGCGATACTCGGCAGCTCGACATCACCGACTGCGAGAAAATCTCGCGCCATCTCTCCGACATGCTCGACCTCGCCGACCCGATTGCAGGCAGCTATCGGCTCGAGGTCAGCTCGCCCGGAATCGATCGCCCGCTCACTCGGCTCAACGACTATAAGGACTGGACCGGCCATGAGGCGCGCATCAAGCTTCGCGAGCCGCATGACGGCCGCAAGCAGTTCAATTGCATCATCCAGGGCATCGAAGGCGAGGAAGTCCTGATCATCACCAAGGAAGGCGAGGCTCACGCGCTGCGTTTTTCCGACATCGCTTCGGCCAAGCTCGTCTTGACCGACAAGCTCATTCAAGCCACCGCGCCGCTCAGCACCGAGGGCGCCGACACAATAGAAACCGTAGAGGAATAGATTTCATGGCTACCGCACCCGCTGCCGTCAGCGCCAACAAGGCAGAATTGCTCGCGATCGCCGACGCCGTCGCCCGCGAGAAGCTGATCGACAAGGGCATCGTCATCGAAGCGATGGAAGATGCGATCCAGCGCGCCGCCCGCGCTCGCTATGGCGCCGAGAATGACATTCGCGCCAAGCTCGACGCGACCACCGGCGACCTGCGCCTGTGGCGAGTGCTCGAGGTCGTGGAAGAGGTTGAGGACCATTTCAAGCAGATCGACGAGAAGAGTGCCCAGAAGCTCCAGAAGGGCGCGGGCGTCGGCGACTTCATCGTCGACCCGCTTCCGCCGATCGAGTTCGGCCGAATTGCCGCCCAGGCCGCCAAGCAGGTGATCTTCCAGAAGGTCCGCGATGCCGAGCGCGAGCGGCAGTTCGAAGAGTTCAAGGACCGCGCGAACGAGATCATCACCGGGGTCGTCAAGCGCGTCGAATTCGGCCACGTCGTCGTCGACCTCGGTCGCGCCGAAGGCGTCATTCGACGTGACCAGCAGATCCCGCGCGAAATGGTCCGCGTCGGCGACCGCATCCGCTCGCTCATCATGGCCGTCCGCCGCGAGGCGCGCGGCCCGCAGATCTTTCTCTCCCGGGCGCACCCCGAGTTCATGAAGAAGCTGTTCGCTCAGGAAGTGCCCGAGATTTACGACGGAATCATCGAAATCAAGGCGGCGGCGCGCGATCCCGGCAGCCGCGCCAAGATCGGAGTGATCAGCCACGACAGCTCGATTGACCCGGTCGGCGCCTGCGTCGGAATGAAGGGCAGCCGAGTGCAAGCGGTCGTTCAGGAGCTTCAGGGCGAGAAGATCGACATCATTCCGTGGAGCCAGGACCTTGCGACTTTCGTCGTCAACGCGCTCCAGCCGGCGACGGTCAGCCGAGTGGTGATCGACGAGGAAGAAAGCCGCATCGAAGTCGTCGTTCCCGATGACCAGCTTAGCCTGGCGATCGGCCGCCGCGGCCAGAACGTGCGGCTGGCGAGCCAGCTCACCACTCTCACAAATCGACATCCTTACCGAGGCCGATGCGAGCGAGAAGCGCCAGCGCGAGTTCGTCGAGCGCTCCGAGATGTTCCAGAGCGAGCTCGACGTCGACGAGACTCTCTCGCAGCTGCTCGTCGCCGAAGGCTTCACCAGTCTCGAGGAAGTCGCTTATGTCCAGGTCGAGGAAATCGCGACGATCGAGGGTCTCGACGAGGACATCGCCACCGAGCTCCAGAGCCGTGCGTCAGAAGCGCTCGAGCGCCGCGAAGCCGCCGCTCGCGAAGAGCGTCGGGGACTGGGCGTTGAGGACGCGCTCGCCGAGATTCCGCACCTCACCGAGCAGATGCTGGTAACTCTGGGCAAGGCCAACATCCGAACGCTCGATGACCTCGCCGACCTCGCAACCGACGAGCTTATCCAGAAGAAGCGCGTCGAGCCCCGCCGCCGCGAGCCGAGCAACCGCCCCGAGGACAAGGGCGGCATTCTTGCCGAATACAGTCTTAGCGAAGAGCAGGGCAACGAGATCATCATGGCCGCCCGCGCTCACTGGTTCGAGGACGAGCAGCCGGCAAATTCCGAGGAGGCCGTCGATGCGGACTCCGCGGAATGAGACTCCTCAAGGCATAGCCGGGTCGCACGTCCCGGAACGGACGTGCATCCTCACTGGCCGCAAGGGCACGAAGGATGAGCTCGTTCGGCTCGCGCTCGGGCCGGACGGAACCGTCGCTCCGGACGCCCGCGCTCGGGCTCCCGGCCGAGGAGCGTGGATCGGCGTGACCCGGGCGGACCTCGACGCCGCCAATTCCAAGGGAAAGCTGAAGGTCGCGCTTCGCGAGCCTTCAAGACCAATGCGCTCACGGTCCCTGCCGATCTTGGCGAACGCACTGAAGCTGCGCTTCGCCAGACCGCTCTCGACCGTCTCGGGATGGAGGCGCGCGCGGGCAATTTGATCAACGGCTCGGAACGCGTGGAAACAGCCGCTCGTTCTGGGCAGGTTCACCTCCTCCTCCATGCCGCCGATGCCGGGTGAGGATGGGCGCAAGCGCCTCGACCAGGCATGGCGCGTCGGTGGAGGGGGTCCACAGGGGATGATATTCGTAGAGGCGCGCACTATCTTGTCGTTGGCACTGGGCCGCGAAAATGTGGTACATGCCGCCCTGACCGATCCCGCCGCAGCTTCGCGTGTCCGACACGCGCTTGCCCGGTGGCGAGCTTTCACTGGCCCGGAACGAGGTCTGGAAGGCGGAGACCCCGCCTCGAGGACCGGCTCGGCTGAAGAAGTTTTGACGAAGGAATAGAATGGCAGACCAGACGACCGACAAACCGAAACTTGGAACCCGGCCGCCGCTGGGCCTCAAGCGAACGGTCGAGACCGGCAAGGTCAAGCAGAGCTTCAGCCATGGCCGCTCGAACACCGTCGTGGTCGAGGTCAAGAAGAGGAGGATCCTCGGTCGTCCGGGCGAGGCTCCGCCTCCCGAGGCTCCCAAGCCCGAGCCCGTTGCCGAAGCTCCGAAGCCGGCCCCGAAGCCGGCCCCGCCCGCTCCTCGCAAGCCATCCGCGCAGGACGAGATGGCGAGCCGCAAGGAGCTTCAGCAAAAGCTTCTGCGCGAGGCGGAGGGAGCCCGCCTCGCTTCGCTCGAGGAAGCGCGCCGCCGCGAAGAGCGCGCTCTTAAAGATGCCAGCGAGGAAGAGCGCCGCCGCGCCGAAGAGAATTGCAAGGCCGAGGAGACCGCGGCCGAGGAATTGCGCCAGCGCGCAGAGGAAGAGGCGCGTCGCGCTGCGGAAGCGCCGGCCGAGCCCGAGATCGACTCAGCCGGCCGAGGAAGAGGAGCGCTCAGCTCGCCGTCCTGGCGGCCATGCGCCCGTGGCCCGCCGTCCCGAGCCGCCGCGACCGAGCCGCGGCCGCGGCGACACCGAGCGCCATCGCGGCAAGCTCACGGTCAGCCGAGCGCTTTCGGATGAGGACGAGAGCCGCGCCCGGTCACTCGCCGCGCTTCGCCGCGCCCGAGAAAAGGAAAAGCGCCATCACATGGAGACGGGCCCTGCGCAAAAGCAGGTCCGAGACGTGGTGGTTCCGGAGGCGATCACGGTCCAGGATCTCGCCAACCGAATGGCCGAGCGCGGGGCGGACCTTGTGAAGGCGCTGTTCAAGATGGGCATGCCAGTGACGCTCACTCAGACGATCGACCAAGACACGGCCGAGTTGCTCGTCACGGAGTTCGGGCATCGGCATCAAGCGCGTCAGCGAGGCCGACGTCGACATCGACTTATCCGAGGACGTCGATGCGCCTGAAACTTTGAAGGCGCGCCCGCCAGTGGTCACGATCATGGGCCACGTCGACCACGGTAAGACTTCGCTTCTCGACGCGATCCGCGGCGCCGACGTCGTTTCCGGCGAGGCCGGCGGAATTACCCAGCACATCGGCGCCTATCAGGTCGGCCTCCCCGACAAGTCGAAGATCACGTTCCTGGACACGCCGGGCCACGAGGCCTTCTCCGAGATGCGCGCGCGGGGGGCCAACGTCACCGATATCGTGATCCTGGTGGTCGCAGCCGATGACGGGCTACGCCCCCAGACGATCGAAGCGATCAACCACACCAAGGCAGCCGGCGTGCCGATGATCGTCGCCATCAACAAGGTCGATAAGCCCGAATTCAAGCCCCAGAAGGTCCGCGAAGAACTCTTGCAGCACGAGGTGATCGTCGAGGACATGGGCGGCGACGTCCAGGACGTTGAAGTTTCGGCCAAGAACAAGACCAACCTCGACAAGCTGCTCGACGCGATCCAAGTCCAAGCGCGAAATCCTCGAGCTCAAGGCCAATCCGGTCCGCGCCGCCGAAGGCACGGTCATCGAAGCCAAGCTCGATAAGGGCCGTGGCCCGCTTGCGACCGTCCTCGTCCAGCGCGGAACGCTTCGCGTCGGCGACGTGTTCGTCGCGGGCGCCTCGAGCGGCAAGGTGCGTGCTTTGGTCGATGACCATGGCCGGCAGGTGAAGGAAGCCGGGCCCTCGGTTCCGGTTGAGGTCCTCGGGGCTTTCGGTGGTGCCATCCGCCGGCGATCCGTTCACGGTCGTCGAAAACGAGAGCCGCGCTCGTGAAGTCGCGAGCTATCGCCAAGGCGTCATTGATCGCAAGCGGACGACGTCCACCCCGATCAGCCTCGAGAACATGTTCGCAAACCATGCTTCGACGACCGCGGAGGTGCCGTTGGTTATCAAGGCCGACGTGCAAGGATCGGTCGAGGCGATTGTTCATGCGCTTAACCGACTTTCCACCGATGAGGTGCGCGTGCGAGTGTTGCACTCGGGCGTCGGTGCAATCACGGAGAGCGACGTAACGCTGGCAAGCGCGAGCGGCGCCCCGATCATTGGTTTCAACGTTCGCCCGAACGCCAAGGCACGCGAGGTCGCGGAGCGCAACAAGGTCGAATTCCGCTATTATGACGTCATCTATCACCTGACCGATTGGGTGAAGTCGGCGATGGCGGGCGAGCTCGGCCCGGAGATCATTGAAACGGTCGTCGGCCGAGCCGAGGTTCGCGAGGTCTTCCCGGCCGGGCAAGAAGGACAAGGCCGCTGGCCTCCTCGTCCTCGAAGGCGTCATTCGCAAGGGCCTCAACGCTCGCCTCACCCGCGAGGACGTCATCGTCTCCAAGACGACGATCAGCTCGCTCCGGCGCTTCAAGGACGACGTCGCCGAAGTGCGCGCCGGCCTCGAGTGCGGCGTTCTGCTAGCCGACACCAACGACATCAAGCCGGGCGACAGCCTCGAGGTGTTCGAGGTCGAGGAGCGGGCGCGGACGCTCTAAAGCCCTCCCGCTCGGGGAGGGGAAAAGTCATGCGCCGCGTCGAAACCGCCGAAGGCCGGTCCGTCCGCCTGCTCCGCGTCGGCGAGCAGGTGCGCCATGTGCTGAGCGAGCTGCTCCAGCGCGGCGATGTCCATGACGACGTGCTGCAGTCGCATCTCGTCAGCGTCACCGAAGTGCGCATGTCGCCCGACCTTCGCCACGCGACCGTGTTCGTAAAGCCCTTGCTCGGCCAGGATGAGGAAGCGGTGCTGAAGGCGCTTCGCCAGAACACCGCATTCCTGCAGCGCGAAGTCGCCCATCGAGTGCGCATGAAATATGCAGCGAAGCTGAAGTTCATCGCCGACGAGAGCTTCGATGAGGGCACGCACATCGACCGGCTGCTGCGCTCCGAGAAAGTGGCACAGGACCTGGGCGAGGAATGATCGACTGGAACGGCTCGCGTGAGCCGATGAGCGGCGACTGGCTGCCGCGCCGAGCTGTTCAGCGAAGAGCATCGCAAACCACTGAAGGCCGCTTGCGCCGAGGATCCCGAGATCTGGGAGATTTACGCGAATAATTTCGGCGAGGACGGCTTCGACGAGAGCATCGACCAATTTGTCTCCAATGCCATGAACCGCACGTTCGTTCTGTTCGAAGATGACGAACTTTCCGGCATGTCGAGCTTCATTGGGATCAACGAAGGACGGCAGGTGCTAGAGATCGGCGCCACATATTATCGTCCGAGCCTTCGCGGCACCGGCTTCAATCGGCGCGTCAAGAACATGATGCTCACTCGCGCTTTCGATTGCGGGATCCGCCGCGTTGAGTTTCGAGTTGACATTCGCAACACTCGCAGCCAGGCGGCGATGAAGAAGCTCGGCGCTGTGCGCGAGGGCGTGATCCGCGCCGATCGCATCACCTGGACCGGGCACGTGCGCGATACGGTGCTGTTCGCCATTTTGAAGGACGAATGGCCCGTTTAAGGAACGCGGCATGCTCCACGGCTGGATCATCCTCGACAAACCGATCGGTCTCGGCTCGACCAAGGTGGTCGGCGCGGTCAAGCGCATGCTGCGCGAGGGCGGCTAGCCAAGGTGAAGGTCGGCCATGGCGGCACGCTCGATCCGCTGGCCACGGGCGTGCTCCCGGTCGCGCTCGGCGAGGCGACCAAGCTTGCGGCCGGATGCTCGATGCGACAAGGTCTATGACTTCACGATCGGGTTCGGCGCCGAGACCGATACGCTCGATGCGGAAGGCGAGGTGATCGCGACCACCGACGTCCGGCCGACGCTCGGGCGAGATCGAAGCCGTCGCTGCCCCGCTTCACCGGCCCGATCGAGCAGGTGCCGCCCGCTTATTCGGCGCTGAAGGTCGACGGGAAGCGCGCCTACGATCGGCGAGAGCCGGGGAAGAGGTCGAGCTGAAGCCGCGCGAGGTCACGATTCACGACCTTCGGCTCTGTCATGCGAACGAGCCCTGACGAGTCACCCTTGTCCGCCCGCGTCTCCAAGGGCACCTATATCCGCAGCCTCGCCCGCGACATCGCCCACGCCTTGGAACGGTCGGCCACGTCACCATGTTGCGGCGCACCCACGCCGGGCCGTTCACCCTGAATCCGGCGATTTCGCTGGACAAACTGGCGGAAACCGCTAAGGCGCGCGCCTGACGAACACGTCCTGCCGCTGACGGCGGGGCTGGACGACATCCCGGCTCTCCCCGTCACTCCCGACCAGGCCGGTGCGCTCCGTCAGGGGCGGACGCTGTTCGGGTTCCCCGCAAAGCCGGGGCTTCGACCTTGCGATGCTGGAGGAAACTCCGGTCGCGCTCGTGGAAGCCACGGCCGACGGCCTCCGGGTCGTCCGCGGCTTCAACCTGTGAGACGAATAGGAGTGACACGATGTCGATTACCGCCGAGCGCAAGCAGGAAATCATCAAGGAACATGCGCCAGCGCCAAGGGCGATACGGGTTCGCCCGAGGTCCAGGTCGCGATCCTGACCGAGCGCATCAACAACCTGACCGAGCATTTCAAGACCCACGCGAAGGACAATCACTCGCGCCGCGGCCTGCTGATGCTCGTCAACAAGCGCCGCTCGCTGCTCGATTATCTGAACCGCAAGGACGATGCAGCGCTACACCGACCTGATCGCGAAGCTCGGCCTTCGCAAGTAACGACAGGAGCGGCCCGATGCGGCGCCGCTTCGCATATCGGCGCCTCCCGCAATTCGGCGGGGCGGCCGGAGGGGGACCACAAGGCCCCGAACCGCTGCAGGCCGGCAAGCCTGCCACTAGCTGCCCCCGCCGCATTTGGCCGCGGGGTGAAGGAAATCACATGTTCAATACGAAGACAGTTGAAATCGAGTGGGGCGGCAAGACCCTCACGCTCGAAACGGGCCGCGTTGCCCGCCAGGCCGACGGCGCGGTGCTCGCGACCCTCGGCGAAACCGTCGTGCTGTGCGCGGTCACCGCCGCCAAGACCGTCAAGGCGGGCCAGGACTTCTTCCCGCTGACCGTCCACTACCAGGAAAAATTCTCGGCCGCCGGGCGCATCCCGGGCGGCTTCTTCAAGCGTGAGCGCGGCGCGACCGAAAAGGAAACGCTGACCAGCCGCCTCATCGACCGTCCCAATTCGGCCGCTGTTCCCGGAGGGGTTCTATAACGAAGTTCTGGTGATTGCTCAGGTCCTAAGCTACGACGGCGAGAACGAGCCGGATATTCTGGCGATGATCGCAGCGTCGGCCGCTCTGACGCTGTCGGGCGTTCCCTTCATGGGCCCGATCGGCGCTGCCCGAGTTGGCTTCAAGGACGGCGAATATCAGCTCAACCCGAACCAGTCGGAGGTCGCGGAAGGCAAGCTCGACCTGGTCGTCGCAGGCACCCGCGACGCTGTGATGATGGTCGAGTCCGAGGCGAAGGAGCTTTCCGAGGAGGAGATGCTGGGCGCCGTCATGTTCGCCCACCGCGAGAGCCAGAAGGTGATCGAGGCGATCATCAAGCTCGCTGAGCAGGCCGCCAAGGAGCCGTGGGAACTCGCGCCCTCCGCC
>CAWAWT010000040.1:0-8390 GCA_963785855.1 uncultured Alphaproteobacteria bacterium
AGCGCAGATCACGCCGGCGATCGCAAAGGATAGGATCACCGCTGGACCGGCCTTGCCGGCGCCAACTCCAATGAGAGTCAGAATGCCGGTGCCAACGATCGCTCCGACGCCAAGCGCGACGAGATGGGGCCAGGAGAGCGATTGCCGGAGGCGATGCTCCTCGGGCATATCCTCGCGCGCCACGACCGCCTTTCGGACACTCCAGTTCTTCAATGTCGCCTCCCCTTAGACCCGGCGCCTCGACCCGCTTTCGCTGGCGCAAAGTCGGCGGTCAATAATCCTTGCTGACGCGCACCGTCGCGCTCGCTCGCCCGATCGTCGATACGGTCGAGAGCAAGGAAAGCCAGCGCGTCATCTGATATTCGACTTAAGTCGCCGAATAGCCCGCTCCGTCGGTCACCACCTCCACGTATAATTTGCGAGTGATATACTTGCCGGCCCCGATTGCGGTCTTCTGACCTGTCGCGACGTCCGCAGAGACGATCCTCAGCCGGTCGAGGCCGACCGCGCGGCGAAGCGCGTTGATCGGGTCGAGGCTGCCCTTGCCCGATCGTAGCGCGGCGACCGCCGAGGCGAGCTGAAGCGCCTCGGGCGCCGAAAGGTTGGTAATCGAGGTCCCAAACAGGACTCGCGACAGCAGCTCGTCCTGGGGCAGCGGCGGCGAGCTTGCGAATGTGATTTCGGGCTTTAGTCCAGTTCCTTGCACGAGCACGCTGGCGTCGATGCCTTCGACCGCTGCTTCGGCGTGGATGTCGAGGAGCGGATCGGGCGGGCTCTCACCTTGGAATCGGATCACGCCGCGGTCGAGCCGGAAAACCCGCCCTGCGAAATCGTAATTGCCCTGGACGAGATCGGCGCGTCCTGTGAACCGAGGAGCGTCTGCATATCCGCCAATCTGCAGATTCGTGCTCCACCGGCTGTTCATGCCGAGGCCGGTGACGGTCAGATTCCCGCCCGCCACCTTCAGTTCGAGGTTCCAGTGGTGGACGGCGGCGGGCTCGATCACGTCTTCGGAATCGAGACCGGTCTCGCGAACGTTGAGTTGCGGGACGGCTGCCGCGGCGCTTGCGTGACCCAATCTGGAACCGGCCTTTGTTGAGCCTGAGATTGCCGAAATGTGCCGCCGTTCGCGTTCGGAGCGGATATTCAGCGGTCCCGACACCCGGGCAGCGACATCGTCGCGGTCGAGAAGCATCGCCTGGTCGGTTCGAACGTCAGATCGAGCAGCGCATTGCCACCAGAAAACGTGACCGATCCACCGCCGGTGATCGACCCACCGCCGGTGGTCTTGCCACTGATCTGGCTGAAGATGAGCTGCGGTCCGGAGAAGCGAGCGACGGCAGCAAGCTGGTCAATGACCATGCCTGTGACGGAACTCTCGAGGCGCGCATTCTGGGTTTGCAACGAGCCGCGGATCACCGGGTTGGCAAGTCGACCACCGATGTCGGCTCCAACCGCGAGCGGTCCTGTCATGTCGATGATCTCGCTGCCTGTCAGGCGCCACAAGGCATCGGCGGGTCCCGAATACCGAAGCTGCGCGAAAAGCGGAGCATTCAAGAACTCCGCGATCAGCGGCCCGTTGCCGAGCGGCGCAAAGCGCGCCTGGGCGCGGCCAACGATGGCACCATCGCTCGCGGCGACGGCCCGAATGGCCCCCGGTTGCCGTTAACGACTGCCGCGACGGCGAGGTCGATTGGCTGAGACGCGAGCACAAGTCCGGCGCGGCTTAGTCCGCGAACTTTGAGATCAAGCCGGCCGCTACGGTTCGACTTCCAGGCATAGTCGATCCTTCCCGAAGCCGAACCGGCGAGGTCGAGATTGGGCGAGAAGATGTCGAGAACTTGAAGCGGCATTCCCGAAAGCTGTGCATGAACCTCGGGCGCCGAGCCGCTTCGGCCCGAAACTGTCGCCGATCCACCGGAAAAGGTGAGACTTGTCGGAGCCAGCGCCCAACCATCGCCCGAGCGCGTGAGGACGGCAGCTTGATTCAACACCAACGCTTGCCTGTCGATATTTCCCTGGCCGGTGAGCCTGATCTGGTCCTTCGAAACGTCCGCCAGGGTGACGAATTCGAAATTGGCGCCACGCCGCCCGGCAAAGGCGGCACGCACTTGGCCTTCGCCGTTCACCACCCTGGCATTGGCCGTGAGGCGCGCGAGGGCAACGCCGCCGATCTCGACGCCCTTCGCATCCACCACGCCCTCGATCGTCGTGCGGTCGTCAGCGATTAGGATGCTCCATCGGCGCGGCCGGATCGCACGGCGAGGGCGCCCGGGAGATTTGCGTTCGACGCAGCCAGGTGCGCTTCAATCCGCTGAGCTCCAGAAACCGGCGAAAAATCCAAGGTGCCCGTGAGAATCCCGTTGGCGAGCGTCAGGCGGCCGTTGAAACCGCCAGGGTCCGATCGGAGGTTCCCGCTTGCATGCGCACCGCCGGCATCGAGCGCCGCGATCGCAATTACCGTCGGGGCATTGTTCGGCAGCAGGATCTGACCGCTGCTGGTGAACGGGCCGAGCTTCGATCCACCGCTTGCGCGATATCCGAACCCCGACTCGGTCGGATTGAGCAGCAGGTGCATCGCAGTGATGCCAAGCTGCGGCGTTCGGGCTTTGCAAGAGAAGATCGACGCGTGGCCGCTCGATATGACCGTCAAGAACCAGCCGCAGCGGCCCGTATTTCGCCTGCCGACCGCTCGCGACGATGTGGAAGGTTCCGTCTTTCAGCCTCTCCCCCGCCCCCGACAGCCGCAGCTCGGGAGAATAGAACTGGAGGTTGGTGAAGTGGACGATTCCATCATTCCCGCGCTCGAGGCTGGTTGTCAGAGACGGAAGGCCACCGCTGAGATCGCGAAAGAAACTGTTGTCGAATTCGGCGCACCCAGGCCCTAGCCGTGCCGACGACTTGCGAGCCGTGGCCTCCAGCGCCCGGCACGACCTTGAGGTCCGTCATCACGTCGACGATGCCCAACCCCGGAATGAAGTAGCGCTGCATCGCGCCCGAGAGCAGCACCTGGAATCGCCCAGTCACGAGGTCGATCAGGATCGAGACTTTGCCCGTCCATTTCGCGCTCGTGAGCTTCAGGCCATCCCCCCGAACAAGCTTCGGCGACAGCGCCAGCCAGCCTTCTATCTCTGGGATTGGCAAGCATCGCCCCTGCCACATCGCCTATTCCAGTAATTGCGCGCGCGGAAAGGCGGATCGGAACGCGCATCGGCCAGGGCGAGACCTTCCCCCTTCCCTCTGCGCGCAGGCTCGTTGAAGCCGGTTTCGTCGAACTTCACGTAATCGGAAGTCAGGCGATAGGAATAATCTGCAGTCGCGAATGCCCCGTCCAGCGTCCACAACATTCGGACACTCTTGCCGGTCATGTTGGGAAACAGCGCAGGCGGATTTTAGAGGTCGAAGCCGATACGCATGCCGCGATAGCGGTTTCTCGCGAGATCGACCGCGCCCTTCGCAACCGCCCGAAGCTGGGGCGAGGCCGCGGTCAACTGGCCATCGAGAATACGATCGCTCGAGGGTCGCGACGCCTCGGATTGTTACGACCGGCACCAGCAGTCGACGGAGCTTGCCGGTGAGAAATTGAGCAGGAGCTGCATGCCCTTCGAGGCGGTACTGCCCCCTATCCACTCCGAGCGCGAGGCGGGCTGCGGCACGTCCGGAGAGGTCGAGCGCCGCCGTTCCGCGCCACCTGGTCCAGCTTCCCCTTCCCGCTGATGCTCAGATTGATCGCTCGCTTCGCGCCGATCATCGCCGGCAGCAGACCGTCGGCCGGAGAGATCGCGCTCGTCGCGAGTTCGAACTTGTTGTGGTCCGGCTCGGTGTCGAGGTGGAATGCGATCCGGTCACCGCCATTGTTGAGCAGAGCTCGGACCTCGACCAGTGCGCGCCCGGAACGTACGTCTGCCTTGGCCCATAGCCGTCCGCTGCGCGGCCTGCCGCTCACTTCCGGTCCAAGGTTCAACCGCTCAATGCGCAAGCTCGCCGATGTGGATGTCGAACCCCGGAAGGATCGGCCCCTTGTTCGAGCTCGGTTTGAGCATTGGCAGTCGAATCAGTGTAACCCGCTGCGCCGCGACGCTGCTGATGCTAAGCTTGTGATAGAGCCACGCGCCAGGTGTCCAATCGAGCCGGATGTCGGGCGACGTCAGGAACACGCCCCGCTGATCGGCGACGAGACGTTGCGCAGGTCCGACTTGCCGAAGAGCGAGCCGTCGATCCGTCCGACCTGTATCCGTAGCCCGGAGGCAGTCTCGAGCTTGCCGAGCTGGTCGACGATGAAGCGATGGCCCGGCGCGCTGTCGAGGAGGACGAGCACCGCTGCAAGGAGGAACAAGAGCGCGACAAAGAGAGCGAAAAGCTCGTTGAGAAGCCGCCAGCGCCAATCGGATCTCAGGCGAGCTCGCCTTCCCTCCGGAATTCCGCGTTCGGCGACTAGCGTTCATTAGAAGGCCTGGCCGAGCGACACTGTGACCGCGACCGGGCCATCGCCCTTCTGGCGATTGAGCGGATCTCCGACGTCGATGCGGATGGGCCCGAACATCGAATAGTAACGGACTCCTGTCCCCACCGCGAAGCGCCATTGCCCAAAGTTTGGAAGCGCCTCGGTTGACAGCGAACCGCCGTCCAAGAAGGGCACAATCCCGAAATTGCCGCCGAATTGCTTGAGACGGATCCGGGTTTCGAGAGCGAATTCGATGAGGCCGCGCCCGCCAATTGGGGCACCGTCAGCGTCCTTGGGCCCGAGCTGCTGGTAGCCATATCCGCGGACCGAGCCACCGCCCCCGGAGTAGAAGCGGCGGGACGGCGCGATGTCATAGTCATCTGCGCCCAAAATAGTCCCGAGCCGTAGCCGTCCCGCGACGACGACGCCGTCGGAAACTGGGCGGTACACGCTCGCGTCGACCTGCGTTCGGGCGTATTCCAGGCTTTTGCCATGACCGGAATATTCCGGGCTTATCCACCCGCTCAGACGGAAACCGCGAGTTGGATCGAGAAGGCTGTCGCTTCCGTCATATCTAAGCGTCAACGGAAGCGCCGCGATGAAGAATGAGCGTGTGTCTTTCAGCCCCGTCGGGCTGAACACGCCGCGTTCGTCAGTCGCAAGAAACTGAGCTCCGTAGCTCCAGGTCCACATCTTCTGCCAGATGAAGTTGCTCTGCCTCTCAATGCTACCGGCGAGCAGGACTGTCTTCGCTTCATAAGCGTCGAATTTCTGATGCGAGACTGTGAGCTGTGCGTCCAAAGTCTGGTCGCGCTGGATGAAATTCGAACGGCGGAACTCGACGCCACCGAGCTGTTCCTTGCTGCCAAGTATGCCGCGGAGCGTCAGCGCACCTTCCGGATTGAAGAAATTACGGTCTGTCCAGGTCGCTTCAACTAGCGCGCCTTGACCGGTCCCGTAACCGATGTCTCCGGCAATCGTGTGCTGCGGGGCCGGCTCGAGTCGAATGTCGAGATCAACGACGCGGCCCTCATCGACTGGAACGATCTTGATGTCCGCGTTCGCGACGAGCGTCGTGGCGATCAGCGCACGCCTCAAATCGTCGATCTTCGAGCGCTGAAACTGATCACCGCGCTTGAAGCGAGCGATGATTCCAACGTGCCTGGCGTTGAACGGTGGCCGCCCACTGACATGGATCGCGCCGAACAGTGCGATTGGCCCGGGCGTTACCGGAAGCGTCAGCGACGCGAGATGCGTCTGATGATTGACTTCAATGTCCTGGTCACCAAGCCTTGCTTCGGCGAAACCCTCCTCGCCAAGCGCATGGATGAGCGCTTCACTTCCGGCGATGACGTCTTCGGCAATTACTGGATCGCCGGCCTTTACAGCGAAGGCGGTGCGCAGCTTCGCCGCGTCGGGGCCTGCGGCCTGGAGCCCAGGTAGTTCGACGGACGTAAAGCGATATTGGACACCAGGATCGGCCGAAAGAATGACTCGGAGCGCGTCGCCCGAGCGCTCGGTTCGAGGCTCGACGGTTGCATCATAATAACCCTGACTACGAAGCAACTGAGCAAGGAGATCCGAGTCAGCGCTCGCGCGACGGCCGATTTGTGCTCCGTTTGCAGGATTTTTGCGCTCGGCTTCGAGCGTGGACTGCTGCCGGAACCGTTTCAGCACATCCTCGGCGTTGCCGAGAGACGGGAGTCCCTCCACTTCCATAGTGTAGCGGATCGTTCCGGTCGCCTCGGCCTCGCGCGGGGCCGCAAGTTTCTTGGCCGCCGGCGCGGTCGTCTGGGGTGTCGGAGCGACAGACTTGGCGTCAAGCTGCGGCCATTCGACGCCAAGATCGGACATCGGCGCAAGCGGAGCGTTCGGGTCGAGCTCCGGCTCGGTGAGAGGCGGAGGTTGCTTGGGTGCAGGAACGACCTGCGTGAAAGCTGGAGCAGGAAAGAGCACGCCAACACCCACCGCGCAAAGCAGCCGCGCGGCTCCAGCCTTTCTTCCCCGCCCTATCATCAGGGAAGCAGCCTTACCGACGCCTCCTGAACCGCGCCAGTCTGAAGCGGTATCGCGGAGCGATCTCTACGCAGCAGTCAAATCAAGGGTTTAGTGGAGTGTCCCGACGACCTCGTCGCTGGTCAACGCGACGATCACTCGCTCGATCTGCCGCCAGTGGCAGAAGCGGGCGACGTTGCCGTCATTTCGGCTCCGCTCGGCGCGCGCCGAGGCTTCGAGCATCGCAGAATTGCCGAATCGTTCAATCAAGTCTGACGCATCGTCGAGCGCCCGCCGGCCGTTGATGAAGGGAGCGTCCATTTTTCTTTCATAGCCATCGGGCGTTTCAGGACTGCCGACAAACATCGTGAACAATTATTTGACCAAGACGCGTCGTAGCCTTCGCGCTTTTGCTCTGCCATGAGTGCGCGCATGCAAGGCAGCCGCTCTCTCGCCGGAGGATGTTTCCTCACGCTCTTCTTGCTGCTCGGCTTTCTATTCGGCCTGTCGATCGCCAATCCGCTGAAGGGCGTATTGATCGGACTTTCGATCGGTACTCTACTCGCCGTTCTCGTGTGGCTGATCGATAGTCGGCGACGGCGCTAGACGGCGCGCCTCCTCGGCCACATCAAGCGACCGAAGGAGCTGATCTGGTCAAAATCGCAAGCGTCCGCGCCGGCAACGGTCACTTCGAGCTTGGCAGAGTTTCAGCGTCTCATGATTCTCGCCTGTTGGCAGCGAGGCTCAACGGAATTGCTGCTCGGAGCGCTGGCTATCGTAGCCGATTAGGGATCGCGCGTCGAAGCTCCGCGAGCGCGTCCTGAAGCGCCTGCGCGGCCTCCGCGCTTTGAATTTGCGCGGGCTCCCCTTGAAGGTCCCGGTTGATACCGGCGCCAATCTGCCCCGCACGAGGCATGGCGGCCGGATCGAACAAGCGGACCACGCGCGAATTCGGACCGAAGTCGGCGAGATCATCGAGGACCAATTCCTCGCTAAAGACTGAAGCTTCGGTCTCGGCCGATTGCGAGAGGTCCAATTCCTCGGGCTCACTCGCCTGCTTCAGCGCCATTTCCGAATCTTCGGCCGGCCGCACCCGCTCGGCTTCCGGCGCCTCGTAGTTTTCGGTGAGCAGTAATTCGTCCTGCTCAGGCATTTTCGAAATCGACGCGTCGCCAGGGTTTGTGAGAAGCAATTCGTCTCGATCTAGCATGTCAGGCGCCGCCAGCAGCCTGGTGGCATGGCCAGGCTCGAGCTGCAAGGAATTCCTCCATTTCGAGCGGCTCGACCTCGTTGAGTCGGAAGGCCCGCGCCGGAATCGCCCGGGCCGGTGGCTTAATCGCGCCCAACGATCGATAGCTCAGGAGGTAGGTGATGAGGGCGACTGCTCCAGCCAGTGCCGCGATCGCCAAAGGTCCCAAGCGGTCACCCGCTCTCAGACACAGAAATGCGCTATAGCCGCATGCCACACCGAACAGCACCGAGGCCGCCTGGTCGACGTTCTTTTCGAATCTGTTGACGAATTCCGCCTGCATGGCGAATCATCTAATTCAAATAAGTTGCCAGACGGTTGAAGCCGCCGGAATCTAAGCCGGAAGTTCGCTCGGCTCGCGGATCTCACGAACCGTCGGCTCATCCTCGATCAAGTCAATGAGCGCGCTAGTGAACGCCGCAACGTCGTCCGGCTTGCGGCTGGTCACGATTTTTCCGCTGGTCACGGCGGCTTCATCGACGACGTTCGCTCCCGCGTTCTTCAGATCCGTCCGGATCGAGGGCCAGCTGGTCGCGGTTTTCCCACGCAAGAGGTCGGCTTCCACGAGCAGCCACGGGCCATGGCAAATTGCACCGATCGGCTTGCCCTTCTCGCCGAATCGCTGGATCAACGCGATCACGTTGGAATGCATCCGCAATTGGTCGGGATTGCGGAGTCCGCCAGGCAGGATCAGCGCATCGA
>CAWAWT010000041.1:0-5836 GCA_963785855.1 uncultured Alphaproteobacteria bacterium
GCCAACGGCGGGCAACTGATATTTGTCATGCTCGATGAAGTGCAGGGGGTCGCCAGCGACTTCTCTCAGCCGGCCGAGACGACGATCGAATATGATCACCGCCAAGGTGGTTCCTTCAGCGATCGCTCAGCAGAAGCGACCTCGGAGCGGGATGCTGCCGGCAGCTCTTCGAAGAGTGTTGCGGGATATAGCGGCCGGAGTGCTGGCGCTTATGGGGTGTCGACGCCGTACGGATCTGGGGCTGGCGAATACAAGGATGCCGGGGCGGCGGCTTTAGCAGCAAGGAGCTCTAATGCGAGCATCCACAAATATGATCACGCCGCCAAGGCTAATGTCCAGGCCGAGGTGCACGACGACGTGCGCTATCGTGAGCATGTCGTCTATCAGCGTCCTCCGGCCAATTCGCCCGGCGGCTTTGCGCTTGCCGCACTCGCCCAATTTGTCACGGACTACGACGTCAAGCTAGCTGACCCGGCCGAGGCGCTGTCGAGCTTCTTTGGAAAAGCACCGCGTTTTGCCGATCTTCAGCAGAGCAAGCGATTTCAGCCCTTCCTCAACGACCTGGCGACGCACAAGAATGCTCCGTTCTTCATGGGCGCCGAGCTGAGTGTCGCGCATGGCCAGCCTGATCCCGCTACTGGGCTGGCAACATGCAGCGGAGCACTTGGGGCCCGCGCGTTTGCGACCAGCGATTCCGAGATGATCGCGAGCGGTACAGCAAACGCCGACGCAACAGGCTCGACTCCGGAAGCCTGCGAATCCAGGTTGGCACAGACACTTGCGCGCAACGCGGCAACGATCATCGGACCGAAGGTTCAAAAGTATTGGCGTGACCAGCTGAAGCAGCAGACCGGGGTTAGATCGCAGGATCTCGCGCAATATTCGCTCGTGCTCCGTGCGGCCAAGCTGACCATGGACATGCAGTCCGACATTCTCGACGCGCTCCAGGCGACGCCAGGCGTTCAGGACGAGAGCTTCGTTTCGCAGACCGGCAACGAGATGCGGTTTGTGGTAACTTACGCCGGGGCGTTGCCGCTGCAGCTGGCGCTTTACCAAAAGCTTCGCGGCCATACCGGTTTCGCAGGCATGCAATCGACCGTGAGCGGGCGGAGCGTGCTGCTGTGCCTGTCCGCCTGTAAATGAATATGATTGCGGTCGCGCTGGCGTTCGCCCTCACCGGCGCTGATGCGCAGCCACACATTTGGCCGGTCGCGGGCCTTTATGGGCTGGATCGCTCCGCCTGCTCTGGCGATACAAAGTTGCGCACGGCGAATGTCGACCCGGCGTTCTGCAACATCCTGTCAGTGGAGGAGCGGCGCCGCCTCGGCAGCGAATTCGCGGCATTAGTTCGCAGACAGTTTCCCAATGCGGAGACAAACTTTGCGGAACACTTGCCAGCGAGCGCTACTCCGCGTGCCAAGCTTAGTTCAACGCTTGTCGCATCGCTCCGCCTGACCCGGGCAGCAATTTGGCAGGTCCCTCGGGGCGCCGGAGTTGATGGCTATCTTCCACTGACGCTGACATTCGACATCACGAACGCGGCGACGGGAGAGGTGATCTTCAGCCGCACCCGCAGCGATGTCGGCCAAGGCACGTACACCCCCGACAGTGTCATCGCCTCGCTGTCGGCTGAACTGCCGAGGCACCTCCGCGCAACGATGACTGCCCTTGTCGACACTGCAGCACGCGAGTGGAAGCCCTATGCCCAAAACGCGACCGTGATCGGCAACTCAGGCGACGATTGGATCGTGAACGAAGGCCGCAGCCAGGGCCTTCGCAGCGGCGACATGCTCGGTGACGACATTGACGTCATTTACGCCGGCAGCGACTACGCTGTCGTCAAGCCGGTTCTCGGCAAATTGAGCGAAGGCCAGGTGCTTTCACGCACAGTGGCGACGCCTGCAGCGGTGCTGGCGCGTCCAAGCGGTGATCGTCGTGGCGCTCGATGCTCCTGAAGGCCAGGCACAATATCTTGGACAAGTCCTGGAAGATGCTTTGGCAACGAAGACGAGCCTTGCTCCCGTCCCAGTCAACCCATCGTTCACAGCTCTTAGAAGCGAGGCACTAAGCGAAGCCCAGGAAGTGACCCAAGACAGCCGTAGCCTGCCGGAATATGTCGCTGCCTTCTCGGTAGTTCCGCTGGCGCCAGCGAAATTCGCGAGCAATATCCCCGGCGTTCAGATTGCGCGCTATCAAGCGCATGCGTTTGTGAGTCTTGTCGACCGTTCAGGGCGCGTGGTGTTTACCGCGCACGGCACAGGCTCGGTTGAGGATCAGATTGCCGGCGTCAGCTTTCAGACCGACCAACGCCAGGACACTGTTGTTCGAAACGCGCTCATTGATGCTGCGGGGAAGCTAGCGCAGTTCAAGCCGCAGCCACTCGAGTTGCCCGTCACCCCGATTGGCAGCCGTGTACTGGTGGAGGATCGCACCGGCGCAGTGCCGAGTAGCGCTGAGCTGACAGTTCTCCGGCCGGCGGGGAATTTCAAAGGCATAAGCGTCAAGGTGCCGGTCGGCGAGATCACCACTGCCGAATTCGAAGCTGGCGGGCTTGTCGCCGACAATAGCGGTGCCTCCCCGCTCAATCTCAAGCCTGGCGATGTTGTCGTCCTCGAAGATAATGGCCGACCACTTCAATCACGGACCCCAGTGGAACGCTGTGCTGGCCCACAAGGCGGAGCCATAGATGATCGCGGCGCTGTCACGTTTCCGTTGTTCGCCACTGCCGCAGACAGTGTGTTCGCCGCGCAATTTGGCGGTCCGGTGCACTTGGCCCAGCTTGCCAGCAAGTTGAGCTTCGTGAGCGCTGGGTTCGGCGAGAGCTGGAAGCAATTTCAACCTGCGAAGCCGATCTCCGCGCCCACGTGCTTTCGCCGGTCGTGGCAGTGACTGCGCCGCAAGAAGTCCGTGGCAAGCAGCAGCGCCAGCTCACGATTGGGTTCACGCTGTTCCACAATGGCCAGAAGATCGGCGGTTCCGGGCTTCAGTCCAATCTTGCTCCAACGATCCTGCCGCAGGACGCCGATGAAGCCGTCGCGGCAGCAGTGCTGCAGCAGGATCTCGCAACCGTGGCCGTACCGCTGGCTGAGAAAGCGGCGGCGCAGCTCAAAGCAAACTGACTTCAAAAGAAGAGGGGGACGTTCATGAAATTGGTACATGTGGCAGTTGCAGCGGGGGTCGTTGGGGTGGTGCTTTCGACGCCCGCGGATGCGCAGTTCGGCGGGCTGTCGAAAATGCTTGGCAAGAGCAGCCAAACGTCGAGCGGGTCGGAATCTGACCTCTTCCTCGACCAGGCGACCAAATCGACGAAGAACGTGATGATTGCTGCTGCCATTCTTGCCCAGACAGTTACCGACGCGAAGAACCTGACGGCGCGAAAGTCCTATGTTGACGCGCTTACGAACGCACAAAACGTTAAGGACCTTGATGCCCATCGGTCAGAGTTCAGCTCAGATCTTGATACGATCAATAAGGACAAGGATTTCGCCGCTAGTGTAGGCGCAGCGTTGGATGCGAGCTCGAGAGAGAACGCGAGCAGATCGGCATTGCAGTTGTTAAGGACTTGGCATTGCGCGTAATATCCAACTCGCGGACGAAGCGCCGAAAGTGGTCGGCTCTATCGGGCACAACCCGATGCTACTGACACGTGCCGGGCAGTTCAAAATCGCGGCATCCCTTGTTGGTCTCCAAGCGAAGGGTCTGACAGGCGTTGCGACAAGCATCCCGAAGCTCGTCTCCGCAACCAAGGTGCGCGCGCCGGCAGATCCCAAGACGAGTGAGCCGACGGCCGTATCGCTTTAATGGGCGCGGCGCAGGAACCATCGTGGAATCTCGCTATCGTTGGACGAAATCAGGCATCACCATCTCAGGGTGCAGAACGTGCTCCAAACCGATCGAGCCATGAAACCGATCCAGATACCGCTCGGAGCAGAACCGAGATGATCGTTCCGGATTTTCCAATCGTTGATGAGATGGCCCAGTTCGCCTCATTTCCCGAGGCGACGAGAACATATATTGCCGAAGCGCTGGTGTTGTCGGTCCCGCGCGAGAAGGTACATGCTGAAAGGTGAGCTGTTCGACAAAGCTATCCAGCTGGCTCGGCTGGACATGTATCATTCGATACCTGTCGTTCGAGAGCGCATCTCTGCAAAAGGCTATCAACTAGAGACTTGGTCGACAGAGTTCGGATTGCTCCATCGATATGCACTTTTCGATCTGCAGTATGACGAGATGTCCGACTTCAAGGCGTTCGTCTTCTTATACGAGCGGCTCCTCGGACCCGCCATCCGTCCATGGCTGCTGTCTATTTTTCTTTCGGCAGCGGGTTCTCCGCGTTTGACCGAGGAGGGACGAGAAAAAGCACTCTTAAGCCTCACGCACTCCGACGTCGCACATGATTTCGTTCACTTACCCGCGCCTAAATACTTTCCGGGAGTGGACTAAAGCGTCGCGGCCCCGAGAATACTCTCGCCTCCGACCAGGACTCCGCAGGCGTAACTCTAGCTGGAGATCGCATGACCGACCTAACTAGCCGTTTCGATCAAGCGCTGTTGTACGCCACGGCCATACATGGAGGCCAAAGGCGCAAGGGCACATCAATCCCCTACGTCGCACACCTACTCGGTGCTGCCAGCGTCGCGCTCGAGCTGGGCGCTGACGAAGACCAGGCGATCGCCGCGCTCTTGCACGATGCGGTCGAGGATCAGGGAGGAAAGCCGCGTCTCAATGACATCCGTGCGCGTTTTGGCGATCGAGTGGCGGAAATCGTCGCGCACTGCACAGACGCGGATATCCACCCGAAGCCACCGTGGCGAGAGCGGAAAGAGCGATACCTCGGCGGACTTCCGGCGAAGCCATCGGACGCTCTTCTCGTGTCGCTCGCAGACAAAATACACAACGCTGAGGCAATCTTGAACGATCTGCGCTTCCACGGCGCTGCTGTCTGGGATCTATTCACCGGTGGTAGAGACGGGAGCCTCTGGTATTATCGCGTCCTGTCGCAAACCTTCGAGCAACTTGTACCTGGCTCGGGGGCGGGACGACTAAGCAGAGCCGTTGACGCGCTCCACAATACGTAAGTGCCGTTCTTGCGCGAGCACTTCGCCACTCATGCAGAAATTCACCTCCGTACCAGCAGGCGGCCGCGAGAACTCGTTATATTTTGTCATCTGGATACGAACGGAGCATGAACTCAACTCGCGATAATCGGCGGCGTAAATTTTGCTGGCGGTCAACAGCGTCGCGGGCCGCCGCTAGCGCGGCGAAAAAACACCGCTGCCTTTTTCAGACCCGCCAAATGTTGCTTGAAATTTAATATGCGCCGTCTCAACGTGATGGCCCGGGAAGGGCACCGGAGGGGGCACAGTTGAGCGTTCTACTAATCATCTTAGCCGTCGGCTTCATCGCTTGGCTCGTCAACAAGGCCAAACAAGAGGCTGCGCTTCGTCAAGCAGCAGAAGCATTCAAGGCACAACACGAAGGGTGGGACCTCTATGTTTCGCCGTTTGATCAAGCAGTGATTGCGATAAAGAACCATGATCGTCGAACAGTTGTGCTCGGCAAAACTCTGAGCACAAAACATATCCATGGTCATCCGTCGGGTCGGTTGAGGTCGTCGGGACGGTACCTCGATCACGAGCATCAATAGAGGATCGCAACTGATCGGAGCGGCGGTCGGAGACCTTCTGCTCGGGCCCATGGGGTTATTGGTGGGAGGAGTAACTGGTTCGAAGCGGACAGTTCAGCGAGTGAGCCAGATTGCCGTCAAGGTCATCGTCGATGATCGCGCATCCCCGGATCCATTTAATTGAATTCTTGCGCGTGCCCGGTGCGGGCG
>CAWAWT010000042.1:0-37023 GCA_963785855.1 uncultured Alphaproteobacteria bacterium
ATTTCCTCGACCACGTCCTCGATGGTCACGAGGCCTTCGGTCCCGCCGAACTCGTCGACCACAATGGCGAGGTGAACGCGCTCGGTGCGCATCCGCGCCAGCAATTCGATCACGCTCATCGATTCGGGAATGAACAGGGGCTCGCGTAACAGCGCGCCAAGCGAGCGATCGCGCGCAGAGTCGACGCGGGCGACGAAAACGTCCTTGATGTGTACCATCCCGACCACCTCGTCGAGGCTGTCGCCATAAACCGGCAGCCGACTGTGGCCCGCATCGGCGAAGGCGCTGACGAGCCCCTCGAAGCTGATGTCCGAAGGCACCGCGACGATGTCGCCGCGGGTGACGCAGATATCGCGGGCCGTCTGCTCTCCGAAATGGAGAAGGTTGCGCAGCATCTGCCGCTCCGTGGGGCTAAGGTCGCCCGGACCGCAGGCGCTCCGCCGCCCTCCTCGGCTTCGTCGATCGCGTCCTCGATTTCCTCGGTAGAGTTTGCTCCGAATCCTCGCCAAAGATCAGATGCCGCATGGCTCCGCCACAAGTGGGGAGAGCTGCCGCCGTCGTCACCGCGCGTCGCCATCAGGCGGTCACCTCGTAAGGGTTGGCGATCCCCGAGGCGCGCCAGCGCCCGAACCTCACGCTCCTCCATGTCGGCAGCTTCGCTCTCGCCGTGGTGGTCATAGCCGAGCAAATGAAGCGTTCCGTGAACGAGGAGATGGGCCGCGTGCTGCTCAACCAGGAGATGCCCTTGTCCGCAGCCTCGACCTCACAAACGCCGCGTGCGAGGATGATGTCACCGAGCAATAATTCTCCAACAGCAACATTTGCCCGTCCGAGATCCCGCTCATCGACCATCGGAAATGAGAGAACATTGGTAGGCTTGTCCTTGCCGCGCCACTTAGCGTTGAGCTCATGCACCTGGTCGTTTCCGGACAGGCTTACGGAGATTTCGACTGGCCGATCGGATCGGCCGAGGTCCGGATATGCGCTTTCCGCGATTGCAGCTTCGGTCGCTTCGCGAACGATCTGTTGCCAGGAGCGGCTACTGTCCCAGTCCTCATCGGCATCGAGCGCGATCTCGAGCGTCATCCGCCAACGCCCCGGTCGGCGTTCGGGCCTTCATAGGCGTCGACTATTCGCCCGACGAGTGGATGGCGCACGACGTCGGCCGCAGTGAAGCGGACGACGGCGATGCCGTTCACTCGCTCGAGCCTACGAACGGCATCAGCAAGTCCCGATTTTGTCGGATCTGGAAGGTCGACCTGATGCGGATCTCCGCAAATTACCATTCGGCTGCGCATTCCAAAGCGCGTCAGGAACATCTTCATCTGCAAAGGCGTGGTGTTTTGCGCCTCGTCGAGGATGATGAAGGCGTCGTTCAAAGTGCGGCCTCGCATGAAGGCGAGGGGTGCGATCTCAATCTCTCCGCTAGCGATGCGACGCTCCACCTGCTCGGTCGGGAGCATGTCGTAAAGTGCGTCGTAGAGCGGACGAAGATAGGGGTCGACCTTCTCCTTCATATCGCCGGGCAGGAAACCGAGGCGTTCGCCAGCCTCGACCGCCGGGCGCGACAGGATCAGTCGATCGACGCTTCCGGCGATCAGCTGGGATACCGCTTGAGCAACTGCAAGGTAGGTCTTGCCAGTGCCGGCCGGTCCCAAGCCGAAGATCATCTCGTCGCGCGCCAGCGCCTCCATATACGGGGTCTGCATCGCCGAGCGCGGGACGATGGTCTTCTTGCGCGTTCGGATCATCACTTTGGGAGCGGACGTGACCTCGTCCTTGATAATTCCATCGAGATTGGGCTGCGCTGCCATTCCGAGCACTGCCTCGACCCCCTCGGCATCGACGTCATGGCCTTGGTCGAGCCGATTATAGAGTCCCGCTCAGAACATCGCGGGCGCGCGACGCCGCATCAGGCTCGCCTTCAATCTGAACGCGGTTTCCACGCGCTGCGATATGCACTCCGAGGCGCTGCTCGATGGTAATCAGGTGACGGTCATAATCGCCGAATAGCGGGCCCAGGAGGTAGGGCTGCTCGAACTCGATCTCCAGCCGGGCGCGGTCGGGCACGGCCTGCAGCTCGCGGCGGGACATCAGGCGGCGACCCTGTGCCGCGGCGCGCCGGTCATGCTTCGTGCTCCGGCGGCGATGAGAGTGACGTCGAGGATTTCGCCAGGTTTTAAATCGGTGTCGATGTGAACCGACTGAAGCCAGGGCGAGCGGCCGATCATCTGGCCCTCGTGCCGGCCGCTTCGCTCGATCAGCACTTGAGTGTCCACACCCGTCTTCGAGCGATTGAAGGACATTTGATGCGCGTCGATCCGCGACTGTAGCCGCTGAAGCCGGTCATCCATGATCTCGAGCGCAATCTGGTCCTCCATCGCTGCCGCGGGCGTGCCCGGTCTTGCACTATACTTAAACGAATAGGCCGAAGCGTAACCCACCGCATCGACAATATTCAAAGTTGCTTCGAAATCCTCCTCAGTTTCACCGGGGAAGCCGACGATGAAGTCTCCGGAAACGGCGATGTCCGGACGGGCCGAGCGCATCTTCTCGACAATCGCCAGATATGTTTCGACCGTGTGGCTGCGGTTCATCGCCTTGAGGATCAAGATTCGAGCCTGACTGAACCGGGAGGTGAAGGTACGGCATCAGCTTCTCGACCTCGCCGTGGGCGGCAATGAGCGCGTCGTTCATGTCCGCCGGATGGCTCGTCGTGTAGCGGATGCGCTCGAGCCCATCGATCCGAGCGAGCGCGCGGATGAGGTCGGCAAAGTCGCGGTCCTCGCAAGTCCAGGCATTCACATTCTGCCCGAGAAGAACGATCTCGCGAGCGCCGCCATCGACCAGTGCATAGGCTTCGGCGACGATGTCGCCCAATGGCCTCGAGATCTCCGCTCCGCGGGTGTAGGGAACCACGCAATAGGTGCAGAATTTGTCGCACCCTTCCTGGACCGTCAGGAACGCGCTCGGATTGGATCGGCGTCGCTGAGGGAAGGCGCTGAACTTGCTGATCGCCGGCATATCGGTGTCGACAGGGCGCGCTCCGCCAGCGGCTTTGGCGACCATCTCGGGAAGGCGATGATAGGCTTGCGGGCCAACCACGATGTCGATCATCGGCGAGCGACGTTTTGCTTCGGCGCCTTCCGCCTGAGCGACACAGCCCGCGAGCGCGATCAATGGCTTCGACCCGTCTTCGCGCCTCAGGCGCCCGACGTCTGAATAGGCTTTTGCGGCGGCCTTCTCGCGAATGTGGCAGGTGTTGAGGATAACGAGATCCGCGTCCTTGCTTTCTGATGCCGCGGTCATCCCCTGAGCGCTAAGAAGCTCGGCCATCCGATCACCGTCGTAGACGTTCATCTGGCAACCGAAGCTTTTGATTTTGAAGGTCTTGGGATTCATTCTTCCCCGCCTATAGGCGAGTGGGAGTGAGACGTTAAGCGCAGCGTTTCGGCGATCCTTTCACGTGCATCACTGGTCAGCTGCTTGCGGCCAAGACCAGGTTCGAGCGGCGCAAGGACATGGATCGTGACCCGGAGGGTGCCGCGCCGGCCGAGAATCCTTTTCACATTGTCGCCTCCGGCCTCGATGAACCAACCGACTTCCGCCCGCGCCTCTCCATAATCCACGCTGACGGGGCGAATCTGCACGTTGCGGCTCGCGAAATTGGCCGCTTCGAGAAGCGTCGAGCGGAAGGGAAGGAGATGAGTCCCGGGCCCGTTGTTCCTTCCGGAAAAACGGTGACCGGCTTTCCCCCTCGAGCGCGCTCGCAACCGCAAGCGCCTGGTCCTTGGCGCCTTTGCGGTGGGTGCGTTTGACGTAGACAGTGTCGTTCTGGTCGGCGAGCCAGTGGATGAATGGGTGACCAAGCTCGTCCTTGGAGACGAACGTCGCACGCAATTTGCCGCCCAGGATCAGGATATCGAGCCAGCTCGTATGATTGGCGACGATTAATGTCTGGCGTCCCGGCCGGCAGCCGATGACGCGTGCACGGACACCCAGGATCCAAGCGGCGCTCGCGAGGAAGCGGCTCGGCCAGTGCGAACGGCGGAAGATCGCCTTCGTGACGATGTGAAGCGGCGCGAGGACGCCCAGAAGGAGGGCGAGACCGGCGATGCGCAAAAGCGCTCGCCAGTTCAGACTCGCCCCTTGCTCAGCGGTCGCGATTGAGCGAAACTCCGTAGAGCTCCATCCGGTGATCGACGAGCCGAAAACCGAGCTTTTCCGCGATTCTCTTCTGGAGCAATTCCAGCTCGTCATCGACGAATTCGATGACCTTGCCGGTCTCGACGTCGATCAGGTGGTCGTGATGGGATTCCGATGCCGCCTCGTATCGTGAGCGGCCATCACCAAACTCATGGCGTTCGAGGATTCCCGCTTCCTCGAACAGCCTCACGGTTCGGTAGACAGTGGCGATTGAGATGTTGGAATCGATCGCCGCGGCCCGCGCGTGAAGCGTCTCGACATCGGGATGGTCCTCGCTGTCGCCAAGGACCCGAGCGATCACCTTGCGCTGCTCGGTGATCCGGAGACCCTTGTCGGCGCACAGCGCCTCGATGTCGATGGTGCGCGTCATGGCTCCAAATTAGGTTCGCGCCGAGCGATCGTCCAGCAACCTTACTTGCCGCGCGAACGCCGACGCTTCGTCCCCAGGCCAATCGACTTGGCAAGAGTGCGCCGCTGTTCGGCATAATTAGGCGCAACCATCGGATAATCAGGTGAAAGTCCCCACTTCTGCCGGTAATCGGCGGGCGTCATCTGGTGATTTGTCATCAGGTGTCGCTTCAGCATCTTCTGCTTCTTGCCGCACTCGAGGCACGCGATCGCGTCCGGCTTTACCGACGAGCGGATCGAGACCTTCGGCTCAGGCCTCTGCTCCGGTGCGGCAGTCGTCTGGGAGATTCCGGTCAGTGCGCCGTGGACGTTCTGGATGAGGTGGGGAAGGTCATTGACGGCAACGCTGTTATTGCTGACATGCGCCGCGACGATGTCGGCGGTAAGAGTCAGCAGCGTGTCTTCTGTAGCTTCATTGTCGAGCATTTGCCGGATCCTGAATTGAGTGAGCAGAGGTCTCGTGCTGATGCGCGCACGATGGTGCCACTAGGGATGTCTATTCTTCGGCGCAAGCGCAGCCAAAGAAACAGTAAAGATTAGAAGATTAACTATAACGGGCAAGCAAGTGTGATTGCGTCGTACCTGTTTCCGTTTGGTGCATGGTAATAGTTACGACGCCGCCCGACGGGAGCAAAACCTGCCTCGCGATACATGGCAATTGCCGGATTTCCGTCGCGGACTTCGAGATGAACCCGGGCAACGCCGACTTCCCGAGCTCTTAACAGGAAGTGATCGAGAAGCCCGCGTCCAACTCCCTGCCGCTGAACGGCGGGCAAGACTGCCACGAGCAGAAGCTCCGATTCATCGAAGACCGTTCGGACGAGCGAAAAGCCGACGACTTCATTGTTCGCGCGATCAAGCGCGAGCGTGAGGAACACGCCGGCCATGGGCAGGATGCCGCTGAGCTGGGAGCGCGTCCACGCTTCTCCGAAAGAGTCGCCAAACGCGGCATGCATGACCTTCATCACCGCGTCGATCCTGTCGGCGCTGCCAATTTCGATTCGGATATCGTCTGCGAGGGTCGCCATCAGGCTGCCTCCCGCACCCGGGCGTCGGGCGCGCGAGCATAGACCGGCTTCGGCGGCAGCGTTCGGAATTGTTCGGGAAGCTGCAATGCCTCGCTCGCCCTGGGCCACGCCTCTCGCGCCTCACCCGAACCGCGCGCCTCGACCAGCTGCGCTGCGCCGGAACCAACCACAAGGGATGCTGTGGCGAAGCGCGCAGCCTCTGATGGAGCGAGGTTACGAAGCTCGGACGTCGATTCAAGGAAGCGATCGAACTGCTGCACGAAGAGCTCGCCGTGGCCGCCGATGATTGCCGCTGCGACCTCGCCTTCCTCGGCCACGCTCGCCGCAAGCAGCGCAAGCGATGACATTCCGAAGAGCTCGGCGTCCCAGCCGATCGCTAGCCCATGCGCAGCTGCGATCGCGACTCGAATCCCGGTGAAGCTCCCGGGTCCGACACCGACGAGAATCCGATCGGCCCTCCTGCCGTCGAGCAGCTCGGCGATCATCGGCACCAGCCGCTCGGAATGGCCACGGCCGATCAATTCGTCGCGATGTGCAAGGCAAGTGCCATCGCCGTCGAACAAGGCGACGGTGCAGGCGGCGCTCGACGTGTCGAAGGCCAGGATCATGGTTGTGATAGTGTTCACAAGCGGCTCAAGGCCGCAAGTGCCTGAATCAAATCGCTTCGACGGATTCCACTTCCGGCACATAATGCCGGATCAGGCTTTCGATCCCGCGCTTGAGCGTGACCGTCGATGAAGGGCAGCCCGAGCAGGCTCCGTGCATCGAGAGATAGAGCCGGCCGTCGCGATAACCCTTGTAGGCAATGTCGCCGCCGTCCTGCGCCACGGCGGGACGGACGCGGGTTTCGATCAGCTCCTTGATCTGCTCGATGATATCCGCGTCATCGGGCTTTTCGTCGAAGCTTTGATCGTCGGCGACCTGGATGCCGGCGGCGCTGCCGGCGACGAATAGTGGCGCCTGGCTAACGAAATGGTCGAGGAGGGTTTCGAGGACCAGGGGCTCCAGGTCCGACCAGGATATGCCCGGCGCCGCGGTCACCGAGATGAAGTCGTGGCCGTAGAACACGCCCTCGACCATGCCGCTGTCGAACAGCGCTTTCGCGAGCGGCGAAGCGTCGGACAAATCCGCATCGGGGAAGTCGCGCGTGCCGGCGTCCATCACCGTCTGGCCGGGCAGGAACTTGCGGGTTGCGGGGTTCGGCGTCTGTTCGGTGCGGATCAGCATGGCTCGCGATGTGGGCCCGGCAGGCATTGCGATCAAGGACCAAAGGGCGGTGCGCCGGCAATGACCCAGCGTGTGATCCCGATGCCGATCGCAAGGCAGAGCAGGGCGACCCACCATTTTCCCGGCTTCAAATCGGGCGAGCCGGGTTCGACCTCGGCTCGGCCCGTGATCATCGGCAGCGTCAGCTTCCTTCCGCGAATGCGGTACCAAAGGATCGCAACGAGGTGAAGCGCGATGAGACCGAGGATAACGTTGAACCAGAGTGAGTGAAACTCGCGAGCCTTGTCCGAAGTGTCGGTGCTGACCAGCCGAGCCAGCGGACCGGTGTAAATCCCGTCTTCGTCCTCGGCGATCAGTCCGAGACCGACCTGGACCGCGAGCGCGACGAGAAGCGCAAGAACGCTAAGCGCTCCGAGCGGATTGTGGCCGATGCCGATCCACTCGCCGTGCCAGTGCTCGACAATTGCGCGAGGCCCTCGAACGAAGCTTGCGAAGCGCGCGGTCGAGCTCCCGACGAAGCCCCACAGGATTCGGAAGATCAAGAGCGTGAGGATCGCGCAGCCCGACCAGATGTGCCAGTCGATATGGTGGTTGTGGACCGACCACCAGCTGAACGCGATTAGTGCGGCGAGGAGCCAATGGACCAGCCGGTGGGGAGGTCCCAGACGAGCTGTTTCAGTGCTGCTCTTCCGACCGGTATTTGTCGTGGCAGGCCTTGCAGGTGCCCCCAAGGTCGGAGAAGCGCGCGTTTATCGCTTCGGCGTCATTCCCTCGCGCGGCGTCGTCGAACGCTTTCGCTGCGACCTGGAAATTGCGAACCTTCGCTGCGAAATCATCGGAATTCTGCCAGATTTCGGCCTTTGCCCGGGTCTTCGCGACATCAGGACCAGTGCCCAACGGGAACCAGCCTCCGGCCTGCTGCGAGAGCTTGAGCATCTTTGCAGCATTGAGGCGAATTGTCGGCAGATCGGGTCCGCTCTGTGCACGATGAATCGCCTTGGTCGCGTCGCCGATCATGTGCATCCCGTCGTGCCGGGCCTTCATGACCTTGAGCGCGCGGTCCTTGCTGATTGGAGCCGCGACCGCGGCCACACAGATACAAGCCGCAATAGCGGCGAAAGACATGAAGCGCATTGACCCTCCCGTATTGTTCGTCCGGCACTTTCCAGCTGTCGTCGATCATTTTGATGATTCCAGAGAAATCCTTCGAGCCGCCGCCGCGGTCGACGAAGCGCTGGTAAAGTTCCTCTGCTTCACCGCCCAGTGGCGTGTATGCCCCCACGCTTTTTGCAGCTTCGTCCGCGAGCTTAAGGTCCTTGAGCATCAGCACAGCAGCAAACCCGCCCTCGTAATCGTGATCGGCGGGCGTGTCCGGACCAACGCCAGGCACCGGCGCGTAGCTCGTCATCGACCAGCTCTGGCCCGAGGCCTTGGACGAAATGTCGAAGAACACCTGCGGGTCGAGCCCGAGCTTCTGCGCGAGGACGAACGCCTTCGCAGGTCACGATCATTGTCGCTCCGAGGATCATGTTGTTGCAGATCTTCGCCGCCTGACCGGAGCCGAGCTGCGCCGGCGTGGATCACGGCTTTCGCCATGGGCTCGAGGAACGGCTTCGCTCGCTCGAACTGCTCGTCTGTCCCGCCGACCATCAGTGCCAGCGTGCCCGCTGCAGCAGCGGCGATCCCGCCGGAAACCGGGGCGTCGACGAAGTCGAAGCCCTTGGCGTTCATTGCCTCGCCGACTCTCGCGCGCGCTGGCGACGTCGATGGTCGAGCAGTCGATCAGCAGACGCGCCAGCTTCGCATTGGGTGCAACGTCGTTCTCGAACACCGCGCGGACGTGCTTTGCGGCGGGGAGCATGGTGATGACGACGTCGGCGTCCTTGACTGCTTGCCTGGCCGATCCCGCTGCCGAACAGCCGCCGGCGGCAGCTTTCTCGACCGCTTCCGGTACGAGATCGAACGCGCGGACCTCATGGCCCGCCTTGGCGAGGTTCGGCGCCATTCCGCCGCCCATGTGACCCAAGCCGATGAATGCGATGCGCGCCATGTCTAGCGTCCCTTCCACTTGCCTGGCCGCTTCTCGACGAAGGCGGCCATGCCTTCCTTCTGGTCCTCGGTGCCGAACAGGCCGTGGAACAGCCGCCGCTCGAAACGAATGCCCTGGCCGAGCGGAATCTCGAAGGCGGCGTTGACCATCTCCTTGCACGCGATCGCAGCGAGAGGTGGCATGGCCGCGATCGTCTCGGCGATCTTCATCGCTTCGTCGAGCAGTTCCGCAGCGGGCACGACCTTGGCGACGAGCCCGGAACGTTCGGCCTCTTGCGCATCCATCATCCGGCCGGTCAGGCACATTTCCATCGCCTTGGCCTTGCCGACCGCCCAGGTCAGGCGCTGCGACCCGCCCATCCCGGGCGTGACTCCGAGCTTGATCTCGGGCTGCCCGAACTTCGCGCTGTCCGCGGCAATGATGAAGTCCGCCATCATCGCGACTTCGCAGCCGCCGCCGAGCGCATAGCCGGCGACCGCCGCGATCCACGGCTTGCGCGTCGCGGTGACCTTCTCCCAGCCGGCGAAGAAGTCCGACGAATACATGTCGGCAAAGCCCTGGCTCGACATTTCCTTGATATCCGCGCCCGGCTGCGAATGCCTTTTCGGACCCGGTGAGAAGAAGGCAGCGCTGGCTGTCGTCGGCGTCATAGGCCGCGAACGCGTCGATCAGGTCCTTGAGGACTTGGCTGTTCGAGGCGTTGAGCGCGTGCGGACGGTTCGAGCGTGACGAGCGTCACCGCGCCGCGCTTCTCGATCAGGATCGTTTCGTAGTTCATGGTCTTCCTCTAGAAGTCGCAGTGGCCGCCACTGCTCGTCCGGCGGCAGCGGCTCGAAAAATTCCTCAACGTCGCCCTCGCCGATGACTTCGGGTCGGGCCGGACGCCAATCGGGCTTGTTATCCTTGTCGATGAGGAGCGCTCGGACGCCCTCCTTGAAGTCGGGATGATGGATCAGTCGAACCATGATTCCATATTCCATCCGCATCTCGTCGACGAAGTGCAGCTGATAGGGGCTTTCCTGAAGCAGCTTGAGGCTGACCTTGCACGCCATCGGCGACTTGGCTCGGATCGTGGCCGCTTCCTTCGCCGCCCACTGGTCGCCGTCCGATGCGCCGGCATCGAGCGCGTCCAGGATTTCCTCCAGGCGGTCGGAAGCGAAATAGCGGTCGATCTTCGGCAGGTTGGCCATGATTCGGGCTTGAGGGACGTAATCCTCGCTCAGCTCGTCGAGCACGGCCTGCGTTCGGAACGGCTGGGCGACGATCCGCTCTTTTGCCTCCTCGAGGCGGTCGGAGGGCAGGAAATGCGTAGCTAGACGCAGCCTCAGGCACTCCGCGCCGTCGAGCCGGGCACCGGTCAGAGCGAGAAATTGCGCGAGGCGTCCGCGAAGTCGCGATAGGTAGCGCCCACCGCCGACGTCGGGGAAAATGCCGATCGTCGTCTCTGGCATCGCAAGGATCGTTCGCTCGGTTGCGACGCGATAGCGGCAGGGCAGGGCAATGCCGACACCGCCGCCCATGGTGATGCCGTCCATGAAGGCCACACCCGGCTTGGCGTATGTGTATTCGAGGTGGTTGAGGCGATATTCGTCGAAAAAGAAAGCGCGCGCCGCCGCGTCATGGCCCTCGACATCCTGGCTGATTCCGACGACGTCGCCGCCCGCGCAAAAGCCGCGGCCTTCGGCATGATCGATCAGGATGATTCGGACGTCGGGATCGTCGCGCCACTCGATCAGCGCATTGGCCATGTCGCGCACCATCTGCCGGTTGAGACTGTGGAGCGCTTTTGGTCGGTTAAGGCGCAGGCGCCCTGCGAGCCCTTCCTTGTAAGTCAGGACGTCCTGTTGCGTGGTCACGGCGTCCATTACGGCATCATGGCGTAGCGGCCTGGCGCCGGCTCGATCACATTCTGCGGGCTTCGAGCCTCGAGCATCTTTCCGCTGCCTCTCGCCTCAAGCCATTTGATCCACCACGGCCACCAGCTGCCATCATGTTTCGTCGCGGTCGCGAGCCAAGCCTTGGAATCCGACGGGTGATCGACATTGGTCCAATAGCCGTGCTTGTTCGCGGCCGGCGGATTGACGATGCCCGCATTGTGTCCCGAGCCGCCAAGGATGAAATCGGCGCCCAGATCGCGCGCTCCGGCGTAGACCGCCTCCCACGCGGAAACGTGATCGTCCTTGAGCGCGATGACCAGCATCGGCGTGGTGATATCCGCGAGATCGATGGCGACGTCACCGACCTTGAAACCGGCCGGTTCCTTGAGCTTATTTTCGAGCAGCAGCTCGCGATTGTAGCTCTTCATGAACGCCGCAGGGATGCGCGCTCCGTCCTCAAACCAGTAGAGCAGGTCCGATGGCGGGGCTGGACGGTCGAGCAAATAATGATTCACCACCGACGACCAGATGAGATCGTTGGCACGCATCGCCGCGAACAGCCGCTGAAGTTCGAGGCTGTCGGCGAACCCCTTCGCCTCGAGGTGGCCCTCGAGCGCTCCGATATGCGCTTCGTGGACGAATGCCGACCAGTCGCGCATGTCGGAGAAGTCGACGAGCGACCCGATCAGAGTCGCCGAATTGACCTCGTCGGAGCGACCCTTCGCGGCGAGCCAGGCCAGCGCGATCGCGGCGAGCGTGCCGCCGAGGCAGAAGGAGAAGAGGTCGGGAGCGCTCCCGGTTCGTTGACTGACCGCGCCGATCGCCTCGACGACGCCTGAAAGGACATAGTCGCTGACGTCCTTGCTCCTGTGCTCGGGCCCCGGATTGACCCAGCTGATCACGAACACGGTGCGACCTTCCTCGACGAGCCATTTGACGAGGCTCTGCCGCGGGACGAGGTCGATCATGTAATAGCGGTTCACGAGCGGCGGCACGTAGAGCGAGAGGTTCGGCCGCGACCTTGTCGGTCGTGGGGCTGTACTGGATTAGCTGGAACAGCGCGTTCTCGAACACCACCGCGCCGGGGGTCGCGGCAATCGTCTTGCCCTTCTCGAAGGCATTTGGGTCGGCGCGACGCTGAACGATTCCCTTCCCGCTGCCGACGTCCTCCATGAGATTAAAGAATCCCTGGACGAGGTTGGCGCCGCCGGTTTCCCTCGTTCGCTTCACGACTTCGGGATTGGTCGCGGCGAAATTGCTCGGCGAGATCGCGTTCAGATATTGGTCGAGGAGGAAGCGGGCCATCGCTCCGTGCGAGCCGTTTCCGGCAGACTTGTCGACCGTCTCGCGCAACTGCTCCGAGGCTAGCAGATAAGCGTCGCGGATAGCCCGGTAATAGGGATCGTCCTGCCATTCCTGAGCGGAGAAACGGCGGTCTCGGGGCTTTTCGCTAGCAGTCCCCGACATTGCCGAGGTCCAGAAGTCGGTCCACTGCTTCGCCGCCTCGATCTGGACGTTGAGTAGCTCGGCGGGACGCGCAGCGAGGCCGATTGCGGCTTCGCTCGCAGCCTGCGCGAGCGCGAACGGATCGAATGGGTGCGGCGCTTTCTTCATCATCTACTGGCGAAGCAGGTCGCGGCTGACGATCACGCGCATGATCTGGTTGGTTCCTTCCAGGATCGAATGAACTCGAAGGTCGCGCCAGAACCGCTCGATCGGATAATCCATCGAGATAGCCGTAGCCGCCATGCAACTGCAGTGCGCGGTCGACAACGGACGATCCGGTGTCGGTC
This sequence comes from uncultured Alphaproteobacteria bacterium, assembly GCA_963785855.1. Taxonomy (GTDB): domain Bacteria; phylum Pseudomonadota; class Alphaproteobacteria; order Sphingomonadales; family Sphingomonadaceae; genus Sphingomicrobium. The sequence goes on from CAWAWT010000042.1 coordinate 12,590, forward strand.
GCGAGGCGCTTGGCCATCGCCGCGAACTTGGTCTTGTCCGGAGCGTTGGCTGTGACCTTCGCTGCTGCAACATAGAGTAGGTAGCGCGCCGCCTGAAGCTCGGTCTCCATGTCGGCAAGCGTGAACTGAGTTGCCTGGAAATCGGCGATTCGATGACCGAACTGCTGCCGGCCCTTGGTATAGTTGATCGCTTCGTCGAGAGAGCGCTGCGCGCCCCCAAGCGAGCAGGCGCCGATATTGAGCCGTCCGCCGTCGAGACCCATCATCGCGATCCGGAAACCTTCGCCCTCGCCGCCGACGCGGTTTGCGACCGGCACCCGGACTTCGTCGAAATTGACCTGGGCGGTCGGCTGCGAATGCCAGCCGAGCTTCTTCTCCTGTGCGCCGAAGCTGACGCCCGGCATGTCCTTGTCGATGACGAGGCAGGTGATGCCCTTCGACCCGTCATCGCCGGTGCGGGCCATGGTCACATAGACCTCGTTCTCGCCGCCGCCCGAGATGAATGCCTTTGAGCCGGAGACAACATAATGGTCGCCGTCGAGCACCGCCTTGGTCTTGAGCGCTGCAGCGTCAGACCCCGACGATGGCTCGGTCGAGGCAATAGCTCCCGATGCGCTCCATCGTGATCATCGACGGGATATATTTCTGCTTCACTTCGGCTGCGCCGAAGCGGTCGATCATCCAGCTCGCCATGTTGTGGATCGAGATGAAGGCGCTGGTCGAGGGACAGCCGTAAGCCATGGCTTCCATGATGAGCGCCGCCTCGAGCCGGCCGAGACCGATCCCGCCGCTCTCCTCGGAGACATAGATCGAGCCGAAGCCGAGCTCGGCCGCCTCGCGGATCGTGTCTCTCGGGAAGATGTGCTTCTCGTCCCACTCGGCCGCGTTCGGGGTGATCGCGTCCGCAGTGAACTTGCGCGCCATCTCCTGAATCTGGAGCTGGTCGTCGGTGAGATCGAACTGGGTCATCGCGCGGGCGCTCTAGCCCGCAGGTTCCTCTTCCAGCAAGCCTTCGAAACGAAGGACGTCACGGACCGACTCCCGCTTCTGCATCCGCTCGTAGAAGGCTCGAAGGTTCGGCCACTTGTCGAGCCCTATCATTCTGTCGGTCCAGCGAGTGATCACGAACAGATACGGATCGGGAAGCTTGAGATCCTCTCCCATCAGAAAAGGCCCAGCTCCAAGCCGCTGGTCGATCCAGTCGAGCTTCCTTGCAAGATCGGCCGTGACGAACGCCTTCACCTCGGCGCTGGCCTCGCGGCTGAAAAGGAAGCTGAACCTCTTGTGCAGCTCGGTGGTGATGAAATTGACCATCTCGAGCACCCGATAACGGCGGAAATCGCCGAGCGGCGGAAGGACCTCGGGCCACGCTGCACGATCGCCGATATATTGAAGAATCACGGCGTTCTCGGTCAGCACCTCGCCGCTCTGGAGCTGGAGCGCCGGGACAGCGCCCTTGGGATTCACTTTGAGATAGTCGCTGCCGTCCTCGAGCGTCTTGGCCCGCAGGTCGACGCGTTTCGAATCATGCTCGATCCCGGTCTCGTGAAGCAGGATGTGTGGGGCCTGGCTACAGGCGCCGGGCGAATAATAAAGGATCAGCATCTCGAGCCCCTCATTGGGATTTGGACGTCGAAACGTCGTTCACGTCGGGATTGTCGAAGCCGTTCTGGAGCTGGTTCGACGGAGTCGTGCTACTCTCATCCGCTGGAAGAGTCTCGATGTCGGCATTTCCAGCGACCTGGTTCGAGGGAATGCCCTCGTCGATTGCAATGCTGTTGCTCTCAACATTCGGATCCTGGCCCTTGTTGCATGCGGGAAGGATCAGAAAGCCGGCGGCGAATGCGCTCATCGCTCTAACATTTGGCATAGGTGAAACTCGCTGCTGGGTCGCTTTCGGTACGGACCAGAATGTCCTTGTCGCGTTCGAGACGCTCGAACCTCGTCCAGGTCTGGCCCTCGCCGACAAAATGGAAGTTGCCGGTAAGGATGCCACCGGCGACCTGGGCGTCCGTTGCCGGAATCGCCCGCGATTCATAGAAACGGACTTCGCCGCCGTTGATGACCAACAGGCCCTTCGCCTCACCGAGCGCTGCAGTGCAGTCCCGCGGCGACAGGCCCCACCGTCCCTGGAAGGCGGCAAGAATCGCCGTCTTTGCCGGCCGTGGCATTTCGCCCGCCGAAGTGGCGCTCGCCGTCTCAGGTGCCCCGCCGGACGGCATCGGCGCGGGGTCACTAGCGGTCGAAGGCACCGCGGTGATGATACTCGCCCCTTTGGCGACAGGGCTGGGCTTATTGCACGCGACGACAGCCGCCATCAGCGCAAGACTTATTACGGGCACGCGAACTTTCATGCTCGCTCAACGCAGGCCCTTGGCTCACGTATCCCAAAGTCCCGTTTTGGGGAAAATCCTCAGCCCATCGTCGGGATCATGAACGCGGTCTTGTTGTCGGCGTCCACGAAGCCGTCGGGCCAGCGCTGTGTCACGACCTTGTTTTTGGTCCAGAAGCGCAATCCCTCCTGGCCATATTGCCCGATATCGCCAAAGCCCGAGCGCTTCCAGCCGCCGAAACTGTGATAGGAGACCGGCACAGGGATCGGCACATTCACGCCGACCATCCCGACATTCACCCGAGCGGTGAACTCGCGCGCTGCGTGGCCGTTGCGAGTGAAGATTGCGACGCCGTTGCCATATTCGTGCTCGGAGGGGAGGCGGACCGCTTCCTCGAAGTTCTCGGCGCGGACGATCTGCAGAACCGGTCCGAAAATCTCTTCCTTGTAGGTCCGATAGCTTGGCTTCACGTGATCGAAGAGCGTGGGCCCAACGAAGAAGCCTTCCTCGTGGCCCTGCAGCTTGAAGCCGCGGCCATCGACGACCAGCTCGGCGCCCTCCTCGATGCCCATCTGGATATAGTTCTCGATGCGCTCCTTGTGCGCCTTGCTCACCACCGGGCCGTAGTGCGCATCGGGATCGGTCGACACTCCGACGCGAAGGCCTGCGATCGCTGGGATAAGCTTCTCGCGGAGCCGATCTGCGGTTTCCTCACCGACCGGAACGACGACAGGGAGGGCCATGCAGCGCTCGCCAGCGGATCCGAAAGCGGCGCCGGCGAGATCGTTCACGACCTGATCGAGGTCCGCATCGGGCATGACGATGCCATGGTTCTTGGCACCGCCGAATGCCTGCACGCGCTTGTTGTTCGCGGTGCCGCGCGAGTAGATATATTGAGCGATGTCGCTCGACCCGACGAAACTGACGGCGGCAATGTCGGGGTGATCGAGGATCGCGTCGACCATTTCCTTGTCGCCGTGAACGACGTTGAGGATACCATCGGGAAGCCCGGCTTCCTTCATCAGCTCAGCTAGGCGAACAGGAACGCTCGGATCCCGCTCCGAGGGTTTGACGATGAAGGCGTTGCCGCAGGCGATCGCCATTCCGAACATCCACATCGGGATCATCGCCGGGAAATTGAACGGCGTGATTCCAGCTCCGATCCCCAAGGGTTGGCGCATCGAATAGACGTCGATTCCCGGGCCTGCGCCTTGCGTATATTCGCCCTTCAGCGCCTGCGGGATCCCGCAGGCATATTCGATCACCTCGAGCCCGCGCTGAACATCGCCCCTCGCGTCCGCCAGGACCTTGCCATGCTCGGAGCTCAATAAATGGGCGAGCTCCTCCAGGTTCTTCTCGACGAGCTCTCGATACCGAAACATGATCCGGGCGCGCCGCTGCGGGTTGGTCGAAGCCCAGGCGGGTTGGGCGGCCTTCGCTGCGTCCACAGCCTTCTGGAGGTCGGTTGCGGTGCCGAACCGGACATTGGCCTGCACCTGGCCCTGATTTGGGTCGAACACCTCTCCCTGGCGCTCGCCGGAAGCAAAGGTGGAACCGCCAATGAAATGATCAATGCTGCGAAGCATGCGTGCGCGTCCTCGGTTCAAGAAGGTGTTGGGGCCGCGGTTCCCCTAGACCCCGGCAGCTTCAAAGAAAAGTTCGCGGGTGCCTTTGCTACTGGTCCTTTGCGAGCTTCGCCCGATAGGCATCGATGCTGATCGGACGACCGAGGAAGTCGGCCACCAGCTCGGCCGCGGGCTTGGTGCCCCCCGGCTGAAGGACCAGGCGCCGATAGCGTTCCGCCGTGGCTCGATCACGCAATCCGTGCTCCTGGAACTGGGTGAACATGTCATCCGCAATCACGATCGACCAACGATAGGTGTAGTAAGCCGCGCCATAGCCGGCGAGGTGCGGGAGAGAATCCTGGAATTGCGAGAAAGAGGGCGGAGGCAAAATGTCATATTTGGCATCGTATTGGCGAGCCGCTGCGCCGAGGTCGGCGGGCGCGGTGGCGAGATAATATTGCAACGAGATATTGCTGAGTCCGAGCTGGCGCATGTCGTCCATGCCAAGGCTGAAATAGCGCGCCCGATTCATCTTATCGACAAGGTCGCGCGGGATGGCGTGGCCTGAGGAATCGACCGCGAAGCCCTTGAGCACACCGTAGTCATAGACCCAGTTCTCGAGCATCTGCGAAGGCGCCTCTACGAAATCCCATTCGGTCGAGACGCCGCTCTGGCCCGCCCAGCGCTGGTTCTGGCCGCCGAACATCCCGTGCAGCAGATGGCCGAACTCATGGAGGAAGGTGGTGACGTCGTCATGCTCCATCAGGCCCTTTCCGGCGGGAAGGTTCATGACGAGAATTCCCTCCGGCACCTGGGTCCGGGTCCCAGCCCGCAGCGGCACGGAATTGGCATGCTCATATTTGCCCGGTCGGGGGTGCGAGTCGAAGTAAAATCGGCCGATCAACTTGCCGTGATCGTACATCTCATAGGATTCGACGAGCTTGTCCCACTTGGGCGTATTCCACGGCCGGATATCGACGCCGAACATGTCCTCGGTAAGCTTGAGGATTCCGTCGCGGACATTGTCATAGGCGAAATACTTTCGCGCCTCCTGCCGGTCGTAGCCATAGGATTGCTTCTGGACGAGCGCGCTGACGTAGCTGTTGTCCCACGGCTCGATCTTGGTCGCGTCGGGATAGAGTTGCCTTAGAACCGCGAGCTTCTTGGCGTAGTCGCGGTCGGCCGCCGGCTTTGCCGCTGCGGCCATCTCGTCCATCAGCGCCTGAACCTTCTCGGGCGTGCTCAGCATTCGGTCTTCGAAGTTCAAAGTTGCATAGTTCGGCCGCCCAACCAGCTTTGCGAGCGCGTCACGTGTGTTGATCATGTCGCGGAGCACGGAATCGTTCATTGGATAGGCGCGAAGGCCGTAGGATCGATAGAATCGCTCCCTCAGGTCGCGGCTTTTCGCGTAGGTCATCACCGGAATGTAATCGGTATAGTCGGTGGTCAGTGTAATCTTGCCGTCCGCACCGGGCTTGTGGGCGTCGATGAAATCCTGCGGCAGGCCATCGAGTTCGGCAGGAAGTCGCCTCGATGGTGTGCTGTCCCTTGGGGATGTTCGCTTCAAATTCGGTCGAAAGTTTCGAAGCCTGGTCGGACAATTGTTGCGCCTTTGCCCGACCAGCGAGCGTCGAGGCCGATGCCGGCGCGCTCGAATGACTGGAGCGTGCGCGTCAAATATAATTGCGTCGCTGCATCGCTTGCGGGCGCCTTGGTGGCCTTGAGATGTTCGTAGACCGGACGCGACAGCGAAAGCTTGGTGAATTCGCTCGCCATCCGGTTCTCACATTTCTCGCCGGCGGAGCGGCTTGCGGCCGTCGGCGAGACTTGGCGGTAAAGCGTGGATTCGCCCGATCCATCACCGAGCATCTCAACGAGATGATCATAGGCAGCGAGGGTCGTTGCGACTGTGGACGGACCCTTGGCGGTTTCCAGCGCGTGGCGCATCGCTGTGCTTCTCGAGACATAGGCGTCACAGCGCTGATTGATGGCCGCCGCGCTCGGCGCCCCCGTCAGAACCGGCGGGATCGTCGGCGCGGCGATGGCGGTTGAGCCCAGCATCGAGCCGAGCAACAGAAAAGCACAAGAGTGACGCATGAATTTTCCCCGTTCAGGCCAACTACGGTAGCTGCCGCCCACCAAACTTCAATTCCCGCTGGAACTGTCGCCGTCGCCCGCTAATCGACGAACGGGAGGAGATTCTTATGCGTAAAGTCTGCGCGCTGTGCGGCCTAGCTCTAATCGGCGCGACGCCCACGCCCTCTCCAGAAGCGAAACTCAGGGCAATTATCGCGCCGGTCAGCCGGGCCGAGCTCCGACGGACGATCGAGACTTTGGTAAGTTTCGGAACGCGGCACACGCTCTCGTCGCAAACCGACCCGAAGCGGGGCATCGGTGCTGCGCTCAGCTGGACGCAGAGCCGGTTCGAAAGTTTCGGCCTTCCGACCGTGCGTCCGTGCGAAACCGTCACTGGCGATCGCATTCCGAAGCCGACATCCGTTTGCGACATGGTCGCGATCCAGCGCGGGACCGAGCGGCCCAACGATGTCGTGATCATTCAGGGACATATCGACAGCCGCGTCAGCGACATCATGAACTCGACCTCAGATGCGCCTGGCGCGAACGATGACGGCTCAGGAACCGCAGCTGTGATCGAAGCAGCAAGGGTGCTTTCAAAGCACAAGTTCCCGGGCACGATCGTCTATGCGGCACTCTCGGGAGAAGAGCAGGGGCTCTATGGCGGAAAGACGCTCGCAGATTACGCAAAGCAGCAGGGATGGAACATCGTCACAGTCCTCAACAATGACATCATCGGAGGCTCCTGCGGATCCGATGGCGTTTGCAATTCCACGCATGCGCGGGTTCTTTCAGAAGGACCGCGCTCACAGGGTGAGGGCCAGCTCGCAGACGCAACTCACGCGCTTGGCGGCGAGAATGATTCGCCGTCGCGCAACATTTCGCGCTTCCTCGACAGGCTCGCCGGCCGGTTGGAGATCGGGCTCGAAGTTCGGCAGATCTGGCGCACTGACAGGTTCGGCCGGGGCGGCGACCACATCCCATTCCTTGAACTTGGCTATCCCGCCGCGCGGATCAGCGTCGCGATCGAGAATTACAATTGGCAGCATCAGGATTTGAGAACTGAGAACAAGATCCGCTACGGCGACACGATCGACCATGTCGACTTCGCCTATCTCGCAAAGATGACGAAGCTCAACGTCGGGGCGCTCGCTGCGATCGCCAGCGCACCGCCACCCCCCGAGCCGAAAGTGGAAGGCGCGGTCAGTACGGATACGACGCTGACCTGGTCGTCCGCGAAGATTGCCGATTACGTGATCCACTGGCGACGGACCGACAGCTCGCAGTGGGAATTTTCAAAAAGGGTATCGACTGACGCTTTGCATTCGGCGCGCGGGTGCCAAACTCATCTGATCCTCGATGGACAGTCGGTTGTACAGATGTGTTCTCCCGCACATTCGCATCGATGACTGGGTGTTCGGTGTTTCGTCGGTGAGCAAGGATGGTTTCGAGAGCCCTGTCGCCTCGGCGGTGCCGGGCGGCGCTTTTCGTCCCTATATTGCTCCGGTGAAGAAGGCTGGAGACTAGGATGGCCGGCGGATGGACGCGCGACGGCGCGGTTCAGGATCAGATCGACGATACCGTGAAGGACGCGGTCCTTCGCGCCCGGGCGCTGACGCCGAAAGGCGAGAGCGCAGAGGATTGCGACGATTGCGGAGAGCCGATACCGAAGAAGCGGCGCGAGGCGCTGCCCGGCGTCCGAACCTGCGTCGCCTGCCAGTCGGAGCGCGACAAGGCTGTCGTCCACTCGACCATCAACCGCCGCGGGAGCAAGGATAGCCAGCTGCGCTAGGCGCGTTTAGGGCCTCGACATGGCCCGCAAGCTCTCTTCCGATCTTCCCAGCCGAAAGCAGATCCTCGACTTCATCTCGACGTCGGACCAGCCTGCGGGCAAGCGCGAGATCGCTCGGGCGTTCGGCATACGCGGCGACGCCAAGATCGCACTGAAGCGGCTGCTTAACGACATGGCAGACGAGGGACTGATCGAAACCGGGCGGGCACGCGCTTTCAACAAGGCAGGCGGCATCGCACGCGTCACGGTATTGAGGATCGTCGAGGCCGACGACAGCGGAAACGTCTATGGTCAGCCCGAGCAGTGGGAAGCCGAAATACCGGCGCCCAAGCTGCGAATCGATCGAGAAGGGCAGGCACGGCGCGCTTGGAATTGGCGACCGAGTGCTCGCGCGCACCGAGGAGCGAGGTGAGCGCCACGTTGCTCACCCTTTGAAGAAACTCGCGAGCAGGCAGGAGCTCGTACTCGGCGTGCTCCGGCAGGAAGGCGCGCGCTTCTGGTTGACGCCGGTGGAGAAGAAGGAGCGGCGCGAGTTGCCAGTCAGCGATGTCGCGGACGGCGAGGCGGGCGATCTCGTGCTGTGCGAGGTCTCAGGTCGGGGTCCGCGCATCTCGGTCCGAGTCGATGCAGTGCTGGGCGACCCATTCGCGCCCAAGAGCTTCAGCCTCATCGCCATTCACAAATATGAGCTTCCGCACGAGTTCAGCGATGCCGCGATCGAGGAGGCGAACCGCGTCGCCAAGCAGGCGCGCGGCGAACGCGAGGACCTGACACACCTGCCGATCGTCGCGATCGATCCCGCCGACGCTCGCGATCATGACGACGCGATCTGGGCGTCGCGTGACGAGGATGATGACAATAAGGGTGGATGGAAAGCAATCGTCGCGATTGCGGATGTCAGCTTCTACGTCCGGCCGGATTCCTCGCTCGACAAGGCGGCTCGGGAGCGTGGCAACAGCGTCTACTTCCCGGATCGCGTCGTGCCGATGCTTCCCGAGGAGCTGTCGGCCGACATCTGCTCGCTGAAGGAAAATGAGGAACGCGCCGCGCTTGCTTGCCACCTTACCGTTGCGAAGGACGGGACTTCTCAAGGCATGGCGCTTCACTCGCGCGAAAATCCGGGTCGCGGCGAACATCGCCTATGAGGATGCGCAGGCGGCGATTGACGCGTCGGAAGAGGAACGGACCGACGTTTCATCGCCGGTCTGCTTCATGCCCGAGATCGACGGTGCAGTTCCGGCGGAGCTGGTTGAGAGCGCCCTGAAGCCGCTGTGGGGCTGCTGGCGCGCTTTGCTTGGAGCTCGGAACAAGCGCGGGCCGCTTGAGCTCGACCTTCCCGAACGGCAGGTCGTGCTCGACGAGAAAGGACGCATCGAATCGGTCTCGCCGCGCGAGCGGCTCGACGCTCATCGAATGGTTGAGGATTTCATGATTGCGGCGAATGTCGCTGCGGCGCGCGCGCTCGAAGCTAGGAAGTCGCCGATCATGTACCGAGTCCACGAGCCGCCAAGTCGCGAGAAGCTCGTGGCGCTCAAGGATTATCTCGAGACGTTCGGGATCGAGTTCACGCTCGGTCAAGTGATCAAGCCGGCGACCTTCAACCGGATAATCGAGCGCCTAGGCGCTTCCGACTCTCGGCCGGAGATCATGGAGCAGCTGCTTCGAACGCAGATGCAAGCGCGTTACGCCCCTGACCGGTTGGGGCATTTCGGGCTGGCGCTTGGATCTTACGCGCACTTCACCTCGCCGATCCGCCGCTACGCCGACCTCTTGGTCCACCGCGCGCTCGTCAGCGCGTTCAGGCTCGGCGACGGCGGCCTACCGCCGGCGGACGCCGAGAAGCTCGAGGAAATCGGCGAGCAAATTTCGGGGCTCGAACGGCGCGCGATGCAGGCGGAGCGGGAGACGGTTGACCGCTACGTCGCTGCTTATCTTTCCGACCAGCGCGGGCAGGTTCTCTTGTGCCGGATTACCGGTGTTCAGCCATTCGGCTTCTTCGCAACCGTGGTCGATTTTGGAGGCGACGGGCTGGTGCCGGTTTCGACCATCGGCGACGAATATTTTCGTTACGATGAGAAGGCGCAGCAGCTGGTCGGCGAGGAATCAGGCACGACCTATCGACAGGGGCAGAAGCTAAGGTTGCGAATTGCGGAAGCCGACCCCGTCTCGGGATCGCTCCGCTTTGCCCTGCCGGACCAGCAAGCGGACGGTACCGGTCCGCCGCCCGAACGCCGCGATCGTGTACGAACCACCAGCCGCCGCGGCAGGCCGCCAAACGTTCGGCACAAGTCACGGCGCCGCTGATCTTCGCCGCAACCTTTCGTCGAGGCGCGTATTGGGTCGGAAAAGGAGAGCAGCCATGGTTTACAGGATCGCAATCATCGTCGGCAGCCTTCGCGTCGGCAGCCTCAACCGAAGGGTTGCTCGCTCAATCTGCGCGATCCGCGGCGACAATCTCGACTGCTCGATGATCGAGATCGGCGATCTGCCGCTTTACAACCAGGATCTCGACAATGACGCGCCCGAGCAATGGATCCGTTTTCGTGATCAGGTTCGCCCGGTCGATGGGGTGTTGTTCGTCAGCCCAGAGTATAACCGCGGAATTCCGGGCGTCCTCAAGAATGCGATTGACGTTGGCTCGCGCCCATATGGCCAGAGCGTCTTCGACAAAAAGCCGGCGGCGATCGTGACTGCGTCGCCTGGGGCCATCGGCGGCTTTGGTTCCAACCACCAGATTCGTCAGGCCTGCGTGTTCCTCAACATGCCCGTCATGCAGCAGCCGGAAGCCTATCTCGGCCACGTCACCGACGACAGCTTCGATGAAAGCGGATGCCTGAAGGACGGACCGCTAAAGGATCTCGTGGTCAAGCTCGCACATTCGTTCCACGACTGGGTCGACATGATCCACCGCTCGCGCGCTGCGCTGGCCGAGGATTCGGCGCATTCCGCTGAGGCGAAGAAGGCACACGCCTGACACTTGGCTGCGCTTGAACGGGTCCGCTAATCGGATGGAACAACGCGGGAGGATATGATGGAGTTACCTTGGCTTTCGCGCTTGCAGCCGCAGCTGCTGGCAATCCTGAGGATCATCGCGGGACTGCTTTTCCTCGAGCATGGTCTGTCGAAATATTTCGCCTTTCCGGTGCCGTTCCCGGTACATCCGCTTCCCCCGATGCTGATCGTCGCAGGAGCGATCGAGATCGTCGCCGGAATCATGATCGCCATCGGCCTGCTTACGCGCATCGCTGCCTTTGTCGCCTCGGGCGAAATGGCCTTCGCTTACTTTATCGGCCATTTTCCCAAGGGTTTCTGGCCCCTTGCCAACATGGGGGAGGGCGCGATCCTGTTCTCTTTCATCTTCCTCTACATCGCCGCGGCCGGTCCCGGCGTTTGGAGCCTCGACACCTTGAGGCGACAGAAGAGCCGATCCACTAGGTGACCTTGGCGCGCTTCATGAAGCGCGGCTGGTCCCATTCTCGCGATTTGAGGATGTCGGCGAGGATCTCTGCCGCGCATAGAATATCGGTATAGCCGCAGTAGAGCGGCGCGAAGCCGAAGCGCATGAGGTCGGGCGAACGGAAGTCACCGATGAACTCGACGAGCGATCAGCGCCTGCATGACGGCATAGCCCTCTGGGTGAGCGAAGACGACATGACTGCCGCGAAGCGCCGGGTCGCGTGGTGAGGCGAGCGTGGCTTCGCTTCCGCAGCGCGTTTCTACCTCCTCGACGAAAAGTTGTGAGAGTTTGCGCGATTTCGCCTGCAGCTGCGTCATGGCAATTCCCTCGAACGTGTCGATCCCGGCCTCGAGCGCGGCCATCGCCAGGACCGGCGGCGTGCCGGTGAGGAAACGGGAAATGCCACTGGCGGGCTGAAAATCGTCGACAAACGCGAATGGCTCGGAATGACCCATCCAGCCCTGGAGTGGGTTCGTAAGCTCATTCTGCAAGCGTTCGGCGACATAGATGAATGCCGGCGCTCCAGGCCCGCCGTTCAAATATTTGTAGCCGCAGCCGACGGCGAGATCGCAACCGGTGTCCTTAAGGTCTAGGTCGATCGCCCCGGCGCTGTGCGACAGGTCCCAAACGCTCAGCGCCCCGGCGGCGCGCGCAGCATCGTTGATCGAGCGCATGTCGTGGATGGCCGAAGAACGATAATCGACGTGGGTTAGGGTAACGACAGGCGGTATCGCTGTCGATCGAGCCTAGGACCTCGCTCGGCCGAACCGCGCGCAGTCGCAGATCCAGCATCTCGCAGAGACCCTGTGCGATGTAGAGGTCGGTAGGGAAATTCGCCTTCTGGGTAAGGATTGTCTTGCGTCCCCGGTCGCGAGCGCGCGGCAGAGGCAAGGAGCTTGAACAGGCTAACGCTGGTGGAATCGGCGATCAGCAACTCGTTCGGCCTGGCACCCAAGATCGGAGCGAGCTTTGCAGCGATCCGGCTCGGCCAGTCGATCCAGCCATGGCTGTTCCAGCTGGCGATTAGGTCATCGCCCCATTCCCGAACGGCCGTATTCGCGAGTGAAGCGGGCGCAGTCTTCGGCAGAGCACCGAGCGAATTCCCGTCGAGATAGATGAGGTCCTTGGCGAGTTGGAACCGCTCCCGAGCGAACCCGAGCGGGTCGTTGCGGTCGAGGGCTTGAGCTTCTTCGAGCCTCACAGCTTCGGCAGGGTCACGCCCTTCTGTCCCATATATTTGCCGGCGCGGTCGGCGTAGCTCACTTCGCACGGCTCATTGCCCTGAAGGAAAAGGAACTGGCACGCGCCTTCATTGGCGTAGACCTTTGCCGGAAGCGGCGTCGTGTTCGAAAACTCAAGGGTCACATGCCCCTCCCAGCCGGGCTCGAGCGGAGTGACGTTCACGATGATTCCGCAGCGTGCATAAGTCGACTTGCCGAGACAAATGACCATCACGTCGCGCGGCACCCGGAAATATTCGACGGTGTGCGCGAGGGCGAAGCTGTTGGGCGGGATGATGCAGACATCGGTGTCGCGGTCGACGAAGCTGTTGTGCGCAAAATCCTTGGGGTCGACGATCGCATTGTCGACATTGGTGAAGATCTTGAAGTGTCTCGAGACCCGCGCGTCATAGCCGTAGGAAGAAAGTCCGTAGCTGATACAGCCCTCGCGCCGCTGCGCCTCGACGAACGGCTCGATCATTTTGTGCATCTGGGCCTGGTCGCGAATCCAACGGTCGGAAAGGATGCTCATGACCGTGAGAGAAGCGGCTGCGAAGGCTAAGTCAAGCCAGCGTCAAATTGTGGGATTTCTGCCCCAAGATCGACGGGTAAGTGTGGCGGAGCAGCCACCTTTCAGGCTTCATTTCCAACTGAATTTTTTCCTGTGGATGACGGCTGTTTCGCGTTTCTGACAGTTCCCGCGGCAACCTATCTGATTCGTGCACAACTTATCCCCAATCGTGCTACTTTTGTTCGCGCTTGATGTGGGGCCGCACGAGCTTAGGAGCGTGGCCATGGCCGAAGTCATCCGCATCGCCGAGTTTGCGTTAGAACCGGGCGTGCAAGCGCTCCCGCAGAATGTCGAGGCGGAGGCTGCGTTGCTCGGCGCCTTGATGATCGACAACCGGCTGGTTGAGGACGTCCAGCTGAAGCTCAAGTCGCATCATTTCTTCGAGCCTCTGAATCAGCGTATCTACGATGCGATCCTGAAGCTCACGGACAGTAATCGCGTCGCTAACCCCGTGACTCTTCGGCCTTTGTTTGAAGCCGACGAATCGATAAAGGAAGTTGGCGGGCCTGCTTATCTGGCACAGTTGACCGGATCGGGCGCGGCTGTGATCGGAGCGCGAGATTTTGCAAGCCAGATCTATGATCTGGCCCTGCTCCGAGCTTTGATCGGCGTGGGCCGCGACCTGGTCGAAGGCGCGCTCGACACGAGTGAGGACGTTGCCCCCCTCGCTCAAATCGAGCGCGCCGAGTCTTCGCTTTACGCAGTAGCGGAGGAGGGAGGGGCCGACGGCAAGGCCAAGTCCTTCGCCGAGGCCACCAAGGAAGCGCTCGAGGTCGCAGAACGCGCGCTCAACAGCGGCGGCCATCTATCGGGATTTACCACCGGGCTCGAAAGCCTGAATGCGAAGATCGGCGGTCTTCACAAATCCGATCTGATGATCGTTGCGGGACGTCCAGGAATGGGCAAGAGCTCGCTAGCGACCAACATCGCCTTTGCCGCCGCGCGGCGGTTCATCCGCGACGTCGAGGACGGCATCGAGCCGGAGAAATCGGCTGGCGCTCCGGTGGCGTTGTTCAGCCTCGAGATGTCGTCCGATCAGCTGGCGACTCGAATTCTCGCCGAGGAATCGGGGATCAGCTCCGAAAACCTCCGCATGGGCAAGATCACTCAGCAGGAATTCCGGCATCTCGCCCGAGCGGCCGCAGAGCTGCAGAGCCTTCCACTTTATATCGATGACACGCCTGGCCTAACCATCGCCGCGCTCCGTGCCCGAGCGCGGCGCCTCAAAAGACAAAAGGGCATCGGCATCGTTGTCGTCGACTATCTCCAGCTGTTGCAGGGCAGCGGCAAGGGAAGCGCCGGCGACAACCGAGTCCAGGAAATCTCGGAGATCAGCCGCGGCTTGAAGCAGCTCGCGAAGGAATTGAACGTCCCGGTGATCGCGCTTTCCCAGCTCAGCCGCGCGGTCGAGCAGCGCGAGGACAAGCGACCGCAGCTGTCGGACCTCAGGGAATCGGGCTCGATCGAGCAGGACGCCGACATGGTGCTCTTCATCTATCGCGAGGATTATTATCTCTCCGCAAAGCAGCCTGCCGAAGACCACCCCGATTTTGCGGCTTGGCAGGAAGAGATGGGCCGAGCCTACGGGCGAGCGGAAGTGATTGTCGCAAAGCAGCGCCATGGCTCGACCGGCAAAATCCGCCTGAAGTTTGATAGCCGGATCACGAAGTTCAGCGATGCTGTGGACGAGGGTTATCTGCCGGAGGCGCGCGGCTGAACGGCTGGACCTTCTGGGGAGGGGGGATGAGGGCGCCGGCCTAGGTTCGGCGCCCTCAGTCTTTTCTATGGTCCGACGTCGCCGCTCTGCTGGACCGGCATCCAGGTGATTCCGCGAATGAGGCCGAGCGCTGCTGCTACCGCATTGTCCCAGCCGTAAACGTCGGGCCTGAAGCGAACGCCCGAACCATCCCAGAACGCCGTCTGGTAGATTAGCCGAACAGTGATCGGCTTGGGCAACTTCACCCATTTCTCTTGCTCGCTGGCCATGGCTTCCTGAAACTTGTCGTTCACTCCTTCCTCGGTGGCGATGGCATTTGCGAACGCGACTGCATCCTGAACCCGCACGCAGCCGTGGCTTCGGTGCCGATCAGGAAGTCCAAAGAGTGCTTTCGCAGGTGTGTCGTGCAAATAGATCGACTGCTTGTCGTCCATGTCGAACTTGACGATTCCGAGCGAGTTCTTCGGCCCGGATTCCTGGACGAACTTGCCGTTCTCCATTGCGAACTGGTTTTCCTGGAGCCAGGCCTGGCTCTTCGTTGAGAGCTCGTCCGAGCCAATCGAATCGGGCACGTGCCACTTGGGATAAGCGACGAGATTGATGATTGGCGCCTGGATTTGCGGCGTCTGCTTGTCGGGCTCACCAACGACGACCTCGCGGCGGTCCATATGCTGTCCGTCGCGCCAGTAATCCAGGAATGTCGCGGCGAGATTCACGTCGATCCGAGTTTTGGGCGGATCGCGCTCGAGCCAGCGCAGGCGCTCCATCGCGATTGCCGTCATTCGGCCAAGTCCCGCCGGGCCGAGATTTACGGCGGCGAGCGTGTTGCCGCCGACGATCCCATCGACCTTCAGTCCAAAGTCTGCCTGGAGGCGTTTGACGGCCGCGATCAGCGATGTCGTGTAGCGGGTCGACGCCGATTGCTGCCCAGCTTGCAGCGGTGGCGCGGTCAAATATCCCATCTGCGAGAGCGCGGCGGCCAAAACAGGGACGCGGGCATCATGGCTTCCGGGATTGATCGGCTTCCCGTCGCCGACGGCCTCAAAGCTCGTTCCGCTGGCCAGCTTCAGATATTTGAGATGCGCTTGGCTGAGAGCCTTATATTCGTCCGTCTGTGGGGGCAGCGAGTTGAACCAGCTCGTCAGATCGCCTTTCTGCGCCGCTTGCTCGAAGCCTTCGCGCACGTCCGCCGAGGGCCTCGGTATGGTGTAAACCGGATAGAGCTTTGTCGGATCGGAATATCCATGGGCGAGCGCCTGCGCGTAACCAAGCGCCGCTTCGGTCAGGGCCGCGCCTTGGCCATTGCCCTTCAGGAAAAGGTCGGGCTTGAGCCCGTTCGCTGCCGCGTTCGCAATTGCGGCGCGTGCTTGCTGCTCGAGCTTGCGGTTCCACTGTACCTGGGCGGTTTGCTGCGGAGCGGCTGAGTTTGTCGGCTGGTTGGAGGAATTCTCACCCTTTGAGCAGGCGGAGAAGGCGGTGCACAGGGCAAGGCCAAGGGCCGTGCCGATCCATTTACTGTTTTTCACGAGCTTCTGAACGCGGCGATGCGCGAAACGGGTGCAAGGCTTCCTGTCAGTCTTCCTGCATGTTCGGATCGCGCAGGCCCTGGCCGATCGATGCTCTGGCGATCTCGGCTTCGCTGCTGGTCACGGGATATGCCGCATAATCTGCGGCGTAGAAGGCGCTCGGGCGATGGTTGCCGCTGAGGCCTATTCCACCGAACGGTGCGTTCGAGGGAGCGCCATTGGTGGGCTTGTTCCAGTTGATCACGCCCGCGCGCGTGTTTGCCCAGAATTTGTCGTAAAGCTCGGGCGAGCCGCCAATGAGGCTCGCCGCGAGACCGAAGCGTGTGTTGTTCGCCTCGTCGATCGCAGCGTCAAAATCCTTGACCCGGATCAACTGGAGGACCGGGCCGAAGATCTCCTCGTCGGGCCGTTCCTTCGCGTCAGTCACGTCGATGAGCGCGGGTGTAAGGAATGGCCGATCCTCGGTCGAGCGGTCGAGATGCAGCAAGGGCCTTCCGCCTTTCATCATCAAGTTGAGCCATTGCTCCTGCACTTGGTCGGCGGCAGCATTGTCGATCACTGGTCCCATGAACGGCTGCGGATCGGCGAAAGGCTGGTCCACGACGATCCGCTCGATCAATTTGCTGATGCACTCGAGCAATGGGCCTTCTTCGCCATCCTCGACGATCAGCCTGCGCGCCGCCGTGCAGCGCTGGCCGGCTGTGAGATAGGCCGACTGAACGGCGATCGTGGCCGCAGCGTCGAAGTCCTTCGCGCGCCAGACTACCAGCGGATTGTTCCCGCCCAGTTCAAGCGCGAGGATCTTGTGCGGCATATCGGCGAACTGCTTGTGAAGCGACATTCCAGCTCGCGCAGAGCCGGTGAACAACAGGCCATCTATGCCCGGCTGTGACGCGAGTGCGCGGCCCTCGTTGGGACCGCCGATCAATAGCCGGACAACGCCTTCGGGAATTCCGAATTCGTGAAAGCAGCGAACCAGAAACTCGCCCGTGGCCGGCGTCTTCTCCGACGGTTTGAAAACGACCGCATTGCCAGCAATCAGCGCCGGGACGATGTGACCGTTGGGAAGGTGTGCAGGAAAATTATAGGGCCCGAGCACCGCGAGGACGCCATGCGGCTTATGACGCACAGCAATGCGATCACCGAGCGAGCCTTCCATCTTGCGCTGGGGAGTCCGCTCGGCATAGGCCTGGATCGAGATCTGCACCTTGTTGACGACCGCGCTGACCTCTGTCCTCGCTTCCCACATTGGCTTGCCGGTCTCGCGCGCGATGAGCTCCGAGAACTCGGCTTCCTTGCCTCGGACGACATTGGCGAAACGGCGTACGGCCTCGATCCTGTAGGAGTTGGAATGCGCCGCCCAAGCCGGCCAGGCGGCGCGGGCTGCTGCGACCTCGGCCGCGGCGTCGCCGATCGCGCCCGTCCAGACCAGCTCGCCCGTCGCCGGGTTCATCGAAATCAGCTGTTGCTCCACGCCGCCGCGCTCCACCACCTTCGCTGCTACGTCAAGCTGCTGCTGCATGGTCGCCCATGGCTTCGCCCATCCGCCGGATTGCTTTGACTTTCAGTCCGATCGCACTCCAATCGTCGCTTTCGGCGATCGACGACCAGATCAACTCGACTTCCTCGATGTGCATCGAGCATGGCTCCGGGTCCGACCAATATTGATGCAATCGGGGGCGTTCGCGGCCGCCAAGCAATTCTGCCAGCTCGCGGAATTCCTCTCCTGGATAAGCCTCGGCGCCCGGATCGCGGCCGCCGCGCCAATCGAAGAAGATCCGGTCGATCGTGCGCGCCCGGGTCGCAAGCGCTTTGACCAGCGCTGCGACGAGCTCGCGATCTCCTGACCCGGTTTCGACGCCGAGCCGGGCCAGCATCGCCGTCACGAGCGCTTCCTCGAACCTGTCGCTCCACTCGGAAAGGAGGTTTGAAAGCTGCGTCCTTTCGGCGACGAGCGACAGGCAACCAGCGAGCTGCGCAACATCCCAGTGAATCGCCTCGGGCTGGCGGCCGAAAGCGTAGAGGCCGTGATGGTCGAAATAAGCGGCGGTGAACTCCGGGTCCCAATAGGGCGCGAACCGCCACGGACCATAATCGAAGCTCTCGCCGGTAATGCTGATATTGTCGCTGTTCAGCACGCCATGCACGAAGCCGGCGGCCATGTAGGATGCGGCGAGCCCGGCAGTTGCCGTGCTAACGAGGTCGAGCAGCCTCAGCGCATTCTCGGCATCATCCACGCCCGCGTCTTCGGTGTAGAGAATTTCAAGGCAGTAGCGGACCAAGGCCTTGATGTTCTCAACCTGGCCAAGGAATGCGAGCCTCTGGAACGTGCCGATGCGGATGTGGCCATGGCTGAGGCGCGTCAGGACCGAAGAGCGGGTCGGGGACGGCTCGTCACCCCGCTCAAGCGCTTCTCCCGTCTCGAACAAGGCGAAAGTCTTCGACGTGTTGACGCCGAGCGCCTCGAGCATCTCGGTCGCGAGCACCTCGCGGATGCCGCCCTTCAGCGTCAGCCGCCCGTCGGCGTGACGGTGGAACGCAGTCTGCCCCGAGCCCTTGGTTCCGAGATCGAGCAACCTCCCACGTTCGTCGCGAAGCTGCGCGAACAAGAAGCCGCGGCCATCGCCGATCTCCGGATTATACACCCGGAACTGATGGCCGTGATAGCGAAGCGCAAGCGGCTCGGGGTGATTGTTGGAAAGCGGCTCGAAGCGGCAAAAATGCGCCGCCCATTGCTTGTCGCTGAGATCCAGCCCGACCCGCTTCGCCCAGCGATCGTTGAGGAATTGCGCAGTGCAGTGCGGAAACTGCGCCGGTTCGACGGCATCGTAGAAGTCCCTTCCAAGCCGAAGGATCTGCGGATCGGGCCGGGTACGGAGCCATCCGCGCTGAAGTGGCAACGGCGCTCGCCGGTTCCAAGCTCTAGGCCGTGATCGCGTCGAGTTTCTTCAGCGCTTCCGCATCCGGATCGCCGGGGGTGATCGTCGTGACGAACTTGCCGTCGCGGTCGAACAGCAGGACGAAAGCGCTGTGCATCATTTCCTTGCCGGCCATCGGATGCTTCGAAGGCTCAGCGTAAATCCCGAACTCTTTCTTTGCCTGGTTGATCTGGGCTTGGCTTCCGGTCAGGCCGATGATCGGTGAGTTGAACAAGCCGGCATATTGCCCGACCTCCTTCGGACCGTCGTGCTCAGGATCGATCGTCACGAAGACGATGTTGAACTTGTCGGGACCGCCAATCTGCTTTCGAAGCTTGACCATCCGCGACAAGGTGGTCGGGCAAACGTCGCCGCAGCGCGTGAATCCGAAATAGATCACGTAAGGCTTGCCCTTCAGCTTCGCGCTCGAGAACGGCTCGCCGTCCGAGCCGACGAGCGTGAAAGATCCCCCGAAGTTCGGTCGGCCCGGCGCGCTGGTTTCAGACGGACCGCCGGTGCGCTCGCCGAGCAGCAACGCGGCGACGCCGGCGAGCGCCACCGCGACGAGGAGCCACAGCATCAGGCGAAGCTGCATTAATTTAGCTTTGGGAGGGGCTTCTTGGGTCACCGGTCAGCACAAATGGAGGTCCGAGCCGCTCGCCAACAAAATCCCCGAATTATCTGGGCTCAAGGTTAGATAACGGACCGCGATTGGTCCTCAATATTTCAGGTTCGTGCTGGAAGGAAGGGATAAGCTGCCGATGCGTCAGACTAGCAAGCGGACATTGATCTACAGCAGCTTTGCTCGAACGTTCATTCTCATCCGAGCTCTCCCCCTTTGTAGAGCCGAGTTTCGACTCGATCTTAATTTTGCCACATAAAGAGACACTTAGAGGTCATGTGGCGGGGATTAGCGGCAAACTTCGGCGTATCGGGGATTCGCTGAGCCGCCCAAAGAACGTACGCTAATGCTAGCAAGATTGTTAATTTGCTAGCATTCGGGCTACGTGCTAGAAATGCCGCATGGGACATGCCAAGACGAAGCCGCCATCTGACCAATTGAATGTTCGTTCCGTGTTTGCTCGTACGCGCGCATCGCAGCTCGCAAAACGAACCGGAATGTCGACGGTTCAAGTGGTTGAGGAGGCTTTGCGTGCATACCAGCCGCCGCCTACTACTATCAGAGCTGGCGGCTTGATCGAGAAGAACGGTTTGCTGGTGAAGCGAAAGGGTCGCTCACAGATCACCCAGCGCCAAGTCGACCTTGAACTTGATGACCTTCGCGGTGGGCTGCGCCACTGACAATGCGATTGGCCTTACTCGACAGCAATGTCATTATTGCAAGCGTTGCCGAAGCCCATGAACATCATGAGGCATCAATTATGCTCTTCGTTGACCGCCCGGCTCATAGTTTCGCGGTAGCCGCGCATTCCTACTCGGAAGCCTATTCAATCTTAACTCGCAAATCGCAAAGCTCGCTCTTCTGCTGGCCAGCCTCCGACGCCATTGCGGCATTGGAGAGTGTTGCCGCAAAATGCGTTTTGGTTGGCCTGACGCACGCGCAAACGTTCCGCCGAGAGCGAGCACTCCAAAGATGGCGTTGTTTCGGCTCGCATCGCGCGTCGTGTAGCGAACGCTTCCAAAGACATGGCAGATGGAATTAATGGCGAACGTCGCGTGATACGACATGACCGCGCTGACGAAGAATCCCCACACCAGGCCCTGCCAACCCGAAAAGACCAGGCAAGCAGCGGCAAGAATTACGCCGGGCAGGACCGAATAGCGATCAAGCCACATCAGCTCGGGATACTGCGTCAGGTCCTTGATCAAAGCGAAGTTGGCTACGTCGTAACGCTCGCAGAGAAACCATCCCAGGTGTGCCCACCACAAACCTCGCTGCGAGGGCGAGTGAACATCATGGGGATCGTCGGCGTGTTGGTGATGATGACGGTGGTGGCCGGCCCACCACAGCGGGCCTTTCTGCATGGCCAGGCAACCGGCCCACGCAAGGACGAACTGAAAGGCCCGGCTGGTCTTGAAGGCACGGTGAGAAAAATATCGGTGATAACCGGCGGTAATGCCGAACATGCGCAGCGCGTAAACGGCCAGGCAGAGCGCAAATGTTTTCCAACTCACGCCCGTCCAAAACGCTGCTAGGCACACAACGTGAACGCCCAGGAACGGCACGCTCGTGACCCAGTCGATCTTTTCGCTCCTGGCAGCGATGTCCCCGTGCGTTTCAGACGTTAACTCGCGCATACTTCTGCCTCGAATTCTGGCTGTGTGGCTTCCGATAAGGAATGGCTGATGGCACGGCGAACTGTAGCGATTAATGCATCCATCGTTTTCAAGCTGTAGTGCGCAGTGGAGACCGGCGCGCCGATGGTCACCCTCGCGATGTGGCCGCGATTCACCCTGAGTTGCCCGGCGGGCAGGATGTGTCGCGTACCCTCGATCGTGACCGGCAGAATCGGCATACCTGCATGGATTGCCATGCGGAAGCCCCCGCGTTTGAAGGATCCAAGTCTTCCTGTACGACTGCGGGTCCCTTCCGGCGCGATCCATACGCTCACTGAGCGCGGGAGACGCCGGGGCGCGGTAATCAACGTTTCGAAAGCATTGCGATGATTCTGACGGTCCAGTTCGACGAATCCTGCCGCACGCATGGCACCCGCCATGAACGGGATCTGGAAAAGCTCTTTCTTGGCGACCATGCGCATCGGGATTTGCAGCGCTTGAAACAACACAGGAATGTCGTAATGCGACTGGTGGTTGCTCATCACGATGTATCCCTCGCCGGGCACAATCCACTCGCGTCCGCGAACGGCTAAACGAATTTCCGCGCCTTTGAGGAGTCGCTGTGACCACGAGTCGAGCCGCTTGGTGCACACCTCCGTGGATACGTTACCCGAGGCTGCGTCGAGGATGGTGGGAACACTGATGCGAAGTGTTTCGAAGGCGAGAGTCGCCATGATGTCAAAGGAAGGAAGCATCACCAAACCCTCTCAACCGCGGTTAATGGCGCAGCAGAGGCATACCCCTGTTGCATGGCAGAGCTGCGAGATCTTTCCGTGTGCCGGCGTTCAAGACGGACGCGGAGTTGGCCCGAGCCCGGAAGCAAGGTCAAACCTTCCTGCGGGACAAGCGGCGCGTCGTCGCACAAGGAGAAGCGGAAGCGCTGGGTCAATAAGGCAAGGATCGCGGCGCTCTCGCACCACGCCAGTTGACCGCCGATGCAAGTACGAGCACCGCCGCTGAATGGAAAGAATGCGAACCTGGGAAGCGAGCGGCGAAATGATGGCGTCCAGCGGCTCGGCACGAATGATTCGGGCTCCTGATACCAGCGTGGCGAGCGGTGCACCGCCCACTGCGGCATAATCACGTCAACGTCAGCCGAAAGAGGGCGCCCACCCACAACGACTGGTGCAACTACGGTGCGCGCGATGCGGTGCGTGGGCGGATAGAGCCGCAGCGTCTCGTCCAGCACGGTGCGGAGACATTCCAACTGGTCGAGCTCTGCGTGCGATGGCGCATCGCCATGTAAGGTGTGGGTAAGATTTTCGGCCAGCGCGTCCGCTATTTGTGGATGACGAGCCAGCAGGTACAGCGCCCACACAACCGCCGACGTCGTCGTTTCATGGCCGGCGAGCAACATTGTCACCGCTTCGTCCAGAATGGCCTGCCGGCTTAGCGGTTCAGTTGAAGCTGATCCAGACAACAACAGCTCGAGAAAATCACAGCGCGGCGAAACCGTTTTCCGATGATCGATTAGCCGCCCAAGATATCGATCGAGCGCGTCCAGTTGGCTTTCGACCTGCTCCCGCAACTGACGCCGGAATCGAAACGGCCATGGACGAATCACGTCGAAGACGCCGTGTACTAGCTGGTGGCAAGTCCCCGCCAACGCACGCACGATCTCGGCCAGTTCTTCGTCATAGGCGCCGAACATCGTCTGCGCAACGTTCTTCATGCACAGTTCGACCAGGTCTGAGTAGACATCGCGCACTTCGCCGTTGCGCCAGGTAGCCACCATGGCTTCCGCATTCCTGCGTACGACATGCACGAACAGCGGCATGCGCTCTGCGCTGAATGCCGGTTGGCTGAGAAGACGGTGGGACCTCCATACATCGCCATCAGAGGTGAGCAGTCCATCGCCGAACAGCACCTTGAGCCGGCGCAATACGTACGGCTTGATGAAGCTTTTGGGATGCTCGACCAGGACGTCGGCAATGGCGTCGGGCTCAGTGATGATGTACGCCCGCTTCCAGAGGAAGCGCGTCTCCACCATGCCGGCGATGCGCTCGCATCGCTGATAGAAGTCCAGGCCATTCCTCGTGTAGGCACGAGCACTCCCCAGAAGAATCGACTCTTCCGGATAGCGCGCGAGGCTGACTGGCGCCGAACTCCCTGATTGGTGTTGCCTGTGACTGGTGGCTGGACAAGGCATATCGGACTTCCCTAATGCTCCGCCGAATCCTCAGCGCGTCGGCTGGAACGCGTACTCGCCCTACTTTGGAAATCGCAAGCGGCTTGGAAAAGCCGACAGCCTTCCGGTCACAAATATGATTTTTTTCATTTCCGTGTCGTACTTCTGGACCGGCTTGCGATTTCATCAGCAAGGGATAGTCAGGCGCGTGAGCTCGCCGCCCGCGTCAGACCGCAGCTATCGAGCTCAGCGTGAAGAAACTATCACCGGGGGCAGCGACATGGAGCAGCTTGTAACAATCAGCAACGATCGGGAGACCGGACCTGCTCCGGCTCCCGTCAAACACTATCGCGCGTACCGACCCCGATCGTTTACGCGCGCCGAGCGCGAAACCACAACACTCCTGTTCGGAGGCACAACGAGGGCCGGCGGCCTTGGCGGCGTCGTACAGCCGCTCCGCGACCTCGACCACGTGTGGATCCTTGTTCGCCCCGACGGTCACGAGATGGGCCGGGTAGGGAGCGACTTCGGCCGGCCAGACGATCCCCTTCGCGTCGTGATGGGACTCGACGATGCAGGCGACGTTGCGGCCGAGCCCGATCCCATACGAGCCCATGACGATCGGGTGGGCCTGGCCGTCCTCACCCAGGTAGGTCGCGCCCATCGGGACCGTGAAGTCCGTACCGAGCTTGAAGATGTTGCCGACCTCGATGCCCTTGCTGAGCTTGACCGGCATGCCGCACTGGGGGCAGGGGTCGCCGTCGCGCGCGTTGGCGATGTCGACCACCTGGTCCGGCGTGAAGTCGCGTCCCACGTTCACGAGCAATACGTGG
>CAWAWT010000043.1:0-17074 GCA_963785855.1 uncultured Alphaproteobacteria bacterium
GCCTCACCGCAGCTCTTCTGGGCTTGGGGCGGCGATCTCGGACGGATCGAGATGTTCGTCGAGGGATGCCTGGCGTGGGCCGTGGTCGCTCTGGGACGCGGCTATATTTGGGTATCGATCGGTAGCGCTCTACTTGGATTTCTGGCCGATGAGAACTCGGCCTTCTACGGAATTCCCTTCTTTGCGCCGTCTATTTTAGTTCTCGCCCCCGGCCAGGACTTCGAGCCGCCTACGTTCCAGCGGCCGTAATGATTGGCGGCATAGCTGCGATCGTCGTTGCTCAGATCGCTTTCACCACCGCGACCACGCAGGACATCGTTCATGCAGTGGTTCGCAGCCAACTGCCTTCCGAGAAACGCGATTTCGCTGCCTACATAGCCGTAAGCGGTCTCAGAGGTATCACGACATCCCTGTGCCGAAGCATGGGTCGGGCCGCGACGCCCCTTTATCTGGTCAGTGCGCTGGCGCTCATCGCGCTTTACGCGTGGCTGCTTCGGATACGATTCAAGAAGTCCATTCCATATGCTTTGATTACGGCGCTTCCATTCACTGTAGTTTCAATGGTTGCGGTCGATTATGGACGTTGGCTTTCTTACGCCCTTCTAAACGCATGGCTATTTGCCGCGGTCACGGTCGAACTCAATGATCGTGACCCGCTCCGTCGATCGGTCGGCATATTGCGATTTATCGTGCTCGGCGGATTGATCGCAATGAGACCCGCGCACGTTCAATATCCAAACTACTTTGCGAAAGTCATTGCCCAGCACATCTGGTCGAAAAAAGGAACGCGGCCGAAGAGGATTGACGCATGTGATCCTTCGTGGCGCGCGTCGATCGGGCTGCCAATTGCTCCCGAATATCCCGATCCAGGCTAGGTCATCGGTTCAACCGGACTTCGCATTTCAGCAGTTCGAGCTCATTAGCCAATGAACGATCAGGCATTAGGCGCGCAGAGTGATTGCATCACCGATGCTTCGACCGGTCTAGCAGATATTAATTCTCCTTACGGCTTGCTATCCTGCTTATCCTGTTTGGGGCGAGGGCAAAGCGTTAGATGGGCGTTGCGGTGATCGGGGCTGGGGTGATGGGATTAGCTGCGGGTTACCACGCGGCACGCGCCGGCCATGATGTAACCGTGATCGAGGCGGGGCCCGAACCGGGCGGTATGGCCGCTCACTTCGATTTCGGCGGAGTGTCGCTTGAACGCTACTACCATTTCATTTGGACACTTCGGATCAAGCGACCTTCGACCTGCTGCAAGAGCTCGGTCTAGGCGACAAGCTGCGATGGCGCCGCACCACCATGGGGCAGTTTGCGAACGGCCGGCTGCACCGCTGGGGAGATCCGATTGGGCTGCTGATTTATCCGGGGCTCAGCCTCGTCGCCAAGCTGCGCTACGGTATCTTTGCTTATGTGGCAGCGAAACGCGATCGCTGGGACTCACTTGAAACGCAATCGGCCGCGCGATGGATTGAGCGATGGGCGGGGCGCGAAGCCTATCGGAAACTGTGGGAACCGCTTCTTCGGCTGAAATTCCATCAATATGCGGACAATATCTCCGCGGCCTGGATGTGGACCCGGATCAAGCGCCTCGCGCGATCGCGCGACTCCATCTTCGCGGAGCGGCTTGGGTATCTGGAGGGCGGTAGCGAAACGCTCGTCAGCGCGCTGACAGACGGGATCAGAGCTGCGGGAGGCAAGGTTCTTTGCGGCAGGCCCGCGTTGAGAATTGTCGTGGCCGACGGGCGCGTCGCAGGCGTGGAAACCGCGGCCGGATTTATCGAGGCCGATCATGTGATTTCCACCGTTCCGACGAAGCTCGTGTCGCAAATGGCGCCCGAACTCCCGGCGGATTGGCGCGCCCGATACGACGCCATCGAGAACATGGGCGTTTCCTGCCTCGTCTTCAAACTTCGACGCTCTATCTCGCCCCACTTCTGGGTCAACGTGGCCGATCCTTCGATCCCTGTTCCTGGAATCATCGAATTCTCAAATTTGCGTCCGTTCGACGACACCATCGTCTTCGTGCCTTATTATATGCCGGTGACTAACGAGCGGTGGAGCTGGAGCGACGATCAGCTGATCGATGAAGCCTATGAGGCGCTTCAGAAAATCGAGCCCGCGCTGACGCTCGAAGACAGGATCGATGCGCGAGTTGGCCGGCTGAGATATGCGCAACCCATCTGCGAACCGGGGTTCGCGAAGAAAATACCGCCTATTGAGACCCCGATTGGCGGTCTCCAGATTGCGGATACCTGTTTCTATTACCCCGAGGATCGTGGCGTTTCTGAAAGTGTGCGTCTGGGGCGACAAATGGCCGAGACACTGGCGTGAATATGAACAAGCCCGAGCCAAATTTGACCTGTTCCGAAGTGCCCCTGGTGGTGGATGTCGACGGCACCCTTCTCAAGGGCGACTTGCTCCACGAGACGGTGATGCAGTTTCTGGCAACCCGGCCGTTCGAGGCGCTTAGCCTGCTGGGCTGGCTGGCGAAGGGCCGCTCGACGTTGAAGCGGAAACTTGCTCAAAAGACAGATCCGCACATCGAGACGCTGCCGCTCCGCGAAACAATTTTGGAGTTGATTTGAACGGCTCAAGCCGAAGGCCGCCGCGTCTATCTCGCATCGGCTAGCGATCACATTCTCGTCAAAGCTCTTGGGGATCGGATCGGAGGAATAGCCGGAGTGTTCGCTAGCGAAGGCGACGTCAATGTTGCCGGAAAGCAAAAGGCGAGCGCCCTGGTCGCAGCTTTTGGGAAGCATGGCTTCGACTATATCGGCGATCGAGCGGTCGACTTCCAGGTTTGGACCCAGGCACGGCGCGCGCTAGCGGTCTGCCACAACGGCATTTTGGAGCGACGCTTGAGAAAGCGTCTGCCCGACGCGCAGATCGTCGAGCGCGCGCGGACCCATCCGCGCGACCTGATCCGCGCATTACGGCCCCATCAATGGTCGAAGAACCTGTTGCTGTTCATTCCCCTGATTGGTGGGCACGACTTCAATTCACGATCGATTGCCAGTGCGATGCTGGCCTTCGTCTGCTTTTGCCTGGCCGCTTCGAGCGCTTACATTTTGAATGATTTGCTCGATCTTCCGGCCGATCGGGTCCATCCGCGCAAGCGCTTTAGGCCATTCGCGGCCGCCGACGTGCCAATCACATCTGGTATCGTGCTCAGCGGCCTTTTGTTCGTCTCCGCTGCGGCTCTGTCCCAACTGTTGAGGCCGACATTTGCTGCGTTGCTAGCCATCTATCTGCTGACGACGATAGCCTATTCAATGGTCCTCAAACGCAAGCTGTTCGTGGACGTGATCACGCTTGGCGGGCTCTATACAATCCGAGTCATGGCCGGCCTTGAAGCTACCGGTGAACGGCAGTCCCATTGGCTCCTGATGATCTGCCTCTTCATGTTCATGAGTTCTCGCGACAGTGAAGCGTTGCTCTGAGTTAGTGCGCGCGCGAAAAGCTGGCGGAGACCGCTCGGTTGGACGAGGATATCGCGTCGGCGACTTGCCCATCGTGACATCATTGGGGGCGGCCGCTGGATATGCCGCGGCCCTCGTCCTTGCACTTCTACATCAGCAGCCCTGAGGTGATGGGGCTTTACAGACACCCCTCCGTTCTATGGCTCATAGAACCGCTGTTCCTCTATTGGATCAGTCGGATGTTGATCATGTCGCATCGCGGTCGACTGAAGGAGGATCCGATCATTTATGCCTTGACCGACAAGAGCAGTCTCGCGACCGGAGCGTGCATCGCTGCAGTCGTGGCTGCCGCTCTGTGAGCGGCGTCTGGACGAGGCCAACACCTCTGTCGGGATGGGGGCGTTATCCGGTAATCGATTGTCCGCTAGCGACGCCGCGTGACTTTGACGAAGCGGTCGAGCTCTACAGAGACACCGTCCCGCTCATAACCCGCGGCAACGGGCGCGCTTATGGCGATCCGGCGGTCAACGCGTCGGGCGTTCTTGATACGCGTCGAATGAACCGGCTTCTTGACTTCGATCCGTCGACGGGCCTTCTGACTTGTGAAAGCGGAGTTCTACTCGCCGATGTGATCGCAGTGTTTCTGCCCCGTGGGTGGTTTCCGCTAATCACTCCGGGCACGCGGTTCGTGACGATTGGCGGCCTTATTGCAGCCGACGTCCATGGGAAGAACCATCACCGCGTCGGCTCTTTTTGCGACCATTTGGCCTTCGTCGAGTTGATGCTTCCGAGCGGTGAAATCGTGCGATGCGCAAGGGAAGCTCACGCGGACCTGTTTGCGGCCACCTGCGGCGGAATGGGGCTCACCGGCACGATACTCAGAGCCGCGTTCCAACTCACACCCGTCGAAACTGCGTTCATTCAGCAGGAGACGCGGCATGCAGCGAACCTGGACGAGGCATTTGCAATTTTCGAAGCGAGCTTTGATCAGCCTTATTCCGTAGCGTGGATCGATGGACTGGCATCGGGAGCCGAGATCGGCCGATCGGTGGTGTTCGTCGGTAAACACCTTAATGCAGAAGAACAGTCAGGAGGACTCTCTCCTGGTCTCGACCTGTTGGCTCCGAGGCCCAAGCGCGTGCCGATCGACTTCCCGTCGGCCGCATTGTCACGCGGACCGGTCAAGCTGTTCAACGCAATTTACCGCCGCTCGCAGCGGCCCGGATCGAGGCGGATAGATGCTTATCGTTACTTCTACCCACTCGACGGCTTGTTGGACTGGAATTGGATTTACGGCCGCAACGGCTTCGTCCAACATCAATGCGTCCTTCCACTCGATGAAGCACGAGTGGGACTTTCGCGCATTCTGACAGAGATCGCCAAGCACGGCGCCGCCTCGTTTCTGTCGGTGCTGAAGAGAATGGGGAACCAATCGTTCGGTTATCTTTCATTTCCCTTCGAAGGCTACACGCTGGCAATGGATTTCCCAGCGACGCCGCTCAATTTGCGTCTACTGGACCGGCTCGATCGGATCATGCTCGAACATCGCGGTCGCATTTATCTAGCGAAGGACGCCCGTACCGCGCCAACGACGGTCGCGTCTGGCTATCCCGAGCTAGATAATTTCCGCCTTGTGCGCCGGCGTTACGGTCTCGAAGGCCGATGTGAGTTCGCATCTATCGCGAAGGCTTGAGCTATGAAGCGGGCAGCCAAAGGGCCGGTGCTGATCGTCGGCGCGCGGTCGGACATCGGACAGGCTTTGGCTCGTGCTTATGCAGCAGAGGGAGCGGATCTGATCCTGGCTGCGCGACAGACACCGATGCTCGATCCGCTCCGCGCCGACGTTGCACTCCGCCACCGAGTTAAGGTCGAACTCATCGAATATGACCTCCTCGCCGCGGAGCCCGAAGACCTCGTCGCGAGACTCCCCATCTTGCCTCAGACGGTGGTGATGGTGGCAGGCTTGCTCGGAAATCAGGATGAGTCCGCTGCGCAGCCTGAGATCGCCGACGTCGTCATTCGAACCAACTTCGTTGCGCCTGCTCGCCTGCTTCTTGCTATTGCCAGCAAAATGCGCCTCCGTGGTTCGGGGACGATCATTGGGATAAGCTCTGTCGCGGGCGATCGAGGCCGTGGTTCGAATTACATCTATGGAGCTTCCAAGTCGGGACTAACTGCGTTCCTTTCGGGGTTGCGGAACAGTCTTTGGAATACCGGGGTCCAAGTCCTGACCGTGAAGCCGGGCTTCGTTCGGACGAGGATGACCGAGCATCTCCAGTTGCCGTCGCACCTCACAGCAGCTCCGGAGCAGGTCGCCCGGGCGATCATCCGGGCGCAAGCGGCGGGAAAGAACGTAATCTATGTGCCCGCCGTTTGGAGGGCGATCATGATGATCATTCGGCTACTGCCCGAGCCGATTTTCAAACGGACAAAGCTTTGATCCGGGGCGATGAGCGAGGTTCAGTCAAAGCGGCTAGACAATGCGGATGCTCGATGGCTCGAAAATGCAGCGTCGGTCATAGGCTCGGGCGCCTTCAACTCAGCTAAGGATCAATCTCAATCCAACAATCAAAAGTACCGCTGAGAGCGCCGTCTGGATCGTTTGTTCGTTGAGTTTGCTGGTCGCCAACGACGCGATGACAATCCCAGGGATGGAACCGCTCAGAAGCGATATCAGCAGCGATCCATCGACATTGCCAAGCCATAGATGTCCCAGGCCGGCCACTAGAGTGAGCGGAATAGCGTGAACTATGTCGGTGCCTACGATTTGGTGCACCTTCAAACGAACCGGAAATAAGAAGACGAGTACCGTCGCGCAAAGCGCGCCCGCTCCTACTGATGTCAGTGTTACAAGGACGCCGAGAATTGCTCCGGCCGCCACTGTCAGCGGGAATTGGAGCTCTTTGAAGCGAATCCGGCGTTTCAGACGCAGGTGCCTTCCAATCTGCCGAATTTTGCTACGGAAAATCGTGGCGACTGCAGTCAGCAGAAGGACGGCGCCAAGCAATTCCGTGACCAGCCCTCCTTTTATTTGTCCACCGTGAAAGTGGCTCAGACCGAATACGGTGACCAGCGCGGAGGGAATGCTGCCTATGCACAGCCATTTGACGACGCGGAGGTCCGCGTTGCCGCGCCTATGATGGACTGTCCCACCCACGGCCTTCGTAATCGCGGCGAACCATAGGTCGGTGCCGACGGCTGTTACTGGCGCCACGCCCAAGAAAAGGATCATGATGGGGGCCATGAGTGACCCACCGCCGACCCCAGTGAATCCCACGATCAGGCCAACTAGCAGTCCGGACAAGAGTTGGGTGAGTTCGAGATGCATACCGCCCGCATCGTTGCGCAGAACTAGCGCCGCGCGATTGCTTGCATACTAAAGTGCGATTTACAACGGCCCGACCTTGCTGCTGTCGCTTGCAGCATTGCCGATCAAAATTCCTGGTCTGACCTACGGGTGACGCTGATTGATCGCTCGCGTGATCGCAACCTTCCGAAACCCGACAAATCGATCCGACTACGGAAGCGGCGCGGCAGGGCCTGCCGAACCGCACTTGTTTGTTCGCCGGCCCAGAGAGGCGGATTAACAGGGCTTTAGGTGCCTAAACGAAAGTATATATATGAGGAGTTTTCTCTTTGCGGAAACGACCGGGCGCCCAAATTGATCTTTGCGATTCCGAATTGGGCAATAATTCTTGCTTCCGACGACGGGAACTACCCATTGTTTAACGAGTTAACGGAAAGTATAGCGGCGCTACCGAGCTGCACTTATCGTCCGACACGAGGATCTTCGATGAAGAGGCGTCGCCCCCTTGCTGTTCTTGCCCTGACTCTTCCCTTTCCATCAGCAGCCGCGGCGACGACGACCGTTGCCCAGTGGAACATGGACAACACTTTCGGGACGACGATGACAGACAGCTCCGGAAACGGAAACGACGGAACCACGTACAATATCGTGACGTCAGGCGCTGGCTACATTTTTGACGGCGGGACCTCCAAGGTCGTCGTTCCGGATTCAGCAACGCTCAACCCCGGCTCGGCGGATTTCTCGTTCAGTGTGCAGGTCCAGACCAGCGTCGTTCCGCCCATTGGCAAGGACTACGACCTCATCCGCAAG
Source organism: uncultured Alphaproteobacteria bacterium (assembly GCA_963785855.1). Lineage (GTDB taxonomy): Bacteria > Pseudomonadota > Alphaproteobacteria > Sphingomonadales > Sphingomonadaceae > Sphingomicrobium. Next base: position 7,540 of record CAWAWT010000043.1, read on the forward strand.
GGGAACGTCGGAACTACGGGTGGTGAGTACAAGATCGAGATGATCAGAGCGAGCGGGAAAGCAAAGGCGACGTGCCTAGTGAAGGATAGCCTTCGTCATTCCAAGACGATCAACGGCGGGGGCCCGCTAAACCTCGCCGACAATCAGCTTCACACCATCACCTGCACGAAGACTGCGACGAGTTTTACCATTCAGATCGACTCACGAGCTCCAAGCTCAAAGGCCGCCTCGATCGGCTCCATCAGCAACACGCTTCCGCTTCTGCTCGGCGTAAAAACCGTCGACGCTCCGGAAAACGACCCCACGAGCGACTGGTATAACGGCGCTATGAGAAGCGCGACCATCACCGTTGAGCCCTAGGGCTCCATTCGCCGGCGAGCATTTCCGGTCCCGAGAGGTTCAGTCGAGAATTTGTTCTCCGCGAGCATGAGCGCGCTCGATCGAGGTCACTGAGGACCTGATCCAAATTCGTGGCTTCAAAGGCATTGCGGGCAACGCACAAGGACGTCACCGACCGTCTTCAATCCGATCTTGAATGGGCTGGAGCATCTCAAAAGGATGTTGCGATCGTCCGCCCATTCGGCCTGATCCAAGCGACGCTTTCAACATCACCAGAACCGTGTTTTTCCGTGAAGAAACAATGCAATCAGCAACCATAAAAGTAAGCTGACAAGACAGGCGAGAATGATGCCTTGAGTTCTCGATAATCTGGCATATCGATCGGTGCGCATCCCAGTGCCCCGCGAGCTCGTGCGTTGCCCCAACCATATGCGAACCGGCCAGCGGGACTGATGTCCCACTTCGGCACGGTGACTTCTCTACACTTCATTTCGATCGAAATCACCACCTAAGATGATCCGATGAGAACGTGGACGGTTGTTCTGCTGCTTTGGATTGCGCCTGCCCTGCTGCTTCTGGCGGCTCTCGTCCGCGCAAATATTCGTAAGTCCGGCCGCCGTCGCAATCAAAACGATGTCGGCAAGGCCGCTCCCAAGGCAGGACGCACTCGCGCAGAGTGACCTCGCGAGAAATCGCGCTTCGTTTGTTTGAACCACGGCATTCCCAATCGACCTGCATCAAATCAAGCCGGGCGAACCGCAGCAAAGGTTGTTGTGTGCCTCGTTTTTCGCTGCCAGTTTGCGAGCAAAGTAGGACGGGGTCACCGTGCATCAGAAGACTCAAACATCTAGCGTTACCAACGCTTACGTAATCGTCACTTGTCTGTTCTTCGCATGGGGTTTCATCACCTCACTGGTCGATCCTTTGGTCGCGGCGGTGAAGGGAATCTTCCGGCTTTCAGATGTCGAAGCGCAGCTCAGCGCATCCGCATTTTTCATCGCTTATGCGGCGATGAGCCTTCCGGGAGCGGTGATTTTGGCGAAGCTCAAATCCGTTCCGACGGTACTTATCTCACTAGCGATGATGGTGGCCGGCTGTGTCATCATGCTGATTGCTGCCAACCTCGCAATCTACGAGGTGGTGCTGCTCGGCCTCTTCGTGATGGCCAGCGGGATCACCGTCCTCCAGGTTGCTGCAAATCCGCTTTCGGCCGCGCTGGGATCGCCCGAGCGAAGCCATTTCCGACTGACATTCAGCCAGGCGTTCAACAGCCTCGGCACCTTCATCGGCCCGTACCTCGGCGCGTCGCTGTTTCTGAAGGGGCTCGAAGTCAAAGAAGGCACAACGATCACGCCCACGGTGCGCGCCGCGTCGCTTCACGGAATCGACCGCGCCTTCTTCTGGATCGCCGGCCTGATCATCCTCATCGGCATCCTCATCTTCACGGGCCGCAAGTTGATCAGCGCTGCTGCGCCGCCGCAGCCGCATGAGTCGGCAGACGTTGGCATCGGCACGGCAATAGGCGAGGCCCTATCCTCGCCATGGGCTCTGTTAGGCGGTGCCGCCATCTTCCTTTATGTCGGCGCGGAGGTTGCGATCGGCACACAGATGGCACTGTTCCTCAACAGTACCCACGTCTGGAACGTGCCCCTCGAAACCGCGGGCAAGTTTGTCAGCCTTTACTGGGGCGGGGCGATGGTTGGTCGGCTCCTCGGATCGGCGTTGCTCACGAGGGTGCCCGCGCCGCGATTGCTGGCCGCATTTACCGCGACCGCGTGCGCATTGTGCGTGTTCGTTTTCAGCATCGGCGGGGTCCCATCTGGCTATGCCGCGCTCTCGATCGGTCTCTTCAACTCAATTATGTTTCCGGTGATCTTCACGATCACGCTCGAGCGGTCGACAGCCTCCGAAGAGGCGACGTCGGGTCTCCTTTGCTTTTCGATTGTCGGCGGCGCTGCCATCCCGCCCCTCACCGGGCTCGTCTCACAGCACTCGAGCTACGCGAGTGCATTCATCGTTCCCGCGCTCTGCTACGCCCTCCTTTGCTTGTTCGCGGTCGTTTCGCATCGAGCGCGCACCCGTTTGCGTGACGAACCGGCGGCGGCGACGGTCCATTGACAGCTTTACTCACAACGAAAATTGCTGGCAGGGTGAACATGAAATGCTTGGCCGGCGAACATCGCAGACAATTGCTCCCAATTTCGATGCGCCGATAGGCTCGGGCGACTAGCGGCCGAATTGCGATGAGGCAGATCGTAACGGCAGACATTGGTGGAACGCACGCGCGCTTCGCCCTCGCTGAAATCGATGGCGGACGCGTCACTTCACTTGATCTTCCAGTAAAATTGCAGACCTCTGAACATGCTAGCTTCCAGACCGCCTGGGAGGAATTCGCGCGTCAAAAGGACATCGCGCTCCCAGCCGAGCTTGCAATTGCATTTGCCGGGCCGGTCGGCGGACCGATGCTCAAGCTGACGAACAATCCGTGGGTTATCAGGCCCGCGCTGATGAGGGAGCGCCTAGGCGTCGATCGCTTCACCATCGTCAATGATTTCGGTGCGGTTGCTCATGCCGTTGGCACCTTGCCCGACGAACACTTTAGAACAATCTGCGGGCCCGATCGGCCGCTACCCGCGGAAGGCGTCATTTCAATCGTCGGTCCCGGCACTGGGCTTGGCGTGGCGGCACTGCTCCGCAGCTCCGACCATTATCATGTGATTGAATTGGAAGGGGGGCACGTCGATTTCGCGCCTCTCGACGAGCTCGAGGATCGCATCCTTGAACATCTGCGCCGCAACTTTCGGCGAGTATCGGTCGAGCGGATCGCGTCCGGTCGTGGCTTATGGAACCTCTACGATGCCCTCGGCGCGATCGAAGGACGTCCTCTGAATTTCCAAGACGACAAGAATCTCTGGGCCGCAGCCATCGCCGGAACAGACAGCCTCGCCATTGCTGCCCTCGATCGCTTGTGTCTGACGCTCGGCGCAGTTGCGGGCGATATGGCCCTTGCGCAAGGAGCCGTCGCGGTAGTGATCGCGGGCGGCGTCGGTTTACGAATCGTCGATTACCTGCCCAAATCAGGCTTTCGCGACCGGTTCATCGCCAAGGGACGCTTCGAGCGGCGCATGGACGAGATGCCCGTCAAATTGATCACGCATCCCGAACCGGGCCTGTTTGGCGCCGCCGCAGCCTTTGCGCGCGAGTACCCCTGACGACGCCAGATCAGACCAATAAGGGCGAGCGCCCTAACCTTCCATTTGCTCGAGTTCCTTGCCTCGCGTTTCGCGTACCATTCCTTGCACGAGAAAGAAGCTGATGACCGCTGAGATCGCGTAAAAAAGGTAGGAACCGGTAAGACTCCAACCTGCCATGATCGGGAATGTCTGTGCGATCAGATAATTGGCGAACCATTGCGCAAATCCCGCGACCGCGAGCGCGGAACCGCGGATCTGGTTCGGAAACATCTCGCCAAGCATGACCCACATCACCGGGCCCCAGGTCCCGTTGAAGAAGATCACATAGAGGTTGGCGGCAACGAGCGCGACCATGCCCATGTTGTGCGTGAGCTGAAGTTTGCCGCTCGGGTCCAACGTTCCGCTATGGAAAGCATAAGCCATTGCGAACAATGACACTGCCATTCCTGCCGATCCAATCAGGAGCAGCGGCTTTCGGCCGATCTTGTCGATCACGAGGATCGTCCCGATGCAGGCGAGAATCGAGACGACGCCGGACAGGATGTTGCGCTCGAGCGCCGCTTGCTCGCTGACCCCCGCGAGCTTCCACAATGTTTCGCCGTAGTAGAAGATCACGTTGATCCCGACGAGCTGCTGGAATACCGCGATCATGATCCCCGCCCAGACGATCGGCCGCATTCCGAACAGTCCATTACCTTTGAGGTCGCTTAGGCGAGGACGGTGATCCTCAGCAAAAGTGGCTCGGATTTCAGCGAGCTTGCTCTTCGCTATACCGCTTCCATAGAGCTTCGTCAGAACGCTTTCGGCACTCTCGTTGCGGCCTTTCGATACGAGATAGCGCGGGCTTTCCGGGATCATCGTCAGCGCCAGAAGGAAGATCGCCGCCGGGATTGCCTGCATCAAATACATCCAGCGCCACGCTTCAATTCCGGCCCAGAAGGGCGCGGTCGATTCTCCAGCTGCGGCTGCCAGGAAATAATTGACCACGAACGCGATCGTAAGGCCAATGATGATCATGATCTGCTGCAGCGTCGTCAGTCGGCCGCGCACCGATGCCGGCGCAACCTCGGAGATGTAAGCCGGGGCAAGGACGCTTGCGGCGCCGACCGCCATGCCACCGATCAGGCGGGCGGTGACGAAGAGCGCATGGGCATGCGCCAATCCCTGCGTCAGCGCACCGCCGAGGAAGAGCAGCGCGGCAATCATCATCACGTTGCGCCGCCCAAGAAGGTCCGCGCAGTCGGCCGGCGAGGAAAGCGCCGATGAAGCAGCCGATCAACAAGGATCCGACGGTGAAGCCGAGGCCGCTGTCGCTGAGCTGGAAGGTTGTTCGAAGTCCTTCCTGTGTCCCGTTTACCGCTCCGCTGTCATAGCCGAACAGGAAGCCGCCGATTGTCGCCACCGCGACGATCGCTCCAATGAAACCCATGTTCGCGCGGTCAGCACTCGCTTCGACCATCTGCTTTCCCCTTCGTGTGCGAGCGGTGATTGAGCGCTCGCGTATACGCGCGAATAGTCCGTTGCCGAACGGCAATTGCAACACGGGCGGGCTAAACGCCTCGATCTGCCGCGTGACCGGAAAGCCACAGCGGCGCCACTGCCGTATGAACAAGCGTTCAGGTGCGATTGACTTCGCTCCCCAGAGATAGTTTCATCAAACACACAAGCGTCAAATTGCGGACGCATCAGTGTAACCGGTTACATACGTTGCGAATCAGGGGAGAGGCGCGAAATGAAGAGCTTGCATAACAGGCGTCGGCTTGCATCCGGCATTTCCGTCATCGCGATCGCGACCGCGCTGACCGTTGCGACTCCTGCCTTTGCGCAGGCGGGCACTTCCACTCTGCAGGGAACGGCGCCCGCTGGAACCGAAGTCGTCGCCAGTCAGGTCGACACCGGCACGGTGCGTCGGGCGACTGCCAACGCGGACGGCAATTACGTGATGCCGGGCCTTCAGCCCGGAAATTACCACGTCACGGCCGCGGGCAAAGCGCAGGATGTGACGGTTCCGGTGGCGTCGACCTCCGTCGTGAACTTCGTGGCAGCGGGGGCGGAGCGCGGAGCGATCGTCGTCACAGCGAGGCGCCAGACCGTCGACACGAAGTCGTCGCAGGTCAATCAATTGGTGACGCTGCACGATATCGCCTCCCTACCGCAGACCACGCGCAACTTCCTCGAATTCGCCGACACAGTTCCCGGCATGCAATTCAACGTCGATCAGGGACACAACACCTCGATCCGCGGCGGCGCCCAGCTCGACTCGGCGGTCAACGTCTACATTGACGGCGTCAGCCAGAAGGACTTTGTCGGCAGCGGCGGCGGCACCGGGGGCAGCGGCTCAGGTTTTACTGGTAGCGGCGGCGCGGACGGCAGCGGCGATCCGGGCAACCCTTTCCCGCAGCTCGCGATCGGCGAATATAAGGTCGTCAGCTCCAACTATACGGCCGAATATGGCGATGCGGCGAGCGCGATCATCATCGCCCAGACGAAGTCCGGCACCAACAGCTTCCAGGGGGAAGCGTTCGGCACCTACACCAACGAGCATCTGCGGAAGAAGAGGCCCGATGAAATCGCGTCCGGCGCAGCCAAGGCCCACGAGCCGAGCAAGGAATATGGCGTCGCCCTAGGCGGTCCGATCATCAAGAACATCGCGCACTTCTTCTTCACCTGGGAACATAAGAGCCTGGCGGACTACAGCACGGTCTATCCGAGCGGCAATGTGCCCCCGTCGGCGATCGCGCTGTTGCCCGGAGGCGTCTCAAGCGAGTTCGGGCCGGTCACCAACCCGTTCAAGGAAAACCTCTACTTCGGTAAAATCGATGTCGAGCCGACCCAGAACGATCGGCTCGAGGTCACCGGCAACCTGCGGCTGGAGACAAACATCAGCGGCGGCAACGGTCAGAATGCTGCATCGACCGCAGTTCCTTATAAGAACAACGTCAAACGCTACGACGGGCGTTGGGAGCACAGCGGCAACGACTGGTTCAACGCGTTCCGCGTGTCGTATCAGGACGCTCTGTCAGCAGCACAGCCGACCGCGGCAAGCCCGCAATTCGATTACGTCTACTTCCCGAACGACCCGAACGGCCCCAATAGCAACGGCGCAGTGTTTTATGCCTGCCGCGACAAGCTGATGAAAGAAAAAGAAACCGGCCCTGTTCGCCGCGCGATCATTCTGGTTTCTGACGGCGATGACAATCAGAGCCGCGTCCTTCGGCAGGAAGCCATTGAGATGGCGCAGCGCGCCGGCGTGATCGTTTACACCATCAGCACCAACCTGAGCAATAATCCTGACGAAGGCGACCGCAGCCTGAAAATGCTGGCGGAAACCACCGGCGGCCAGGCCTTCTTCCCTTTCAAGCTGCAGGATGTGGCCAACGCGTTCCACGATATTCACGAAGAGCTGCGCAGCCAGTATTCCGTGTTCTATAAGCCTGAGGGGTTCGAAGCCAACGGGCAGTTCCGCGCCATACAGATCGCCGCGGAAAACAAGAAGTTCAGGGTGCGCGCGAAAAAAGGCTATTACGTGCCTCGCCAGTAACTAACATCTCAATCACAGAAAAAAGCCCGGCGCTGACCGGGCTTTTTTATTTGCGCGGGATTTTCAGCCGAGCCCTGTCAGCAATGGAGTCGCACAAGAGCTTACCCAGCGATTGCAACTATAATAAGTAAATCAACCGCATTTTTATGATTCTCAAAAAGCATCTCTTCCTTTTGATCGTGATGTGTATTGCCTCGATTTTGGCCACGGCGCAGCAACCGTCGCCTGCGCCCACTCCGTCACCAGCCACTGGCAGCCAGCAGCAACAAGGCAATGCAAACAGCGATTCTAAGAGTCCACAGATTCCAACGGTCCGCGTGCGGACGGATGAAGTCAACGTGGTTTTCACTGTGGTGGATAAAGACGGCAAATTTGTGCGCGACCTGAAGCAGGACCAGTTCAGGATCCTGGACAACAAGCTTCCGCCGCGGCAGATGATGAACTTTGCCGCGCAAACTGACCTGCCGTTGCATGTGGGCCTGTTGATCGACGCCAGCAATTCGATTCGTGACCGATTCCAGTTTGAAAAGGACGCAGCGTCAGAATTTCTCTACGAAATTATCCGCCCCAAAGCTGACAAGGCTTTTGTGCTGGCTTTTGATGAAACGTGGGACGTAACGCAGGATTTTACCGGCGACGTCGATAAGCTCAGGACCGGCGTAAGGGTCATCAAGGCCGGAGGCGGAACCGCAATGTGGGACTCAGTCTATTTCGCCTGTCGCGATAAGCTGATGAAAGAGCCGTCAACGGGAGCCGTACGCCGCGCGATTATTCTGATTTCCGACGGCGAGGACAACCTGAGCCGCGTGTATCGAGATGAAGCGATTGACATGGCGCAACGCGCGGAAGTAATCATCTATACCATCAGCACCTCCCTGGTGGAAAGACACACCAAAGGCGATGACGATTTGAGAAAGCTGGCAGATGCCACCGGAGGCCGCGCCTTCTTTCCGGTAAAGCTGGACGATGTGGTTGCGGCGTTTTCAGATATTCAGGAAGAGTTGCGCAGCCAGTATTCCGTCTCATACAGGCCGGACCAGTTTGTGGCCAATGGACAGTTCCGGCCAATCCAGATCATGACGGACAGCAAGAAATACAAGGTTCGCGCAAAAAAGGGTTACTACGTTCCCAAGCAATAGCGACCAGTCCGCGTAAATCCGCGGTAAGGTTTTTCGCAGAAGAGAATCCTTACCGGTTTGCGGCAGTGTCGTTCGGTGGATAGTAACCTTTGCGCGCCTGGACCTTATATCCGTCTTTGGATTTGACCTCAAGCCGGCGGAATTTGCCGTCGTTCACCGGATTGGTGGAACTAAAGCCGAGCAGGTATTGGCTGCGCAGTTCGGCGGCAATTTCGGCAAATGCTTTATCCAACTTGTCTGGATGGCTGACCGTAATGATGCGTCCGCCAGTCTGTTCCGCGAGATTGCTCATGTCGCCATGAGTTCGAAGGATACATGGGGTCGGTGATCAACAGGACGTAAGCCACAGCGTCCGCCCTTTGCGCGGCTTCAATAGCATCCTTCAGCCGCAATTTGCTGCCCACGTCTTCGCCATCGGTAAGTACGATGATGGCTTTGCGCCCAACTTGGCGGCTCAAGACTTCGTCGGCAGCAAGGTAAACGGCGTCAAACAGCAGCGTGCCTTTGTTCTGGCCGCCTGCCGGTGGGCACCGGGCCGGAACTTCCCATGGGCGCCATGCCTGCCGTGTTGGTATTGATGCGGGCTTTATCGAGCCCGCCGCGCAGCAAATGCATGTCGTCCGGTCAGGTCCTGGAGCAGGTCAACGCTAATATCAAAGCTGATCACGAAAGCCAGGTCCTTGTTGGTGAGCACTTTTTGCAGAAATCCGCCGGCCACCACCTTTTCTTCAGGCAGCGTACGCTCCATGCTCTTGCTGCTGTCAATTAGCAGTCCGAGCGTTATCGGGACGTCGTTCTGAGTGGAAAAATACTTGATCGTCTGCGGTTTGCCATCTTCGAAGAGCTCAAAATGGTCTTTGGTCAAGGTTCGGGATCAAGCGCGCCGTGCTTGTCCTTGACGGTGAACAGCACGTTGACCACAGTCACATTCTTGCGGAAGACTGGTAGTTTTCCCTGGTCTTTATCAGGGACCTGGTCGTTATCCTGATTTGACCGGATTCTTACTGGCATCTTTCTGGGCGGCAGGCGCGGGGCGGTTCCTGCTGCGCAATCAGGGACAAGAGGAAGCAATGCAATTGCAAAGACGATTAATAAAGTCCGCATAAAGGCCTTTGGGCACAGCCTTTCTAATGAAATGTGTTGTGATCTATTGTATTAGATGCAGCCGAGTTGCCTCACATAAGCCGGTAAGCCTTACAATGGCTAGGAGACTCATTCTTCTGAAAAATCGCAACATTCCGGCCCCAAGAAACGTTCTAAGTGGTAGGAGGAGCTGATGCTTAGGTTGACCATTGGGAAGAAAGGGCTGATTTGCGCCCTGG
>CAWAWT010000044.1:0-5712 GCA_963785855.1 uncultured Alphaproteobacteria bacterium
GAAACCCGCCTCGATGACGTCAACTCGAAGAGCGGCAAGCGCCTTCGCCATGCGCAATTTGGCTTCAGGCGACATCGAGAAGCCCGGCGCCTGCTCGCCGTCGCGAAGCGTCGTGTCCAGGATCCTGATTTCGGTCATGCGTAAGGACCTGCTAGCGGGGTTCCGATCGAGACCGACTTCACGTCGATCAGCCGGCCGACCTGGCGGGCGAGAACGTCGAGATGGCGCGCCCCGTCGCGCGCGGCGAGGTCGACGACCAGGGAACCGTCCGTATCCTCGTTACTCACGGCAAGGTCCCGAAGCATGAAACCACGCCGCTCGATCAGGCCGAGAATGCGAATGATGGCCCCCTCGGCGGGCCTGAAGCTGATCAGCAATTGCATGTCACCACGACCTTTCGATCATTTGCACGTTCGAGCTGTTGGGAGGCACCAGCGGCCACACATTCTCCCGCGGGTTGATCCGCACATGGCACAGGATCGGACCGTCCGTGGCGAGTAGCCGATGGATCGCGTCGCTGACCTGGGAGCGGTGGTCGATCGTGAATGCCTCGATCCCGAAGGCGTGTGCGACTTCGGAAAAATCGGGATTGTCGCTGAGATCGATCTCCGAGAAATTCTCGTCGAAGAACAATTCCTGCCACTGGCGGACCATGCCGAGCTGCGAATTGTCGATGAGGACGATCTTCAGCGGCAGGCGGTAGCGGCGGATGGTCGCCAGCTCCTGGACGTTCATCATGAACGAGCCGTCGCCGGATACGGTGATCACGGTTGCGGTCGGGTCGGCGAGCAGCGCGCCTACACCGGCCGGTATGCCGTATCCCATCGTGCCGAGGCCGCCGCTGGTGAGATGCGCTTGCGGTCGGCCGAAACGGCAATGCTGCGCGACCCACATCTGGTGCTGGCCGACGTCGCAGGTGAAGATCGCGTTGTCGCCGGCGGCTTCGGATAGTTCCTTGAGCAGGGCGGGGGCGTAGATACTCCCCGGCGCGTCGTAGCGCGGCGCCCACATCATCTTCTGCGCGCGGCATTGTTGGGCCCAGTCGGTCGCGTCGGGGTGCGCGGTCAGCTCGTCGAGGATGTTGATCAAGTCACCCGCAAGCCGACCTCGGGGACTCTCAGCTTGCCGATTTCGGCCGGGTCGCCGTCGATGTGGATGACTTCGAGCGCGCGTCGCGAAACTCTCGAGCTTGCCGGTCGCGCGATCGTCAAAGCGCGCACCGACGCAGATGAGGAGGTCGCAATTGTCAATCGCGAGATTGGCGGCCCGCGATCCGTGCATACCGAGCATGCCAAGGAAGTTCGGCTCATCGGTCCGGATCGCGCCAAGTCCCTTCAGCGTCGCCACGCTCGGAATGCCGGTTCGCACTGCAAAGGCGCGCAGCGCCCGTTCGGCCCGAGCGATCGCGACTCCTCCGCCGAAATAGATGACCGGCGCGGATGCTTCGGCAATCAACCTGTTCGCCGCCGCGATCTGTTCCCCGCTCGCAATGAGTGGCGCGGATTTCGGCCGCTCGAACGGCTCGGGAATTGCAGCGTTAACGCCCATGTCTTTCGGTAGGTCGATGAGGACCGGGCCCGGTCGACCCGACCGAGCAAGCTCGAACGCCTCGGCAAAGATCCGCGGGATGCTGGCAGTGTCGCGGATCAGGAAGCTGTGCTTCACGATCGGAAGAGTGATCCCGAAAATATCGACTTCCTGGAAAGCGTCGGTGCCCATCAGCGGCGAGGCGACCTGACCGGTGATCGCGACCATCGGAACGCTGTCGAGGAAGGCGTTTGCGATCCCGGTCACGAGGTTGGTTGCGCCGGGCCCCGAGGTCGCGAGGCAGACTCCGGGCTTTCCGGTGACCCGTCCGTACGCATCTGCAGCGAGAGCAGCGGCCTGTTCGTGGCGAACTAGAATGTGCTGAAGCGACGAGCCGGTCAGCGCGTCATAAACCGGCATGATCGCCCCGCCAGGGTAGCCGAAGATGTGACGCACGCCTTCGCGCTCCAGCGCCTCGACCACCAGCTGGGCGCCCCGAACGGGTTGCGGCTGGCTCGATGATGAGGCGAAGGCGGCGCTCGACATCATGCGGCCTGGGGTTGGGATTGGGGCGCGGGCTCAGAGCGCTCCTGATGAGCGGGCTCGCTCTTCAGCCAAGCCATGTGCTTACGGAGCTCGGCTCCAACCTGCTCGATCGGCTGGGCGAGATCCTCGTTCCACATTCTTTGATATTCATGCTTGCCGGCCTGGCTTTCGGCGATCCACTGGCGCGCGAAGGCACCGCTCTGGATATCCGCCAGGACCTCCTTCATCCGCGCCCGAGTCTCGTCGTTGATCACCCGCGGGCCGGAGACGAAGTCACCATATTTGGCTGTCTCTGAGACGAAGTGGAGCATCTTGGCGAAGCCGCCCTCGTACATGAGGTCGACGATCAGCTTCAGCTCGTGGAGACATTCGAAGTAAGCGACCTCGGGCTTGTAGCCGGCATCCACAAGCGTCCTGAATCCGGACGCCACCAGCTCCGTTGCACCGCCGCAAAGGACCGCCTGTTCACCGAACAGATCGGTCTCGGTTTCCTCTCGAAATGTCGTTTCGATCGCTCCGGCGCGAGTCCCGCCAATGCCTCGTGCATAGGCAAGCGCCTTGTCACGCGCCGACCCCGTCGCATCCTGATGCACCGCAAACAGGCAGGGGACACCGCGGCCGATCTCATATTCGCGCCGGACGAGATCGCCGGGACCTTTGGGCGCCACGAGGATCACGTCGAGGTCTGCCCTCGGCTTCACCTCGCCGTAAAGCACCGAAAAGCCATGCGCGATGAGCAGCGCGCTTCCCGCCGCAAGGTTGGGCTCGATATCTCGGGCGTAGACCTCGCGATGAGTCATGTCGGGAGTTAGAAGGCAAACGAGGCTCGCGCGCCTCGCCGCCTCGGCCGGAGAAAAGACCGCGAACCCATCGGCGCTTGCCTTGCGTCCGGCCCCGCCGTCGGCGCGGGCCCCGACGATCACGGCGACCCCGCTGTCACGCAAGTTCAGCGCATGAGCGCGCCCCTGGCTGCCATAACCGATAACAGCGACCATCCCGCCCTTCAGCGACTCCGGCCTGGCATCGTCGTCAGCATAAATCCGTTCCACGTCGAGTTTTCCTTTCGCGCAAAAGAAAACCCCCGCTCCGGCTGGGAGCGGGGGTCTTGGTTCTCCGGTCGTTCGACCCGATGGACCTAGTCCGCTCCCCTATGTCGGCTAATAAGTACAAAGCTAAGCAACATCGTGCGCACGTCGACCGACGTCGCGACCACGAATTTGCCAATCAGCTTCGAATAGGAAGACAAGCCGCTTACCCCTTTGGGCCCTTTTTGGGATCCCGTTCGATTCGATTTATGCTGCAACGCGGCATTGCTTGCAAGAGCTAAATCTTGAAGCAGCCCAAATTTCGGCTCTTCTCAGGCTCGCCAGGTCGTGCTTGAGAGAGAAAATTGTATCCAAACGCGGAGCATCCACCATGAGCTCAAAGCATCTTCCATCGCGCGAGATGGTCGAAGGACCGGCAAGGGCCCCGGCGCGCGCCATGCTCCACGCGGCAGGATTCGACGCTTCGGCGCTCGCCAGGCCGCTGGTCGCGATCGTCCACTCTTATTCGAACGTCACGCCGTGCAACATGCATCTGCGAACGCTCGCGCAAGATGCGGCTCGCGGGATCGCGGCTGCTGGCGGCACCGCGATCGAGTTCAATACGATCGTCGTCACAGACGGGATTGCAATGGGCACGCGCGGAATGCGCGCTTCGCTGATGAGCCGTGAGGTGATCGCGGATTCGGCCGAGCTTGCAGTGCGCGGCCATTCGCTCGACGCTGTCCTGTTCATCGTGGGCTGCGACAAGACGATTCCGGCGGCGGCAATGGCTGCCGCGCGGCTCGATCTGCCAAGCGTCATTCTCTACGGCGGCTCGATCATGCCCGGCCATCTGGGGTCAAAGGCAATTACCATCCAGGATGTGTTCGAGGCGGTCGGAGCCCACAGCGCGGGCGAAATCGGCGACGAGGAACTTCGCTCGGTTGAGGCTGCGGCCTGCCCCGGAGCCGGAGCTTGCGGGGGGCAGTTCACCGCGAACACCATGGCGCTGGCATTGAGCTTCCTGGGGTTATCGCCGATTGGGCTCAACGACATCCCAGCCGTTCATCCTGACAAGGCCAATGCCGCGTTCGAGGCAGGCAAGATCGTGCTCGACGCCCTTGCCGCGGGCCGCAATGCCCGCAGCCTCATCTCACCGCCCAAAGCCTGCGCAACGCAGCAGTGGCGGGAACCGCGACGGCCGGCTCGAACCAATCTCGTGCTTCATCTCCTTGCGATTGCCCGCGAGGCGGGCGTTCCGGAATGCGAGTTCAGCATCGACCTCTTCGACGAAGTATCGCGCTCGACACCGGTGATCGCCGACCTGAAGCCGGCCGGCCGATTCATGGCGCCCGACATGTCGGCTGCGGGCGGTACTCCGCTCCTCGGACGCCGACTGATGGAGGCCGGGCTCATCGAAGATACGCCGACGGTCACCGGCCGCTCGCTGTTCGATTATTTCCGCAACGCCGACGAGACTCACGGGCAGGAAGTGATCGTTAGCGCCGACCGCCCAATCAAGGAGCGCGGCGGCTTCGGCATCTGTTACGGCAATCTGGCGCCCTCGGGCTGCGTCGTAAAGCTCGCCGGCCAGGGCAAGTTCCGGTTCGAAGGACCGGCCAAGGTGTTCGACGGCGAGGAAGCGGCATTCGAGGCTGTTACCCGCGGCGCCATCGAGGCCGGTGACGTGGTCGTCATCAGGGGAGAAGGACCGGTCGGCGGCCCGGGAATGCGCGAGATGCTGGGCGTGACGGCAGCAATCCAGGGCCGTGGCCTCGGCAATGATGTCGCGCTCATCACCGACGGCCGGTTCTCGGGCGCCACCTACGGGTTCATGGTCGGCCATGTCGCGCCGGAAGCTGCTCGCGGCGGGCCGATCGGCGAGCTTCGGGACGGCGACAGGATCGTGATCGATGTCGAGCGGAGAATCGTCGAGACCGATTTCGGATCTCGCCTCGAGGCCGAAATCGGAATGGCCGATCTCACCCGAAGCAACCGGCGCATTCGCGAAATATGCAGCATTGGTCGGTTCCGCTTCGCATGGAGCGGTCACACTCCCCTGCTGAGGCGGCTCCAACGCCCCCGATTCTAAGCCGCTTTTTGGAGGTGCTTGCGGCCAAGCAGCTCGGCGATCTGGACGGCGTTCAGAGCCGCGCCCTTGCGGAGGTTATCGCTTACGACCCAGAGGCTGAGGCCGTTCTCGACCGTCGGATCGTCGCGGATTCGGCTGACGTAGGTGGCATAGTCACCGACGCACTCGACCGGCGTTACGTAACCACCATCCTCACGCTTATCGACAACCAGCACCCCGGGCGCCTCGCGCAGGATCTCGCGCGCTTCGTCGGCGCTGATCTCATTTTCGAACTCGATGTTCACGGCTTCCGAATGACCGACAAAAACCGGCACTCGCACACAGGTCGCGGTCAGCTTGATCCGGGGATCGAGGATCTTCTTCGTCTCGACCACCATCTTCCACTCTTCCTTGGTCGAGCCGTCGTCGAGGAAGACGTCAATCTGCGGAATGACGTTGAAGGCGATCTGCTTGGGATAGATGACGGGCGTGTTTGAATCGCCGACGAAGATAGCAATACGATGGTTCGAAGCAGGCACAACA
>CAWAWT010000045.1:0-3932 GCA_963785855.1 uncultured Alphaproteobacteria bacterium
ATGTCGTTCTTCTCCGTGATTCTCGCGGCGCGCGGATTATGGAAGCACTGGCGACGGCGGGCTGCCTAATGTCTGCTTTGGGTCGGTTAGGGCCGGAGTGGGCGGAGAGCTGACATTGGAAATGGTGCCGTTTGCCTTACGAAAATAAACAATGCCTTACGTACAACAGCTTGAGGTAAGTCTGAGGAGGTGGACCTCGCAAGTGCAGGTCAACTCCCCATAAGGTGCGCTACCAGTCGCTATCGACGGTCTTGGGCGCTAAGCCGCACCTCATTCCCATCTTTGACGCCTCTTAGCCGCGAGACGGCCAATGAAGGCCGTTTCGGCAAAGAAGGACAACATCATGAAACTCTTTGGCACCGTAAAGTCGTTCGACGAAATCAAGGGCTATGGCACAATCAAGCCGGAAGCCGGCGGCGACGAGCTGCGCTTCGAAAAGAGCGCCGTCCAGTGGGGCATTGCGACGACCCCGAAGAATGAGCGCCGCCTTTCCTACGAAGTCGGGAAGAATGGCAGCGGCGACGCTTGCGCGATCAATCTCCATTCCGCGTAATTAGCCGGGCCGCGATGTTCTGGCTCGAGCGGCCGCAAGCGACGATTCTTGCCGCTGCTCGGGCCGGACCCTTCCGAGGTCCAATCAAAGGATACATCATGCTTATTCTAGGTAAGCTCGCGCGCGGCGCGGGCGCTTTTGCTGTTGCCGGCGCTCTGATGCTGAGCACCCCTGTTCAGGGCGCCGAAAATCCGCAGGTTTCTGCGGAAATCATGGCGCTGGCTAGGGCACAGTGGGCGTCCGAAATCGCCGGCGAGTCGATGACCCAGCAGAACGCATCACTCGCCGAAGACTATACGGAGTTCAACGGCGACTTCCCGACGTTGCTCGTCGGGAAGACGATGTCCACACGCATGGGGGAAGTCACGCCTAACGACAAGGCGATGTATTCCGACATGCAGAACGCCCGGGTCCAGACTTACGGCGACACTGCGATCCTGACGTACAACTTCGCAGGTCTCCGGCGCGCGGCGGACGGCAAGATTGCTCCATCGCTGGCGAAGTCAACTCGCGTCTATGTGAGGCAGGGCGGCAAATGGATGCTCGTTCACGCCAACTTCGCGCCGGTCACGCTGGGGCACTAAGCACAAGTTTTGAAGGGGGGGTCGCACCGTCGCCAAACGCGGCCCCCTTCATGCGGCGCAATTGGCATAACCCCGACGTTGTGCATCGCTCCTGAGGCGCCAGCCAATCTCCATGGCTCCGACAACTGTGCTGTCCTCTTCATTCGCGAAGACTAGGCCGCAGAAGGAACCTTCTTCCGCTAAGACCCAAACGTCACGCCGTAGGTCTGCTGCTGCAAGATCAGGCAGGTCACAAGATCGCTGTGACGCCGCGCGGTCATCGTTCGGCCGAGGTGCTCTTGCGTCTACTCGCAAGAAAATGCTGTCTTATAGATCGGCTCGTCTCAAAACTTCCGGTTCGCCCTCTGGCTAATGCGGCAGCTCCCGAGCGCGGGATTCGACGACACGACATCAGACCCTGCCTTGAACCGCAGCGTCGTGCGATCGATCACGAAGTAGTAATCCTCGCCCCAGGCGATCCGGACGTCGTCGGGCGTGAACGCGACACGAAGGTCCGCAGCGACGGAGTTGTCTTTGAGGTAGGTGATCGTAGCACGCCGGCTTTCGTCATCTGTCGAGACCGCCCATTGCCGCCCGTCATCGGCCGCGCACAGCAATTCGGTGATCTTGGCCTGCGCCGTCGACGAAACGGCGGCGAGCGTGAGCGCAAGGATTGCGTGTCTCATGGTAACGACCCTCTCGCTTCCCATAATCTCGCAAAAGCGCTTGCCTGCCAAGGTCTGATGCCCTGAGGGATTACCTACGTTCAAAGGCGAAGTTCATGCCGTCGACGGATCACGCTCCTTACCTGCACCATTGGTGCGGCTCGGTGTCCCATAGAGAAGGTGCATCTGTACCGCCTGCTTTTCGCGGCTGCTCGTTGGAAATCAAATTGAAGGCGCGAACGAGTGGAAAGCGCGCGTTGCGCGTTTGTCGAGTGTGCGCTTGAGGACTAGGCTGGTCTCGCCGTCCCGCCGACGAGAAACCGCCGCGCCGACCAAACGCTAGGAAGCTCGAAGATGACCGCGAAATCCCTCAAGCTCCTGTCCTACCTCTCCATCGCCGCCGCGTTCACCATGGCGGCTCCCCCCGTGCAAGCCGGCTCCCACGGGAACGGCGCGGCGGGAGGGGGCTTCCCGCAATACCGCAATCTGGCGGACGCCCAGAAAGCCTGCGCCCGTGACACGGTGGTCTGGGGCAGCAGCGAACATCGCGGTCTCTTCTACGTGGAGGGCGTCGGTCCCCAGAGAATTGGCGGCTTCTACGCCTGCATGGCCGTCGCTAAGAAAGCTGGGATGCAGATTGTAACGTCGAACTGACGGGTGGCCCTATACTGCGTAAAGGATCGGATGCGCAGCGCCGCCTGCTTCCGAACATCCGCGATGATGCCAGCTTTGGGTGCAAGGCTGACATCGGCCGACGCATCTGTGATGACCCGTGGCGCCTTACGTTTTCGATGTAATCGTGGACTGGCCCCCTTCGTGGCCTGCCGCAGCTGGCGTGACCGCGTGAGCGACCGGAAGACCGGGAGCGATCTTTAGCCAGGGCGAAAGAACCGTTGCTGGCCAGTCCGAAGGCAGAGTGCGCACGCAATCTCCGTAATGGAGACGCGCGGGGTCCATGAAAGCCTTGAGCCGCGTCTTGTCGACGGTCCCGTTTAGGCTCGGCAGCACGGTCATCGACCAGCTGATGCCGGACATCATCCGTTGTCCGTCAGATCGTACCGCTTCGACAGCCTGCAGAAGCTCCATCTGCTCAGCTAGTGTGAGTGGCCCGCCACTGCGCTTAAGCGCAGTGATTTTCGCCGCGTCTGCGCTTTCAACCGCATTGGTCGCATCAATCATTGGAACCATCGTGTACGCCTGCGTCCAGAGATCAACCCTCGCTTTTGGCATATGTGTTGAAACGTCCGACGCCGTCGCGTTCTGATGGGCGATGTTATCGAATGTGACGAACGGCAGATAGAGCCGATCTACCAAACCAGCGACCTCATCCCGGGGCCTGCCACTTTCAGCCGCAGCCCGTATTGCGTCAAGCTGGGCGTCGATGCAGGGCTGAATGGACGCTCGTTGGATCATCTCCGGAGCGTCGTCCCAGAACATTTCGCGGTGCATCTCCTGCTCCGCCGCGCTGACCTTCTGATTCCAAGCCCAACGCTCGACGACCTGCTCGGCACTGAGCGCGATCAGCACCCCGATAACGATAATCGCCACCTCGCCGACGAACGCGCGCCAGCCATGCAGCGGCTTTGGCAGATGGAAGTGCATGCCCATAGCCCCCATGCGGAAACCTACACCTGATGTGCTGTAGGCGCTAATGTCTGCAATGGCAGCGGATGTCGGACGTTAGGCTTCAGTCGCTTGCCGAGTGCTCGTAGCCCCGACAACCCGCGACCTGTTCGTTCCGGCGAAGTGCTAGTGTCGGCGCGCGCCGACCCCGCCAGGTCGATTCGATCGGCCGGGATGGTATCGAGGTGGCGCAGAAGCTTCCCGGTCCGAGCTCGAGCGCATCGGAGAGCAGGACCCGCCGGGCCGATCTCTCCCGGCGCGCGAGGCTCTCCAGGAGGTTCTGCTCGGTCCGGGCGCCGAACCCCTTGACCCCCCGGACTCGACCTGCACGGCAGGCGGCCTCCAGCTCCGCGACGGTGGAGATCCCCAGGGCAGCGTGCAGCGTCGCGATCTTCTTGGGCCCGAGGTCCGGCACCTGGATCAGCTCCAGGATGCCACGCGGCAGCTCCTCGTGCAGGCGGTCGAGCAGGTCGGTGCGGCCGGTCAGGTGCAGGTCGTCTCAAAAAAAAAAAAAAAAAAAAAAAAAAA
>CAWAWT010000046.1:0-11555 GCA_963785855.1 uncultured Alphaproteobacteria bacterium
CACCAATCGCCACGGGATCGCAGATTCACCGCCATCTGCGTTGGCTCGAACAGCTCGCGACGGCCGCGCCGATCCCGCCAGCTCGCCCGGCATTCGTGCACTTGCCGCGATGCTTGCAGACGCTGGCGGGGTTCTTCCGCGCAAGGCTGCGCTCGGCGCGATCTCGCATCTCGAGCAGGCCGACCGTCAGGCCCTTCACGAACTCCACGTCCGTCTCGGCCCGCTCGACGTCTTCGTGCTTCCGCTGCTGAAACCGAGTGCGCAACGCTGGCGCGCCGCCTTGCTCGCGAACCGCCAGTCCCAGCCGATGCCGGCCCTTCCCCCAGCTGGCGCCGCAACGCTTGGCGGAGATGCCAACCCGCGCGGGGCCGCGCTCGCCTATCGTCGGACGGGCAGCACGTGGGTTCGGATCGACCTTGCCGACCGTCTCGCCAGCCACGCGCGCAAGGTCCGTTCGGCAGGAGGCGAGAATCCGGTCGATTTCGAGCTCGCAACCTCGCTCGGCCTCGACGATGAAGCCATCGCCCGTCTCATGAGCGATGTGGGGTTCACCCGAGCGGGCGATGCCTGGCGTTGGCGCGGACGGCACGCTCCTCGACCGGATCGTCGCTCGACGGGCTCCCACGCCTTCGCTGAGCTGGCCAAGCTGAAGAAAAAGTGAGGATCGACCGCTTCCTACACTGCATCCGCCTGGTGAAGAGCCGAACCATCGCCCAGGCGGTCCTCGCCACCGGCTATGTCCGGATCGACGGCAAGCGTGTCGAAAAGCCGAGCGAGGAGGTCCGCGTCGGAAACGTTATCGCCTTGCCGCTCCACGAGCGCGTCCGGCGTGCTTCGGGTCCTTGCGCTCCCCGATCGGCGCGGTCCCGCTGCCGAAGCTCGCCTCTGCTACGAGGAAGTGGGAATTGACGAAGGAAAGTCCGCGACATAGCGAGGCACCAAGGGGAGCCAAGCACTCGATGACCTACGTCGTCACCGACGCCTGCATCAAATGCAAATATATGGACTGCGTTGAGGTCTGCCCCGTCGACTGCTTCTACGAAGGCGAGGTGATGCTGGTCATCAATCCCAACGAGTGCATCGATTGCGGTGTGTGCGAGCCCGAATGCCCCGCCGAGGCCATCCTCCCCGACACCGAGAACGGCCTTGAGAAATGGCTCGAGCTCAATTCGAGCTTTCATCGGAATGGCCGAATATCACCCGCAAGAAGGACAGCCCTGCCGATGCCGACGAGCATAAGGGCGAGGAGGGCAAGTATGATAAATATTTCACGCCCGACGGCGGGGCGGGCGACTAGAGCATGATCGGTCTTCAGTGAATCGAGAAGGGGATTCACAAGACGCCTTTGTTCTGATTTATACATGCTGGCTGGGAGGAGGTGCAGCATGGATGACACGACCCTATTCGAACGACCTTCGTGAGCGGGTGGTGGCGTCGATCGCAGGCGGGCGGTCAGCGGCGTCAGACGGCGGCCCAGTTCGGGGTGAGCGTGTACGAGCGGGTGAACTGGGCGCAGCGCTGCGACGGACCGGGAGCGTCGAGCCGGGAAGATCGGCGGCATCGCAAGCAGGGTTGCGGTGCCGGAGCGCGAGTGGCTGACGCGCGGATCGCGGCCGAGCCGGATCTGACGCTGAGAGCGCTGGCGGCCCGAGCGCGACGAGCGCGGCGTCAAGGTCGAGCTACCGTGCGATGTGGGAGTTCGTCGACGTGAGGGGCTCAGCTTCAAAAAAGACGCTGATCGCCGGCGAGCAGGATCGACCGTGGACCGTCGGCGGGAGGCAGTGGACGAAGTATCGAGGCGGATCGACCCCACACGGCTCGTGTTCATCGATGAGACCTGGGCGAAGACGCCGTACCGGACACATGGCCGCTGCCTCGCGCGGCCAGCGTCTCAACGCGAAGGTGCCGCACGGCCGCTGGCGGACGATGACATTCATCGCTTGCACTGCGCCACGACCGGATCGATGCGCCGTGGGTCATCGACGGGCCGATCAAGGATTAGCTTCCTCGCTGGGTCGAGCAGGTCCTGGTGCCGACGCTCGGCACGGCGACGTCGTGATCATGGACAATCTCGGCGAGCCACAAGGGCAACGCCGTGCGACGCGCTATCCGCGCGGCCGGCGCCAGGCTCCTGTTCGAGCCGCCCTAGTCGCCAGACCTGAACCCGATCGAGCAAGTCTTCGCCAAGCTCAAAACACTGGCTCCGCAAGGCTGATGAGCGCTCAACCGAGGCTGTGTGGCGCCGCATCGGCTCGCTCCTCGATGCTTTCTCACCAGCCGAATGCGCAAACTACATCACGAACAGCGGATACGCTTCATGCTAAGGCGATCATGCTCTAAAGGCCGCCTCAGCGCCGCCTCGCTTATCGGTGAACGGTGAAGGTGTAGTTCAGCCCAATTCCGCCTGACAGTTGGTTTCGCGATCCCAACTCGCGAACGATCGGCGACCTGGCAGCGTCGCCCACCAAACGGGCGTAGCGCGCATAGCCAAACACGCCCCAGCTCTTACCGAGCTCGTAGGACATGCTGCTTGCGGCAGCGACGGCATGAACGCCGCCACCGGGACGGTATTGCGGGAGCCCCGAGGCAAGGGCCGCATCCGAAGAGATGCCGAAGTAGGCGCGCTGATAGCGGGCGTTGGAGAACAACAAGCGCGGACCGATCGAAAAAACATATCGATCCCCGTCCCGCCAGATCTTGTCAGCGCCGAGGGATCCGACGAGCCCTTGGTGGCCGTTAATGCCTTCACGAAGCTCCGCCCAAAATCCGAAATGAGTCGCCCGCGAGATACTGGGCGAACGCTCCAACCTCGTACGTTCTTGGAACCGAGCCGACCGGCGCCCCTACGTCGGACTCCTTGCGGCGTCCCTGGATATTGCCAGCTGGTCCGAACGAGAAGCCATTCTTCGATAGGAGAGCGATGCTCGGGCTGTCGTCCGGCGCTCCGAAGCTGAATTCGTCGGTGCCACGGGCAATGTTGACATGGACCAGCGGCGCGACGCTAGTCCCGTCCGCTCCGATGAACTCAGGCAGCAATTGGGCGCCAAGGCCAATCCGCACACGAACGTCGCGGCTGTCCTGGGCGGACGCCGCACGCCAGGCCGGCAGAAGGGCGGACGCGGCCGATGTAATAGGAGAGGCTTCATTTTTGCCCAACCGCCGGACCAAATGTTGGTTGCACCGTGGGCGGCACGCGATGGCGCCCGACTTAGTGACCGCGCATCCGTCTCCGATGGTAGATCGAGCGCATTACGATCACGGCAAGAAGAATCGACCAGCCGACGATTTCGATTGCTATGCCCGTCGAGTCCCAGCCTTCGCCACGCGCAAATACCCAGATCAATCCCGCACTGACGATCCCCAGACCCAGCCAGCGCCAAGGCCTATGAAGGTGGGCGAGTTCGCGGCGATACGCCGTGCGCTCGTGCGGGTCCTTGAGATCGGGCGCGGCGCTCACCGGCGGCAAGCCAGGAGGAGCTTCTCGACAATCAGGTCGGCTGCCTCGTCTGCGCCAAGCTTGGTCGTGTCGATATGGATTTCGGCATGCTCGGGAGGCTCGTACGGGCTGTCTATGCCGGTGAAATTCTTGAGCTCCCCAGCTCGAGCCTTGGCGTAGAGGCCTTTCACATCGCGCTTCTCGGCTTCAGCAAGAGGCGTGTCGATGAAGATCTCGAAGAACTCGCCCTCTTCCACCATCCGCCGGACCATGTGCCGCTCGGCGCGAAACGGCGAGATGAATGCAGTCAGCACGATCAGTCCCGCATCGGCCATTAGCCGTGCGACTTCGCCAACCCTGCGGATGTTTTCGATACGGTCGGCCTCGGTGAAGCCGAGGTCACGGTTAAGCCCGTGGCGAATATTGTCGCCGTCGAGCAGGAACGTGTGCCGCCCCCGCGCAGCGAGCTTCTTCTCGACAATGTTGGCGATGGTCGACTTGCCCGCGCCTGAAAGTCCCGTGAACCACAAAACGGCCGGTCTTTGGCCCTTGATCGCGGCGTGGGTTTCGCGGCTGACATCGAGATGCTGGCGGTGGATGTTGAGAGCTCGACGAAGCGCGAAATGGATCATTCCGCAAGCAACTGTCGCGTTGGTCAGCTTGTCGATGAGAATGAACCCGCCGAGTGCCTTGTTCGGGCTCGTCCCTTCCGCCGAATAGGGCTCGAACACGATCTCCCGGTCAGTCGCAAGCTCGGCAACCCCAATACCGTTCAACCCGAGCGTCTTGCTTGCGAGATGCTCGAGCGTGTTGACGTTGATTTCGTATTTGGGTTCCTGGACCATCGCGGTCACAAGCTGAGTGCCGAGCTTCATCCAGTAACCGCGGCCGGGCAGGAGCTCGTCGTCGGACATCCAAACGATGGTCGCTTCGAACTGGTCGGCCGCCTCGGGTGGATCGCCCGCCGAAGCGATCACATCGCCGCGCGAGCAGTCGATCTCGTCGGCGAAGGTCAATGTTACCGACTGGCCCGCGACGGCTTCGTCGAGTTCGCCGTCGAGCGTCGCGATCCGCTCAATTCGGGTCGTCCGCCCTGATGGGAGCACCCGGACCTCTGCGCCAGGTCCAACGCGGCCTGAGGCAATCTGCCCAGAGAACCCACGAAAATTCTGGTTCGGTCGGTTGACCCGCTGCACCGGCATGCGAAATGACTTTTGCGTATCCGCGGCGGCGTCGAGCGGCACGGTATCGAGATGCTCGAGAAGCGTCGGTCCGCTGTACCAGGCGGTCGTCTCGCTCCTGCTCATGATATTGTCGCCGTTGAGGCCGGAGACTGGGATTGCGACCCAATCCGTGATTCCGACCTGCTCCGCGAATGCGCGATAATCTGCGCAGATGCCGTCGAAGGCATCCTCATCATAGTTGACCAGGTCCATCTTGTTCACCGCAAGAACAAAACGGCGGATCCCGACCAGCCTGGCGAGATAGGAATGCCGTCGGGTCTGAGTCAGCACGCCCTTTCGCGCATCGACCAGCAACACGGCAAGGTCGGC
Organism: uncultured Alphaproteobacteria bacterium; assembly: GCA_963785855.1. Taxonomy (GTDB): domain Bacteria; phylum Pseudomonadota; class Alphaproteobacteria; order Sphingomonadales; family Sphingomonadaceae; genus Sphingomicrobium. Next base: position 4,990 of record CAWAWT010000046.1, read on the forward strand.
GCTCGACGCGCCGGTGACCATGTTGCGCGTGTACTGCTCATGGCCAGGCGTATCTGCGACGATGAACTTGCGCTTGGCGCTTGAAAAAAAGCGATAAGCGACGTCGATGGTTATGCCCTGCTCGCGCTCCGCCGAGAGCCCGTCCACGAGCAAGGCGAAGTCAATTTTCGCACCCTGTGTCCCGTGCCGCTTGCTGTCGCTTTCGAGCGCGTCGAGCTGGTCGTCGAAGATCTGCTTGGACTCATAGAGAAGGCGCCCGATCAAGGTGGACTTGCCGTCGTCGACACTTCCGCAGGTGATGAACCGCAGCAAGTCTTTCGCTTCCTGCTGCGCGAGCCACGCCCGGACGTCGTGGCGGATCAGGTCTTCCTCGGATTCGAGCGGGCGGGACATTTAGAAATATCCCTCCTGCTTCTTTTTCTCCATCGAAGCGCTTCCGGAATCCTTGTCGATGATCCGGCCCTGGCGTTCCGAAGTCTTGGTCAGTAGCATCTCGGCAACGATTTCCTCGATCGTCGCCGCCTCGCTCTCGACCGCGCCCGACAGCGGATAGCAACCGAGGGTGCGAAAGCGGACCTTGCGCATGACCGGCCGCTCGCCCGCTTCCATCCGCATTCGGTCGTCATCGACCATCAGAAGGAGTCCGTCTCGCTCAACGATTGGCCGCTTCGCTGCGAAATAGAGCGGCACAATTTCGATGTCTTCGCGCATGATGTACTGCCACACGTCGAGCTCGGTCCAGTTCGACAAGGGGAAGACGCGCATGCTCTCGCCCTTGTTCTTCTTGACGTTGTAGAGCGACCAGAGCTCGGGGCGCTGGCGCTTGGGATCCCAGCGATGATTACGGTCGCGGAAGCTGAACACGCGCTCCTTAGCGCGGCTCTTCTCCTCGTCGCGCCGAGCGCCGCCGAACGCCGCGTCGAAACCATATTTATCGAGCGCCTGCTTCAACCCTTCCGTCTTCCACATGTCGGTGTGGACGGGACCATGGTCGAACGGATTGATCCCTTGGCTCACAGCCGCGGGGTTCTTGTAGACGATGAGATCGATCGCGGGATCCGCACCGACCTTTTCGCGCAGCGCATACATGTCCCTGAATTTCCATGTCGTGTCGACGTGAAGCAGAGGGAACGGCAGCGGGCTCGGAAAGAATGCCTTCTTCGCAAGATGCAGCATGACCGCCGAATCCTTGCCGATCGAATAGAGCATCACAGGCCTATCGGCCTCCGCGACAGTCTCGCGAAGGATGTGGATGCTCTCGGCCTCGAGCCGATCGAGATGCGTGAGTGACCGCACCGATTGATCAATTCTCCGATTCAGGTGCCGCTCGGCGCATGCCCGAAGCGTGCGCCGGCCTCGCTCAGGCGTTCTCTTTGACCTTGCTCTTGCTCTTCGGCTTGGCCTTGGAGGCTTCTTTCGGGGGGTCGATGGCGTCGACTAGCGGCTGCAGCCCGTCGCCATATTTCTTCCAGCGCTGAACCGAAGTCTTGTAGATCGGCCTTCGAACCTGGGCGACGCTGGCGGTCTTCACCGGACGGTCGGACTTGTGGAAGTCAACGCACTTATCGTTCCACGGGAGGCCAAGGAAATCGATCAGACGCTTCGCTTCCTTCTCAGTATCCGCGACGACATCCTCATAGACGACGGTCGTCATGAAGCCTTCCGGAAGCACCTTTTCCCAATGCTCCATCAGTTCACGATATTTGGCGTAATAGCGGCCGAGCTCCGTCAGATCGTAGCTGTGCGGCATGTCGTCCTTGAACAGCTTGGTGAAGCCGCTGAGGCAAGTGTCGACCGGATCGCGCCGCGTATGGATGACCTTCGCATTCGGGAAGAGCAGGTTGATCAGCCCGAGGAAGAAATAGTTGGTCAGCAGCTTGTCGGTGATCCGCTTCGAGGCGCCAGCGCCCTGCCCGATCGACTGTTGATAGTTTTTGGAGACAATCTCGAGCTGCGCCGGAGTGATCTTCGCGACCATCTCCGGATATTTCGGCAGTGACGGAAACCGGTCACGGAGCTGCCCAAGCGCGCGTGCGAGATATTTGACCTCGCCGGCACCGTAGATGTCCGGATGGCTCGAAAGAATCTGCTCGACGAGCGTCGAGCCCGACCGTGGCATGCCGACGATGAACACCGGACGATCGTCATCAAGGCCAGCGAACTTGCGGTTCTCGAACACTTCCTTGGGGAAGGCGGCCTTGATCGCGTCGAAAAAGCCGTGGGTGTCTTCCTCTTTGTACTCGAGCTGCGTTCGCTTCATGCGCCCACCGGTGATGTAATGGCCCAGAGCCTTCTCGTGCTGGCCGCGATCGTCGAGCGCCTTCGCATAAGCGAAATGCAAAGCGAGAAACTGATCTGCTTCCGGATTCTGGCACCGCTTCGAAGATTGCTTCCATGCGGTTGAAGAGTTCCTCACCAATGCCTTCCGAGAAGTCGACGAGATCATTGAGGTTCGCATAAGCGCCATACATCGAATCGTTCAGCCTCAGCGCTTTGAGGATATATTCGCGAGCCTCGTCGAGCCGGCCGACGGACTTCAGGGCCACGCCGTAGAAGTTGAGCGCTTCGGGATTTTCCGGCGCTGTCTTGAGCGCACGGTCGAGCACTTCGAGCGCTTCGTCATAGCGATCGGTCTCGTGCAGCATCTGACCGAGAACCGTCAGCGCCTCGGGATTGTCGGGCTCCTCCTGGAGGGCCAGGCTTGGAGCTCCCTGCTCGGCTGCTGGAAGGTTGCTCCGCCGAAGCTGGATCTTCGCCGTGATCAACAGGGTCTGAACGTTCTTCGGGGCGAATTTCAGCGCCTCGGCGAGAATTCTTAGCGCCTCGACCTCCTGCTTTTGCGCCGAAGAAGAGCTGCGCGAGATTATTGTGAGCCTCGATGTAACGCGGGTTCTGCTGGATCGCCTTGCGAAGTGCATGCTCGGCTTCCTCAAGCTTGCGATCCTGCTGAAGCAGCGTCCCGAGATTGTTGTAGACCTCCGGGTAAACCGCGCGCTGGGTGAGGGCTTCCTGATAGGCGTGGAGCGCACCATCGATATCGCCGGTGAGGCGAAGGGCGTTGCCGAGATTGTTCAGGGCCTCAGCCATGTTCGGGCGAAGCTCGAGCGCCTGACGATAGCTCGCCACTGCGTCCTGGAATTGCTTGCGCTCGTACTGGATGATGCCGAGGTTGTTGAGAGCCTGAGCATTGTTCGGCTCGAGCTTAATAGCTTCCTCGATCGCCAAGGCAGCTTCGTCGAGACGGCCGGCCTGGCGAAGGATCTCGCCAAGATTGGCGTGGTAGCTCGCCGCTTTCGCGTTGATTTTAACCGCGCGTTTCAGCTCGGTGATCGCATCGTCCTTCCGGTCAAGTGCCGCCAGCGACACGCCGAGGATATTGTGCGCATCCGGGTTCCCGGGCCGGGCCGAGATGATCTGTCGGCAGACCCGCTCCGCCTGTGCGTACTGTCGCCGAGAATAAAGCTGGCCGGCCATTTCGATCGCCTTGGCCGGAGTGATGTTGACCCGGCCATGTTGCGCTTTTGCGATCGTCTCGTCGATCGAACTTGGGCGCCGTTGCTGGGGCGCTTGCGGGTTCGGTCCGCCGCCCTGCTGCTGGCGGGTCGATTCGCACCGGCGGGCGGCGCAGCCTTTTTTGGTGCGGCCTTCGGCGCGCTGCTGGTCTTATTGTCTGTCATGGCCGTTCTTTTACCCGCAAGCTCCGGTAAATAAAGGCCTTTCAACCCCAAGGGGATTTACGGCCGCAAAATGGAAAGAAGAGGGAATCGCTTCCCTCTTCTCTGTACTCGAACTTGGCCGCTTTGTAGAGGGGCGGGGCATTTTCAGCCCCACCCATCACATTGCTTACTGTCCGCGCTCCGGAGCCGGGGCCGGCGGCGGAGGCGGCGGCGGCGGCGCCGGGCAGGCGTCGGTCGCCAGGATCACCGAGCCGTCCGGGCAGGTCTGAGTTGCCGGAGGCGGAGGTGGTGGCGGTGGCGGCGGTGCTGCAGCCGGCGGCGGCGGTGGCGGCGGAGCCGCATGGCCGCCCAGCGGAACCACGAACTTGAAGTTGCCGCTGTGGCTGGTCACGTCGCCGTTGAACTCGCCCTCATAACCGACCCGGATGTCGACCGGACCCATCTTCCCGCCAACGCTGAGGCCGGCAAGGAACGTGCCCTTCTTCTGCGAGGCCGAGACGATGTCGAAGTCGTTGGCAGGATCCGGAGTGAACCAGCCGTGGAACTTGGAATAGCTGCTGCCGAAGCGGTAGCGATAGCCAAGGTTCACTTCCGGAACCACGCCGCCCATCTGGGTCGCCCACTTGACGCCGCCGGTGAGGAAGCTGTGGTTCGACTTCGAACTGTCGACCGTCAGCCCGGCACCATTGCCGTTGTTCTCATCGAACCCGTCAAGCTTCGCATTGACATAGTCGTAGTTGAGGTACGGCGTCAGCACCGAGGTCGCGCTCATCGGGAGCCTGGCGCCGCCATGCAGACCAAAGGTCCACATCTTGACGTCGGGGCTGCCGGTCGGGGTCGCAGCGAAGGTCGCTCCGGTGGCTAGCCCGGCGAAGTTGATGTGCCGGGTCGAGTTGCCGTTGAGCGAGCTGTAGGTCGTCACGCCCTTCACGAAGAACGCACCCGGATCGTAGACCGCATAAGCGCCTGCGGTCCAACCATTGCCCTTGGCGCTGTCACCGAACTGGCTGTCGTGGACATTGTTCGACAGATAGCCCGCATCAACCCCGAAGATCGCCGAGTTGCCGGCGTTGAAGTCGATCCCAAGAAGCCCACTGAAGCGCTTCGAGCGGCTCTCGCCCGCCTCATTGTCGCCATTGGCCTTGCGAGTCTGATAGTCGAGCTGACCCCAGACGTGGATCGGAGCCGACGAACGGCACTCGAGAACCGAGCCGGCAAGCGCCGGGATCTCGCAGTTGGTCGCATGATCGGTGAGGTCGTTCTCGTGAACACCAAGGCTCGGGAACGAGTTCAGGTAGTTCGCATAGACCGAACCCGACAGCATGTTCAGCGCAATGTTGTAGTTCACCGGATCGGTGAACAGGAACAGGTTGCCGAACATCGTCGCAGCACCGCCCGTCAGATTGACGTTATAGTAGCTGTCGAGACCCGTTCCGACCGCTATCCCATTGCCGTTGAGGCCAGCGACCTGGTCGAACGGCTTGCGCGTCAGCGTCAAATCGACGTTGTCGGTCGCATCGTAGACGCAGCCGAAGCTCAAGAGCAGCGAGTTGGCCGGGATCCCATTGACGAGGCAGTGGTCGAACGTGCCATTGAGCGTGTTGGCATCGATGACGTTTTGATACGTCGTCGTGTCGTAGAGGCCGTTCGGCGCCGAGATGTTCGCAACCAGCGTTCCTGCAAGGTTCGCAGTGTCGACGAACACCTGCGGATAGGTGCCCGCTGCAGCCTCGCCACCATGCGCCGGCGGCAGATCGAAGGTGATCGTGCCATCGGCCGCGATGTTGAGGGTGTTCATGAACACGTAGGACGGGCCGTCCACCGCATCGATGTTGAGGTGCAGGTTGCCGCCGGTGTTGATGTTCAGCGTTCCAACACCGCATGAGCTCAGCGCCGGATTATCCGCGGCGCCGCCTGCTGCCTCGGCCGTGATTCCGCCGGCCGGCATGCAGCTTGAATTGACGATGCCGTTGAAGTTCGTCTCTGCGGTCGTGACGTTGATGACGTCAGCATCGCTCTGCAACTCGATGTTGCCGGTGATGTTGCCGCCAAGCAGGTTGATCACGGTGTGATCCACAGGGGCAGTCGACACGTCGATCGCCTCACCGCGATGGAACGTGGTTCCACCATCGGTCGAGAACTTCGCGATGATGTCGCCGGAGTTGTTGATGGTCAGCACCTGGCCGGCGGTCGGCGTTGCTGTCCCATCCTGGGTGACCCGGATGCCATAGGCCTGGGCCGCACCGCCATTGGTGATCGCGGTCACGTCGATCGTCCCGGAATTGGTGATCGTCAGGTTGCTCCACGCCGGAGACCACTCCGATGCCCGTCGCCGAGCGCTGCTTCCGCGTCGTTGTTGCGGTCGTGCCGGTGCCGACGGCCAGCGGGCCACCCGAAGCCGATGCGACCACGTTCAACGTACCGCTGTTGACGATGGTGCCGCCGACAGGCTGCGCGTTCGTGTTGGTCACGACCGGCCGGCCTGCCACCGTGGTGGTCGTCGCAGCGTTGGTGACGAGGATACCGGCCGCCCGAGCATAAGCGACGCCTGGCGAAACTGCCGTCGCGCTCACGTTCATCACGCCCGAGTTGAGTCGTCGAGGGTGGCGGTGCCACCACCGAACGCCGAGCCATAGTAGCCGATGGCGTTTGCCGAAGCCGTACCCGAGGTGCCAATTGCGTTTGCCGCGGCGTTCACGTTGACCGTGCCGCTGTTGGTGAGCAGATCGGCATCGGATCGACCGACTGCCAAGCACCGACCGCGCTAGCGATTGCAACCGCGGAGGTGCCGCTCGCCGTGGCATGCGCCTTGACGTTGAGGGTGCCGCTGTTGGTGATCGCAGCCGAACCGGTGGCGCCCAAGCAATACGGGAACTCAACCGAGCAGCA
>CAWAWT010000047.1:0-15268 GCA_963785855.1 uncultured Alphaproteobacteria bacterium
AGATCAGGTTCATGTAGAGCATCGAGTTGCCGCCGCCGTCGGTCGTGAAGAAGTGGAACCCGAGGTAGCGGTCGAGCATCAAGAGGCCGAGGGCGACGGTCAGCACCGGGAAAGCCGCGATGATTAGAAGGTTTGCCGCAAGCGAGGTCCAGCAGAAAACGGGCATTCGCAAATAGCTCATTCCGGGGGCACGGATTTTGAGGATCGTCGTCACGAAATTGACGCCGGTGAGGAGCGTTCCAACGCCCGAGATCTGAAGCGCCACAAGATAATAATCGACGCCGACCCCGGGCGAGAATTGAGTCTCACTTAGCGGCGGAAATGCCAGCCAGCCGGTCCGCGCAAACTCACCGACGAAGAGGCTGATGTTGACCAAGAGAGCGCCAGAAGCGGTCAGCCAGAAGCTGACATTGTTCATCGTCGGAAAGGCGACGTCGCGAACGCCAAGCTGGAGCGGCACGACGAAGTTCATCAGCCCGATGATGAACGGCATTGCCATGAAGAAGATCATGATCGTGCCGTGGGCGGAGAAGATCTGATCGTAATGCTCGGGTGGGAGATAGCCCTGGTTCGCGCCCACCGCGATCGCCTGCTGCGCGCGCATCATGATCGCATCAGCGAACCCGCGCACCAGCATGACCAGCGCCAGAACGATATACATGATCCCGATCTTCTTGTGATCGGTCGACGTGACATATTCGTTCCAGAGATAGGGCCACCAGCCCCTGATCGTGACCCAGGCGACGACCGCGCCCACCGCGAGCAGAACCACGATCGAGGTGATCAGCGGGATCGGCTGGTTGAACGGGATCGATTCCCAGGTGAGCCTTCCAAACATTCTCAACCCCCCGCCGGCACTGCCGAAGCCTTGCGCTCCGGACGAGCGGCTTGCGGAAGGTGCATCATCGGCACTCGGTTTGCGACGATGGCCTCGTATAGTCCGGGGGCAACGGCGCCATAGGTGATCGGTTTGACATAGCTGCTCGGCTTCGAGAGCTCGGCATAGCCCCTTGAGTTCGAGGGCTTGTCCCCGACCGCGTGCGGACTTGGCCCAGGCGGTGAACGTCCCGACCGAGACCGCCTGCACCTTGAAGTTCATTCCCGAAAATCCGTCACCGCTGAAATGCGAGGACATGCCGCTATAGACGCCCGGCCGATCCGCCCTCAGGTTTAGGCGCGTCGTCATCCTCGGCATCGTGTAGATCATCGTTCCAAGCTGGGGCACGAAGAAGCTGTTCCACACGGTCGCCGAGGTGAGCCGGTAGCTGACCGGCACTCCAGTCGGAACGACCAGCTGGTTGACCGTCGCGATCCCCTGGTCAGGGTAGATGAACAGCCATTTCCAATCGAGCGAGACGACGTCGACCTTGAGAGCCGGAGTGGCTGACTTGAGCGGGGTGCTCGGCTCAAGGTCGTGGCTTCCGATCCAGGCGATCCCGCCGAGCAGCATGATGGTCAGCGCGGGGATTGCCCACACGACCATCTCGATCGCTCCCGAATATTCCCAGTCGGGCCGATAGGTCGCCTTCTTGTTTCCGGCACGGAACCACCAGGCAAACGCGATCGTCGCGATCATCGTCGGGATGATGATCGCGAGCATGATTGCGGTCGAGTTGATGAGGATCTGCTTTTCGGCGCCAGCGACGGGGCCGGCCGGATCGAGCACTCCCCGATTGCAGGCAGCAAGGAGCAGGCTGGTGGCTGCGGCAAGGCCACCCTCGATCACCCACCTCTTCCAACCAGCTATATCCACGAGCCCCGTCGCTTTGCGGTTCGAGCCCTAGACGAACGCCGACACGATCAAGTTCCAAAGGTTAATACTTGCAGCAAAAAGAGACTCCAACGGGCCGATATTCGAGCTGGCCCGTTGGGTCGTGGCTTTCGCTACCTCACGGTTGATTACGGCGCCCAGCTTAGGCCTCAAGCCGTCTCAGCCGCACCTCGGCGTCCGCCCGAACGGTCCAGTGGATTTGGGTACTCCTAGCAATAGGCTCGCCGACCCGGAGTGCGCGTGATGCGCCGGCATGAGTCTCAGAGAAGGCCTTGTCGATCGTCAACAATGCAGCGAACGACGATCGCCACACGATCGACGAAGTGACCGATGAATATTGGGACATCCACGTTGCCGTGAACCTCAAGCACCTCTTGTTTTGCTCGCAGGCGGTCGTGCCGGAAATGAGAGAGAAGGGCGGCGGCGGCGTCCTGAACCTCGGATCAATCAGCTGGGACCTTGGTTTGCCCAATCTCGCCCTTTACGAAATGTGCAAGGCGGCGATCGAAGGCCTGACGCGCGCCCTCGCCCGCGACCTCGGACAGGACAACGTCCGCGTCTCCTGCATCGTCCCCGGCAACGTGAGCAGAGCTCGCCAGCTCAAATGCTATACGCCGGAGACTGAAGCCGAGATCGTTGACGCGCAGTGCCTCAAGGGCCGGTAGGGGCCACGATTATTTCATCGATGCAGGATGGCGATAGGAATCCGCTAATTTCCCGTCCACTGCTGCAGCATTTGGTTCTCGAATTCAGGCATTTATGCGCAGGAGCGCTTCCCGAATGTCGGCGGTGAGGTCGTCGACATTTTCGATGCCCACCGACAGCCTCAGCAAGCCCTTCCCGATCCCGGCTCGCGCGCGCTCCTGCTCGCTCAATGCCGCATGGGACATGGTGACGGGATAGGCGACGAGGCTTTCGACCCCGCCGAGGGATTCGGCGACCGTGATGCAGGTCAATCCCGCGGTGAAGCTTTGGACCGCTTCGAATCCGCCTCGCAGATCAAAAGACAGCATTGCTCCAAAACCGTCCTGCTGACGGGCCGCGAGCGCGTGTCCCGGATGGCTCGGCAGGCCCGGATAATGGACCGCTGCAACGCGCGGATCCCCGGCGAGAAGCTCGGCAATCGAAGCGCAATTGTCTTGTTGGATGCTCAGGCGAGCCTCGAGCGTCCTTAACCCACGAAGTGTCAAATAGGAGTTGAACGGAGAGCCCGTAAGGCCCAGAGCATTGGCCCACCAGGCCAGCTGCTCCAGCATATCGGGGTCGCGAGCAATCGCTGCGCCTCCGACGATGTCGCTGTGCCCGTTGATATATTTTGTCGTCGAATGAACGACGATATCGGCGCCATGCTCGATCGGGCGCTGAAGGGCCGGCGACAGGAAAGTATTGTCGGCCGCGACGAGCGCACCGGCTTTTCGGGCCGCAGCCGAGACTAGGGCCAGGTCGGTGATCCGAAGCAGCGGATTCGACGGCGTCTCGACCCAGACGAGTTTCGGCTTGCGGTCGATTGCCGCTTCCAACGAGGGGCCATCGGTAAAATCGCAGATTTCCAGCTCGAACGCGCCTTTGGCGGCTAGCGCCGTGAAAAGCCGGAAGCTCCCGCCATAGCAATCGTGCGGGACAAGCAATTGGTCGCCGGGCTGGAGGACTGTGTGAAGGACGAGGGCGACGGCCGCCATTCCCGTTGCCGTGATGACCGCCCCCGCTCCCCCCTCCAGAGAGGCTAGCGCGTCTCCCAGTTGGTCGCGGGTTGGATTTCCGCTCCGGCTATAATCGTAGCGCCGCTTCCCTTCGACGCCCTCGAAGCTGAAGTTGGCGGAAAGGACGAGCGGGGGAACGACCGCCCCGAAAGCAGGATCGGCATCGATGGCGGCCCTGACGGCGCGGGTCGAGAAAGCGTGAGTTCGTTCAATCGGCATTTGTCGTAATCCCCAAAGTCCTCCGAGCGAGGCGTGCAGGGCGACAGACAGTTGCTCTCACCGAACCGGTGAACCTCAACCATCTGCCGGCGGACCTCTCAGGTCCCCGCAGGACTTGGCACCATGAGGCGAGCTTCAAGCCCGCTCCTGGTTGCCCCGGCGTCACTGGGCCTGTCCCTCAGCCGGTCTCGATGGAACGGCGCCTAGTGCACGAGCCTCGCAAAAATTGTCAACGACCGGAATCCCCTGACGATCGAGGCATCTTCTCGGCCAAGTGCGCAAAGATCACTTCGAAGCCGGCTGCGCCGGGCCCGTTCAAGACGCCCGTCGGCGCATGTCCGCGAGTGAATATTTCGCGCCGCAACAACCTTCCTTCGCACCTGCACAAATGCTTATTTGGGATCCAATACCGAATCGGAAGGTTCGATCTTTCCCCGCCTCCGAGGAGTCTTGGGGTCCTAGACAGGGAGATTGAGAATGCAGGTTGAGGCTGCCCGTTCTCTCATTGCGGATCATCTGGCGGTAGACGTCGAGGAGGTTCAGGATGATGCCTTGTTCGCGAACGATCTCGGCGCGACTCACTCGATATGGTCGAGCTTGCAATGCAATTCGAGGAAGCGCTCAATATCTCGATCGACGACGATGAAAGCGAAGCCTGCGCGACCGTTCGGGACGCACTCGAACTGCTTCACCGGAAAACCGCGTTGAGCAGGGCCGCATAGGACAGAGAATCGCCCTGTCCTCCACTGCGAAGACTTACGAGCCGATAAGCCATTCCGGCACATGGTCGGCGGCGATCATCGAATCGACGTCCTTGCGCTCGCGGACCACAGCCCAGCGACCTCCATCGACCAAGACTTCGGGCGTCAGCGGCCGCGAATTATAGGTGCTGGACATCGCGGCCGCATAAGCGCCGGCTGTCCTGAACACGACCAGTTCTCCGGGGCCGACGCGGTCCATGTGCCGTGCGGTCGCGAAGGTGTCGCCCAATTCGCAGACCGGCCCAACGACATTTGCGGTCCATTGCCCATGCGCCGGCCGAACAGCATCGATCTGATGCCAGGCATCATATAGCGCAGGCCTCATGAGATCGTTCATCGCCGCATCGACAATCACGAACGGGTGCTTCGATCCGGGCTTGACCCTGATGACTTCCGACAAGAGCACGCCCGCATTTCCAACAATCAGCCGGCCAGGCTCGAATGCTAGCCGAACATCCCAGTCTCTCGTGATGCGCCGGACCATGTCGCCATATTGCGCAGGACCGGGCGGAGCCGGAAGCTCGGGATTGTAAGGGACCCCAAGTCCGCCGCCGAGGTCAGCGACGAGGATCCGGTGTCCCTTCGACCGAAGCTCGCGAATCAGCTCGCCAACCTTTGCGAAAGCCTGCTCGAGCGGTGCGAGGTTGGTAAGCTGGCTTCCGATATGGACCGCGACGCCCTGGATCACGAGACCGGGTAGGTCGGTGATCCTGGCATAGGATTCGACCGCGTCATCGATCGCGATCCCGAATTTGCTCTCGGCGATCCCCGTGGTGATCTTGGCATGGGTTCCGGCCGCAACATCCGGATTGACGCGGAAGGCGACCGGGGCGTCGAGCCCCATCGACGAAGCAACCGCGGATAAGGTCTCGGCCTCCTCGAGGGATTCGAGATTGAACTGGAATACGCCTTCAAGAAGAGCAAGACGCATTTCGGCGACGGTCTTGCCGACTCCCGAGAAGATGATCTTGTCGGAAGGAATGCCAACTGCCCTTGCTCGCCGGATCTCGCCTCCCGAGACGACGTCCGCTCCAACGCCGAGCCTTGCAAGCACTGCAAGCACCGCAGAATTGGAATTGGCCTTCACGGCATAAGCGATGAGCGCGTCAGGAAGATCGCAAAGCGCGGATCTTAGGACCTCGACATGACGAACGATGGTCGCGGTCGAGTAGACATAAGCCGGGGTTCCAACCGCGGACGCGATTTTCGCCAGCGGCACGTCCTCGCAGAAAAGCTCGCCGTCGCGGAGATGGAAATGATCCATGATGCGCCCAAACGCACAGCCTATTCTTGTTCGCAAGCGCGGAATCATTTTCGGGACGGTCCGTTGCCAATGTCGAGCTGATGATCGACAATGGGATCCCATCGGGTCGAGGCTGCAACAGGCGGCGCCAAACTTGCGCGACCCCGGGGTACTCGAGGATCACCATCTTGCTGCAATTCCATGTTCTCAATGGCCCAAACCTCAACCTCCTGGGAGAGCGCGAGCCGGAAATCTACGGCACCGACACGCTCGCCGATGTCGAGCGGGAGTGCCGGTCGCTGTGCGACCGGAAAGCTATTGGCCTTACGTTCAGCCAGACAAACAGCGAGGTCGTGCTGATCGATCAGATCCAGGCGGCGCGTGCCTCGGACGGGATCGTTATCAATCCTGCAGGCTGCTCTTATTCCGTCCCGGTGCTCGACGCGCTCAAGGCCTGCTCCGCCCCGATCGTCGAGGTCCATATCAGCAATATTCACGCAAGAGCCGAACGCTGGCGAGCTGAGACTCTAACGACTGCAGCCGCGGTCGGGGTCATCTCCGGTCTGGGCACTGCAGGTTATGGCCTTGCGCTTCATTACCTGATCGGCCGCCGTGACCCTCCGTAGGGATTCTCGCGCCATGAAGCCGATCGTCCTCGTCGGCTTCATGGGATCGGGAAAATCGAGGATCGGCCGACAGCTGGCCCGGCGCATGAGATTTGAATTCCTGGATGTGGACCGGGCGATCGAGGAGGTGTTCCGTCTTCCTGTCGCCGAGATTTTCGAGCGTCACGGAGAATATGCATTCCGTGCCTGTGAGCGGGAGATGATTGCGCAGCACCTTGCCGGCCAGGCGCGAATTCTCTCCCTTGGCGGCGGCGCTTTTGTCGATCCCGAAACGCGAGCACTCTCCAACGCCAATGCAATTACCATCTGGCTCGACCCGCCCTTCGAGCTGATCCTCGAGCGCCTCGCCCGGTCGAGCAGGCGACCGCTTGCCGCTGGGAAAACCCCCGGCGAGCTCCGCCAACTGTGGGACGATCGGCGCCCGCATTACGCTGAGGCCCAGATCCGGATCGTTACCAGCGATGACGCCGGACGATCGGTCCGACAGATTGTCGATGCGCTCGACTGACCGCCCGAAACTTCCCGCGCGCCATTGACTCCGTCGGACTCGCCTCTAGATACGCTACAACGTATTAACACGTTGTAACACGAAAGCGACTCATGTCTCTTCGCCCGACACGGGATCTCGACCAACTGCTGGACGAGCTTTGCGAAGCTTTGCAGACCCCGCGCTCGCGCGAGGAGATGCGGCAGCTTCTTCGCGATCTTTGCACTCCTTCCGAAATCCGGGCCCTTGCCGAGCGTTGGCACGTCGCCCGGCTGCTGGATGGGAGCGACCTTTCCTATCGCGACATTCACGAGGAAACCGGGGTCAGCACCACGACCATCGTCCGCGTTGGTCGTTTTCTCCGCGACGAACCGCACAAAGGTTATCGCCGCACAATCGATGCACTGGAGGCCGGCAATGTCCGTTGACCGGAGCCGCCTCCACATCGCGCTTCAGCGGTCCGGCCGATTGTCCGAACTCGAGCAAGGACTTGCTGCGCGAGGCCGGGCTTCGCCTCGAAACCGGGAAAAACAGCCTGACGGCACGCGCGGCCAATTTTCCCGCGGACCTGATGTTCGTTCGCGACGACGATATCCCGACCTTTGTTAGCGACGGGGCATGCGAGTTCGAAATCGTCGGCCAGAACGTTCTCGAGGAGTTCGCGCTGGGACAGTCCGAGCCGGGGTTCGAACGTATCGCGGAGCTTGGTTTTGGCCATTGCAGCCTGAGGATCGCTGCTCCCGATCGCCTGACTTATGACGGGCCGCGAACCCTTTCGGGGCAGCGTATCGCAACCTCTTACCCGCGCCTTCTGAGGCGCTTCCTCGACGATGAGGGAATCGAAGCTGAGGTGGTCCAGATGAAGGGCGCGGTTGAGCTAGCGCCGCGTCTCGAGATCGCAAACTTCATTTGCGATCTCGTCTCGACCGGAGCGACGCTCGAAGCCAATGGTTTGAGGCCCGTTGCCACCGTGCTCGATAGCCAGGCCATGCTCATCCGGACCCGCAAGCGGCTCGACAAAGGCCGATCGGCGATCGCCGAGCAGCTCTTAAGCAGGATCGGCGGCGTCCTCGCCACCAAGGAATCCAAATATATCATGCTGAACGCACCGAGCGAGGCGTTGAAGAATATCACCGACCTGCTTCCGGGCGCTGAGGCCCCGACCATCCTGCCGCTGCACGGGCGGCCTGGGCAGTTCGCAGTGCATGCCGTCTGCCAGGAATCGGTCTTCTGGGAGACGCTCCAGAAGCTCAAAGCCGCAGGAGCATCGGCAATCCTTGTCGTCCCGATTGAAAAGATGATGCTGTGAAGCAGCTGGTGTGGGACAATCTCAAGGCATCGGGACGCCGAATGGCCCTGGAGCGCCCGAAGCAGCGCTCCGACGCACGCCTCCAGGCTGGGGTTCGCTCGATCGTTGCCGAGGTGCAGCGCAATGGCTGGGACGGCCTCAGCGAAATTGCGGCCCGGATCGACGGCCAAGAACCGCTCGAGATCGACGTCGCGCCGCTAGCGATCGCGGCGCGTCGACAGCTCCCCGCCGCTGGTGTCGAGGCGATGGAATATGCCGCGGCGAGCATCCGCGCCTTCCAGGAAGCGAGCCGGCCGAGCGATTTTACAATGGAGACGGCGCCGGGCCTCATAGTGACCAAGACCTGGCGTGCGATTGACCGCATTGGGCTCTACGTTCCCGGAGGGAAGACCCCTCTCTTCTCCTCGCTGATGATGCTGGCAATCCCAGCCCGGGCGGCGGGCGTGACCGAGATCGTCACAGTGACCCCGCCCCGGCCTGGAGGCGGACTCGACGCGCTGATCGCACTTGCAGCCGAGCTCTCCGGAATCGAGCGAATATGGACCGTCGGCGGAGCGCAGGCCATCGCCGCTTTGGCCTTCGGGGCTGGCGCGATTGCGAAAGTCGACAAGATCTGCGGGCCCGGCAATGCCTGGGTCGCCGAAGCCAAAAGACTGGTCTCCAGCCTCCCTGGAGGCCCGGCCATCGATATGCCGGCGGGCCCTAGCGAGTTGATGGTCATTGCCGACGATCATGCCGACCGCCGGCTAGTCGCCGCCGACCTCCTAAGCCAGGCCGAGCACGATCCGGCTGCCCAGGTCCTCCTCGTCACCACCTCCCGGGAGCTTGCCTCGGCCGTGGCTTCCGAGGTCCGCCTCCAGCTTACGGCTCTTCCGCGCCGCGACATCGCCGGAAAATCGCTCAGGCAGGCGCGGATCATCATCGCTGCGGATCTCGACCAGGCGCTCGAGATCGCCAACCATTATGCGCCCGAGCATCTGTCGCTCGCGGTCAGCCAGCCGGAGTCGCTGATCGGCAGGGTCAGGAATGCGGGAGCCGTATTTGCAGGGCCGCTCGCAGCGGAGACATTCGGAGATTATCTCGCTGGCTCGAGCCACGTCCTTCCAACCGACGGAGCGGCGCGCGCTTGGGGCGGAGTTTCGGTCTATACTTTTCTAAAGGCGATGAGCGTTCAGCAGGTCACGCCAGAAGCCGCTCGGCGGATCGCTCAGCCCGCCGCAACTCTCGCCCGGATGGAGGAGCTCGAGGGACATGCGCGCGCCGCCGACGCTCGCCTGGAGATTGCGGCGTGAGCGCGCTCGCCGAACGCCTCGCGAGGCCCGAGATCGTCGCGCTCGAGCCATTCGACATCGCTGCCAACAATGCGCGAGCCGCGCCGGATGCGATCCGGCTCGACTCCAATGAGAATCCCTATCCGCCCCTCGTCGAGGGCGCACTTGCAGCGACCATCAATCGCTATCCGGAACCGCAGCCGTCGCGGCTCAGGGCCTCGCTTGCATCGCTTTACGGCGTGGCTCCTGAGAATCTGATCGTCACGCGCGGCGCGGACGATGCGATCGACATGCTGATCCGGACCTTCTGTCGTCCGGCGATCGATGCGGTCGCGGTCTGCAGCCCAAGCTTTTCGGCTTATGCGCATTTTGTGAGGCTCCAGGGCGCCCGGCTCCTCGATGTCCCGCTCGGCTCATCTTTCGACTTCGATGCGGACTCCTTCCTCAACGCGGTTGCAAGCGATGAGAATTTGAAGCTGGCTTTCATCTGCACCCCGAACAATCCGACCGGCAACGAAGTCGATCCGTCGCTAATCCTGAAAGTTGCTGATCGTCTTCCCGAGACGATCATCGTCGCCGATGAAGCCTATCTCGATTTCGCCTCAACCCCCAGTCTCGCCGGAGAAGCGGCGGCGCGCGCGAACCTGGTGGTCCTCAAGACACTCTCCAAGGCGTTCGGCCTCGCCGGAGCGCGCGTCGGTTGCGCGATCGGCGATCCCGAGACCATCGCGGTGGCCGCCCGAGCGCTGCCTCCTTATCCGATGCCGAGCCCATCGGTGGACGCCGCGCTCGCAGCGCTGGCGCCCTCGCGCCGCGCCGTCCAGGAAGAGCGCATCGCCCGGATCAAGGCAGACCGCGAGTTGGTCGCGAGACGGCTCAAAGGCGCACCCGCCGTGCGCAGCGTCCGATCGGGCGGTGGGAATTTTCTGTTCCTCGAGGTGGACTCCCCCCAAATCCTCGCGGCACGATTGCGAGCGCTCGGAAATCCGAGTCCGCTTCCGGCCCAATGCGGCGCCTGGGGGGGTTCGCGTGACAATCGGGACAAGCGCCGAGAATGACGCTTTACTGCGTGCTTTCGGGCTCGCGGTCGAGGCCTTGCCGGGACGGCAAGCCAATGTCGTGCGGGATACGCGCGAAACACAAATCGCGGTCGCAATCGACCTCGACCGGGAAGAGCCGCGCAAAGTCGATACGGGAGTGCCCTTCTACGATCACATGCTCGATCAGGTCGCTGCACACGGCGGCTTCAGCTTGCTACTGAGCTGCGAGGGCGACCTCGAGATCGACTTGCACCACAGCATCGAAGATTGCGCGATTGCGCTTGGGACCGCGCTGTCGCAAGCGCTCGGCGACAAGCGAGGTCTTCGCCGCTTCGGCTTCACCCTGCCGATGGATGAAGCGCAAGCGCAAGTCGTCGTCGATCTCTCCGGCCGCCCCTTTTGCAGCTTCCAGGGAGAGTTCGCCGCGCCCAGCATCGGCGACTATCCGACCCAGATGACCCCGCACGTCTTCCGATCGCTTGCCGACAGCATGGGCGCTTCGATTCACGTCAAAGTCGAGGGCGACAACGACCATCACAAGACCGAGGCTTGTTTCAAGGCCCTGGGGCGGGCTCTCCGGGACGCGATACGGCGCGAGGGAGACGCACTCCCAAGCACAAAGGGCGTTCTGTGAAGCTTGCGATCGTCGATCTCGCTTATGGTAATATCGGGTCCATCCGGCTGGCATTCGAGCGATTGGGAGCAAGGCCCTTCGTCACCGCCGATGCGGCACTAATCCGCTCTGCCGAGCGCGTGGTGCTCCCAGGCGTGGGCGCTGCCGGGCATGCGATGGAGCGCCTTAAAGAGACTGGGCTCGAGGACTGCCTGCGCTCGCTCACTCAGCCGGCGCTCGGCATCTGTCTTGGCATGCAATTGCTGTTCGAGCGAAGCGAGGAAGCCGCGACCGAGTGCCTTGGAATCCTGAAAGGAGAGGTTCGGGCGCTCGAACCGGCGCCGGGCATGCCCGTCCCGCACATGGGCTGGAGCAGGCTCAGGGTCGCGGATCCGGCGATCGGCCTCGAGACTGGCGACTATGTCTATTTCGCGCACGGTTTTGCGTGTGATGCCGGCCCGGCAACGGTCGCAGCACCTCCTACGGCCGCGAAATCCCAGCAGTGGTGCGCCATTGCAATTGGCTTGGCGCCCAATTTCATCCCGAGCGCTCGGCTGACGTCGGCGCGCGCTTCCTCAAGACCTTCCTACAATGATCGTCTATCCCGCCCTGGACCTGATGGGTGGTCGCGCCGTGCGCCTCCAACAGGGCCGGTTCGACAGCGTCAGTGCCTATTTACCAACCCCTTTGGACGCGGCCCGGGAGTTTGAAGCCGCAGGCGCGACCTGGGCCCACGTCGTCGATCTGGATGGGGCACGCGCCGGACAGCCGGTCCAGCACGATCTCGTCGCAAGTCTTGCATCGGCAGTATCGCTTCGTCTCCAGGTCGCAGGCGGATTTCGAGAACGGGAGCAACTTGCTCGGATGTTCAACCGCGGCGTTGACCGGATCATCGTTGGAAGCGTGGCCGTCCGTGAGCCCGCGACGGTCCGGGAGTGGCTCGCGGAGTTCGGTCCGGATCGTGTCGCCTTGTCGATCGATGTTCGGCTGGTCGATGAAATTCCAATTGTCGCCATCGCTGGTTGGACGGAAGACAGCGGCAAGAGCTTGTGGGACGTGGCCGCCGATTATCCCGAAGCCAGGCATTTGCTGATCACCGATATCGGCCGCGACGGGATGCTCCAGGGGCCCAACTTCCAGCTCTATGAAGAATTGTCGCGGCGGCTGCCCAAAGCGGCCATCCAGGCTTCAGGCGGGATCGCCTCGCTCGCTGACCTCAGACGGCTCAGAACCGACGGGGCGGTCGTCGGCAAGGCACTTTGGGAGGGTCGTTTCAGGCTTGAGGAGGCGCTCGGCCTTGCCCGCGCGTAGGATCATTCCCTGCCTCGACGTCAAGGACGGTCGTGTGGTGAAGGGTGTCCAGTTCCGCGACCATCGGGACGCCGGCGATATCGTCGAGCAAGCGATGCGCTATCGCGAAGAAGGCGCGGACGAGCTCGTCTTCTATGATATCACGGCGAGCGCTGAAGGCCGGACGCTGTCGCGGACCTGGGTGCGCAAGGTCGCCTCGATCATCGACATCCCGTTCACGGTTGCGGGCGGACTTCGGAGTCGCGAGGACGCCGCCGCTTGCCTCGAAGCCGGGGCCGACAAGGTCTCGGTCAATTCTCCGGCGCTCGAGCGCCCGGAACTGATCGCCGAGCTCGCCCGCGAGTTCGGGAGCCAGTGCGTAGTCCTTGGTGTGGACACGTTCGAGTGCGACCAGGACCATATGGTCTATCAATATACAGGAGCACCCGACCGCAGCCGCGATACCGGCCGCCGAACCCTTGATTGGGTTCGCGAAGCGGTCGACCGGGGCGCCGGCGAGATCGTCCTCAACGCCATGCGTCATGACGGCGTTCGGAAGGGTTACGACGTCGCGCACACGCGCGACATCGTCGAGGCGGTGAGCGTTCCCGTTATCGCTTCGGGGGGCGCGGGAGCAGCGGAGCATTTCCGCGAAGCATTCGAGGTGGGCGCCAGCGGGGCGCTTGCAGCAACCATATTTCACGACCGACTGATCACGATCCCTGAGCTGAAGGAGTTTCTCGCAGGATGCGGGATCGAAGTGCGCCGCTGACCAGAGCCGATGTCGCCACGCTGGCGTGGGACAAGATGCACGGCCTCCTTCCAGCGCTGGTGCAGCACAGCTGCACCGGCGAGGTCTTGATGCTCGGTTACATGAATGAGGAGGCGTTAAACGAGACGCTCGCGAGCGGGCTCGCTACTTTCTTCAGCCGGTCACGAAAGCAGCTTTGGAAAAAAGGCGAGACCAGCGGCAACATCCTCCACGTCCGCCGCATCTTCGTCGACTGCGACGCCGACGCCCTGCTCGTCCTCGCGGAACCCAGCGGTCCGGTCTGTCACCTTGGTACCGAGAGCTGCTTCGAAGCTGGGGCGCCCAGCGCCGGCTGGCTCGCGACCCTTTCGGCGATCATCGCCGAGCGCGCCCGCTCAGGCGAATTCCTCCAGCTATACCCGCAAGCTTCTCAACCAAGGCGCAGCGCGGATAGGTCAGAAAATCGGCGAGGAAGGCGTCGAGGTCGCACTTGCCGCGGTCGGCCGCGACAATGACGGCTGCGTCGATGAGGTCGCCGACCTCCTTTACCACGTCAGCGTCCTAATGGAGGCAAGAGGCTTTTCCTGGGACGATGTCGTAGCGCGCCTTCGAGAACGTCATTCCACGCTTTCGAAATAATGGAGCGCTTCTTCAAACAGGTTGCGCGTCGCTGCAGCGATGATCCGGCCGGATGTAAAATCCTTCCCACCGCGCCAGTTTCCGACCACTCCGCCGGCTGCCTCGACAAGCGGAATGATGGGGCGATAATCATGCGGTTTGAGTCCGCTTTCGACCACAAGGTCGAGGCTTCCCGCAGCAACGCGTGCATAGGCATAACCGTCGTGCCCGAAGCGCACGGTTACGACCTTCCGGCGCAAGCGGTCGAACGCCTCCGCGGCGGCATCCTCGAATAGGAACGGGTCGGTCGTCGACAACCGCGCCTCGGCGATATGGGTGCAGGAGCTGACTTGAATTGCAGCTTGCTCGCCCTTTCTCAGCATTACTGCCTGCTCGTTGAACCCCACATAGATCTCCTCGAGACAGGGGGCATCGACCAACCCGAGAAGCGGTCGGTCATCTTCCATAAGAGCGATCAACGTGGTCCAGGTCGGGAGGCCGCAGATGAAGGAGCGGGTGCCGTCAACCGGATCCAGCGACCAGCAATAAGAACTGCGGCCTGGGGCGTCGGGCCATTCCTCTCCGGTCACGCCGTGCTCCGGATAGCGCTCGTTGATGAAGTCGGCGCATGACCCGCTCAGCCTCGCGGTCGGCGTCGGTCACCGGGTCAAAGGCACCATTTCCCTTATCGTCGACATCACAGCCTCGGATCCACCGAGTCAGAGTTTCGGCACGTGCCGCCTCAGCAAGCTCCCGTGCAAAAGCGGCAAACTCAGCTCTGTCATCCATCGGTTAGGCGATGACCAATGGCCGCAGGAGGGTACGACATGCGGTCGTTCTAAGCTGAACGCGAGTATCCGCAATGGGCGGAGGGCGACCTAGGCGATCGGTTCCATTGACTTGACCGCCTCTCTCAGATGCACGCGGAGCTCGGGGCTGTCCTGGTGCCCGTGAACCTGCACCGCGTGATGGGCTGCAGCATCAATAAGCTCGTCCTCGCTGTCGGCTGATATCGCAACCGTACACTGGGACTCGCTCGGGAACTCCCGGCAATCAATATATTTGCGGCTCATGTGATCCTCCCGATGAGGCCCGGCGCTTATACTCTCCTTTGCGTGCGGGTCCTATGCTGAGAGGGGCCACCAGCAAAATTTCCCAATGCCTGGACCTCGCCAAGGCGCTTCGCGCGACGCGCCTTCATCGACTGGAACCCCCGCGATCTTTTCCTACCCAATACGGGGCCGGCATTGGCCCCAGCCGATCGCCGATGAACTTTTAATGATGGGCGACCCTATTCTCGAAGGCGATTGAGACACGTTTTCCCAGTCGATCAACGCCAAGTGCGAAGGACACGCCGTTGCGCATCGTCCGCAACTCGAAACCGACAGCTGACGAGGATTCCCAGTCGTCGCCATTCAACGGACGCGCGTCGAGACTGAGCCACTCGGCATGCGCAGGAAGACTTGCGAACAAATCGAGGTGAGAAGCTCGCTCTCTCGCCAGGCTTGCAACGAAATCCTCAAGCGCCTCATCCCTATTGGCCCAGTCCAGCCACGTCGTCGTATTATC
>CAWAWT010000048.1:0-24086 GCA_963785855.1 uncultured Alphaproteobacteria bacterium
TCGAGGTCGCCGTGCAACTCGGCCGGTCCTTCTTCTTTTCTTTGCCGCAATCGATGCGGTGATCTTCCCGATCACATCGCTGTTTTTCATGTCGTGGACGAACCGCTTCCGGGCTCTGTGGATCGGGAAGATCGCGGCGATTGTCCGTCGGGTGGTGTCTCGGGCTACGCCGGCCACTCGCTCCACCGCCACGGATGTTGTTTGGCTTCGGCGCGATCGCTGCGATCGGTGCTGATCCTCGCAGCTACGACCTGCTCTCTACCGTCATTGCGCTTTTCGGCGCGACGCTGATCACGATGGCAGGGCCGCTGACGTCCGTGCGCGCAGGGGCATCTGCTCCGGCAGATGCTTCTGCGGTGGCGCTGCCGTTGGCGGCGCACCTGGTCTTCGCGGTCGCCGCGATGATGACGAAGCGCGAAGTCGTCTACACGTACGAGGACCTCGCGCCGCACGTGAAACGGATCGTCGAGCGCGAGCGCGTCAAGGCGGAGATCGACGCCGCGAATCGGATTCAAGCCGCGCTGCTGCCGGTCGATGCGCCGCGACGTCGCCGGCGCGTCGGTCGCGTCGCACTATCGCGCCGCGACGGAGATCGGCGGCGACTACTTCGACTTCCTGCCGCATGCCGATCGGCGAGATCGGCATCGCGTTCGGCGACGTCTCCGGCCACGGCCTGACGAGCGGCATCGTCATGGCCATGGCCAAGGCCGCACTGCTGGTGCAGGTCGACTACGACGCGTCGCCGCGCGCGGTGATGAACGTGCTCAACGACATCGTGATGAGGACCGCGCCGCGGCGGATCCTGATGACGTTCTTCTTCGGCCTGCTCGATCCGCCACGCCAGACGCTTCGCTTCTCCTCGGCCGGGCCATCTCGATCCGTACGTCTACCGCGCCGCGGACGAAACGCCTCGAGGCCCTGTCGTCGTGGGGCTTCCCGCTCGGCGTCCGCCGGCGCGAGCCGTTCCGCGAGCACAGGGTGACGTTCGCCGTCGGCGACACGCCTCATTCTCTACAGCGATGGCCTGATCGAAGCGATCGACGACGACGGCGACCCGTTCGGCTTCGAGCGATTCGAGAAAACGATCCTCTCCTGCGGCCACCTGCACGCCGAGGACATCAAGAAGACGCTGCTGAACTCAATCCGCAAGTTCACGCGAAAAATCTGGTTAGCGTCCCATCCAATTTCGAGCGGCAGGAGGTATTCGCACCGTCAGGGTCTCCAATTCGTCGGCCAGGATGATCTGACAGGCAAGCCGCGAAGTTCGCGTTGCATGCGCCGCAAGGTCCAGCAAATCCTCTTCTTCTTCGCTTGCCGGCGGCAGTTCCTCGAAATCCTCAGGTGCCACGATCACGTGGCAGGTAGAGCAGGCCATCACGCCTTCGCACGCGCCTTCGAGCGGCTCCCGTTCCCGCCAGGCGACGTCGAGCAACCGCTGTCCCGGCTCCGCCTTCACCACCTTGTCGAGGGTTCCATCAGCCTTCAAAAAACGCACCAAGGTCACGCGTCAAGCTTCTCCTGGGCGTGAGCAGCCGCGGCAATTCGGTGGCATGCGTCATTGAGGTTCTTTTGCGTCGTGTAGCGCCCAAACCCGAGTCGGATCGAAGAGCGCGTTTCTCTGTAGTCGAGCCCCAAAGCTTTCAACACGTGGCTGGGACGCCCGGAACCACTTGCGCAAGCGGAGCCGAGCGAGAAGGCGATGTCACGCAAGTCAGCAATCAATCTCGCTCCATCAACACCTTCACGTCGAATGTTGAGATTGCCCGGGTAACGCTGAACGGTACTCCCGTTGATGATCCAACCGGGACCGAGGGCGTGAATAGCAGCCTTCGAGAGCTTCTGGACGTGGTCGTAATCACGAGTGATTCGCTCATCAGCAAGCTTCGCTGCTGCACCGAATCCAACACACAGCGCCGGCGACAAGGTGCCAGAGCGAAGTCCTCGCTCCTGCCCGCCACCGTGAATCAATGGTGCGGGCTCGGCCCCCTTTCGCATCCAGACTGCGCCAACCCCCTTCGGACCGTGGATTTTGTGCGCCGAGACCACAACGAGGTCCGGACCCTTGCAAATCTCGACCCGCCCGAGCGCCTGGACGGCATCGCACAGCATCAACGCGCCGACTTCATGAGTCATGCTGGCGATCTCGGAAATCGGTTGGGTCACTCCAATTTCATTATTCACCTGCATCACGGCAACGAGGAGCACGCGCTCGTCGAGCTCGCGCGCGAGCAGGTCAAGATCAAGGCGCCCGTCGGCTTGCACCGGAAGAACGGTGAGGTCGATGCCGCGCCCGGCAAGCCACTCGCAACTATCGAGCACCGCCGCATGTTCGGTCGCGACCGAGATGATGCGGTTGCGTCCCTTCGGCGCTTTTTCAGCCGTCCCCTTGAGCGCCCAGTTGAGTGCTTCGGTCGCGCTGCCGGTAAAGGCCACGCTTCCGCCTTTAAGACCAATGGCCAGCTCAACCCTCTTTCGAGCGACTTCGATCGCCGCCTCGGCCTCGTTGCCCCAGCGCGATGGGGAGTGCGGATTGGCAAACTTTTCCTCGATCGACGGTGCCATTGCCTTCACCACCTCGGGCGCGACGCGCGTGGTCGCCTGGTAATCGAGATAGATCATGCGGCCTGGGCCTTCATTCGAGTGGCGATCTTGCCCCATTCGTCGAGAAAGCGGTCGATATCGGCTTCCTCGGTCGAGGGCCCGAAGCTTACACGGACAAAGCTGCCAGCGACATTCTCCGGGATATTCATTGCCGCAAGGACTTCGCTCGCCTTCATCTTGCCCGAAGAACAAGCACTACCCGATGATACTGCAATTCCCGCGAGATCCAGCTGCACCAAAAGGGATGCGCTTGAAACGCCAGGCAAAGCGACCGCCCCGATCGTTGCGATCCGCGGGCTTTCTTCGGCAATCACGAGCCGCCGAAGTTCGCACGCCGTCGTCGAGCCGCGAGCGAAGCATGGCTAGCCGCTCCATGTCGTAAGGATGCGCCGTCAGCGCGGCTGCGAATGCCAGCGCCGCAGGCATGTCCTAAGTGCCGCGCCGGTAGCCCATCTCCTGCCCGCCGACTGGCTCGAGCGTTGCAAGGTCCTGACCAGCGAGAACGCCGATTCCGGGTGGTCCGCCGAGCTTGTGAGCGCACGCCGCAACGAAATCCGCATCCGGAAGCGGCAACTTTCCGGCATCTCTGCGCGCAGTCCACGAGAAGCAATGAACCCGCCGCTCGAACCTTTTCAGTGATCCAGTCCAGCGGCTGGATGACGCCGGTCTGATTGTTGACCTGATGGATCGCAATTAGTGCAGGACCGGCGTCCAGCGCTGCTTCCAATGCTGCTTCATCGACGATCCCATCGGGGCCGACCGCGATGATCCTGGACCCAGCGCCCATTGCATACGGAACGATGGCATGCTCGGTCGCGCTATGAGCACGCCCGGGAATTTGGGCACGCTTCGCGGCAATCTCGACCAATCGCTCGCCCCGCTTGTAAAGATGACGTCATGGCGCCACCCAAGCGCTTCGGCGATGCCAGACCGAGCCCCATCGAGAAGCGCACGCGCCGCGCGGCCGTCAGCATGCGGCGAACTTGGGTTGGCCCATGCCTGAAACCCGCGGCTCATCGCAGCCTGAGCGACCGCCGAGTACGGGGTGGTCGCCGCATGATCGAGGTAAAGCCGGCCGGACATGGTCAAAGTCGCGGATTCCTGCAGATTGCCACTTGAACGGGCGCCCCTATATAGAACGCGCCGCCGCGGCGCACCCGTCGGCGGGCCACATTTTCATTCGCGAGCTTTCACTACCGATGCCCGAAGTCATTTTTCCCGGCCCCGAGGGGCGTCTCGAAGGCCGTTTTCACCCCGGCACACGCCCGCGCGCGCCAGTCGCGCTGATCCTGCATTCCGCACCCGCAGGCGGGCGGAACGATGAACAACAAGATCGTACAGCTGCTCTATCAAACCTTCGTGAAGCGCGGTTTCGCGACCCTTCGCTTCAATTTCCGCGGAGTCGGAAAGAGCCAGGGCGTGTTCGACAACGGTATCGGCGAATTGTCCGATGCCGCGAGCGCGCTCGATTGGGTGCAGTCCATCCACCCGGAGGCCGAGACGACCTGGGTCGCCGGAGTCAGCTTCGGCGCCTGGATCGGAATGCAACTGCTGATGCGCCGCCCAGAGATCCGCGGTTTCATCTCGATCGCCCCGCCGGCGAACATGTACGACTTCAGTTTCCTGGCGCCGTGCCCGTCATCGGGGATCATCGTCCAGGGCGAGGCGGACGAGGTGGTCACGCCAAGTGCGGTCCAAAAACTCGTCGATAAACTCAGGACGCAACGGCACATCACAATCAACCACCAATCTGATTCCAGGCGCAAACCACTTCTTCGCCAATGAGCTCGATCAATTGATGAAGTCGGTCGACGACTATCTCGACATGCGGCTCGCAACCGACCCGGTGAAGCCGGCTATACCGTCCAGATCATCACGTTCATGACCATCACCAACGCGGCGACGATCATGAGAACGCCTTTGATCCGGGTCTGACGATCGAGCGGCGAGCTTTATACCACCGATCAGCAGCAGGAAGCCGGCGATCATCACGAGCGCCATCACCGCCGATGAAAAATTCTGCATCTCCGCTCCAGACTTCACAAAGACTTAACCAAGATCGGCCAAACCGGCCCAATGCCAAGTGGGGAGCAGCAGCTTCGCCTCGAAGAGGCGTTCGAACGGATCGAGGAGACCATTTTGCCGTGCATCGCGATGATGCTCGACACGCTGATCGACGTCTCGGAATCCATTGCTGAGGACCAGCGCCGATTCCTCGTGGGTGAACTGAAGACTCTAGCCGCGGAGTTGGAAGAGCTAACTCAGGCGGTCGAGCGGTCCAGCCCGGCCCATGTCGAGCCCGGCGAGTACAAGGCCCGCAATCTCGGCTAGAGTTCATGGTTCATGATCCGGGCGTGAAGCGCCGGATCGACATTGCCTCCCGACAGAATAACGACGGTATCGGGACGCGGCGGCATCTTTCCAGCAAGGAGACGGCCAGCGCCACGGCCTCCCGCCCGGTTCGACAACGAGCCCATATCTTTCCCACGCGAAGCGCACCGCCTGCGGCTGTTTCAGCATCGCTCGCCGACAGGGCTACCGCTCTACGGTCTCTCAGGATTCTCAAGGTGATCGGGGAAACGCGGCGAGGGTCTGAAGAGCATCGCAGAAGCTTTCGGGCGCGTCGGCGGCGACGGGCACGATCTCGCCGAGCTCGAGCGAGCGCGCCATGTCGTCCCAGCCCTCGGGCTCGACGATCACTTATCTCCGCCTGCGGAGATGGCGAGCGCAACGCCGGATGCTAGTCCTCCACCCCCGCACGGAACGACCACACGAGCGGGCTCTCGGCCAAGCTGATCGACAATTTCGAGACCGACCGTTGCCTGGCCTGCAGCGATTGCTCGATCATCGAAGCTCGGCACCAGGGTCGCGCCCGTGTCCTTCGAAATGCGCGAGCGATTGCTTCGCGGCTTTCGGTGCGGCGGTCGTAGAAGATAATCTCTGCGCCTTCACTTCGAGTGCCGTCGACTTTCACCTGCGGTGCGTTCGACGGCATGACGATAATCGCTCGAATTCCTAGCCGCCGCGCCGCGATCGCCACGCCGCGAGCATGATTGCCGGAGGAAAAAGCGACGACTCCACGGTCTCGTTCCTCGGGAGAAAGCTGAAGCAACCGGTTAGTCGCGCCCCTCAATTTGAAGGCCCCCCCAGTCTGCAGACACTCGCATTTGAGCCAGATGGGCGTGCCATCAATCTCACTTTCGAGGAGCGCAGTGCGCTCGACGTGACCGCTCACCCGTTCGCCCGCACGGACAACGTCTTCACGTTTGACCAAGGCCGCTTCCGCTAACTGGTTGATAATTCACCCTTTCGATTAGTCGTTGCAGATCAGCGACATACGGCGGTCAAATGCCCACTCCACGACCAAAA
This sequence comes from uncultured Alphaproteobacteria bacterium, assembly GCA_963785855.1. GTDB lineage: Bacteria > Pseudomonadota > Alphaproteobacteria > Sphingomonadales > Sphingomonadaceae > Sphingomicrobium. Next base: position 5,971 of record CAWAWT010000048.1, read on the forward strand.
AATCTTTACAGCCTTACCACCCGCTCATATATCGCGCCCTCGCTGCCCCATGGGACTTCCAACCGCAAGGCAGCTTTCGTCAACGTTTGCCGCTAGGCATTTGGAGGTCCCTTGAGTTGCACAAGCATCATCGCGCGCTGGGGCTAGCGTCCGCCCCGTCCGGTAGCCGGGGGGCTGCCGATATCGCCAAGAGCCGTCCGGTCCAACCGGTCACCTTGCTTCGCCCGCATGCCGCGCGGCGCGCTGCCCGCTTCTTCGTCGAAGCATTCCCCGGTTGTTCGCTCTACGCAGTCAAGGCCAACCCGTCACCTGACCTGCTCAAGATCCTATGGGACGCAGGCGTGACTCACTACGACGTGGCCTCGATCGGCGAAGTCCGGCTCGTCCATGAGACGCTGCCCGAGGCCATCCTCTGCTTCATGCACCCGGTGAAGGCCGAAGAGGCGATCGCCGAGGCCTATTTCGGCCATGACGTGAAGACCTTCAGTCTCGACACGATCGAGGAGCTGGAAAAGATCGTCCGAGCGACATCGAAGGACGGCGTTCCAGCGAGCGACCTCAACCTTTTGGTCCGCATCCGAGTAAGTTCTGATCACTCCAAACTCAGCCTCGCCGCGAAGTTCGGCGCAGAGCCTATGGACGTGAGGCAACTTCTCATCGCCACTCGCCAGGCAGCCGACGCCTTGGGAATCTGCTTTCATGTTGGAAGCCAGGCGATGACCCCGGCAGCCTTCGCCGAAGCAATGGTGCGCGTCCGCGATGCGATCGTCGAGGCCGCCGTCACCGTCGACATCGTCGATGTGGGCGGTGGTTTCCCTTCGTCCTATCCAGGAATGGAGCCCCCTCCGCTCGAGACTATTTTGCGGTCATCCACCAGGCCTTCGAAGCGCTGCCGATCAGCTACTCGGCCGAGCTTTGGTGCGAGCCGGGCCGAGCGCTGTGCGCCGAATATGCAAGCGTCCTCGTGCGCGTCGAGAAGCGGCGTGGCGATGAGCTTTACATCAACGACGGCGCTTATGGGGCTTTGTTCGACGCGGCGCATATCGGCTGGCGCTACCCTGTCAGGCTGATCCGCGAGGACGATTCGCACGTGCGGCCAATGGAGTTCAGCTTCTACGGACCGACCTGCGATGATCTCGATCGCATGGCGGGACCATTCGAGCTGCCCGCCGACGTCGGCCCGGGCGACTTTATCGAGGTCGGAATGCTCGGCGCCTACGGCTGTGCAATGCGCACCCAGTTCAACGGCTTCGGCGTGGTGGAATCCGCGATCGTCGACGATGAGCCCATGGCGAGCCTCTACGGCGCGAAGACGCCTGCTTGCTCGAACGTCGTTAAGCTTTAACCGTTTCTCCCCTTCCGTCGCAGCGGAAGGGGAGCTAACCGCCCTTCGCGGCATTCTTGGGGTGAGGCTGTCCCCTTACGCGAAACGACATGCCCTTAGAAATCCGTTGCCCTCTTGAGCAGCGCCAATGGAGCATGAAATGGAAGCTGACACGCTGAACAAAGTTCAGGACACCAATCGGATCAACGACACTCGCAAGGCGGAGCTGCTGTCGAGCCCCATCGAGCATATCGACATCACGAAGTTCGACGCCCGACCGATCATCGATTCGATGAACAAGATGAGCTTCACCAGCCGCGACCTCGCGCGCGCCACGGGCATTTACAACCAGATGCTCGAAGACCCGGGCTGCTCGATCATTCTCGTCGTCGCCGGATCCACTTCAGCCGGCGGTTGCATGGACCTCTATGCTGAGCTCGTTAAGTCCAACATGGTCGATGCGATCGTCGCTACGGGAGCTACGATCGTCGACATGGATTTCTTCGAAGCGCTTGGCCACAAGCACTATCAAGCTAATGAAATTCCAGACGATGATACGCTGAGATCGCTCTACATCGACCGCATCTACGACACATATATCGATGAAAGGCAGCTCCAGGACTGCGACCATATGATCGGTAAGATCGCCGACAGCCTCGAGCCGCGCCCGTACAGCAGCCGCGCCTTCATCCGGGAAATGGGAAAATGGCTGAGCGAGGGCAACGCCAAGAAGCAGGGCAGTCTCGTGCAGCTCGCCTATGAGCAAGACGTTCCGATCTTCTGCCCCGCCTTCGTCGATTTATCGGCCGGCTTTGGCCTCGTCAAGCATCAGGTCGACGCGATGAAGCGCGGCGGCCATTACATGGTGCTCGACGCAATCGCCGATTTCCGCGAACTTACCGACATCAAGATCAAGGCCGGCACGACCGGCCTCCTGATGATCGGTGGCGGAGTTCCCAAGAACTTCACGCAAGATACTGTGGTTTGTGCAGAAATTCTCGGCCATGACGATGTCGAGGTGCACAAATATGCGGTCCAGATCACCGTCGCCGACGTGCGCGACGGCGCCTGCTCCTCCTCTACGCTTCAGGAAGCAGCGAGTTGGGGCAAAGTCTCGACCGCCATGGAGCAAATGGTCTTCGCCGAGGCGACAAGCGTGCTTCCGCTCCTCGCTAGCGATGCCTGGCATCGCGGCGCTTGGCGAAACCGCTCCAAGCGCCGCTTCGCCAAGCTGTTCGACTAAGCGTCCGCTGGCCGCTTCGGTGAACGGATGAGCAGCGCCCCGACAAGCCCTGCTGCCACTGCGCACGCCATGTACCAGCCCGGCGCCACCGGATTGCCGGTCCAGCGAATCAGCAATTTCTCAACCAGCTGGGTGGTGCCTCCGAAGACAGCGATCGCAAGCGCGTAGACGAGGCTGAGCGCGGCGGCGCGAACCCGGCTGGGCAAGGCAAGGATGAAAAGCAGGATCGCCGCTGACGAGCCGAAGATGTGGACGACCGTAAGCACCGTGGTCGTCGCGAACAAAGCAGCCGGAGTTCGCAGCAAGTTGAGAACGGAAAACATCGGGACTGCAAGCAGGATTAGGAGGATCCAGGGACCGACGAGAACGCGCTTGGGGCCGAAGCGATCGACAAGCCAGCCGGCGCCGAGGTCGCTCACCGCGCTGACGAGCCCCAGGACCACGGTCGCCACGAAAGCCGACCGTACCGCCATGTGGAGCGTGTCCTGCGCGTATGTCGTGAGATAATCGAGCGTGTAATTGCTGATCGTCCCAGCGCCGAGGATCAGCATCCCTGCCCCAGCCGTGATCAGCAAGGGCCGCAGGCTACCTGGCGGCGCTGGCATATTGGCCTCGGGTGGTAATGTTTCTTCGAGAGTCCGCCGAAGCGCGAGCCCGAACGGGACGATCGACGCCCCGATGAGAAAGGCGACCCGCCATCCCCATGCGTCCAACTGCGCGCCGGAGAGCGTCGAGGAGAGGACAAAGCCGACGATCCCAGCAACCAAGACCGCGACGTCCGCGGTCGCGAGATGGATCGAGAGAAAGAACCCGCGGCGATGGGGCGGCGCCGCCTCCATCAGGAAAGCCGCGTTCGGGCCGACCTCGCCGCCAAGCGCGAACCCCTGGATGAGCCGGAACAGCACTGCCAGGATCGACGCCGCAACTCCGACGAGGCGGTAGGAGGGCGTCAATGCGAGCCCAACGATTCCAATCCCCATCAAAGTGAATGACAAAATCATCGCTGGCTTGCGCCCGCGCCTGTCCGCCAAGCGTCCGATAATCAGACCGCCAAGTGGCCTGCTGATGAAGCCAATTCCAAAAGTCGCGAGCGACAGGATCAGCGATTGCGAGGAATCACCCGGGAACAGGCTGCGGCCTATCTGCACCGCAAAAAAGCTGTAGGTCACGAAATCGTAGAATTCGAGCGCATTGCCCGACGCAACCGCGGCGATCTGCTTGCAATTGAGTGGCGACCGTTCGTGTGCGAATTCTGGCACAAAGCCTCCGCTCGCATTCCCGCGGAGGCGAGAATCTACGTTTTTCTGCTACACCGCTAAAGAAGATAGACCTCGGATCAAGTCCGGGATGACGATGGGGAAAATCATGAATTCAAGTCCACTTCTTGCGCCGGTCGTGACTCTCGTCGCCTGGTCGATCGTGATGCTGATATGGATGGCCATCAAACGGCGGCCGTTCGTTGTCGGCCGCGACGACATTCCCGACGGGACCAGGGGCGCCGACCTCGAAGCGAAGCATCCCGGGAGCGCGCATTGGCCCGCGCACAACTACCAGCATCTGATGGAGCAGCCGACGATCTTCTACGCGATCGTCCTTTCGCTCGTCCTCATGGGATTCGACCACCCCATCAACGTTTATCTGGCATGGGCTTATGTGGGTTTGCGAATCCTCCACAGCATCGTTCAGGCGACGGTGAATGTGGTCAGGATAAGGTTCCTAATCTTCCTGCTGGCGACGATCTGCCTCCTGTGCCTCACTATCCACGCAGCGATCTTCCTCATCCACCACGGCTAAAACAGGCCGCAAGCTCGACGTGGGTCGACCAGCGGAACTGGCCGACGGGCCGTACCCATTCGAGCGCATAGCCACCCTCGGTCAGCCTGCTTGCGTCGCGCGCGAAGGTCGAGGGATTGCAGCTAATGTAGGCGACGCGCCGAACCGTCGATTGAGCGAGCGCCCTCACCTGCTCCGCTGCCCCAGCACGAGGTGGATCGAGAATGACCGCGTCGAACCGCTCCAGCTCGCTGACATCGAGCGGCCGGCGATAGAGATCGCGATGCTCGACTCTCATCGAAGGCGCTGCAACCTTGAGCGCCGCCACGGCATCGCGAGAAGCCTCAGCGCCGTAGGTGGTGCGAAGGGCAATCCCAAAAGTTCCGAGTCCGGCGAAAAGGTCGGCTGCGGATCTCGCACCGTCAATCGCTTCGCGAACGCAGGCGATTAGCGCAATCTCTCCATCTCCGGTCGCCTGCAGAAAACCGCTCACGGGGAATGCGACCGGCGTGCCCGCCATGGAGATCGTCACCGGATCGGGCTGATAAATCACTTCCGCGCCGATTCCCTGATCGATGCTGAGGCGTGCGAGACCCTGCTCGGATGCGAACGAGGTCAGCTTCTCGAGGGCAGCGAGCCGTTCGACCTTCACATTCTTGAGGACCACATCCACGCCTTGGTCGACGAGCGTCAGCTGGATCTCAGCGGTATGCCTGGGCGGTAGCACAGTCGCGAGTAGCTCGCGAAGCGGCGCGAGCACAGCAAACAGCTGAGGTCTAAGAATATGACATTCACGTATATCGATGATTCGGTGAGATTTTTCGCCGTTGAAACCAAGGACCACGTGATTTGCGGCCCTTACCGCCCGAAGCGTTGCCCGTCGGCGCGAGCGCGGCGGTGACAAATGCGGGCCTCGGATCGTCGTGTCGATGTCATGCTGAGCCAGCGCGGTCTCGATCCGTGAGACCAAATAGCTGCCATATGCCTCGTCATCGACATGCTGGAGCTGGCATCCGCCACACTCCGGGAAGTGCCGGCACGGTGCATCCTGATGGTGCGGTCCTGGTGCGAGCCCACCATCGTCGAGCAGGACATCACCGGGCACTCCAAAGGACACGTGACGTCCACTTTGCGTCACGCCATCCCCGCGCGCTGCGATGCGGACGATCAGCTCATGCACTGTGCGGCGGCTTCGGGAATCGCGCTGGCGAGGTCGTCCGCAATCATCTGCGGCCCGGCAATTTCCGCCGCTCTCGCTTGCAGCCAGACTCCGGCGCACGCAGCTTCAAACGCCGGCAGACCGCGCGCCCGACACGCCGCGATCACGCCGGCGAGGACGTCTCCGGTGCCAGCGCTCGCGAGCCACGGCGAAGCCGGTGGACGAAAGCCTAGACGGCCATCGGGGGAAGCAATCAGAGTATCGGCGCCCTTCAGGACAACTACCGCTCCGGAGCGCTGTGCCGCCTCGAGAGCTCGCTCCGCCTTCGTCCCGGCAAGCTGGCCGAAAAGCCGCCCAAACTCGCCTTCGTGCGGAGTGATGATCGCGTCCTGGCCTTTCAGTCGCTCGGGATTGCCAAGGTGTGTAATCCCATCGGCGTCTATCACCTTCGGCGCGCGCGAGGTCAGCGCAAGCGTCAACACCTGCGGGATATCGCCCAAGCCGGGACCCACGAGGAGGCAGCGAATGCGTTCGTCGTTCACCTCGGCGATGTCCGTCTGAACGATCGAGGACGGCAGCCCTTCGAGGTGCCGCGAGGTGCTTACTCGAACATATCCCGCGCCGGCCCTTGCAGCGGCAGTGGCTGCGAGCGCGATCGCGCCCGGCATCTTGCCGGCAAGCGCGTGAACGAGCCCGCGATCATATTTGTGCCCGCCAGGATCGAGCGCCGGCAACTTTGGCGGTGAGATCTCATGCCAAGCGCTCGAAGCCGCGATCCCGATGTTCCCTAGGACTAGGCGACCGCATTTGAGCATCGCCGGGTAGAGAAGATGCGCAGGCTTGAGGGCACCGAATGTGACGGTCATGTCGAAGGCAGGAACGGCACTCAATTCCGCCCCGCCGTTGCTGTCGACGCCGCTCGGGATATCGCAAGCGACCGATACGACCGATTTTTCGCTTAATCTGAAAAGCTGCGCACAAACAGTGTCTTCAATGCCATACCTCAAGCCAGTTCCGAATAAGCAATCGATCAAGAGGGGCGCCGGAGCCGTCGCATCCGACAGCGTTTCGACGTCGCCCCCCCAATTGGAACGCGCCCATCGCGCCGCTTCGCTTCGCGGCTCACCAATTGCGGCGATCCGAACGGCGACGCCGCGATGAGCAAGCTGCGATGCCGCGACGTAGCCATCGCCGCCGTTGTTCCCGGGGCCGCAGAGCAATAAAACAGGTATCGGCCCGGCGAAGCGGTACACGGCCTCAGCGAGCACCGTCCCTGCCCGCTCCATCAACTGCTCGACGCTGGTGCCACCATCGATCGCCGCCTGTTCGGCATCGCGCATCTTCTGCGCGGTCAGGATCGGACGACCGCTCATCCGCAGCTCCCTAGCGCAGGAAGGTCGCCAGGTGCCACCATTCGCTCGGCACAGCGTTCGCTGCAGCATCGCGCGCGGCCTCGCTGTTGAAAAAGGCAAAGCAGGTCGGGCCGGAGCCGGACATTCGCACGAAGGAGGCGGCATGCTGCTCGGAGAGCCAATCGAAAACCACGCCAATTTCCGGAACCAAGGCCTTTGCCGGAGCCTCCAGATCGTTCCTTCCCTCGCCCCAGTCACCGAGCGGGCCGCCATCCACTCCGTTCCATCCGTCGTACACTTGGGCTGTCGAAAGCGGGATTCGGGGGTTCACCAGGAGAACCGGCGTGCCGGAGAGTCGTGGCAATGGCATCGGAGTGAGTACATCCCCCGCCCGCTCGCCACGCGAGGGAAGGCTCAGGAGACAAGCAGGAACGTCGCTCCCGAGCATTGGAGCGACCTCTTCGGCATATTTGGGATCGATGCGCCACAAGGCGGTGAGCAGGCGCAGCGCCGCGGCTGCATCAGCTGATCCGCCGCCAAGGCCCGAGGAGATCGGCAGGCGCTTGTCGAGCGTCAGCGAGGCGGCTGCCGAAACGCCTGCGGCCCGCGCAAGCGCCCGTCCGGCTCTGAGGATGAGATTGTCCGGCTCATCCGCAAGATCGCTTCCGAACGGCCCGGTAATATTGAGTGATAATTCGCGGCCCGACTTCCCTGCGAGCCTGTCGCCATCAGTGCAAAACGCGAAGACAGTCTCAATCGCGCGTCTCCCGTCCGGAAGCCGGCCTCTCACGTGAAGCGCGAGGTTGAGCTTGGCCGGGGCGATCTCCGTCGTTGCTATCAAGGGGCGGCGTTGGCTGAAGTCAGACCCGATGCGAGCTTCGCTCTCACGCGCTCGGTCATCTTGTCCTCGTCAGCCGTGACCAGGGCGGCGCTCCACGCGAACCGCGCTTCGTAGCGGTGGCCTGATTTATAGAGCGCGTCGCCGAGATGTTCCTGGATTTCGGCTTGATCGGGGTCCTTCGAGGCGGCTTGCTGGAGCGTCTCAATCGCATCCTCGGCCTTGCCGCGCTTGAACTCTGCCCATCCCAGCGAATCCGTGATCGACGCATCGTCCGGGGAAAGCTCGCTGGCCTTGCGGATCATCGCTTCTGCAGCATCCATGTCCTCGCCCCGCTCGAGCTTCGCGTAGCCGAGAAAATTCAGGACAAGCGGCTGGCCGGGCGAAACGGCTAGCGCTTGCTGAAGCGCAGCTTTCGCCTCGGGCCAGCGGTTCGCCTCTTCAAGCGCGTTCGCCTGCAGTAAAAGCAACGACCACAGGTCATCGTTTGACCTCCGCTCGTTGGTCATCGCGACAGCGCGTCCGAACGCATCGGCCGCCTCTGCGTGTCGGTCCATCGATTCCAGAACATCGCCGAGCCGCGAATAATCATCGATCCCAGCCGCCGGACTGCGAGCCGCGGCTGCAGCGATGGCATAAGCGTCATTTAGTCGCTTGCGATTGGAGAGAATTCGGACTTGCACGTCGCGGATCTGCGAAATGAGCGCCTTGTCCTGCGGAACGGCGGCAAGCGAGGCGAGCGCTTCATCGCTCCGGTCCGCTGCATCGAGCAAGAGGGCAAGAAGAGCAGTGGCGTTGCTGTTCTGCGGATCTGCAAAGCGGGCGACCTGAACTAGGCCAATTGGAGGAGCTGTGCGCTGGAGCCGCGCGAGCTGGCTTCCGAATGCGGTGAGGACCGAGCTCAACGCCTTAGCGCCGGTATCGATAGCCTCCCCACTGGGCCTGCCGGCGAGGATCCGCTGGTTGGCAGCCGAGGAATTGCCACTCATTCCGTCGATCATCGCCGCAGCGCGAACCCGGTCGCCGGCGGCGAGGAAGCCATCGGCAAGAGCAAGCCGAACGCGCGCCTCTCGCGCGCCCGCCGAGCCGATCGCCCGCCGTGCGAAGGGTTCGGCGTCCACCGATCGGCGGAACTTGAGCAGAATGAGTGCCTGTTCTTCATCCTTGAGCGGACCGAGGATGCTGTTTGCGGCGATCTGATTGATGCTCGAAAGTGCCCGGGTCTGATCGCCCCGCTCCGCTGCGTCCCAGGCATCCAGCAATGGATTAAGAAAGGTCAGGTCGCCGTTACCGCCGGTCGAAGCCAACCACGGTAGTGCCCGAGCGAGCTCGTGTCGCTTGACTTCGTTGGTCACCAGCAGAAGTCGTGCATCAGTCGTGAGCTTCGCCGGCGGAATCTTGGCCGCAAGTCCGATCGCCAGGTCCATTTGCCCGGCTCCGATCGCTTCGCTGAGCGCTTGCTGAGCGAATTGCGTCTGGCCAGGCCGCGCGTCGGCAAGCGTCGCAAGGAGCTCCGCGGCCCGCGCGTGCTCGCCGTTGATGGCCGCCGCCCGCGCCTGGACGTAGGTGATCGCTGGATCGCCGGCGGACAGCCGCGCGGCCGCCGGAACCGAAGCGACAAAGAATGACGTCATGGCGGCAGCCGCCAGAAGCTTACATGTTCGGGTAATTGGGACCTCCCCCACCTTCCGGAGTAACCCAGTTGATGTTCTGGGTCGGATCCTTGATGTCGCAGGTCTTGCAATGAACACAGTTCTGCGCGTTGATCTGGAGCCTCGGTTCACCACTCTCGCCATCGACAAATTCATACACGCCTGCAGGGCAATAACGCTGTTCAGGACCGGCGTAGACCGGAAGGTTGATGGCAGTGGGTATGTGCGCGTCCTTGAGCGTCAGATGAACCGGCTGATCTTCCTCATGGTTCGTGTTCGACACGAAAACTGACGACAGCCGGTCGAAGGTGAGAACTCCGTCGGGCTTTGGATATTCGATCGGCGCGACCTTGCTCTTCTGATGAAGCGAGCTGTGGTCCGGTCTCAGTTTCAAGGTCCAGGGCACGCCAATTCCGAGCTGATTGAGCCACAGGTCGAGCCCGGCATAAAGCGTTCCCGCGGTCCCGCCCCAGTGCGCGACCGCAGGTTGCGCGTTGCGGACGCGCTTCAGCTCCCTTGCGACCCAGCTTTTCTTGAATTCGGCGGGATAGCTTTCGAGGACATCGCTCGAGCGATCTTCCAAGAGAGCTTCGAACGCCGCTTCCGCAGCCAATATTGCCGACTTCATCGCCGTATGCGTGCCCTTGATCCGCGGCACGTTCACAAACCCGGCCGAGCAACCTATCAGGGCACCTCCGGGAAAAACCAGGTTCGGAATGGCCTGGTAGCCACCCTCATTGATCGCCCTAGCGCCGTACGACACCCGGCGTCCGCCCTCGATCTCGGCGCGAATTGCCGGATGGGTCTTCCAGCGCTGCATCTCCTCGAATGGCGAGAGATAGGGGTTGGCATAGTCGAGCGAGACAACAAATCCCAAAGCGACCTGATTGTTTTCCTGGTGATAGAGAAAGCCTCCGCCCCAGGCGTCCTTGAGAGGCCAGCCTTGGGTATGGATGACTCGACCAGGTTTATGTTTCTCGGCAGGAATGTCCCATAATTCCTTGATACCAAGTCCATAAGTTTGTGGACCGCTTTCATCGCGCAAACCGAACAGCTCGGTCAGCCGCTTCGTCAGATGCCCGCGCGCGCCCTCCGCGAAAAAGGTGTAGCGGGCATGCAGCTCCATGCCGCGCTGGTAATCCGGGCGATGGTTCCCATCGCGGGCAATGCCGACATCGCCGGTCGCAACGCCTTTCACCGAACCGTCGTCGTTGAACAGGATCTCCGCTGCAGGGAAGCCGGGGAAGATCTCGACCCCCAGCTCCTCTGCCTGGTTCGCAAGCCAGCGGCAGAAATTTCCAAGGCTGAGCGTGTAGGTGCCATGGTTGCTCATGAACCGCGGCATCAGGAAGTGCGGCATTTCCCACTTGCCGTTCTGGCGCAAAATCCAGTGGTGATTTTCTGTCACCGGGACCGTCAGCGGTGAGCCCCTGTCCTTCCAGTCTGGAATGAGCTCGTTGAGCGCGACGGGGTCAATGACCGCACCGGACAGGATGTGCGCTCCGACCTCGCTTCCCTTCTCGAGGATGCAGACGGAAACTTCACGGGCGGCTTCGCGCGCCAGCTGCTTCAACCGGATCGCGGCGGTGAGTTCGGCGGGGCCCGCGCCCACGATCACAATGTCATAGGTCATGGATTCGCGGTCGCTCATCGTCTCTTCGTCGCGTCCTCCACACAATTCGACTCGTCTGCACTGCCCATTCCTTGACCGTGCCGTCAATGCCGGTGAGGATTGCGACTGTGGGCGGGGAATTACTATCGATCGGCACTGCCGAAGCGCGCAGCGCATTGGCCTGGTGGCTCGAGGCCGGGGTCGATGTTGCCGTGCAGGAAGAACCGCGCAACTGGCTTCATCCCGCACCGGCAAATGCGAAGCCGGCGGCGATCGTCGCCGAGCAGCAGAATGTCAGGGTTCCAGAGCACGAGACCTTGGCCGAGCTTCAGCAATGGCTGGCGGTTAGCGCGCAACTCCCACTCGCCTCCGAAAAGGCGAAGCGCATCCTTCCCCACGGGCCGGAAAACGCCACGATCATGCTTTTCAGCGATGCGCCCTCGCTCGAGGATTATGCGGCCGGGCGGCCGATCGGCGGCGATGCGTGGCTCCTCGCCACTCGCATGCTCGCCGCGATCGGTCAGGATGCGGAGCAAGCCTATAGCGCATCCCTATCGCCCATCCATGCACCGGGCGCCCGTCTTAGCGAGCGCGAGCGCGATGATTATGCCAAGATCGCGCGGCGCCACATCCGTCTCGTCAAGCCACGGCTACTCCTTCTCTTCGGCGACGGCCCAGCGCTTGCGCTCATCGGGCAACCGGTGGCCCGCGCCCGCGCCCGAGTCCACAAAATCGAAGGCGTCCGGGCGGTCGCCACCTTCCATCCGCGGCACCTTATTAAGCGGCCGTTAGATAAACGATTGGCATGGCAGGATCTTCAGCTTCTGATGGGGGACGAATTCTTGAAAGCGGGCTTGGTCGCATTCGGAACCCTCGTTTGCTCCGCTCCGCTCGCGGCTCAGACAATTCCTGACCCGCTCGCTCCGCTTACTTCGACGTCGGGGCCCACAACCCAACAACCAGCGCAGCCGAGTTAAAAGCCGACGTTCAGTGTCGTTCAAACCCCTGTCGCGGCATCCTCGATTGCAACGCCCAAAGATTGGCGCGGAGTGTTCGACGCGATCGACGCGGGCAATTGGGCGTCCGCAGCAGCGGGAATTGCCGCGCTTCCGCCGAGCGTCCTTACGCCGATGGCGAGAGCCGAGCTATATACGGCAAAGGGCTCGCCGGTCGTCGACCTGGAGTTGCTTCAGGCGCTCATCAGCCAGGCTCCCGAGCTTCCTGAAGCGAATTCAGCTTGGATTGATGGCTCTGAAGCGGGGCGCGTTGACACCTCCACTGGTCGTTCCCGAAAAGCCTACGATCGTGCTTGGCTCCGCGCCGGTCCGATACCGCGCCCGCCCGATCCAAGGCGAAACACGGGCGGACCAGCTTAGAACCTCGCTCGACCTTCTGATCAAAGCCGACGATGCCAGCGGCGCGGAAGCCCTGCTCGTCGCGCAGGGGCCGGCGCTCTCCGCCGACGCTCGAGCAGAGGCCGGCACCCGCGTATCGTTCATTTACTACGTACTCGGGCTCGACATGGACGCGCGCCGAGTTCTCGGATACCTGGAGGCAGGGTTCGACCGGCGAATGGGCTGCTCAGTCAGCCTGGATATCGGCCCTCTCTTCGTGGCGTCTCGGCGATTATGCGAGCGCGTCGACCGACTTCCAGCAGGCCGCGCAGCTCTCGGACCAGCGCGAGCTTCGCGCCGGCGGCTATTATTGGGCCGCTCGCGCCGAACAGGCGGGAGGCCGTCCCGCGGCTGTAGAGAATCTCCTAAGGACCGCTGCAACCACTTCGGAAGCGCCTGAGAGCTTCTATGGACTGCTGGCCCGCGAGACGCTCGGCATGTCGACCAAGCTCGGCTCCGACCCGCTTGCAGCATATGATCCCACGATCGATCGATATCCCAACGTCCAGCGGGCAATCCAGCTAGCTCGGATCGGGGAAACCGCGCGCGCGGAGGATATGCTTCGCCACCAGGCGTTGATTGGCGCGCCGTCCGAGCACCATGCGCTGATCGACCTTGCCAAGACCTTGGACCTTCCAGCAGCGCAGCTATGGCTCGCGAAATATGGACAGGACGGAGCCCGCGTCGATGCGAACGATCGCTACCCCAATCCAAGCTGGCAGCCCGTCAACGGTTGGCGTGTCGATCCAGCCCTCGCGTTCGGGCACATCGTCCAGGAATTGGCGTTCATTCGCACCGCCGTCAGCCACGCGGGCGCGGTCGGTTTGATGCAGGTCGTTCCCGACACCGCCCAGTTGGTCTCGCGCAACGGAGGCGTCGCCTATTCGCGAGCTGCGCTCACCGATCCGAAGTATAACCTCGAATTCGGGCAGAGCTTCATCGAGATGATGCGTAACTCGTCGGCGACGGCCGGCCAACTTCCGCGTGTCATTGCGTCCTATAATGCCGGTCCCCTTCCGGTCGCCAAATGGGCGAACATCAACGACAAGGGCGATCCGCTGCTATGGATCGAGTTCATTCCTTATTGGGAGACCCGCTATTATGTCCCGTCGGTGATGCGGAACATGTGGATCTATCAGGGTCTGGATCGCGAAGACACGCCGACCTTGAAGGCGATGGCCGAGCATCGTTGGCCCTCGTTCCCGACGCTCATCCGCGCGGATGGGATCCAATGCCGACGAAGCGAACGCTAGCGGGACTGGTGGCGGCGAGAAATAAGCCCATCGTTCTTGTTATGTTCTCATGATCGCGATAAGCTTGATGAATGCCCGTCGAGTCGAGCCACGGGACGCGGGGCGACCCGCAATCTCACGCCTACACGCTTCAACCTCAAGGAGCGCCTCGAAGATGGCGAATGGCTTGATCAGGTAGAAGTGCTCGATGGAGTTCCGAAGCGACGAACAACCGTCACGATCGAGCGACGCGAAATCCATCCTCACTCGAAACAGCTCACCCGACATTGGCTTCGATCGATCGGTCAATGCCTATCGCGGATGCGAGCATGGCTGCATCTATTGCTTCGCCCGACCGACCCACGCCTACCACGATCCTCTCGCCGGGCGTGGATTTCGAATCGCGGCTGTTCGTGAAGCCCAATGCCGCTCAACTCTTGCACGCGGCCCTGTCGCGGCCGGGTTATGAGTGCAGGCCGATCGCGATGGGGACCAACACCGACCCCTACCAGCCGATCGAAGAGCGTTGGCGGGTCACTCGCTCGGTCGTCGAGTTGCTCGTCGAAACGCGCCATCCTTTTACGATCACGACCAAGTCCGATCGCGTTCTGCGCGATCTCGAACTGCTCGAAGCAGGCGGCGGACTTGCGCATTGCTTCAGTCGCGATCTCAGTGACATCGCTCGACCCCAAAGTGGCGCGAACACTGGAGCCGCGAGCGCCGCAGCCGCGCAAGCGCTTGGCCGCCGTCAAGGCGCTTAATGACGCTGGCGTGCCTTGTTATGTCGCGATTGCGCCGGTTGTTCCACAGATCACCGATCATGAACTCGAGCATATCGTCGAAGCCGCCGTAGAAGCCGGCGCGCCAGGCGGCTTCTACCTTCCGGTGCGCTTGCCGCATGAGGTTGCGCCGCTGTTCAGGGCATGGCTTGACGAACATTATCCCGATCGCGCTGCAAAGGTGATGGCGACAATCCATTCGCTGCGTGGAGGCCGCGCCAACGATCCCAATTTCTTTAGCCGCATGCGCGGCCAAGGTCCGTGGGCCGACCTCCTGAAAACGCGCTTCGAGATCGCGGCCAGGAAATTCGGCCTGCGCCAGGCGAAATTCCCGCTTCGTACCGATCTCTTCCGTCCGCCCGAGGGCGACCAGATGCGCCTGCTCTAAGCGCAGACAGATTTAATTCGGAGCCGGAACGGCATTCCCGCGTTGGATCTCGCAAACAGTGGAGACTCACATGCGCATCGCACTTTCCGCAATCCCGCTATCTGCTCCTCGGCGCCTGCCAGGTCAGCAAGGACAACAACAATGGCACGACCAGCATTACCTACAACAGCGACGTTGCCGAAAATGCTGCGGCCGACGTCGGCAACACTGCCCAGAACATCGCCGCCGACATCGGCAACGACGTCCAGAAGACGGGCGATAAGATCCAGAACAAGGTCGGCAGCAAGAGCGTCACGCTAAACGTCAACGAGAACGTTCAAACGGAAAACAAGTCCGAGAAGAAATAGGCCAGATCTCGTTCCAACTGGCCACGCCAAAATGTGGCTTGCGTCACTGAAGGTGCTCAGATCGTGACCGCGTTACTGCCCGAAGCTGTGCACTCGGCAATTGCGCTTGTTCCAGTCTTAGTCCTTCTCGCGATTTTCATGTGGCTCGACGCCTTCGCGCTGATCAGCCGGGTCGAGGTTTTCGGAGCTGCTCGTCTACGGCGGAATTGCAGCCTTTGCAGCTTATCCGATCAGCGGCCGCCTGATCGATCGTTGCAATCGCTTTTCCGGCTACAGCCGCGATGTCGCACCTTGGATCGAGGAAGCCCTCAAGGGCCTTGTCATCATCTTGCTCTTTCGGTTCAACCGAATTGGCTACAAGCTCGACGCGGTCATTTCCGGTTTCGCAATCGGCGCCGCTTCTCGGTCGTCGAGAATATCATTTACCTCACGGCATTTCCGAATTTCGAACCGGACATGGCTCGTGCGCGGGCCTTGGCACCGCTGTGATGGTCGGACGACACTTGCGATCCTCGCGGCGATTGCGCACGAGCTCGCCCAACACGAGACACGGAAGCGACCGGCGATTTCGAATTCAGGCTCATTTGGTTTGTGCCGGGCTATTTGATTGAGTCGCTATCCACACCGCCTTCGATCATTTCCCAGACCGGCCGCTGATTGGATGATGGGCGCAATCGATTCTGGCTTCGATCGCGCTTATGACGAATTCAAGTTCGGGACCGCTGAGCCGAACGTTGCTGACTGCCGAAATTGCAGAGCACTCAGGTTCAGCTGCCGCAGCTTGGCTCAGGCGAATGGCGAGACAGCGCGTCCGGCGAAGATGGCAGCCCTTTGACGAGGCTCGATCCCAAGGTCCGTGACGCGCTTGCGACGTCATTCGGAGCTCCAAGCCTCGCTCGTGGTCGAGGCTCAAAGCCACAATGCAGCAGCGAGCCGAAGGCAAGGTCGATTACCGAATCCTGAGCGGTTCACGCCGTATTGGCAGAGTTGGATGGATCGCGACGAGCCCTCGTCGGAGCCTACGTTTGCGGCGGTAGAGTCACTCCTTCCCTTCAGCGAAACGATTATTGGGAAGTCGCGGCTTCGGGGAACAGGCTGCACCGGGAGTGACAGGAAACGACCCTATGTCGCACTTTTATACGGCACCGGAACAATCGCAGCATAATCCCTATCGAAAGTTAGTTGACTTAGATCACCCCCCATTCATCTTCCGCTGCACCGCAACGACGACGTCAGCCATCCGGGGGAATTGACGATGAGCTCTATCAGCCGTTCCAAACAACTGCTTCTCGCCTCGGCGACCTTTTTCGCATTGGTTCCTGGCGTTGCTCAGGCGCAACAACCCGCCCCGCCACCAGCGCCGGCGCCGTCTGCAGTGAACACTGATCAGATCGTCATTACGGGCACCCGGCGTACCGACCGAACGGTCACGAATCGGCATCGCCGATCGATGTCATCAGCTCGCAGGAATTGGTCACTCAGCCGACCGCGAACCTGCTCGATACGGTGAAGAACATCGTTCCCTCGTTCTATGTCCCTCAGAACACGATTTCGGACGCGTCGAGCTTCGTGAGGGCGCCGTCGCTTCGCGGATTGCCGGGTGACGAGGTGCTGGTTCAGATCAATGGTAAGCGCTTCAACCGCTCCGCTCTCGTCCAAGTGTACACCGGCGGCGATACCGGCCTTTCGTTCGGCTCCCAGGGTCCGGACATTTCGGCGATCCCGTCAATCGCAATCAAAAACCTCCAGGTGTTGCGCGACGGCGCAACCGCGCAATACGGCTCGGACGCGATTGCCGGAGTGATGAACTTCGGCATGCGCAACAATCGCAACAATCTCGAATTGCAGGCCGGCTATGGCGGAGCCTTCGATCACGGCCAGACCCGTCTCGACAGCGGCCGGAGCCGTCAGATCGCGGGCACGGCCGGGGTTGGGATCGGCGCAACCGGCTTCATCGACATCGCCGGCGAATGGTACAAGGACGATGGCACCAGCCGCGGCAAGACCCGCCCGATCGCGTCCATTTTCGCAACCAACTATCCCGGGCTTGCCAACCAGCTGCCGAACTATCCGCTCCCGGTTCAGCTGTGGGGTTCATCGCCTGCAGCATGGCTGGAAGGGAATGGTCAACGCCGGCATCGACGTCACCGAAAACAGCCAGCTTTATGTGACCGGCCTTGCCGCGAAGAACAGCGCCAACGAGAGCTTCAACTATCGTCCGGTGATCAGCGGCGACGCGGTGGACGTGGCCGGCATTATGCACCATTTCAACCCCAACGGGGCCTTCACCACACCTTATTATCTGACCCCCGTCCGGCGGCAACCTGCCCAGCGGGCGGTTTCGTCCAGGACAGCAACACTTTCCTGTTCTCGTTGATCTATCCCGCGGGGTTCACTCCGCGCTTTGTTGGCATCACCAAGGAGCGTTGGGGAACCGCTGGCTGGAAAGGTGAGCTTGGCGGCGGGCTGACATGGGTCCTGCTCGGGACGCTTGCGAAGAACACGCTTACGTTGTCGATGTATAACTCGCTCAACGCGAGCTTCGGACCAGCGTCCCAGACCACTTTCCAGTTTGGCACGCTCAGTCAGAAGGAACGCAATCTCAACGCCGACTTCACCTATCCGGTGAACCTCGGCTTTTTCAGCCCACTCACGCTGGCGTGGGGTGCTGAATTCCGCAAAGAGACCTACGGCCAGAGCGCGGGCGACATGCAGTCCTACGCCGGTGGACCTTATGCAGTATCGCATCCGCTTTATGCCGAGACCTCGCCAGGCGTGTTTACGCTGGTCGGACAAACCGCGGCCAAATCCCCGGAGCGAGCGGCTATGGCGGCATGTTTTCGGCATCCGCCGGAACTTGGAGCCAGGATAGCTGCGGCGTCTACGGCGATGCGGGAGCCGACGTTACCGACGAGCTCAGCATGGGTTTGCCGCGGCGCTGATGAGCGCTACAACACCTTTGGCGGCAGCTTCGTTTACAAGGTGAAACGGAGTTCACAAGGTGACGCCCAATTCTCGGTGCG
>CAWAWT010000049.1:0-32493 GCA_963785855.1 uncultured Alphaproteobacteria bacterium
GTTCGCAGTTGTTCGTTGTTCATTCTTGTTCCTTGTGCAAGCCGGCTTCGGTTTGTTTCGTAAATGGTCAAGACCATTTTGAGCGCTGCTAGTCTACTAGATTCTGCACAGGTGAACACCAGCCAATCAGCCGGAAAAAAACTAGCGACTCGCTCCGGCGTGCAACCTCCTCCCTGCAGCACTCGTTGCCCGCTCTAAAAGGGAACGCACCGTCTCTAAAGCTGCGATGCTCACATCATTGCGCGGAGAATGCGATGTAACCATCAGGCCGAACCAGCGTCAAACCCTGGCAGTTTCCCAGACGCAATTCAAGGATATCCCCGAATGAGTCACCGATCTCCTTCGCCACCTCGATCGTCGACAACTCCATATTGTCGCCCAACACGAGCAGGAAGCGGCTGCGAATGCCGTCGCCACCGCGGAGCGAATCGTCAAAATAACGCTCGCCGGCCCCTTCAACAATCGGGCTGCCGCGATACGCAACCCCAAGTTCGGAAAGCCTCTGGACGAAGGCGTGTTGAAAAGGTGCCAAACGCGACACCATCGGGATGACGGCATCGCGGAGAATCTGCGCTAGCTTGCTGGGGTCCCCAGCGCCCTGGTCAGAAAGTGAGTAGTTTCGATGACCTGCTTGATAACCGGACGTCGCTCGGCACTATAGCTCTCGAGCAACTGCTCGTTGCCCCGATCGTGCAAGACGAGGTCCAGCTTCCACACCAGATTCCATACGTCGTGCAGGCCGGTATTCATCCCCTGTCCGCCAAACGGACTATGAATGTGGGCGGCGTCACCGGCTATGAACATACGCCCAACGCGGAGTTGTCCTACCTGGCGGTGATGGATTCGGAATTCGCCACTCCAATGCAAAACACGCGCTTCTATTCCACTGGGCGCGCGTTCCGCCAGTATCTTCCGCACCAGGTCAAGCGACGGAACGTCTCCTTCCGGATCCTCGATTGAGGCGATGATGCGCCGCCGTGTTGCGCTCATCGGAAAGATAGCCACGGGGCCTAGTTCGCTTGGGCACAGCTGGAGCTGATCGGCGGGAAGAGTTTCATTCGTCTCGACGTCAGCTAACAGGAACGACGATTGATATGCTTCTCCTTCAAACGGCAGTTTCAGTAGATGCCGGACGGCACTGTGGGCGCCATCACAGCCGACGTCCGGTGAACAGACCGACACCGAACGCGGCCGCGACGAGAAGGGGACGGTTCTGTCTGCGACGTGTGCCGATGTCGCGGGCCGACTGTTCGATGGGCTGCAACACGCGCCAACCGATGATCCCGAGCACGAGTCCGGATGCAATCAGTAATGACGGTCCGCCTACCGCCCGGGACAACAACGCGCCGAGAATCGTCGCCGGAATACCGCCGACGACGGTCCATGCGGCCAGCGCGGGGACGGGCTTCGCCGGAACGCACGTAGGCGACGGCACCCGCGGCCGCACCCGGGATCGTTGCCGGGAGCGGCGACGCAATCGCAACCAGTCCGGGCACCCCGAGCAGTGACAGGATCGGCGTCGCAACCGAGGACCCGCCCACGCCGAACAAACCCATGAGCGTCCCGATGATGACACCGGCGAGCACGAACGCGGGCCAGGGTGCCACGCCGACGATTCTCGCACGCTCGACCAACACGACGGAGGCCGGCGCCTCGCTCCCGACCGACTGACGCGCGCGCCCGGGCGGAGGCGTTCGTCGCGGCGAGACTCGTGCTATGCGGGTCCCCGAACGAGACGAAGTCCACCAGTGGTCGAGCGAGGAGCGTGCTCACGTCGCCCGGTTGCTCGATGAGATGGTCGACCGGCCGACCGCGGGTCGTCGCCCGCCGAGAACACGACTGCTCGTGGTCGTGACGTGCGTCGGTGCCGCGCTCCTGGTGCCTTGGATCGCATTCCTGTCCGTCTCACTGCCCCAATCGCATTCGGTGCGCGCTGCGTGGAACATCGCGTGGGTCGGCTTCGACATCGCCCTTGCGGTCTCCCTCGGAGTTACCGGCTGGTGGGTGATCCAGCGTCGTCAACTCGCGATCATCGGTCTGGCTGTCGCGGCGACCTTGCTCGTTTGCGACACGTGGTTCGATGTCTGCTTGTCGTGGAACACGTCGGACCAGACCTGGGCGTTCGTCGGCGCGGCGATCGAACTCCCGATTGCCGCGCTGATGGCCACCGGCACGCGCTACGCATCCTTCAACGGTCGTCGGCAATCGTGCGCCAACTACCGCGGACAGAACGACGCACACCAGTCGATCTGGAAGCAACGCTTCGTCATGCTGCCGCCCGATCGATGAAACCGACGCGAACACGGAACGGATGGTCGCCGCCGTGGCGGATCTCGACGCCTTAGCAGCCATCCACCTCACACGCCGGGCGACTCGAGTGACCGTCGCGAACGAGCAGTAGTAGAAGTCGCGGCCGAATCCGGCGGCCGGGAAGACGACGGATTGGACTGGGCTGCCGGCGTCGACGCGCACACGCTCCTCGCCGGTCTCGATGTCGAGCACGACGATGGCGTCGCGCCATGCGGGCCACGTCGTGGTCGTTGGTGACGAGCTCGCCGGTGTCGGGGAACAGCAGCGGGTGGCAGGCATGGTTCTGGTCGCGTCGCCACCGCGGCCTTCACGGCGGCGGAAACCGCCAGTGATGCTGCCGCTTCGACGCCGATGATCCGGATCGGTCGCTCTTCTGTCGACAGCTCATGGGCGCGCATCGAAAGTCCAGCGACCAAGCCGCCACCGCCAACCCCCGCGACAATGGTGAGTGGCCGATTGCTTTGCAATTGTTCCAGCACCTCATCGAGGAGTGTCGATTGCCCGGCAATCACCTGTGGATCGTTGTAGGGGGAGACGTACGTTGCGGCGCGTTCGGGATCTGTTGCCAACGTCAGCGCGTAGGCTTCCGCCGTGTCGTAATCCTGGCCATGAACGATCAGCTCGATTGGCAACTTCGCCAGCGCCTCACGCTTTGCGGGTGAGCGCTGTTTCCGCGACCACGACAGTTGCCGGTACCCCGAGTTTGGCAGACGCCCATGCCGTACCCAGCGCGTGGTTGCCGGCCGAGGCGGTGACGATCCGGCTTCCGGCCGGAAGAGCGCTGCAGGCGGCAATTGCGCCGCGCACTTTGAAGGAGCCGGTTGGCTGCAGGCACTCCATTTTGAGTGACACAGTCATCCCCAAAGCGGGGGATGGTATTATCGGCGTGGGAGACAGATAGTTACAGATAATATTGCGAGCTTGGGCAAGGTCTTTACTTGTGGGGCGCGCAACGATTCTGCGTGAACGTGTGTCTGAATTGAAAATCGCGTTGTGGTCGGACATGAAACCTCCAGGATGCCACATTATTTTGGTCGCAGAGACAGGATTGCGAGGAAGATTGCGCCAAGGACGACGCCTGCCATCATCCAGGTCACGATCTCACCGGTGGCAATGCCAACGATCAGGCCGATCGCGATCCCACCGAAGAATACTCCCACCTGCTGGGTGGTGTATCGGTTGTGGCCGGGTGGGCGCGAGGAATAGCGATCTCGCATTCGAAGTGGCCTTTCTTGGTGAATCAGTCCCTCAGAACAGCCGGAGCGCCGGGGCAACGGGACGAGCGTCAACCAAAGCATGGACAAACGGTTCCGGAACGTGCTGCGGTCGATATGGCGATAGTGTCGCACGAGTGGCAGCGTCGTCGGATGTATCCATGCGAAGGAGGTCAACTCGTGTTCAGGTCGTCCATGTTTGAGCGGGAACGGCACCTGCGGCCCCTCGTCTCATCGGTTGAAGCATGACGGAAACCTCCCGCAAGGCCCGGCTGCATATTGTCGCGTTTCTTGCAGGAAATCTCATCTCGCTGATCGGCAACACCCTGACGCTGGTCGCGCTGCCCTGGTTTGTACTTCAGGAAACCGGAAGCGCTGGCAAGACCGGGCTGACCGGCATGGCCTTCGCGCTGCCGGCATTTCTTGCGGGGATCTTTGGTGGCATCCTCGTCGATCGGCTGGGTGGGCGCCGCATGAGCGTGATCGCCGATATCGTGAGCGGTGTCTCGGTCGCGCTCATCCCCATCCTGCACCTCACCGTGGGGCTCGAGTTCTGGCAATTGCTGATTCTCGTCTTCCTGGGGGCGATGCTGGACATTCCTGGCATCACCTCGCGGCGAACGATGCTCCCCGGTCTTGGCGAGCGCGCGAACATCCGGCCGGAGGCGATGAATTCCGCCTTTGAGACGACCGACGCGTTCGCGATCATCCTTGGACCAGCGATTGCCGGTGTGCTCATCGCCACCATCGGCGCCGTGAATGTCCTCATCTTCGATGCTGCGACGTTCGCGATCTCCGCGATCCTGATCGGATTGTTCACCCCCCACGTTCCCGCCGCGCCCGCTCCGGAAACGGAAGTCCCGGTGTCACCGGTCGCGGATATCCTGGCCGGGTTGCGCTTCATCCGCGCCGATCGCCTGCTCTTCGCGCTGGCGATCACGTTGATCTTTACCAATTTCTTCAACGGGCCGTTCTTCAACGTGATCATGCCGGTGATCGTCCATGATCGGTATGGGAGTGCCTCGCAATACGGGTTGCTGCTCACGGCGTTCGGGGTGGGGAGCCTGATGGGTGGGGTGGGGTTCGGGATGTTCGGACATCGCGCGCGATCATACCGGCGGGAGATCTGGCTGCTCGGGATCGCATCGGTGGTGGTGCTGCGTTGGCTGATCGTCCCGGATATTCCGTATTTGTGGCTGTTCGGGGCAATGGCGGTGGCCGGATTGCTGAGTGGACCGGTGAGCCCGCTGCTCGTCACCGTTCGCTTCGAGCGGATTCCGCCGCATCTGCATGGCCGGGTGTTCGCAAGTTTCGCCGCGCTCGCCGTCGATCGCGGATCCACTGGGAATGGCCGTGATCGGCAACATGATCGACCGGGTCGGGCTCGAGGAGACGCTGTTCGTCACGGCGGTGTGCTTTACGCTGCTGCTGATTGCGCTTCCATTCGTCCGCGCCACGCGCGAGATGAATCAGGACCCGGAGGCGGAGGAATCGCGCAAATTGATCGCCGCCGCGGAGTAGGCTCCGCGGCAGATAGTGTTTCCGGGCGGAGCGAGTCTCCAATCCCGTTCAAACTTCTGCCATCAAGTCATGATGAGCGTATTTCACTGCCCAGGTGGCGGATACTGCCCCGCGAAGCATCGGATCGACCAGCCACGCCGCCCACGATGGGCCGTCTCACGAGTGAGCATTTCGCCATCCGGAAGCGCACAATTTGAGATCTCCAAACCTCCCTAATCAGCGGCGACGCTCGCGGCCGCAAACGGGTTCGGGATCGAGCTCAGCAAGAGCCTCGTGTACTCGTCCTGCGGATTGTCGATGACCGTTGCCGCGGAACCGCTCTCCACGATTCGACCGTGATTCAGCACGAGGATCTCATCCGCCAGCATGCGTGCGCTCAGTAAGTCGTGCGTGATAAAGAGCATCGCGAGGTTCTCGTCGCGGACCAGATCGTTCAGGAGATCGAGAATCTCGGCCCGGATCGAGACGTCCAGCATCGAGGTCGGTTCGTCCGCGATCAGGATTTCCGGCTGAGGGGCGAGTGCCCGCGCCACGACGACTCGCTGCTGCTGACCACCCGAGAGTTGGTGCGGGAACTTGTCGATGAACCGCTCGGCGGGAGTCAATCCCACCCGATCGAGGATTCGCATCGCCTCCGCTCGCGCCTCCTTCCCGCTCATGTGGCGGTAATTCTGCAGCGGCCGCGAGAGCGAATGCGCGATCGTGTGCACCGGGTTCAGCGCGGAATACGGATCCTGGAACACCAGCTGGGCATGCCGCCGGTAGTCTTTCAGATCCTTGTGGCCGAGCGTCTTGATATCGACCGGTGACCGTTGCTCCTCATCGGTGAAGGTGATGGTCCCGCTATCGACCTGCTCAACCCCGGTCACGAGACGCCCGATCGTTGACTTGCCACTGCCGCTCTGGCCAACGAGCGCCACGATCTTGCCCCGTTCGAGCGTGAACGAGACGTTCTGGACGGCATGCACGGTCGAGGATGTGAGACCGCGCCGCCGCTTGTAGGTCTTGACGACGTCGTCCACCTTCAGCACGACCTGGCCGGCCCGGGCGATTCCGGTCCGATGCAGCCGGTCGGAATGTTCTGTCGCAGTGGATGGAGGCGGAGCCTCCTGATGGGACCTTTTCGGCGGGCAACATCCCATCGGATGCCACAGCTGCTGCCTCGGTCATCGCGCTGTGCCGCATGTCCGGCGCAGATTCCCCACAACTCACGGTAGGAGTTCAGCAATTCGCGCGAATAGGGAGCCAGATTGGCCGACAGCAACGTTTTCGTCGGCTGGTCGTCAACCAGTTCCCCCTCATACATCACCACGACGCGATCGGAGATCTCCATCACCGCGCCGAGATCGTGACTGATGAAGAGCACCGCAAACCCGAGCTTGCGCTGGATCTCCTTCACGTTCTGAAGGATCTCGCGCTGAATCACCACGTCGAGACCGGTCGTTGGCTCATCGAGCAGCACGAATTTCGGCTTCAGCGCGAGCGCGAGGGCAATCGCCACGCGTTGCTTCATGCCACCGGAGAGCTCGTGCGGGAAGAAGCGCATGAACGACGGGTCGATATGCACCATCTCCAGCAACTCGGATGTCCGCGCCCGCGACTCGCCGTCGTTGAGATTCGTATGCGTCTGAATCGCATCCCGGAACTGACTCTCGATGTTGATCACCGGGTTGAGCGAGTTCATGCTGCTCTGGAACACGGTCGAGATCTCGGACCAGCGCAACGGACGCATCTGGTCGTCGTTGAAGCGGGTGATATCGGTACCGTCGAAGACGACATTGCCGCCGGTAATCGTGCCCGGCGGGCTGAGCAGCCGGATCGCGGCATTCCCCAGGGTGGATTTGCCGCTGCCGGATTCGCCCACCAGCCCGACGATCTCGCCGGGTTCGATCGTCATCGAGGCGTTCTTGCACCGCCTGAAAGGGCGGTCGTCGTTTGGTGAGATAGGTCACATCGAAGTCTTGGATCGTCAGGACAGGTTCAGCCATCGAATCTACTCCTCTCGCAGGTGGGGATTGCTGATGGCATCAATGCCGAAGTTGATGAGGGTCAGCGAGGTGATGAGCAGGGCGAGTGTCAGTCCCGGCGCCACAAGGTAGGCCCATTGGCCGGTCAGCATGGCGCCGGAGTTGTTCGCCCACATCAGCATCGTGCCCCAGCTGACCGTTTGCGGATCGCCGAGTCCGAGGAAGGCAAGACCCGCTTCCGCGCCGACCGCCGCCGCGGACGCGCCGATGAAACTCGCCACGATCAGCGAGGTCATGTTCGGCATGATCTCCCGGAAGATGATCCGCCACATCGGATCTCCGGCGAAGATCGAGGCCGTGATGTAGTCGCGTTCGCGCAAGGTGATGATCTGCGAGCGCTTGATCCTGGCCCCCCATCCCCAGCCGGTGACGCTGATCACGACGATGATGAGCGTGATGCCCGACACCTGTGAATACGCGGAGAGGGTGATCATCAAGGGCAATGTCGGCACGACGAGCGCGAGGTTGATGAAGAACGAGAGAACATCATCGAGCAGGCCACCGGCATAACCGGCCGTCATGCCGATCACGAGACCGATCAGGGTGCTGAATGTTCCCGCCAGCACGCCGATGATCAGGGAAGTCCGTGCCCCCAGATCAGTTGCGAGAGGATATCCTCTCCGGCCTGGGTCGTGCCCAGCCAATGCGTGCCGCGACGGCTGTTCGGAGGGGAAGAACTGGGTATCGTGCGGATCGTACGGCGCGATAAGCGGCGCGAAGATCGCGATCAGGGCGAAGGCGAGCAGCAGGATCAGGCCGACCCGGCTCTTCTTGTTTTGCCAAATGATTCGCAGCCAACCCGGCACGTGGAAGCGGGACGGTTGTTCGTCACCGAACACCGGTTGTTTCACGTCGCTCACCGCAGCGTCGGCGAGCGAGATTTGTTGTCCTTCTTGCATGGACATCAGCTGCCTCCTCCCCGGCGGACGCGCGGATCGAGCACGCCATAGGCGAGATCGGCGAGGAAGTTGGCGGTCAGGACGCCGATCGTCAGAAAGAGGAAGATCGTCTGGATGAGCGGGTAATCGCGATTGCCGATCGCCTCGAACATGAGACGACCCATTCCCGGATAGTTGAAGATCTGCTCGACGAGGATGGAGCCGCCGACGAGCCCGCCGAGCGAGATCGCGAAACCGGTGATATTCGGGAGGATCGCGTTGCGCGCACCGTAGGTGAAGGCGATCCGGCGTTCGCTCAGTCCCTTGGCGCGTGCCAGGCGGGTGTAATCCTCACCGAGCGTCTGGATCATCGTGTTGCGCATTTGCATGATCCAGCCGATTGGCCCGGTGATCAGGATCGAGATCGCGGGCAGGATGCTGTGATAGGCGGCGGTTTGCAGGAACCCCAGATTCCAGGCCTGGAGGATGATCGCCAGAGTAGCCGCCGCTGTTCGGGAACCAGGGGAACTTGAAGGCGAAGAGGTAGAGCAGCAGCAGCGCCAGCCAGAAGTACGGAAGCGTGCCAAAAAAGGCGGAGAAGGTGGAGACGATTGAGTCGAACTTCCCATTACGCCGCCAGGCGGCCCAGGTTCCGAGCGCGGTTCCGACCACGAACGAGATGATCTGGGTGACTCCCACCAGCACGAGTGTCCACGGGAGTGTTTGCCCGATCATGTGGAGTACGGAATATGGAAAATAGCTGTATGAGATACCAAAGTCAAAGCGGAGCACCTGGCCGAGATAGTCGAGATACTGACGCCAGAGCGATTCATTCGGGACCCCGAGCATCAACCGGACGGCCCGGATCTGTTCCGGACTCACCGCCTGGCTCTTCCCCGTCAGCTTGGAGACGATTGCCTCGGCGGGATCGCCCCCCTGCATCCTCGGGATCAGGAAGTTGAGCGTTACCGCCGCCCACAATGTGAGCAGGAAGAACGCGACCTTTCTGAGGAAATAGATCATGTGCGTATCATCCTTGTCATCGCCCGGGACGGGTCACCTAGCGATCGTCCGTCCCGGGTGCGACATGTCTCCGCTCTTCGGCTCCACGTCGGCTTGTCAACTGCTGTGCCTGAGCGTAGGCGAGATATCTCTTTCTAGGGGGTGTTCTCCGTGACGTCATTTCGAGCTTGTCGAGAAATCTCTCCTGCGGGACACCTCCCCGAAAGAGATCTCTCGACTTCGCTCGAGATGACGGCGACATGACGGCGAGATGACAGAATAGGAGGTTTGCTTCAATAGGCGTCGGATTTGGCCCTGCGGGCCATAGGCAGACCATAAAGGTCTGCCCTACTGGGAGAGCCATTTCGGCTACGTGGCATCCGTCAAGTCCACCTACGACTTGGGCGGGATTCCGCAAGAGCCCGGCCGGCGCGTATCAGGCCGATTACGTCGCTTGCCCCGACAATTCTTGCACCGGGACAGGCGCTGACGACCGGAACTCGCCTCTTCGCGGGCGTAAAGGAGAAGGCCTGGCTCGATCGGGACAGCAAGGCGGGTATTCCGCTGCTCAGCTATTCGATCGACTGGGGATGGTTCTGGTTCTTCGCGCGGCCGATCTTCGACCTTCTTGGGACTGCTGTTCCACGCGGTCGGGAATTTCGGTGTCGCGATCCTTTGCCTGACCTTGATCGTCCGCGGGGTCATGTTCCCGGTCGCTCAGAAGCAGTTCCAGTCGATGGCGGCGATGCGCAAGCTGCAGCCGAAGATGAAGGCGGTCCAGGAGCGCTTCAAGGACGACAAGCAACGCCAGCAACAGGAAATCCTGAAGCTCTACCAGCAGGAAAAGGTGAACCCGGCCGCGGGCTGCCTTCCAATCGTTCTTCAGATCCCGGTCTTCTACGCTCTGTACAAGACCCTTCTGGTTAGCGTCGAAATGCGGCACCAGCCCTTCATCCTCTGGATCAAGGACTTGTCGGCACCCGACCCGCTGACCCCGATCAATCTCTTCGGAATGCTCCACTTCGCTCCGCCGGCGTTCCTCGCGATCGGAGTTCTGCCGATCCTCGTTGGCGCAACTCAGTGGATGTCGATGAAGCTCAATCCCCAGCCGATGGACCCGGCGCAGGCGCAGGTCTTTGCGATCATGCCGTGGTTCCTCGTCTTCATGATGGCGCCGTTCGCAGCCGGGCTTCAGCTCTACTGGATGACGAACAACCTGCTGACGATTGCGCAGCAATGGTTCCTCTACCGAAAATACGGCCTACACTTAAGCGACACACACCCGGTGCACTCATGAGCAACACGGCGGACCCGGAACTGACGGAACAGGCGAGGAAGCTCTTCGCCGGCCCGATTGAATTTCTAAAGTCCGCTCCGGAGCTGAAGTTTTTGCCCGATCCCGATGTTCCGGAGATCGCCTTCGCCGGCCGCTCGAATGTCGGCAAGAGCTCGCTTCTCAATTGCCTCACGAACCGGAAGAGCCTGGCACGAACGTCGAACACTCCCGGCCGAACCCAGGAGCTGAACTTCTTCGATGTCGGGCAGCCCTTACGGCTGAGGCTGGTCGACATGCCGGGATACGGTTTTGCCGAAGCTCCAAAGGATCTTGTGAAGCGCTGGCGCTTCCTGGTGAACGACTATCTTCGCGGACGGCCCGTGCTCAAGCGCGCGCTGGTTCTGGTCGATTGCCGTCACGGCCTCAAGGACGTCGACCGCGAGGTCATGCGAATGCTCGACGATGCGGCAGTGAGCTACCACCTCGTTTTGACCAAAGGCGACAAGGTGAAACCCTCGGCACTTGGCGCCCTCTATGAAGGAACGATGATCGAGGCAGCAAAACATCCTGCCGCACATCCGTCGATCTTCACTACCTCGAGCGAAACCGGCAGCGGGATCGCCGAGTTACGGACGGCAATCCTCGAAGCTGCAACGACCTGAAGGGAGGCCGGCTTGCTCAAGCTGATCATCGGCAATCGTGCCTGATTCGAGCTGGTCGATGCGCGGCTGGCTCGCCTGCAAGCAGTCGGGCGAGCAGTTCGAGGAATTTGTCGTTCCGCTGTTCGACGACAAGTGGGAGGAGCGCCGCCACGGCGACGAGTTCGCGCCCTCGCTCGGCAAGGTGCCGATCCTGTGGGACGGCGACATCGTCGTTTGGGACAGCCTCGCGATCATCGAATTCCTGGCCGACCGCTTTGGCCCTGACCTCTATTGGCCGGAGGATGAAGCAGCACGGGCAGTCGCACGCTCAATGGCAGCCGAAATGCACTCCGGCTTCGCGAACCTGAGGCGCGAGCTTCCGATGAACGTTCGCAAAGACTTTCCCCGCCAAGGATCTCAGCGACGAGGTGCGCAACGAGATCGACCGGATCATGCAGCTCTGGGCGCAGGCGCGGGCGCGCTGGGGCGGCACCGGCGACTTCCTGTTCGGCGACTGGTGCGCGGCGGACATGATGTACGCACCGGTCGTCACCCGCTTCATCACTTACGGCGTCAAAGTCCCAAACTTCGCTGGCGCCTATATGAAATGCGTCCTCTCGCACCCCGCTGTGAACGAATGGATCGACAAGGCGCAGGATGAGCCCTGGGTGATCGACCAGGACGAGGCAGGTAAGGCCGCCTAGGCCGATCGCTTTGTGCCGCCGTAGAGCGACCCGTCCTTGCGCGCGTAAGCGCCCTCGGGCGTGAAAACCATGTCGATGTCCGAATAGCCGCCGCCTTTATTGGCGCCTCCGCTCACCACCACGAATATGCAATCGCGCTCGCTTTCGTTGCGCAGATGATGGCCGTTAGCGCTGCCCTTGGGCCATGCGACGCAATCGCCGGGCTTGACGATGGTCCGCCCCGAGTCCTCGACCAGTACCGCCTCCCCTTCGAGCATCACCAGGAACTCGTCCTCGCCATCGTGCCAATGGCGCTGCGACGACCATGCGCCGGGCTTCAGTGTGACATGGCTGGCGCTGAATTCGGTAAGGCCGGAGGTCGGTGCGAGACGACTGTACCAGCGTCCCTCAACCTTCTTGTCGAACGGCGACGGGTAGCCCGTCCGGTTGGTCTGCTGGATGGAATTGAGGTCGATCTTGGGCATGCACGGACCCTCTGCTAGGCGGCAATCATGACGCTCGATCCAATCGCGCTTGCGCAAGCCCTTATCAACTGCCCAAGCGTCACTCCAGCGAGCGGCGAAGTCTTCGATGTTCTCGAGCAGACACTGAAGCCGCTGGGCTTTCTGGTCCACCGCTGGGTGATGGGCGAGCCGCCCGATGGACCAACCGAGAATATGGTCGCGATCCGCGGCGAAGGCGCGCCGCATTTCGGCTTTGCTGGCCACCTCGACGTGGTTCCTGCGGGCGAGGGCTGGAATGGCGACCCCTTCGACGCGCAAATCCAGGACGGCTTGCTGATCGGTCGCGGCGCCAATGACATGAAGAGCGCGATTGCGGCCTTCGTCGCTGGCAGTCGCAGCGCACGGCGAAACAAAAGGCACTTTGTCCCTCCTCATCACCGGCGATGAGGAAGGCTATTCGGTCTACGGCACTCCGCGCATCATCGACTGGCTGAACGAGCGCCAGATCCGGCCCGACATGATCCTCATCGGCGAGCCGACATCGGTCAGTCGCCTCGGCGATACGGTCAAGATCGGTCGCCGCGGCTCGGTCAACATGTGGATCGAAGTCCCTGGCGTTCAGGGCCACGTCGCTTATCCCGACCGCGGCAACAATCCGGTAGCGCCGCTCGCCCGGGTGATCGCAGCACTCGATTCGCTTCACCTCGATGACGGAAGCGACCAATTTCCACCGTCCAACCTCGAGTTCACCTCGATTGCGACGCCGACCAACGCGAGCAACGTCATCCCCGGCTCCGCGACCGCGCAGCTCAACATCCGGTTCAACAATCTCCAGCGAGGGCCCGACCTCGTGAAGCTGGTCGAGGAGATCGCCGAGCGCGAAGCGCCTGGATCAAAGGTCCGGGCGCGCATCTCGGGCGAAGCCTTCCTGACCCCGCCTGGACAGCTGTTCGACGTCGTCGTCGAGGCGATCGAGGAGGAGACGGGAATCGCGCCCGAGCTTTCGACCAGCGGCGGAACCTCCGACGGCCGCTTCCTGATCAAGCTTTGCCCGGTGGTCGATTTTGGGCTTCCCAACGCCACCATGCACAAAGTTGGCGAGTGCGCTGCAGTCGAGGACATTCGCGCGCTCTCGCGCATTTACCAACGCATATTAGGAAAGGCTTTCCCCAATGCGTGATGAGCCCAGGTTCGCTCAAGACAGTAACGGCGGATCAGCCACGGATGCCGGCGACCCCGTTGGTGCAACCTACACCAACCCCATTCTTCGATCACGATTTTCCCGACCCCGCGGTGATCCGAGCGCCCGACGGCTTCTACTATGCCTATGCGACCCAGACCCAGCACAAGGCCAAGTGGATCAACATCCAGGTCGCGCGTTCAACCAACCTCATCGACTGGGAATATTTGGGCGACGCCCTTCCCGAAAAACCGGACTGGGCCGCCGAGACGCAGGATCTCTGGGCACCGAGCGTCATCTACGACGGCTCGACCTATTATATGTATTATTCGGCGACGCCCGACGTCTGCCACCATCATCAGCGCGGACATGCGCTCGCCGTCGCGACGTCAAATTCGCCGGCGGGTCCCTTCGTAGACATGGGGATGCCGCTTCTCCTTGGCGCGGGGTTCGAATTTATCGATCCCCACGCGCTCGACGATCCGGCCACTGGCCGGCACCTTCTTTACTGGGGATCTGGCTTCCAGCCGATCAGGGTCCAGGAGCTCGCACCGGACCGCATGTCGTTCGCGCCCGGTAGCGCCGCTGTCGATCTCATCTGGCCGAACGGCGAAGGCGGGAGCTTCCCGCGCCTGGTCGAGGCAGCATGGGTTATCCATCACGACGGCTATTTCTATCTCTTCTATTCCGGCGACAATTGCTGCGGCGCGGACGCAGAATATGGAGTGATGGTCGCGCGCTCCGATAATCCGATGGGTCCGTTCGAGACGCTCGAGCAGGCCAAGGGCGTCCCCCACAGCCTGATCCTCTTCAAGAACGATCGTTGGCTTGCGCCCGGTCACAATTGCATCGTCACCGACGAAGCCGGGCAGGTCTGGATCCTCTATCACGCAATCGACGTGAACCGCCCGCGCCAGAAGCAGGAGGATGAGATCAACAGCCGTCGGATCCTATTGATGGACCTTCTCGAGTGGCATGATGGCTGGCCGTGGGTAGGGACGCCGTCCGACGAACCTCGAGCAGTTCCGGTCGTCTAGCGCCGTCCGCCCGCAACGATGCGCGGGCGAGCCCTCGGCCTTCCTTCCGTCAGCTTCGCGAATTTTCCGCGCTGTTCCTCGAACTCGGCCAGCAATCGCTGATCCACATGCCGGCTGCCGTTCGCAACAACGGTTGAGAACAACCCGGTCTCCGCATGGCGCGAATTGTCCCAGCCGGGATAGGCCGTGATCGGATACCAGCAGATGCCGCGGATATCCGTGCCGCGAGCCATCGCGTCGCGCACCTCGCTGCAGACATAGTGAAGCCAGGACGGCTTCGCCGTTCCTTCAGCGCCCGTCTCCGACAGCATGATCGGCTTCTTGTAGCGCTCCGCCATCTCGACCAGCATGTCGGAAAGCGGCCGATATTCGTGGTGACCCATCGGGATCGTCGGGCCGTTCCAATACCATTGGTTGTGCGGGTAGAAATTCCACCCGACGACGTCGACTAGGCTGGGGTCGCCGCCGAGCTCCGGCTCGACCAGCCCGAAGATCCAGTCGTAGGCCTCGTACATGCCCCGAAGGTTCAGCTCGGCGCCTCGAACCGTCTGCCGCCGCCGGTCGTGCGGCGCGATATGGATCAACGGCTCGGCCCAGATGATCGTCGCTTGCGGCCAACGCTCCTTGATTGCCCGAGCGACGGTGATTGCAGTCCTGACGAGCTGCTTCTTGAACCAGCCGCGCTCGTCCGGCCCGACGGCAGGAAAATAACCATCGTCCACGGCCCAGGACAGGAAGTTGATCTCGTTCAGCGGACAGACGAGCGGCGGCCGCTTGGTGATCGACTGGTGAAGCTCGATCGCGGCTAGCGCGAAATCGGCGAAGCGCTCCGGAAAGTCGGGACCGGCCTGGTCGATATGATCGGGGGCGCCATAGTGAAACAGGTCCCAGATGACCTGGATTCCGGCCTCCTCGGCCGCTTCCAGCATCGGCGCCCAGCTCGACCAGTCATATTGTCCGGGCGATTGCTCGATGAGGTGCCAGCGAAGGCCATCGCGAATGGTCCGGAACCCGAACTCCGCGCAGGCGCGATAGTCGCCCGACACATGCTTGTCGTGACCGGTGGCCCGGATCAGGTCCAGCCTTACTCCGTCTCGCCGCCGGTGCGACGAGCATTCGAAGCCCGCCTGCAGGAATGTGTCGAATCGGATTGCGGTCATGATCCCTCTCGCGCGCCATTAATGCACGAGCGGCGAATTCGAGCCGAAATCTTAGGCGACCGACCGCGAGGCTGACTGATCGCGAGCGCCCGCGGTCCATTCGAGGAAATCATCCTCGAGCATCGCCGGAGCGAAGATATATCCCTGGACCGTATCGCAGCCCATCGCGCGAAGGATGTCGGCCTGCGCGATCGTCTCCACCGCTTCGGCGACAACCTCGCACCCGACACCCTTGATCAGGTGGATCACGGCCTGGACGATCACCCTCGCCTTTTCGTCGCAATCGATGTCCGAGATCAGCTTCTGGTCGAGCTTCACTCGGTCGAGCGGCA
The DNA here is from genome assembly GCA_963785855.1 of uncultured Alphaproteobacteria bacterium. Lineage (GTDB taxonomy): Bacteria > Pseudomonadota > Alphaproteobacteria > Sphingomonadales > Sphingomonadaceae > Sphingomicrobium. The sequence continues at coordinate 15,726 of CAWAWT010000049.1, forward strand.
TGGTCCGAAGGCGTGCGATGTTGGAGTAGCCGGTGCCGAAGTCGTCGATTGCGACGCTCGCTCCATCGGCGCGAAGCGACGCTGATCTCGTCGAGCACCGTCGCGCTCACGTCCATTGCTGCGCTTTCGGTGAATTCCAGTTCGACCATCGAAAGCGGAACATCGGCATCGGCGAAGGCCTGGCGAAGTTTCACGAAGAAGTCTGCCCGCTCAAGTTGGCGAGGGCTGACGTTGAAGCCGATTCGGCCCGAAAAGCCGTTTCCCTTCCAGGTCGCGAGCGTGGCCGCGACTTCCAGAATCACCCATTCGCCGATGTCGGCGATGATTCCGGTGCGTTCAGCAACCGGGATGAAGCGCGAAGGCATGCGCACGCCCTCACGCGGGTGATTCCAGCGCAGCAGCACCTCTGCGCCGCACAGCTCGCCGGTGACGAGGCTCATCTGCGGCTGGAAGGCGAGCACGAACTCGTCGCGCTGAAGCGCTTCCGCAAGCGCCCTCTCGGTCTCCACTCTTTCCTCGTGCTCGGCAGCAAGGCTCGCGTCGAAAAAGGAGAACTGACCGCCGCCCAGGGATTTCGCGCGATACATCGCAACATCAGCGGCGCGCATGAGCAATTCGATGCTTGCGCCATGGTCGGGCGAAATCGCGACTCCGACCGACGCTCCAACGTCGACCGTGTGGGAAGAGATTTCGAACGGTTGCGAGACCGCGAGGACGACTGCTGCGCGCAATTCGCTCGGCATCTTGCTGGGATGCGATGTCGGGGAAGAACAAGGTGAACTCGTCGCCAGCAAGCCTCGCGACGAGCGGACGCGCGCGTCCCGCTTCCGTCGGTTCGGAATTGACGACCACGCGCAACCGGTTCGCGACCATGATCAGAAGCTGGTCGCCGCGCGCATGGCCAAGACTGTCGTTGACCGCCTTGAAGCGGTCGAGATCGACGAACAGCATCATCGATTTCGCGCCTTCGGGCGCCTCGCCGAGCAGCTTGTCGACCTCGGATCGGAAATGCAGCCGGTTGGGGAGCGACGTGACGGGATCGTACATGCCGAGCGCATGGGCACTCTCGATCGACGCCCGAACTTCGGAGAACAGGCTGTCGACCGCGGCAGCGACCTTGGGCATGGTCCTTCGAACCGCCTCCGGCGCCGGCGAGACAAGATCGCCGTCCTCGACTGCGAGAAGGCGGTCGCCGAGCGCCGTGAGCGCACGGGTATTCTCGCTGTTCGGCCGTTCGGAAGCGATATAGCTGATGAGGAGGCAGAACGCGCCCGCGACGAGCGCTGCGACGATCTTCTGGTCGAGCTGCGTCAGATAGAGCAGCGCCATCAGCGAGAAGATGAAGGACGCAAAGCCGGCCATGCAGGAAAGAACCGCGTTGCTGATTTTCTGAGCAGTCCCCGATTGCATGTCGTGCGCGCGTCCCCGCGACGGGCGAACCCGCCTACCCGTTCGCGATTACCCAATCACAGTTAATAAAGCGTCAGCGCGGACGGTCCCTGCGGCGAAGGACGATGTAGAGACTGCCGCCCCCTCCGTGGCGAAGATGGGCGCCCCTCACCGCTGCAATGGCGCCCGAATGCCGCGACGCTTCGAGCCAGTCGTGGACCGCAGCGCGGATCGCGCCGCGCCGGATCGGCGGCTCGCCTGAACGCTGATGCCCGGTGATCAACAAGATGACGCGCTCTTCGCGCGCAATCGCCTGATCCAGCGCCCGGTCGATCGCGTTCCACGCGCGATCGAGGCTCATTCCGTGAAGATCGACAATTCGGTCAGGAGTGACGGATCCGCTGCGCAGGTTCTTGTCCCAGCTGCCGTCGAGCGTCTTGCCAGGTCCTGAAGGCTGCGCCTGACGCGAAATTGGCGCCGCAGCGGAGCGATGAGCCTTGAGCGGCTGCCGAGGCGCCGGTTCAAATGGCTGGTTGTCCTTCTCGCGAGATAATGGCCGGATCGTCGAGGCGACACGCGCCCACAGCTCGGCCTCGTCAGGGCTGAGCGATCGCACGGGCCGCCACTCCCTTGGGGAGCAGGACGTAAGCGACGCCATTGGCCGCCATTCCGCCCGCGATCTGCGTTGCCTCCGTTCCTCCGCCCCAGAATGTATCGAAGCGGTTGGAACCCTTGATTGCGCCGCCGACATCCTGCGCGACCCACAGGCCATAGGCCTCCGGCCGGTCCATCGCGAGATAGACCGGTGCGCCGAGGGGGACGAATTTGGGATCGGCGGCAACCGAGCCATGCGGTGTCAGCGGTACGTTCAACGAGCCGACCGGCCCGGGTCCGTCGAGCTGCTTGAAGAAGATATAGGAGGCGTTCTCGCGCATCAGCTCGCGGCCCTGGTCCGGATTGGCCGCGATCCAGGCCTTGATCGACTGCATGCTTGCGCCGCCGGGAGGAAGGAGGTTCCGGTCCCTCAAAAGCTTGCCGATCGCGGTGTACGGAAGCCCGTTTTGCTCGCCATAGCCGATCCTGATGCTCGTCCCGTCGGGGAAGACGACGCGTCCGGATCCCTGGATTTCGACGAAGAAGAGGTCGACCGGATCAGCTGCCCAGGCGATCTCCAGCCCCTTGTTCGCGAGCGCTCCATCGTCGATCTCGGCGCGGCTGTAATAGGGCACGCAGGCACCCGTCTGGTCGGTCCTTCCGCGGCCGGTCGTGCCGTCGGGCCGAGTGCAGCGAATGAGGTCCGGCGGGACCATGTAAATCGGTGCGTATCCGGGCTGCGGCGTTCGCGAGCCCTGGATTTCCGGCTCATAATATCCAGTCGCGAAAGCCTTGCCGTTCCCAACGCGCACCCAGTCGAAGCCGTCGCGAAAGAAGGTCGCCGCTTGCTCAGGCGCAACGCTCGATGCTTGCGCGCAAAGCGGCACCCAGTCCTGCGGCTGAGCGAGCCCGGAGAGGTCCTGCCGTCTCGTGAGCGAGGGGCAGCTCGCCTTGAATGCATTTAGCGCGCGCTCTGCCCATTGATCATAAATGGTCGAAGCTGGTGGAACCAGGGCCACGCCTGCTTCCAGCGCCGTCGCCGGCGGCGGCGGGGTGACCGGCGGTGGCACAGGAACCGGCGCTGGCGGGGCGATCGTCGGGGGTGGCGTAGGAGCGGCCGCGCAGGCTGCGAGCAACAGGGCAGAAATCAGCGCAAAGGCGCGCCCGCGAAGACGCTTCACTCTTCCTCGTCGGTCTCGATCAGCACCCAGTTCGGGTCGCGCGATCCGAGGTCGCGCCGGAACGTCCACAAATCGCGGGTCTGGACGGCATCGCTCAATGATCCGGCGACCACCTGGCCGTCCTTGTTGCGCGTAATTGCTGCGATATCGGCTTCAAGGCGAACGGTGATGACCGCGACGGAGCGCTCCATCGCAGCCTCGAGGATCACCGCCTGCTCGATGTTCACGAGCCGGTTATCGAGCTTGAGACCATCGTGCGCGCGCTGCTCGGTAGCCGCTGCGAACGTATCATAGACATGAGTATCGACGTGCGGTTTCAAGGCGTCGAGATCGCCCTTCCAGAACGCCTCGAGGATCAGTCGATAGGCAGCCTTCGCGCCATCGATGAAACGGGCGACGTCGAACGCCGGGTCCGCCGCGAGGATCGCCCGAACTCCGGGACCAGCGAGCGGCACGTAGGCAAGGTCCGGCGAATTGTCGGCGGTCGGCTGCGATACGGGCGGCTGAGCGACCGGCGGGTGGAGGCGCGCGTCCGGGTCGGCCGGCTTCAGGATCGGCTGCTGCTCATGTCCGGTGCGCTCACCGAGCACGCTGTAAAGGCGAAGCCCGATGAACAATGCGACCAAGGCGAGAATGACAATGACGGCCAAATCTAACGAATCCTATGCGTTTCTACCCGCCAACATAATGTGTGACGCGTAAATATTCCAACACCGCCGAACGCACGAAGGCGGCATTGCGCCTCATAATCGCGACTGCTAGGCGCACGAACCTGACGCGGCGCTCCAAAGCGGCGCCTCCCAACATTACGCAACAGCTTGCAAGGACAGCATTAAATGGCGGACCAGGAACCGGCCTCGGGCGCGAACGGCTCGGGCGAAAACAGCAGCGAACCGCAGGTCTCGATCCTCGCTCAATATATCAAGGACCTTTCGGTCGAGAATCCGAGCGCTCCGCAGGTTTATTCGTGGCAGGTGCAGCCGGGCCTCGAGGTCCAGTTCAACATCGCCATCAATGCCGCCGCCGACGAAGTGCATGAGGTCGTGCTGAAGATCGAGGTCTCTGCCCGCTCCGAGCAACGGGCCGCACTTTGTCGTCGACTTGAGCTACGCAGGTCTCTTCGGCCTTCGCAATATGCCGGATGACGCGCTCCAGCCCGTCCTTCTCATAGAAGCGCCGCGCCTGCTCTTCCCGTTCGCGCGTCAGATCATCGCCGAGGCAGTGTCGAATACCGGCTTCCCGCCGCTGCTCCTCGATCCGATTGATTTTACCTCGGCCTATATGGCCCAGCTGCAAGCGCAGCAGGGAGACGAGAAGCCCGCTCGCGGGCGAGTTCCAGCCGGCCGGCGAATCTGGCGGCGAAGGCTCGGGCGAGTCCTGAACCCCCGCAAACCTTCGGGGGCAGACACATGAACTTGACGCGCGCTTTGGGATCGGTCGGCGGGCTAACGCTCGTCAGCCGGATCCTCGGTCTCGCGCGCGACATGCTGTTCGCGCAGTTCGTCGGAGCGAACTTCGCATCGGACGCCTTCACGATCGCGTGGCGAATGCCCAACATGTTCCGCGCGCTGTTCGCGGAAGGAGCATTCTCCGCCGCCTTCATCCCGATGTTCAACAAGAAGGTCGCCAACAAGGAGGGCCCGGGCCTTTCGGCCGGGGTCGACTTTGCACAGGATGCGCTCTCCGTATTGCTGCCCGCGCTGGTGGTGATGACGGTGGTGCTCGAATTGTTCGCCTGGCCCGCCACCTATCTCGATCTCCGGCGGGTTCAACGGGGTCAGCGAGGACAAGTTCGCCTTCGCGGTCACTCTGTCGCGGATCACTTTTCCCTATCTTGATGCTGATCTCGCTCGCGTCGCTCGCGGGGGAATCTCAATTCGCTTCACAAATTCTGGGTCGCCGCAGCAGCGCCCATCCTCCTCAACGTCGCGCAGATCGTCGCGCTCGTCTTCTTCCACGCGCACCAGCCGTTGATGACCGCCCAGAACCAGGCGATCGCGGTCACTGTTGGTGGCGCGCTCCAGCTCGCATGGCTGGTCCAGGCGTGCTGGACGAGCGGAATTCATTTTCGGATCCGGATGCCGCGGCTCAGCCCCGACGTTAAGCGGCTGATGGAAGCTGATCGCGCCAGCAGCGGCTGGCGCGGGAGCGGTTCAGTTCAATCTTCTCGTATCGAGCGCGCTCGCGACCGGGCTCCTTCCCCACGGTTCGGTTTCCTACATCTATTACGCCGACAGGCTGAATCAGTTGCCGCTCGGGTCTCATCGGCATCGGCCTTGGAACCGTTCTTCTACCCACCATCTCGCACCAGCTCGGAAGCGGCGCCGATGCGGAAGCGATGCGAACCCAGAACCGCGGCCTCGAGCTCGCGCTTTTCTTCACGCTCCCGGCAACTGTCGCGCTGGTAATCTGCGGAGTCCCGATCATCACCGGCCTGTTCCAGCATGGCCAGTTCGGGCGCCGCCGATGCGGTCAAAACCGGACAAGCGCTCGCCGCCTTCTCCGCTCGGCCTTCCCTCCTACATTCTCGTCAAGGTGCTGACCCCGGGCTATTACGCCAGGCACGATACGAAGACGCCGATGCGCTACGCGATGATCTCGATCGCCATCAATCTGGTCCTCAATCTCGCGCTGATCCTTCCCTTGAAACATGTCGGACCGCCACTTGCGACCGCGGTCGCCTCGACCGTCAACGTCTGGATGCTCTATCACACGCTAAAGAAGCGCGGCCATTTCGAGAGCGACGCTCGGCTCCGGCGGAAGGTCCCTCGCCTCGCCATTGCCGCCATCCTCATGGGGGTTGCGGTCTATTTCGTAGCGCCGATGGTCACGCCCTATCTTAGCGGATCCATTTTCCACCGCGTCGGCGGCCTCTTCGTGCTCGTGACCTCGGGCTTCGCGGTTTATGGAATCGCCTGTTTCGTGACCGGCGCGTTCGTCCTCGACGACATCAAACTGCTGAAAAAGCAGGCGCGGCAGTGATGAGCACCAATTCCAAGATGCGCGTCCTTTCCGGAATCCAGCCGACCGGCGATCTTCATCTCGGCAACCTTCTCGGCGCGATCCTGAGATGGGTGCGGATGCAGGACGAGGCCCAATGCCTCTTCTTCCTCGCCGACCTCCATGCGCTGACCATCGACGTCGATCCAGCCGAGCTTCGGTCGAACGTCCGCGAGATGGCGGCTGCACTCATCGCCAGTGGAATCGATCCTGCTAAATCGATTCTGTTCGCGCAAAGCGCCGTCCCGGCCCATGCCGAGCTGGCCTGGCTCCTCCAGTGCACCGCGCGCATCGGCTGGCTCAACCGGATGACTCAGTTCAAGGAGAAGTCCGGCAAGAACCGCGAGAGCGTGTCGGTCGGGCTCTATACCTACCCCATCCTCCAGGCCGCCGACATCCTCCTCTATCTGCCAACCCACGTCCCCGTGGGCGAAGACCAGAAGCAGCATGTGGAGCTGACGCGCGACATCGCGATCAAGTTCAACAACGACTTCGATATCGAGCTGTTCGTGTCCGCCCGAGCCCTATATCGGCGGCGGCACGGCGGCGCGGGTCATGAGCCTTCGCGACGGCCGCTCGAAAATGTCGAAGTCCGATCTTTCCGACATGAGCCGAGTGAACCTCACCGACAGCGACGACATGATCGCGCAGAAAATCCGCAAGGCGAAGACCGATCCCGAGCCGCTTCCGAGCGATCCCGCCGATCTGGACGGCCGTCCCGAAGCCAAGAACCTCGTCGGAATTTACGGCGCGGTTGTTGGCGAGAGCGTTGAAGAGGTGCTCAGCCGTTTCTCCGGCCAAGGCTTCGGAGCATTCAAGCCGGCGCTTGCCGATGCGCTCGTCGCGCTCATCGCTCCCATTCGCAACCGGCTCGAGCAGCTCCGCGAAGATAGCGCCGAGCTCGACCGGATATTGGAGCTGGGCGCCGAACGTGCCAGCGAGATCGGCGCCCCAGTCCTTGCACGAGCCAAGGCCGCCGTCGGCCTTACGCGATAGAAGGCGAACTTTCCGTTTTGAACCCGATCGATCAACCAGTTCCGCAGCAGCCGCGAGCGCTGTCGGAACGCCTCGCATTGATCGCGGGCGCGGAGGGTCCAGACCGGCTCACTTTCTCGGAGCTTGCAACAAAGCTCCATTCGCGGGCCTGGGGCGGCCTCCTGTTCATCTTCGCTGCGATCAACTGCCTGCCGCTCCCGCCGGGCACGAGCTCGTTCTTCGCGCTACCGATCCTCCTCGTCTCGGCGCAGATGGTGTTTGGACGTTCAAGCCCCTGGTTTCCGGCGCGGATCGACCGCCGGGGAGTCACCAAGCAGGAGCTTCAACGGCTGATCGGAAAGGTCGCCTCGCTCGAAGCGCGCGTCGAACGCATCTTCAAGCCGCGTTTGTCAAACTTTACCGGGCCGACTGCGACCAGGCTGATCGGAGCGCTTTGCTTCTTCCTCGCGCTGATCGCCGCAATCCCGATCCCTCTGTTCCACATGGCGCCGGCAGCAGCGATCGTTCTATTCGGTCTCGCTCTGATCTATCGCGACGGAGCGCTCGTGATCGTCGCCATGATTGCCGCGATCCTCAGCCTCATCGTCGATGCGCTGATCGTCGGTTCCGGAGTTCTGGCTCTGGCTTACGCGCGCTCCTGGCTCGGGCTTTGAAAGACAAACGGGCCCGCCGGATTGCTCCGACGGGCCCTTGGCCTTTCCGGCGAATTGGGGCGACCGGAAAGGGCACTCCCCACTGACCCTTCGCGCGTCCGGGAGGCCGCGCGCTAAAGATCAGCCCTCCAGCTGCCTCGTCAGCAACCGGATGTCTGCGTCGAGCTCGGCATCGCTCGCTCGCAATTTCTCAATCTGGCGAACCGCGTGAATGACCGTCGTATGGTCGCGCCCGCCAAAGCGCCGACCGATGTCGGGCAGCGACTTGGGCGTGAGCTGCTTCGACAGATACATCGCGACCTGCCGCGGCCGAGCGACTTCGCGCGCTCGGCGGGCCGACGTCATCTCGGCCTTGCGGATTCGATAATGCTCGGCGACCTGGGTCTGGATCTCGTCGACCGAGATCCGCCGCTGGTTCGCGCGAAGGACATTGGCGAGCACTTCCTCGACGAACGCGACGTCGATTTCGCGCCCGGTCATCATCGCGTAAGCGCCGATCCGGTTGAGCGCGCCTTCCAGCTCGCGGACCGACGAGGTCACGCGCCGTGCGAGGAAATCGATCACCGGCCGCGACATCTCGACGCCCGGAAGCGCCTCGAGTTTGGCGCAAATGATATTGAACCGAAGCTCGTAGTCGGCGGCATTGATATCCGCCACCAGCCCCCAGGACAGCCGCGAGAGAATTCTGGGAGCGATCCCGTCGAGGTCCTGCGGCGCTCGGTCAGAGGTGATGACCAGCCGCCGCCCGGCGGTGATGATCTCGTTCATCGTGTGGAAGAATTCTTCCTGCGTCGAATCCTTGCCGGCGATGAATTGCACGTCGTCGATCAGAAGCAGATCGGCGCTTCTCAGCCGATGCTTGAATCCGATCGTGTCGTTTTCTTTGAGCGCCCGGATGAACTCGACCATGAACTTCTCGGCCGACATCGAAACCACGCGCGAGCCGCGGTTGGTTGCCAGGAACGTGTGCCCAATTGCATGCAGAAGATGGGTCTTGCCGCGGCCTGTCCCGCCATGGATGAAGAGCGGGTTGAAGCTCACCTTGGGCGCGGTCGCAAGCGTCCGTGCAGCCGTCGCCGCGACCTCATTGGCCTTGCCGACCACGAAAGTTTCGAAGCGATAGCGCGGATCGAAATTTGGAGCGTTCGGGTCGCGCTCGGCCGGCGGCGGAGTTCTTCGAGAATCAGGAGCGGAGCCGGCCTCGGCGCGTCGGCAGCGGCGATCACTTGCACGTTTCGAACGATTGGAAGGACCGTCTTCCATGAAAGCGCCAAGCGCTCGCCGAAATGCGAGCGGACCCAGTCGGCCATGAACTGGCTCGGCATGACGAGGTCGAGAATCCCGGTATCGGGCTCGAAGGAGCCGAGCTCGGCGGGCTTCAGCCAGCCATCGAAGGTGCGAGCGCCAAGGTCGCGGCGAAGACCGGTGCGGATCGAATCCCAGGCCGCTTCCAAGGGTGCCGTGTCCGGCGTTCCAGTCAGCTCAATCGACGAATTCGCCCCGCCCCCCTGCACCTTTCCTGCGCCTCCCTCTTTCTGCCCCATGCAAAAGGCAAAGGACACCCGTTGCGTGTGACCCGAGTCGCGCGCGTTAGGCTACTTTTCTCTCTTGCGCCCGGTGCGGATTTGCACCCGGAAAGGCCTTTGTGAAAGTGTCGGGGGCGCGTTGCAAGTGCCGTTTTTCACGGAAGTGAAATAAAAGGCCTTGACATAGGAAACCGGCCAAAAGTCGACAGGAATCGCAGAAAAGTGCGATTTTTATGGTTAGCGCCCAGTTAACAATTCCGCGAATTGCGGGAATTGCTGCATTTTTCTGACGATCCCGAAACGAGACAGGCCGCCGGTTTCCCGGCGGCCTGTTGGAAAGCGTTTTTGAGCGCGACTTTTAGCCGAGCGACGCAACCCTCTTGGATAGACGCGAAATCTTCCGAGCGGCCGTGTTCCTGTGGATAACGCCGCGCGCGACGCCGCGCGCCATCTCCGGCTGAACCGCCTGCAAAGCTGCCGCTGCATCGGCCTTCTTACCCGTCGCGATTGCCGTTTCGACCTGCTTGATGAAGGTACGGATGCGGCTGATTTGCGAGTGGTTGATGGTCTCGCGATTTGCATTGCGGCGAATGCGCTTCTTGGCCTGCGGCGTGTTCGCCATTGTCTTCCTCTAGCTTAATGAAAAACGGCGCGGCCCTTGAGGCTCGCACCGACGTGGCGGCTCCCTAGCTTCAACTCCCTCCAAGGTCAACGTTCGAGGTCAGTGTTGGCAGTGGGGGCAATAGAAAGTCGAGCGCCCGCCCTGAACGATCCGTCTCACGGTTCCCCCTTGGCTACAGGGATGCCCTTCCCGGTCATAGACGGCAAAGCTTTTGGGGAAGTAGCCGAGCTCGCCGTCGGGAGCTGCAAAATCCTTCAGCGTCGAGCCGCCAGCAGCGATCGCTTCGGCGAGTACGTCGTGAATTGCTGGAACGAGCTTCTTCAGCCTCTCAAGGGAAATGCTGCCGCCGGCCCGCGCCGGATGGATTCCGGCGCGATAGAGCGCTTCGCAGACGTAGATGTTGCCGAGACCTGCGATGATGCGCTGGTCGAGGAGCAGCAGCTTGATCGGCGCTTTTCGGCCTTCCAGCCGGCGCTTCAATTCCTTGGCGTCGATATCGAGCGGCTCGGGTCCGAGCGCCTCGAACGGCGGCCATTCGCCGAGTTTATCGGTTTCAATGAGGTCGAGCGATCCGAACCGCCGAGCATCATTGAGCGCGAGCCGCCGTCCCTCGTCCGTCTCGATGATGAAATGGTCGTGCTTTAGCGTCTCGCTCGGATCGATCCGCCAGTGTCCGGACATGCCCAAGTGGAAGACGAGCGTGTCGCCGCGGTCGGTGTCGATGAGCCCGTATTTCGCGCGGCGCCACAGACCGGTCACGAGCGCGCCAGTCAGGCGCTGGCCAAGATCCTGTGGCAGCGCACGTCGCAAATCCGGCCGCCGCGCTTCGACGCGCGCGATGCGCCGGCCTTTGAGGACTCGCTCGAGACCGCGGACGGTCGTCTCGACTTCGGGAAGCTCTGGCATGCGCCCTCGATATGGCGGAGGCGAGGCAACCCCGCTAGAGCCGCTCACCCATGACGGATCAGGTGAATTTCGGCGACGAGCTGGTCAGCCCCGATGAGAAGACGCGCCGCGTCGGCGCGGTCTTCAGCTCGGTCGCGCGACGCTACGACATGATGAACGATCTGATGTCGGGCGGAATGCACCGGCTTTGGAAGGACCGCTTCGTCAATCGCGTAAAGCCGCGGCGCGGCGAAGAGATCCTCGACATGGCAGGGGGCACGGGCGACGTCGCGTTTCGGATGGCGAGCCGTGGAGCTCGAGTGACGGTATCCGACATCAATTCCGACATGCTCAAGGTCGGAGAGCAGAGAGCGGAACGTCGCGGCCTCAAGGGGCTGACCTGGAAGGTCGAGAATGCGGAGAAATTGAGCTTCGCTGACCGGACGTTCGACGCTTACACGATCGTCTTCGGCATCCGTAACGTCACCGACATCCCCGCGGCGCTCCGTGAAGCCCACCGGGTGCTGAAGCGCGGGGGTCGTTTCTATTGCATGGAGTTTTCCTCGAGCGACTGGCCGGGCTTCTCGAAACTCTACGAGGCGTGGGCGTCGAGCATGATCCCGCGCATCGGCAAGGTCGTCGCGCATGACGAGGACAGCTATCGCTACCTTGTCGAAAGCATCCGCCGCTTCCCGCGCCCGAATGCGTTCAAATCAATGGTCGCGGACGCGGGATTCGTGAGAGCGGCTGCTGAACCTATGCTCGGCGGTCTCGTGACGATCCACTCGGGCTGGAAAATCTGATGACAGCGGTCATTGAGCTCTGTCGCTCCTTCTGGAGCTTCCTTAGTTGACCATCAGCGTCGTCCATTTGTGGCGTTTGCTGAAGTGGGGCCGCACCTTGGCTCGCCACGGCGCGCTTCGCGGGATCGAGCGCGATCCCTTGACTCCAAAACCGGTGCGGCGGCTCGCGCGGATCGCTCGTTTCGGCGCGCGCCAACCGCCGACGCCGCAATATGCCGACGCGCTCGTCGCCATCGGCCCCGCAGCGATAAAGCTCGGCCAGGCCCTCTCGACGCGTCCTGACCTGGTTGGGAAAGAGGCCGCGGAAAATCTCTCGCAGCTCCAGGACGACCTTCCGCCCGCCCCCTTCCTCCTGATCAAGCAAACGATCGAGCAAAGCTTCGGCGCCCCGCTCGAGAGCCTCTTCTCACAGTTCGACGAAAAGCCCGTCGGCGCTGCCTCGATCGCGCAGGTCCATCACGCGATCACGACGGAAGGCCGCGAGGTCGCGGTCAAGGTCCTCCGCCCCGGGATTGAGGAAGAATTCGCACGAGCCATCGACACCTACGAATGGGCCGCTGCGCAGGTCGAGCGCTACGGCGAGGAAATCCAGCGGCTTCGACCACGAATGGTCGTCGCCCAGTTCAAGCAATGGACCGCGCGCGAGCTCGACCTTCAGCGCGAGGGGGCATCGGCCTCCGAGCTCAGGGAGAATATGATCGCCGAGCCCGGCTATTACGTGCCGGAGATCGACTGGCGGCGGACAGCGCGGCGCGTGCTTACGCTCGAATGGCTCGACGGAATTAAACTCAGCGACCGCAACGCGCTGATCGAAGCCGGCCAGAATTGCGACGAACTCGCCAAGACGCTGGTCCGCGCTTTCCTCCGCCAGGCGGTGGTCGACGGCTTCTTCCACGCCGACCTTCACCACGGAAACTTGTTCGCTCTGCCCGATGGACGAATTGCCGCGATCGACTTCGGGATCATGGGCCGGATCGACCGCCGCGCGCGGGTCTGGCTCGCCGAGATCCTCTACGGCCTCATCACCGGCAATTATCGCCGTGTCGCCGAGATCCATTTCGAGGCGCAATATGTTCCCGCCCATCACAGCGTCGAGGAGTTCGCAACTGCGCTCCGGGCCGCCGGCGAGCCGATCCGCGGACTTCCGGTCAAGGACATCTCGGTCGGCCGGATGCTCGAGAGCCTGTTCTCGATCACCCGCGACTTCGACATGCCGACGCAGCCGCACCTTCTCCTTCTCCAGAAGACGATGGTGATGAATGAGGGCGTCGCTTCCGCGCTCGATCCTGACATCAACATGTGGGAGAGCGCCGAGCCCTTCATCCGCGAATGGATCCGCGACGAGCTCGGTCCCGAGGCCTATTACGCCGATCGCCTGATCGAGCTGGTACGCGCCGTGAAAGAAACTCCCCGAGCTGATCCAGCGCATCGATCAATATTATCCGCCGAAGGTGCCGCTCCTCCCCCGCCGCCGCTTCCAGAGATCGCCGTCATCAACCGCCGCCGGCCTGGGGCTTACGCATTCGCCGCGCCTGATCGGCGCGGCCATCGGCGCATTGCTGCTGTATGTGCTAATCTAGCGCCATGGCACGAGTGCTCCTCATCGTCGGCGGCGGGATCGCGGCATACAAGTCGCTGGAGCTCGTCCGGCTGCTGAAGAAGGCCGGCCATGAGGTGACTCCGGTCCTGACCAAGAGGCGGCGAGCATTTCGTCACCGCGATGAGCCTCGGCACGCTCGCCGAAGCCCAGGTGCATACCTCGCTGTGGGAGCTGAAGGACGAGGTCGAGATCGGCCACATCCAGCTGTCCCGCGCGGCCGATTTCATTCTCGTCTGCCCGGCGACCGCCGATCTTCTCGCCAAGATGGCGGCGGGTATTGCCGACGACCTCGCGACCACCCTGCTCCTCGCCACGGACAAGCCGGTCGTCGTCGCGCCAGCGATGAACGTCCGTATGTGGCAGCATCGCCGCCACCCGCCGAAACGTTCGAGCAGCTGATGCAGCGATGGCGTTAAGGTGATCGAACCCGCCGAGGGCGAGATGGCGTGCGGGGAGTTCGGCCCCGGCCGCCTCCCCGAGCCTCAGGCGATCATCGATTGGCGCAGAACGTCGACCTTTCGGTCATCGCAACGAGGTGGTGGCGCTGCTCGGCGACAACGGCGCCGGCAAGTCGACCCTGATCAAGATCCTGGCCGGCGCGCTCGCCGCCGACACCGGCGAGATCCTGCTCGACGGGCAGAAGGCCGCGATCGGCAGCCCGCGCGACGCCAAGGACCTCGGCATCGAGACGGTCTACCAGGACCTCGCCTTGTGCGACAATCTCGACGTGCCGACCAACCTGTTCCTCGGCCGCGAGCTGATGCGGCCGATCCTCGGGCCGCTTCCTCAGCATCTTCGACCGACGGCGGATGGCGGGCGAGACCCGCGACCTGCTGGGCCGCCTCAAGATCGAGCTCGGCTCGCTGCAGACCCCCGTGCGCAGCCTGTCGGGCGGCCAGCGCCAGTCGGTCGCGATCGCCAAGAGCGTCTACTTCAACGCCAAGCTCGTCATCATGGACGAGCCGACGGCGGCACTCGGCGTGCGCCAGACCGAGAAGGTGCTGGCGCTGGTGCGCGAGCTCAGGCAATCCGGGCTCGCCATCGTCTATATCAGCCACATCCTGGAGGACGTCTTCCGCGTCGCCGACCGCATGGTGGTGCTGAAGAACGGCCCAAGGTCGGCGAGCGGCTGACCGCCGGCGCACCAATCGCGACGAGATCGTCCGCATGATGATCACCGGCGTCGACGCACGCGGCCGAGGCGGCCTGACCGGCGATGGCGGCCCACCTCCGCCGAGCGCCACGAGGCCCAGCCGCGGTCGCCGTCGGCGCGCCAAGGCGATCTTCTGGCGGGTCGCCGAGAAGCTCGGCGCGCTCCTGATCCTGATGGCCATCGTGCTGGTGATGACGGTCTTCTATCCCGACTTCGTCACCACCAGCAATCTGCTCACCATCGGGCTGCAGGCGACGACGCGCGCCATCCTGGCGATCGGCGTGACCTGGTGATCGTCAGCGGCGGCATCGACCTGTCGGTCGGCACGGTGATGTCGCTGTCGATGGTGGCGATGGCCACCTTCATGATCAACATGGGCCAGCCGATGTGGATCGGCATCCCGGTCGCGGTGGCGACCGGCGGCTCGCCGGCCTGCATCAATGGCGTGCTGGTGACCTTCGGCGGCCTGCCGCCCTTCATCGCCACGCTCGGCATGCTCGGCATCGCCCAGGGCACCGCGCTGTCGCTGAGCAAGGGCTATTCGATGTACGGCTTTCCGCCGTCCTTCGAGTTCATCGGCGGCGGCGTGCTGTTCGGCATCCCCTTCCCGCTCTACATCCTGCTCGGCGATCGCGCTGCTGATGGGCTTCGTCTTCCACCACACGCGGGTCGGGCGCTACGCCTACGCGATCGGCGGCAACGAGGAGGGCGTGCGCCGCACCGGCGTCAACGTCCGGCGCTACAAGATGTCGCGATCTACGTCATCTGCGGCGCCTTGTCGGGGACCGCCAGCATCGTGCTGGCCTCGCGCATCAACTCGGCCCATCCCGGCGTCGGCTATGGCTACGAGCTCGACGCCATCGCCGCCTCGGTGATCGGCGGCGCCAGCCTGATGGGCGGCCGCGGCAGCGTCAGCGGCGCCATCATCGGCGCCATCATCATGGCGACCATCCGCTTCGGCCTCAACGTGCTGGGCATGTCGCCCTTCCTGCAGAGATCGCCGTCGGCGCCATCCTGATCGCCGCGGTGTTCCTCGACAATCTTCGGCTGAAGCACGAGGCGCGGGTCAGCAAGGCGCGCTTCCACAGATAGGCGAGAAGACAGATGGCCAGGCACGAAGGCGGTCGCGCGATCCACGACATGGCGGTGGCGACGGTCCTGGCGCTGTTCTCGGGGCTCGCCTGCTGTTCGTGTTCGACGCCGGACAGCTTCGCCTCCTGGCTGCTCGGCATCCCCTTCGCGATCGCCGCGGGCATCGCTGCCTTCGTTGCCTGGCGGCCCGAGCGCGATCCGCCTGACCGCCGCCGCGGTGGTGATCGCGCTCGCCTGGGTGCTCGCCTACTGGGCGGTGCAGGAAACGCTCGATCCGATCGACAGCGTGCTCCGCTTCATCGCCGGAGGGCGACGCCCGCGAGCAGCTCGGCTTCGCGCTCGCCGCTCAATGTCGGCAGCCTTGTCGGCGGCGCGCTCAGCCTGCTGGCCTCGGGCTGGCCGCCGGCCGGTTCTTGGCCGTGCGCTTCTGGCTGCTGACCCTGGCGATCGGCGCCGTGGTGGTCTTCGCCGACGTCTATGTCGTGGCCGGCGACCAGGCCGATGCAGTCGGCGATGTTCCTGTTCCTCTTCCCCGCCTGGCAGATCGGGATGCTGGTGTCCATCCTGTGGGGCACCCGGCGGGCGATGGCGGCCTGAGGCGACCCTTCCGCAAGAATGGCGGGACGGCAGGAACAGCGGGGTCTCGTGCAAGAAGCAGGCTGGGCGCAGTGCAATAACCGACGATCGCCCTGCGGCGCGGCCGGTATTTATTTCCGGCGAATCGCCCTATTCTCGCCACTGGACTTGCCGGGAAGCCGTGGCATCTTCGATCGTCGACGGCTTTCGTCAACGACGGGGACAATCATGGATATGAGCCGGCGCCTCGGCGCCGAGTTTCTCGGAACGTTCTGGCTGGTGCTCGGCGGCTGCGGCAGCGCCGTGCTCGCGGCGGCCTTTCCCAACCTCGGCATCGGCTTCGCCGGAGTCGCGTTCGCCTTCGGCCTCACGGTGGTGACCATGGCCTATGGCGTCGGCCACATCTCGGGCGCGCATTTCAACCCGGCGGTGACCGTCGGGCTGGCGGTCGGCGGCCGCTTCCCTGCCGCGCACGTCATCCCATACATCATCATCCAGGTGCTCGGCGCAATCGCCGCCGCCGCGGTGCTCTATCTCATCGCCAGCGGCAAGCCCGGGTTCGAGCTCGGCGGCTTCGCGTCGAACGGCTATGGCGAGCATTCGCCCGGCCACTACCCGATCACCTCGGCGCTGGTCTGCGAGCTGGTGATGACCTTCATGTTCCTCATCGTCATCCTGGCCTCGACCGACGCGCGCGC
>CAWAWT010000050.1:0-48790 GCA_963785855.1 uncultured Alphaproteobacteria bacterium
GCCGACCGCAAGAAGCGCAAAAGGCCTTTGCGGACCTCGTCTCCCAGGTGGGTGATAGTGCTGTTTATCAACAGGCCGAAGTGCTCGCCCAGTGGGGCCGGACCGACGACGCACTTCGGAAACTCGATCGGGCTCGCGAGGTTGGCGACTCCGGCCTCATCTATGTAATTACCGACCCTTTGCTCGATCCCCTTCGCCGTGACCAAAGATTTTCCTCATTTATCAAACAGTTAAATAAGAGATGAATTGCCAGTCGGAATTTGCGGGTACAGCATGCGACAATCGGAGCCCATTTACAGGAGGGTCCAGTGACCAACCAAAAGGACAAGCACAGCCACAGCCACAGCCACGGCAGCCATGAACGCACCACCGCGCCGGGCATCGGCGACGACCGAGGCATTGGCGACGACCGCGGCATCGGTGACGACCGCGGCATCGGTGACGACCGCGGCATCGGCGACGACCGCGGCATCGGCGACGACCGCGGCATCGGTGACGATCGCGGCATCGGTGACGATCGCGGCATCGGTGACGACCGAACCGGTGACGACCGCGGCATCGGCGACGACCGCGGCATCGGTGACGACCGCGGCATCGGCGACGACCGCGGCATCGGTGACGATCGCGGCATCGGCGACGACCGAGCCAGTGACGACCGCGGCATCGGGGACGATCGAAATACTTCCAAGGATCGTGCAGCGGCGGCCAGCCGGGGCATCGGGGACGACCGCTGATTCGATGATTCGCGCCGCACTGCGCCTCTCAGACGATCGTCGGGATGAACCCTTGTAGGAGCGGACGTCAGTCGCTCCGCTGTCGAAATTGCGCGCCGCAACGAGACAGTCCGTAACGCTCTCATCACGCTGCTGACGCTGGGTTGTAAAATTCCCCGTCTAGGGGCCGTGCATGAGCGCTGGCGAGCGAACAGCCCTTCGAGACGATGAACGCGTCGTGCGTGCAATCTTGGGAGGATTGTCGATCAGCGTGCCACTTTGGTGGGTCATTATCACCGCCATCTTGCGACTTGCCTGAGCCGCAGCGCGCTGTAGCCAACGTCTTCTCGTTCCAGCTCGGCCGCCTTGACGTTCGCCGATGACATGCCGGTGCGCCTCAGTGTGCTGACCGAGGCCAAGCAGGGGTGAAGGTCGCTGTCTCTGAGCCGGCAGCGAGTTCAGACGCAGGGCCGGAAGAGTCCCCGCCCTGACAAGAAGAAGTCATCAACGCGGCTCTAGACACGAAGCTTCTCAGCTCCCTCCAAACGCAGGTTAAGGCGGATTTCTCGAGTGGGGTTAAGACACCACTCCGTTCCGACAAAAGAGTGCAAACGATGCCGATATTCCGGATCCGCGTCACCAATACGGACTTCGACGATAGTAACGAGATTGATCGGCCTTCCGCCGACGAGGCGCGCAAGGAAGCACTCAAAAGCGCGCTGCAGATCGGTGTTGACGAGGTCTGCAACGGCACGCCTTTTTTCGGCGCAGAGGTTTGCATCGAGAGCGACAGTAAGATGCTTGAACGCATGGTCGTCGCCATCGGCGTGTCACCGCTTCGGTAGATACTGCCGATCCCGTCAGCAGCCTCAAACTGGCTAGTCGTCCTTCCGGTCAATCTCGACGAGAAGGGCGTTGAGCAAGAGCGTTGCATCGACCGGCTTGATGAGAACCGTCGTCTTTTCGTTCAGATGCGCTAGGGTCGGTGGCGGAGGCCAGACCGTTTGGACGACTGTCGGAATGCCTTTTCCGGCAAGCAGCTCGATCACATCCGCCGCTTCAGATGCGTCAATATCGCAATCGACAATGGCCGCGGCGATCGGCTGGGAGTCGAGAATGATTCTGACATCTGCCGCCGTTGCGACGGGGCCGGCGACGGAGCCATCGCGCTGCTCGATTGCGAGCAACAGGTCGAACCCGTTATACGCGTTCCCGTCTACGATGAGGATGGTCGCGGTGCCCAGCATCGATTCCCCCATTTGAGCGGGAGCACAGGGGTCTCTCGGCCGCGGACGGCTCAGGCAGAGCCCGCGATAGCGAGCTAAACGTCCTTAACCTATGTCAGTTCCTTCGGCTCACATGGATCAAATCAATGCGTCATCATCATCTCGGAGATGCAGATAGCCACTGTCGAAGTCTCCGGCTTCCGCGAGCTTGCGCCAGTCGCCAATGAAGATCGAGCGGGGGTTTGAACGATCGATCAGCCCATCCCGCTCTAGGCCCTTGATCGTGCGGTTCACATGGACGGAGGTCAGCCCCGTGGCATCCCCCAACTGTTCCTGAGTCATTGGCAACTCGTAGCCTGTAGCTTCGCCAAGCCCGGCAACCTTTAGGCGTAATGAGAATTCGCAAAGCAAATGCGCGATTCTGGTCCGCGCATCTCGGCGCCCGATGTTCGCGATCCATTCACGAAAGATCGAGGCATCGACCATCGTGTCCGCCCACAGTGCACGACCGAGCGCCGGCCGCTCGAAGGCGAGGCGAAGGAGCTCTTGGCGCGGAATCATCGCGACGCGTCCGCTGGTGAGCATCTGCACGCTGTGGTCGGCGACATTCAACAGCGAGTTCTGGAGGTCGACAATCTCTCCTTTCATATGGATCGAGAGGATCTGATTTTTCCCGTTGGCGACCATCTTCGATCGGACTGCGAACCCCGTGAGGAGCACGCAGGCATTGTTCGCGACATCCCTCTCGCGGATGACATAATGATAACGTTCGTACGTCCGAACTCGGAACGGAAGCGCCAGGAGCGCGGCGCAGTCGTCCTTTCCGAGCCGATGATAATCTTGAAGCTTGCGGAGCACGGGCTCAAGCGACGAACTGCTCGGCTCCGGCAATGGGCCATGTGACATTTCGATCTCCCGCAGCGGGGGCGGGAGCACGAATTCTCTCTCGGTCGCCAAGGAAGCCCGTTAGAAGTCGGTGGCGATCAGTTACCTTAACATAGTTTGGGACGGATCCCTTGATCTAGATCCTCTCTCGAAAGACAGTTGCACTGCCTATCTCGGACCGTGCAGGGACCGAATTCCACCTGTTCGTCGGCCTTAACCGACCCCAACGCTTCCGCTAGCGAACCCGTCGGCCCCCTCGCCTACTGAGCCGCTGAAACGAATATGGACGAAGCGGTCATGACAGTAACGGCGCCCACGGTTGCATTGCGCAGGTCGTGATCGGCTGGCTGATCCGGCGCGGCATTTTCGCTATTCCAAAGTCAGTCCGAAAAGAGCGTATGGCGGAGAACTTCGACGTGTTCGACTTCGAACTCGACGCGGATGACCTCGCCGCCACGGTCACGTTGGACCAAAAAGCCAGTAGCTTTTTGATCACCGTGACCCCGGACGTCAGCGACACATCGCGGACGGAATAGTGCTACTGCGTGCCGAGTGACGGCCGACCAAGAACAGTTCATGTCGTCGCGTTTGGGATGGGGTGGTCATGAGATTGGCGCTGAAGATTGTTGCCGCGCTGATCGGCACCTTATTGCTAATAGCGCTCTCAATAGCAGCTTACATCTATGCGACGGCGCTCAACCCGCCGAGACCCGTCGGCTTTCAACAGGTCACGATTGCCGATCCGGGACATCGTTCCATCGGCGCGGCCATTTGGTATCCGACGACCGCAAATCCGGGTTTTGCACTGCTCGGTTTGACAGGTGAACGAGTAGCGACAGGTGGGCCGGTGTCGGGCGAAGGCCTGCCCCTCATTGTCATCTCGCACGGCACGGGTGCCTCCTCCTTTGCCCATGCCGACACTGCACTCGCCCTTGCTGCGCATGGCTTCGTCGTGATTGCGCCCACGCACACAGGCGATAATTTCCAAGACAGCAGCGACGTCGGAAAAGCGGATTGGCTCGCGAACCGCGCGCGCCACGTTGAACGAGCCATCGACATGGCTCTTCAGACTTGGAAGGACCGAGGTCACATTGACCAACACAAAATAGGAATTTTCGGATTTTCCGCCGGGGCGACCACAGCATTGATCAACCTCGGCGGAACTCCCGACCTCACACGGATTGCGTCGCAATGCACCCTGCATCCGGAGTTTGTCTGCAAGCTGATGACTCCAGCCGGCTATCGCAATGTGAAGCAGATAGTTTGGCCCTCAGACCCCCGCATTTCGGCGGCCGTCATAGCGGCCCCAGGTCTGGGTTTTACATTCCGACCGAACGGGCTCTCTAATGTCCACGCCGCAGTGCAGTTGTGGTCCGGCTCGGCAGATCAAACCGTGCCTTATTCCACGAACGCAGGAACGGTCGCCCAGCTTCTGCCCAGCCGTCCGGACGAACACGTTGTGGGTGGCGCGGTTCACTATTCTTTTCTGATGCCTTGCGGGCTGATCGGCCCGCCGCAGCTGTGCAAGGATCCGAACGGCTTCAATCGCGCTGCTTTTCACAAGACCTTCAACGATTTAGTCGTGAAGTTCTTCCAGACAAAGCTCACAAGCAGCGCCCGGGCTCCCCGATGAGTTTAATCATTGCAACAAATTTGCGGACACCGGCTAAGCATCGTGAATGCGTTCGCATAAGTTGCGGAGTCCGCGATGGCTGGCAAATGGGTGCCGCCACATAGAACTCGAAGGCTTCTGTTCTTCTCTTCGGTCTCCATTACAGAAGCGGACACACGCGACAAATCGATTCAGGTTCGCGAATAATGGGTAAGTGCACAGACGCCTTATTTGCTCGGCTTGCGCCTCGGGAAACACACCACCTTTTCGTCGCCCGCGAAAAGGCTCCCCAATGCTTCGGCAATTTCGGCCTGACCAAACGGTTTCGCTAGGCGAGGCAAGTGAAGCACATCATCAGTTGGGCCAGTATAGCCGGTAATCAGCAGCACAGGCAGGCCTGGTCGAATTTGCGCGATGCGACGGGACAGCACCCCACCATCCATACCCGGCATCATGTAATCCGTTATCACCGCGTCTACCGCGAGCCCGCCTTCAAGTTGCGCCAGTCCTTCAGCGCCGCCGCCCGCTTCCTCAACGTGATGACCCAAGTCGCGGATCAATTCGGCGGTTGCCGTGCGTACCAAAGGCTCGTCGTCGATGAGCAACACCGAGAGCCGACGTCCGATGGACTTCAATGCCTCGAGGGCGGGCCGGCGCTCAGCCAAGGCAGCTTCACCCGCAACCGGGAGATAAAGGTCGACTTGTGTTCCTTCGCCTGGCGCGCTGATCAGCGCAAATCCACCGCCCAGCTGTGCTGCCAGGCCATGGACCATCGACAGGCCAAGGCCCGTTCCGCGCCCGAACTCCTTGGTTGAGTAGAATGGTTCGATTGCTCGTCCCATCGTCTCGGAATCCATTCCGCAGCCCGCGTCTATCACCGAGAGTTTGATATAGAGGCCAGGCTTGAGCTTCGGAGTGGATCGAGGGCCGATCGCTGTCTCCTCGGCGCGGATGGTCAGCGGCCCGCCCTGCGGCATCGCGTCGCGCGCGTTGACTGTCAGGTTGAGTATCGCAAGCTCGAGCTGGTTTGGATCGACCAGCGCCGACGGCAGGTCAGGATCGACGCGAAGGTGCAACTCAATCGTCGGTCCGACCGAACTTGTGACCAGATCGCGCATGCCCGATAGCAATGCGGAGATATCCACCGGCTGTGTGCGCAGCGCCTGCCGGCGAGCAAATCCGAGCAGGCGCTGGAGCAATGTCTTGGCGCGATCTGCGGCCTGAAGAGCGTTGGAGAGCAGCCTCGCCGAGCGCTCGTCACCGTCCCCGTATCGTTTCTGCAGAATGTCGAGAGCACCGGTGATTGGAGTCAGCAGATTGTTGAAGTCGTGCGCCACGCCGCCGGTTAGCTGGCCAAGAGTTTCGAGCTTTTGGGCTTCATGCAGTTGAGACATAGCCGTCTCGCGCTCAGCCGTGCGTTCCTCGACTCGTTGCTCCAGATCGGCGGCAAGTTGGTTCAATTCGTCCAGCCTTGCGCGCGCTTCATATTGCCGCCGACGACCGCGGAGCGCCGATTGGGCCAGACTGACAAAAGTGGTTGGGTGGAACGGCCGCTCGAGAAAGGTCACGTTGCCCAGCACATCGAGAAAGCGGATGGCTTCGGGATTGCGCTCCAACCCGCCGCCGCGCTGGGTCAGCAGCACAAACGGAAAGTCTGACCATTCGGGCTGACCCTCGAGCCAATTCGACAAAGCGTGCAGATCCGCATCCAGTAAGGGCCTCTTCAGTGACGACCGCAAAGCCCGCACCTGCATTTAGCAACGCGACTAGTTGTGAAACATCCTTGACAACATCGCCGCGCAAACCCGCTTCGCCCAGCATGCCGCGCGCCACGGCTCCGTCGCGCCCCTGGGGGGCGAGAATCAGCGCTCGTTCGGAAACTTCACCTTTCACTCGGCAGTGGCCTCGAGCAGCGGCGGGCGCTCTTCGACCAGCTCTGGCACGCCGCGAAGAACGCCCTGGAAGCCCATGAGCGGCTCGCCGAGGGTGATTCCCCGGCCATCAATGCGATATTCGCGGATCGTATCTTCGTGGGCCCCAGTCCGCTTCTTGATTACGGACATTGCCCGGCGGACCCGCCCGAGCGCTTCGAAATAACGGAGCAGGATCACCGTGTCGGCGAGGTAGGTGACGTCGACCGGCGCCTTCATGTCGCCGACCAGACCGTGCTGGGCAACGGTCAGGAAGGTCGAAGCGCCCTGACGATTTAGATACTGCAGCAACTCGTGCATATGGAGAATCAGCGCCTGTTCCTCCGGCATCGACGCCTGATAGCCGTTGAGACTGTCGATAACGACGGTCTGGGCCTGCTGCTCCTCAACGCAGCGCCGGACCCGCGCCGAAAGCTCGCCCGGGCGTCAGCTCGGCGGCGTCGACCTGCTCGATCGTCAGCTTGCCGCTGTCGACCATAGTCTGGAGATCGATGCCGAGCCCTTTTGCGCGCTCGAACAATAATCCAAGCTCTTCGTCGAAGATGAACATCCCGGCCTTTTCGCCGCGTTTGATCGCACCCGCGACGAACGTCAGAGCAAGCAACGACTTGCCCGTTCCTGCCGGGCCCAGGATCAGCATGCTCGATCCGCGCTCGACACCGCCACCGAGTAGCGCGTTGAGCTCTGGCGATTCGGTCGCCAGCAAGTCGCGCTTAAATGTCCGTCGGTGTTCTGCCGAAATAAGCCTCGGGAATACGCGCACGCCGCCCGTGGCGATGACGAAGTCGTGATAGCCGCCTCGGTAGCGTTGACCGCGATATTTGATGACCCGGAGCCGGCGCCGCTCGGACCCGTATTCGGGCGACAGCTCTTCAAGCCGGATCACGCCGTGCGCGATGCTGTGCATTGTCCGGTCATTGGCCTCGCTCGACAGATCGTCCAGCATCAGCACGGTGGCTCCGCTGCGCGCGAAATAGTGCTTCAGCGCGAGTATCTGGCGACGATAGCGAAGCGAGGATTGCGCAAGTAGGCGGATTTCCGACAGACTATCCAGCACGACCCGGGCCGGTTTGACCTTCTCGAACGCCTCGAAAATGCGTTTGGTCGTTTCGCCGAGCTCCAGATCGGAAGAATAAAGGAGGCTTTGCTGCTGTTCGTCGTCAAGCAGGCTTTCCGGCGGCACCAGCTCGAAAATGTCGATGCCCTCGAATGACCAGCCGTGCGATGCGGCACCCGACCGCAGTTCGTCCTCTGTTTCCGACAGGGTAATGTAAAGCGCCCGCTCTCCCGCCGCGGCTCCCGCCATCAGGTACTGCGTTGCGATCGTCGTCTTGCCCGTTCCCGGGCTGCCCTCGAGCAGGAAAAGCCGTCCGTGAGCGAGCCCGCCGACGGTGATATCGTCGAGGCCCTCCACCCCGAATTGGGATTTGTCGGTCGTATCAGCCACTCTTTCGCTCCAACAAGCATTGGGCGAGTTCAACGCAGTATCGGCGGGTAACGATCCGCAATCGAATCCGTCCGAATAATCTTCCGAACGGTTAGCTAGCTTCATAGATGCATGGCGTCGGAAGGATCGACGAACCTTGCATTTTTCCCACTGAGCAACGCATTTGATCCGGTTTCAATTTTGATCGCGGTTCAAGGCGGATCTCGTGTCCATCTCGACCGATGCGGCGAATGCCGCCATCTTCAACAGCGGTCTTCGTGGCGCGGATTGATACGGTTGCCAATGTCAGAGATTCCGCTGCCGTTTCGGCTAAAACGATCCAGTTGCGAACAATTGTCGAAGGCGCCATGTCGGGCAGGGACAGCTGAGAGGATCGAGCATGAGTTTCGGTATTTGGGAGGCGTCGGTTCCGGTGTTCGTAAATTCGCTCACGAACATGCGCGATTGGCTCAATAAGGCCGCGGAAGAGAAGGCCGAGGCAGCACTCATGGAGTCACGGATTGCGCCTGACATGAGGCCTTTTCCTGCCCAGTATCAGATGGCGTCTGACTCAGCGAAGAACGCGCTTGCACGGCTCACCGGCACGGATGCGCCCTCCATGCCCGACACTGAGAAGAGCTTCGCGGAGCTTCGGGACAGATGCGACCGAACGATTGCGTATCTCAACTCCTTCGGCCCGGACTCTTTGGCCGACAGCGAAGATCGGGAAGTTGTGATCAAATTTCCGAACGGAATGGGCTATCGCTTTCTGGGTGGCCAGTATCTCGGGGGCTTTGCGCTACCCAATTTCTTCTTTCACGTCACGACGGCCTACGCGATCCTCCGCCATGCGGGAGTTACTGTCGGCAAACCCGACTTCCTCCGGCACTTGGGGCCGCCAAACCTCGCGGCCTGACCGATGATTCCCGTCGCCTCGTTATCAGTTTCCGCGCTGGTTCCGCTGATGAGCGTCGTCCAGTGGTCCGCATATGATCAAGCCGAAACCCAGCTTACCGACGCCTATCGCTCGCTGATGACAGATCTTCGGCCCCGCGAGCGCTTAAATCTGCGGAATGCAGAGAGTGTGTGGATCGCAAACCGTAACCGGCAGTGTGGCCATGGATCGCGAAACGCATGTGCAACAGAGCAGACATCCATCAGGGCTGCAGAGCTCGACCGTCGATGGGTTGCCCGCTTCATGCCGCACGTGGGCCAATGCTATTCAACGTCGGTGGCCAAGGTTGGGCCGCGCCTCGAGGGAGACACCGACGAAGGCGACGGCGCTTCCATTCTGTATAATGATCGGCACACCCAGGTCGATTACGAAAGCTCACCCCGAAAGCTCGGATTCACCGCAGGCGACCCGGCTCGCCTTTGCGTCATCGCGCTTCCTACGAACTGTCCCCCGGGAGATCATCGCGGCATCACCTACAAGGCGACCGACCTGATAAGCCGGCGGACTTGGATCGCTCAGGATTCTGAACACGAATGCGGCGGCGCATAGACCACCGGCCCGCTGTCGCGGTTCGCCAGCACCACCTGATGCGAGTGCCGCTCGACCAGCGTCACAATGGAGCTGTTCGACGAACCGCCCATCTGGTCACCTTCTCACTGACACCTCGAGATACTCGGTTCCCCCGGAAGCCCGCTTTGGCGGCTTTCGTGAAGCTCCTAGCGAGCAGCGTTTCTTGCAGGTCGGAAAATGGAAATGCTGGTGAGAACGGGCGAGAAATTTCTGTTTAGCAGCGAACGACCTGTGCGCATTGCTCGAACTAGCGGGCGGCGGCTTCGATCCCCTTTTGGACATTGACGTGCGCATCTCGACTATAGTCGCGCGCCTAGTACCAAGGTTTCGGAAATGTTGAAACGAAAGCGCCCCGGACATTTGTCCGAGGCGCCTTGCTTTTTTATTCGTTTGCTCGATCCGATCAGTCGGGATTGGCGCCTTCGGCATCATTCTCGAGCACCTTTCCGGTGCGGGCGTCCACGCCGACTTCGAAGGTCTTGCCGTTCTTGCGGATGTCGAAGGAATAACGAAGCCCAGTGCCGCCACGCTCCTTCTCAAGCTCCTGGTCGGTGATCACGCCGGGATGAGCCTGCACGGCAGTCTCCCGTGCCTGTGCCAGCGTGATCTTGGCCATCGGCAGGAGGTCGGCGCCTGCAAAATGCTTCGGGGCGGCGATTGCTGAGCCGTTTGCTGCAATGAGAGCAACGGCACCGATGAGAGCGATCTTAGACATTCGATTCTCCAAGTCCTTTTGTCCCCTGATGCTTATGACTTAGGGATTCCAATTCTGCCTTTAAAGTAAAGAAATCATTGAATATTACCAATTTATGAGGCTCGGGTTTTCGCTGCTCGATCGACATTAAGAGCACGGCCAAGATATCGGAGGCTGAGGGCCGAGTTGCCGCCGCAGAGTTGGCCAACCCGCCGGCGAGGTCGGGGGTGATCCTGATCTCGCGTTTCGAGCCCGATAAGTCTCGAACGCGCCGCAGCTAAGAGATCGAGTTGGCAATTAACGAGCACCTTTACGCCAGCCCGCGAATTGTCTTGCGCCCCCGTCAGCTAGGTCGGGTGGCGCGAAGATCCCAATGTCGAATGAGCCACGGCATCGTCAAACCCTGCACGAGTATCGAAAAGGCGACGACCAAGAACGCCGTGATGATAATGAAGCCGCGCTCGGGCACGGAGACAGGGAGTGCCAGCGCAAGCGCGAGCGCGAGCGCTCCCCTGAGCCCGCCCCAGAATAGAATGTGTTGGTACCGCATCGGCAATCGCCAGCGGGATCCCCTGAAGAGCAGGGCGAGCGGATAGATCGAGACCAGTCGGCTGAACAATACGAGGACGATCGCCGTAACGGCCGTAAATGTTCCGAGTTCGTGCAGCGGCTGGTTGGCGGTGTTCATTCCGATGAGAATGAAGATCAGGGAGTTCGCGAGGAAAGCGACATATTCCCAGAAAGACTTCGACGTACGGCCGATCCTCGTCGGCGATAATGCCCATCGAGCCGAGATTGCCGACAACCAGCCCCGCCGTAAGAGCCGCAATGACACCGGACGCGTGAAAGTGTTCCGCCACCAGGAATGAAGCATATGCGGCGATTGTCGTGAGCGTGATCTCGATAAGATGGTCTTCGGTGCGACCGGCAATAAGCAGAGCAATTCCGCTAATCGCAGCGCCCGTAAGCACCCCCCCTCCTGTCGCCCAAAGAAAGATCAAAATTGGAGCTGTTCCCTGGGTCCCTCCTGCTCCAGCTCCAGCCACGGCGAGCAAAACCGCGAAGCCCACCGCCGCCGCCCCATCGTTGAGAAGGCTTTCGGACTCGACCACAATGCTCAGCCGCTTCTCGACGTTCATTTCGCGAAATGCGGCGATGACCGAGACTGGATCAGTCGCCGCTATCAGCACTCCGAACAATCCTGCCCCGATCCAGCTCCAACCGACGATGCAGTGCATTCCTGCGGCAACCGCCGTTGCTGCAATCCCAACGCCGATGAAGGCGAGAGTAAGGGTCAGAGGAAGCTCATCACGGAAGCGACGCCAGTCGAGCTGCAAGGCTGCTTCAAACACCAATGGCGGTAGCAGGATGTTGAAGATCAGCTCGCGAGAAAGCGGCAACACCGGCCCGTTTGGAAGAAGCGCGATAAGAAACCCGGCGATGACCAGACCCACGATGTAGGGCAGGCCAAGGCGCCGCGAGAGTATTGCCATCAAACAGGCCACGAGAAGCAACGTGCCAATCGGAGCGAGCGCGGCGGCGGTCATATTTGGCGGCTAGTCGATCGGGAGCCAGTTCGACCAGCAAAAACGAAGAAGATGAACGTCATCGTTCGACGCATTTCGGGGGCTAGCACATCGTGCGCACTCGGGGACTTGCGGACTTGCCGTCATTCGAGGAGCCAAGAAAAAGCACGTCGGAGGAACGCCTCGCCATCCCTTCTGACGACCTCGCCGTGCGCCACAACGACGTGCTCGGGTCGCTCTTGGATCAAGGCGTGGATCTTGGGCCGCGCGCTTGCACGGTGGCGGAAACTGATGCGGTAATCGATGGGCGGATAGCCCCACCCCTCAACCATTTTCGAAAACCTCGCGACCGGGCGCATCCACCACGGCCAACGCTTCAAAGAGGCCTCGCTGAAGGTCTGGGAAAGATCTGCGATCAAGGCGGTCCGCGATGCGCGGTGGAAGAAGATCAGCTCGTCCATGAAGAGCGAGTTCGTGAAGTAAAATTGGTCGATCTGGCCTTCCCAAGCGCCAGGCGCGTTATCCGCGAGAGCGCCGGAAAAGTTCAGTCGACGGCATTTCGCGATGGTCGCACGCGTCCCCCACAATCGAGCATTCGGGAATGCAGCCTGCCATTCGCTTAGGAACAGATAATGCAGCTTGTTGGGACTGACGATGTGTCTGACGGGGCCGAGGGCGCGAACATGATCCTCGAGCGCAGTCGTCTTCGCGACCGGCGACCATAGCCAGAGCCCGCCGTCGGCAAGCCGCACGACCGCCATTCGCGTTGGATAGTCGAAGCCGTTGAACGAGACGACGCCACCATCCGCGAACCAGAGGTCGCGTCCCAACGGCTCGAGCATCGTCACGCGTTCCTGATAGAGCGGGTTAACGGATTGCTTCCATCGCAAAACCGCCAGATCACACTTTGTGCCGCAAGCTTGAGTTTCATCAAGAAGGCGGGGCCTTGCTGGATCGCCTAAGGGAACCGCTCTAGCCGGACTGTGATGCTGAAACTCTCCCCGGCCTGGTCCGCTGCCCCGCTCATTCTCGCGATCCCCTCGGCGGCATCAGCCCACGGCGATCAAATCCATCCCGGCGAGCCGATCATGGCCATGTGGCAGTTCGAGCCGGAAATCGTGGCCGGCCTGCTGATCGCGGCGGCACTCTATCTCGCCGGAGTCGCAGCGGGTCGGCGGGCAAGTGGTGGCGGCATGCGCTTTTCTTCGGCGGACTTGTTCGCGCTGGCGCTCGCGCTACTTTCGCCGATCGAGCCGCTCGCCGACCACGTCTTCGCGATCCACCAGATCGAGCACATGCTCCTGCGCTCGATTGGCCCAATGCTACTTCTGTTGTCGCAGCCGCAGGCGACTCTAATGAGGGGAATGCCCGAATGGTTCCGACGCAAAGCGTTCGCGCCGATCGTTCGCAGCTCCGGCGTCCGGTCGACGTTCGGCTTCTTTTCGCAGCCGCTCGTCGCAACCGTCCTGTTCGTCGGAATAAGCTGGTTCTGGATGATTCCACGGTGGCATGACATCGCCATCCTCAATGAGCCGGTCCATTACACGTGGCACATCACCTTGCTCGTGACCGGGCTGTTCTTCTTTTCGGCGATCTTCGACCCGCGCAGCGCCCCGGCGGCGCCGAGGTTAGGGACCCGGCTGGTCATGTTCTGGTGCGCCGCGATGGGGAACATCATCCTCGGTGCGTTTCTGACGTTCAAGACGGTGCCGCTCTATCATGCCTATGACGTGATGGGGCGAATGTTCGGCCTCAATGCCTTGACTGACGAGCAGGTCGGCGGGCTGACCATGTGGATTCCAGGATGCATGATGTTCGCTCTATCCGCGATCCTGATCCTGCACCGCTGGGGGCTTGATGAAGAGCGCTCGGCCGAGCGCCGGCATCGCATGGGAACCGAGGCGACCTACGCGGCAACAAAGGCTGCCGACCTGACACGGTCAAACCGAGCTTTAGCGGTCGGGCTCGGCTCGTTTGCATTCCTGGTTCTTTTCGTCGCTCTGACGAGCGCGATCCTTTACGATCATGAATTGGGACCCGGCGGCAGTCCTTTCGAATCCTCCTCCTCCTCCCGGAATGCCCTCGATAATCCATGATAGATTCGCTCGGGGCTAATCAACGCGCTGGTTGCGTCGGCGATCAGCGCGGTTGCGAACAGAGGCAGGATCATGCTTCGACTTGCTGTTGTTTCCATCAGGATGATGACGGCAGTCAGCGGCGCCCGAACCACGCCGACGAAATAAGCGACCATTCCGAGCAGCGCGATTGCGGACGTAGGTGAGCCCGGGAACAGGTTGGCCAATGCATTGCCGACGCCTGCGCCGACCGCAAGCGAGGGCGAGAATATCCCACCGGGCGTGCCGCTAAGAGTTGTGAAGATCGACGCAATGAACTTCGCGGGACCGAACCACGGCGTCAGTCGCCCTCCCTCGATCAGCACTTTCGCTGGAGCGTAGCCAGTTCCCCAACTGGTCCCGCCTGAGAGGATTCCGACCACCGCGACAATCAGGCCGCAGCCCCCTGCGAATAGGACCGGCCGACTTTTCAAACGCCACGCCCAGCCGCTCCGGGCATTGCTGAAATACAGAACCACGCGTGAAAACACGCCGCCTGCGATGCCGCCTACAAGGCCGACGGCGGGCGCCAAAACCAGCGTTTGGCGAATGCCAATCGAACTCCGCAATACTCCGAAATAGACGTAGTCGCCCGCGATACCGATCATGGTCAGACCCGAGATCATCACTGCCGCCATCACCAGCAGAGCAACCCGCTGTTCATAAGCTGCCGCGAGTTCCTCGATGGCAAAGGCGACACCCGCGAGCGGTGTGTTGAACGCGGCCGCGACCCCCGCAGCGCCGCCTGCGATGAGGACGCCCGCCGTTATCGGAATGCGAAGAGTGCGATGCACCCACACCATCACCGCGGCGCTGACCTGCACGGTCGGGCCTTCACGGCCGACCGACGCACCGCCAACCAGCATCAACAGCGTCAAGATAAGCTTCGAGATCGCGATCTTCAGGTTCGCTAGGCGGCCTGCTACCGCACTCGCCGGCTTCTCCGCTGCAGCGATAATCTGCGGGATCCCGGACCCCCGCGCTTCGCTCGCCCAGCGACGGGTTGCAAATGCGACGCCGGCAAATATCAGTGGTGTTAGGATTAGAGGCAATAGCGAGAAGGCCGCGGTAAGCCGCTGGAAAATCAGCTGCGCGAGGTCGGCGCAGCGCGCAAAAGTGAGGGCGACGACGGCCAGCAAAACCGCGCCCGCAGCAGTGGCAACCCGGCGCCGCGCGACCACCATTGGTGTCCGCAATCTCCGGTGAACGTACCAGCGCCAAAGAGTCGCCGTGGTGCGGACGAGTTTGCGATTAGACTGCACAGCTGAGAATCGAGACCTGATGTTCATATTGATGTTCATATGTTGCCGCACTTGCCCGAGAAGGGGAGCCGCGCAAGGATAGGGAAATCCGTTCTCTCAGTCTGTATAAGCTGCCTGCGCGCCGTCAGCGAAAATTAGCGCTATCGTAGCAGCCAGGAACAAGCGCGCCGCAGATAAGGGCTCGCCAACTGTCCTGGCAATCTCACCAATATATTCACTTTTGCGAACTCGGGCCATGGCGACTTCGCAAGCGACACTTTCCAGCTGTTCTTCCCGCGGGGCCGCAAATGGCGAAGTTCGACCCCATTGTAGGGCAAATGCCGGTTCGTCGAGTGACGCTGTTTGGCGGTTGCAATTATGCGGTGCCGATAAGTAGGAGCCATTCGATGCTCATCGTGGCCTCCAAACAAAGCATATGAGCGGTGCCGACGACGACGTGCTGCGTTTCATTGCTGCGAGCTTCCCGTCAGTGTGGGCGCTTGAGTTATTGCTTGCGCTCAAGGCCGAGCGGCGCGCTTGGACCCCTCAGCAACTCGTCGCGACTTTGCGGGCAAGCGAGCTTGTGGTCAGCAGGGCGCTCGATGCCCTCGTCGCGGCAGGACTTGCATCAATTGAGGAAGAGGGCGCCTTCTATCTACCGGCAAGCCGCGACATCGAGCAGTGCATCGAACGGGTCGAGCACATCTACCGCACCCGGGCGAATGCTGTGCGTAGAATCATTATCTCAGCACAGACAAGCGGCGCGTCAGCTTTCGCCAATGCCTTCAAGATTTCGAAGGGACAAAGATGACTGAAATCTTCCCGACGATCGTTTATCTCCTGTGTTTCCTAACAAGCGCGCTTTGTGCCTGGATGCTCGGCCGAAGCTATTTCCGTACCGGGACTGATCTACTTCTGTGGAGCGCTATCTGCTTCACCCTCTTGGCAGGGAACAATCTGGTTTTGGTATTGGACCTAGTCGTCTGGCCCGAGTTCGATCTGAGATTACCCCGCATTCTTCTGTCGCTGGCAGCAGTTGTGTCGCTGATCTGGGGCTTTGTGTGGGAAGCCGATGCAAGGTGAGCCGGTGATGCTTTATGATTTCCTCTCCGGCTCCGTTGCGTTCGGCTTTGCGGTGTGCGCGCTCTTCTTTCTCCGCTTTTGGTGGCGGACCCGCGACTCATTGTTCGTGGGCTTTGCTCTGGCGTTTGTACTGCTGGGGTTGGGCCAAGCTGTGCTTACGCTGGCCAACATTCCGATGGAGGAAACAGCGTCGGTCTACTTGTTCCGACTAGTAGCCTTTGCCGTGATCATTTTCGCCATTGCCCGAAAGAATCGAGCAAGCGCTTAAGCTCGCTCACTAACGGATTGCTCATTAACTAAAGCGCGTTCCCCCAGTCAGAGCATTGCTTGAACCTGCCAGATTGTCGGCCTCAGGCAGGTCGACGAGCGCAGCTGGCTCGTCTCGTTCATGCACTACGATATCGGCTTTATTGACGATGAGACGTGCCGGCTCGAGCCGGCACCTAACCCTTTCGGAGCAAAAGTGTTACCGATCTCTCCGGAATAAAACGTAACCTATGTCGTCCGGTCTGAACCACTGTCCAGTGGCGGAGAGGGTGGGATTCGAACCCACGGTACAGTTGCCCGTACGCCGCATTTCGAGTGCGGTGCTTTCGACCACTCAGCCACCTCTCCGCTTAAGGTCAGTGCTGGCCGGACAGGAGCCGGCCCAGGTCGGAGGCGGGGCTCTAGCAGCGGGCCCGCGGCTTGCCTAGATATGTCCTCATGACCCCTTTTGAACCTTTCGAGCGTTCCCGCTCTATGGTCCGCAAGATCGACATGCCGCTTGCCCGCTTCGATATCGGCGACGTCGTACGTCACAAGATGTTCGACTTCCGCGGCGTGATATTCGACGTCGACCCCGTCTTCGCCAATAGCGACGAATGGTACGAATCCATCCCCGAAGCGCTTCGGCCCTCGAAGGACCAGCCCTTCTACCACCTGCTCGCCGAAAATTCGGAAGACAGCTATGTCGCCTACGTCAGTCAGCAGAACCTGGTTTCGGATGATAGCGACGACCCGATCGAGCACCCCGCTGTTGCGACCATGTTCAACCGTCAGGACGGGCGCTATTTCCTCAGGGGCCAACTCCGGCAATAGGCTTCCGCGGTTGACACTCCGGCGGCCCTGCCATAGGCGGCCTGCTTTCCCGATCGCGGCACCGTCTTTTTGAAGTGTGAGAGCGCTCGGGATCACGGATTTTTCTAGGGAAGTAAGAGTCATGTTCGCAGTCGTCCGCACCGGTGGGAAGCAGTACCGCGTGCATCCTGGTGACAAGATCGTCGTCGAGCGGCTCGACGGCAACGCCGGCGACAGGATCACCCTCGGCGAAGTCCTGCTCGCCGGTGACGGCGGAAACCTCAAATCGACCGACGGCCTCACCGTCGCAGCCGAGATCGTCGCTCAGGCCAAGGGCGAGAAGGTTACCGTCTTCAAGAAACGCCGTCGCCACAACTATCGGCGCAAGAAGGGTCATCGCCAGCAACATACGATCCTGAAGATCCTCGCTGTCGGCGACCACAAGGCCGAAAAGCCGGCGAAGGCCGCAAAGTCCGACGATGCTGCACCCGCGAAGACGAGCAAGTCCTCCAGCGCCGAGCCGGCGAAGGTCGACGCGACGCCAACTGAGAATCCGGCGCCGAACAACGAGGCCGCGGCCAACCCACCAGCCGAGAGCACCGACGCTCCACCGAAGGCTGCAAAATCCAAGGCGGAAGACAAGCCGACCGCCAAAACCAAGTCGACAAAAAATGCTGCACCTGCTAAGAGCGGCGCCAAGAAAGCTCCAAAAGCCAAATAATCAGGACTTCTATTTCGTCATGGCACATAAGAAAGCAGGCGGGTCGTCCCGCAACGGACGCGACAGTGAGAGCAAGCGTCTCGGCGTGAAGCTGTTCGGCGGCCAGAACGCGCGTGCCGGCAACATCATCGTGCGTCAGCGCGGCACCAAGTGGCACCCGGGCGATAACGTCGGCCTGGGCAAGGACCATACGCTCTTCGCGCTTACCGACGGCCAAGTGACCTTCCGCGATGGCAAGCTTGGCCGCAAATACGTGCATATTATGCCGATGCTTACGGAAGCGGCGAAATAGGAACGGTCAGAAAGGGACCGTTCCATCAAGGGGCGGCCCGGACTGGATCCTGAGGGATCAAGACCAAAAAGGGAGAAGGGGAGCCCCGGAAGGGAACTCCCCTTTTTCATTACCTTCTCCCGGAATTGTCATGGGCCGCGCTTAAGCGGCTCCCGAGGAGAAGACGAAATGTTCGCGAGAACGCCAAGATTGCTGCTGAGGCCGGGTTTCCCGGAGGATGCCCCGGCGCTTGCCGCTGCGATTGCCGATGAGGCGATCGTGAAGAATCTTGCGACGGAGCCTTGGCCCTATCTTATGCGCGACGCCGAAGCCTTTCTCGTCTCGCCGCGAGATCCGGCACTGCCGACGCTTCTCATCTTCGAACGGACAGACGCCGAACCGAGGCTGATCGGTTCGTGCGGGCTCGGCCGACGGCCGTCCGGCGCGGTCGAGATGGGCTATTGGATCGCCCGTTCTTGCTGGGGCCAAGGCTTCGCGACTGAGGCCTGCATGGCGCTGATCGACATTGCGCGGACGCTTGGGTTGAACAGCCTCGAAGGCTCGCACTTCATCGACAATCCCGCCTCGGCGCGAGTGCTCGACAAGCTCGGCTTCGAATCGCTCGGCTTGATCGCCCCGCGCATGAGCTGCGCGCGCGGCGAGGAAGTGCCAGCTCGGCTGATGCGGCTACGTTTGACTGCTGTCGAACTCGAGGAGGATGAGGCGCTGGCGGCCTAGGTCGCCCGCCTCACCTTTCGCTTCGGCTCATCGGCAGAGACGCCGCTTGGCCGCATTTGATTTCAGCAGGTTGCGGTCGTCGTGGTTCCAGGGATGAAACCCCGGCATGAAGAAGCTCGCCCAAGCCGCTGCGATCTTGCGGAACATGCCCGGCCGCACCCACAAATAAGACAGGAGCTTCGCCCATGCGCTGAGCCCGGTGACCCCATCCTGCCGCATCAGCTCAAGCGCTCCCGCGGTCCGGTCAACGAGAAAATTGCGAGTCACGTAGAGCATCACCCGCGCCTTC
Organism: uncultured Alphaproteobacteria bacterium; assembly: GCA_963785855.1. Lineage (GTDB taxonomy): Bacteria > Pseudomonadota > Alphaproteobacteria > Sphingomonadales > Sphingomonadaceae > Sphingomicrobium. The sequence continues at coordinate 19,055 of CAWAWT010000050.1, forward strand.
AGCGTCCAGCGCCTGAGCGGTGACCAGTCCCGCGTCGCGTGAAGCCAAGTATCGTAGGCGACGCCCTTGTGCTCGATTTCCTCGAACGCGTGCCAGCGCCACAATTCCGCTGTCTCCTCATCCGCTCCGGCGAGATGCTGCGCGTCGCCAAGCAGCTGGTGCGCCAAGATCGCGGTGAAATGCTCGAGCGCTATCGTCGCGGCAAGGCTGATGATCGGCGGCTTATCCTTGGTCACGGCCAGCCTTCTCGCTACCTGCGCCTCAAGCTTGCCGAGGTCGTACCCCGAGTCCGACGCGCGCCTATTGAAAGCGTCGTGCTCACGGCTGTGGATTGCCTCTTGTGTCGTGAACGCCCGGATTTCCTCGGCCAGGCGAGACGGAGCGCGGTTCCGGAACGCGCGCACGCTTTCGACGAAGAAGGCCTCCCCCTTGGGAAATGTCGTCGACAGCGCGTTGTAGATAGCGGTCGCTTCGACGCGGCCGCCGTGCCAAAGACGAGGCGTGGCTGCCTCGCGGCCAAAGCGTCGGTCGCGCGGCGTTATGCTGGGTTTTGTAGGCGTCAATCGGGTGATCGCGATCATCTCGACAAAGTAGGCTAACTGACACTAGTGTCAATACGACGCAAACGACTTAGCCCCGAAGAAAGCCGGTCAGCCGCGATCGAGGCTGCGCGTCGGCTCCTGATTGCCGATGGCCCGCAGGCGGTAACCCTAAAGGCCGTCGCCGCGGCTGTGGACCGAACCCATGCCAATTTGCTCCACCATTTCGGTTCTGCTGCGGGCCTGCAGGGGGAGCTGGCCCGATCGATTGCGGATTCGGTCTCATCCACCATCGCCGACGCCGTTGAACGCGCGCGTGCTGGCGAAGCCGACGCCCGCGACATTGTCGATGGAGCGTTCGACGTGTTCGATCGCGAGGGTGCGGGCGCGCTCGCCGCTTGGATGATCCTCACCGGGAACCGCGACGCGCTCGACCCGATCCTCGATTCGATCCGCGCGCTCGTCGCCCAGTTAAGCGTCCACCACGAGGAGCATCACGTCGCCGAAAGCACACTCTCGCTCGTATTGAGTGCGCTCGGAGACTCGCTCCTCGGGGCGCCCATCGCCGAGGCGCTTGGCCTCTCCGCGACACTGCCCGCGAGCTTGCTGCCGAGCGCCTGCGGCAGCGCCTCGTTCACGATCACCCTCGGACATAGAAACGATGAGGGGACGCAGGACAACGAAGCTCGAGCGTCTCCGTCACCGCGTCGTGGCTTCGCTCGAGGAACTCGGTCCGGGCCTGATCACGGGCGCGGCCGACGACGATCCGAGCGGGATTGCGACCTATTCCCAGGCGGGCGCGCAGTTCGGCTACGGCCTAATGTGGACCATGCTGCTCTGCTATCCGCTGATGTCGGCGGTCCAGCTGGTCAGCGCGCATATTGGCAGGGTCACGGGCGCAGGGCTCGCCAACAATCTCCTAAGCAGCTTCCCGAAAAAGTTTGTCGGCTTCCTGATCGCGATCCTCCTGATCGCCAACATCATCAATATCGGCGCAGACCTCTCAGCCATGGCCGAAGCGGCGCAGCTGGTCGTCGGCGGCGGCGAGCATGAATTCGTCATCGCCTTCGCGATCGTCGGTGCATTGCTTCAGCTGTTCATCCCCTATGGGCGCTATTCGAATATCCTTAAGTGGCTGACTCTCAGCTTGTTCACTTACGTCGCCGTGCTTCTGGTGGTCCGCGTCGACTGGTCCGCCGCCCTCATCGGTCTGGTCTTGCCGACCAACCTCGGGCGAGATGCGCTTCTGACCATTGTGGCCCTATTCGGAACGACGATCAGCCCCTACCTTTTCTTTTGGCAGAGCTCGCAAGAAGCCGAGGAAATCGCCAATTCGCGCCATCGACCGATCAAGCAAGAGCCGCGCAGCGCGCGAGGTCAGTTTCGGCGGATGCGCTTCGATACTTTGGTTGGAATGGCTTTCTCCAACCTCATCTCACTTGCGATTATCATGGCCGCCGCCGCGACCCTCCACCAGCATGGAATCACCCAGATCGGATCGGCCGCGGACGCCGCCCAGGCTCTGCGCCCCGTTGCCGGCCGCTTCGCCTTCGCCTTGTTCGCCATCGGTATCGTCGGCACCGGCTTCCTCGCTGTGCCGGTGCTTGCGGGCTCGGCCGCCTTTGCAGTTGCCGAGATCTTCGGCTGGAAGGAGGGGCTCGAATATCAACCTCGGCAGGCAGCGGGTTTCTATTCGATCATCATCCTCGCGACGTTCATCGGCGTTATTATTGACTGGTCGCCGATCGACCCCATGCGCGCCTTGTTCTGGAGCGCAGTGCTCAACGGCATCGCCGCAGTGCCGCTCATGATCGCGATGATGGTCGTCATTTCGCGCCATCAGGTGATGGGTCGCTTCACGGCATCGAAGTCGTTGTTGATCCTTGGCTGGGCCGCGACAGCCGTCATGGCGCTCGCCTCGACGGCAATGCTCGTCACTGCCATTTGAAAGACGGCACTAACCTCGTTCCATGCGCGTTAAGCGGCGGATGCGACGCTTCTTCAACTGGTTCGCAGCAAAGACCTCGACGGCGGCCGGCCAGCCGCTGACTTTCGTCACGGCCGTGCTGGTAATCGTCATCTGGGCGGTGACCGGCCCGGTTTTCAAATTCTCGGACACTTGGCAACTGATCATCAACACCGGCACGACCATCATCACCTTCCTGATGGTGTTCCTGATTCAAAACAGCCAGAACCGGGACGGCGCGGCGATGCAGGCCAAGCTCGATGAGCTCCTCCGCGCGGTCGACAAGGCGCGCGAGAAGTTCATCGGCATCGAACATTTGACCGACCAGCAGATCGAACTGGTCCGAAGGGCGCTCGAGCGCTACGCCGAGGACGCGAAGGGCAAAGATAAGACTGCACAGGACACAGTCGACCGGCTCCTCGATCGCTTCTAGCCCGCTCTCTTACCCGTCTGCTTCAACTCCGGGTCAGCCTCGTCGATCGCACGCGGCAACTAGAAACGCTTCTAGGCGCTCGTCGCGCATATAGTTCCACCCTTGCATCGGTGTCCGGCGGCGATTGTGCGCGAGTTGCCACACTCCTATGGGTTTTCTGGGACGAAGGAGGACAGCGATGCGCCTCAATTACGCGATCAAGTTTGTGGGCGACATGGAGGCCGCGGTCGCCTTCTACCGCGATACTTTGGGCCTCACCCTCTCCTTCCAGTCGCCCTTCTGGAGCGAGTTCGACACCGGCGAGACCAAGCTCGCTCTCCACCCGGCCTCCGAAGAAAACCCGGCGGGATCGGTCCAGCTCGGTCTCGGGACAACGGATATCGACAATTTCTACGCCGCCGGCCAGGCCGAGGGGCTCGTCTTCACCAACCCACCGACTGATGTGCATGGAACGCGCATCGCCCGTTTTCGAGACCTCGACGGCGCGGAGATCAGCGTCGGCGGTCGCTAAGGTTTCCCTCACCGCACGCATCGCCTAAGTCCGCTCCCGCGATGCACTTTCTCGACCAGGCGAAGATCTTTGTCCGCTCCGGCGCAGGGGGCCCCGGAGCAGTCAGCTTCCGGCGAGAGAAGTTCATTGAGTATGGCGGCCCCGACGGCGGCGATGGCGGAAAAGGCGGCGACATCGTCTTCGAGGCCGTGCCCGGCCTCAATACGCTAATCGACTTCCGCTATACCCAGCATTTCCGCGCTTCGCGCGGCAAAGGCGGCGCGGGCTCGAACCGCACTGGCGCCGGTGGCAATGACCTCGTCATCAAGGTACCGATCGGAACCCAGATCCTCGCCGACGACGAAGACCGCACCCTGCTCGCCGATCTCACCTCCGAAGGCCAGCGGCTCGTCTTGCTCGAAGGCGGCATGGGCGGACGCGGCAACGCCAGCTATAAGACCTCGACCAACCGCGCTCCCCGTCAGCACCAGACCGGCACGCCCGGCGAGGAAATGTGGGTTTGGCTTCGCCTCAAATTGCTTGCCGATGTCGGTCTAATCGGCTTGCCGAACGCCGGCAAATCCACGTTCCTGAACTCGGTCACCAACGCTTCCGCGAAAGTCGGCGATTATCCCTTCACGACGCTACGCCCGCAACTTGGCGTCGTTCGCCACAAGGGCCGCGAGTTCGTCATCGCCGACATTCCCGGCCTGATCGAGGGCGCAGCCGAGGGCGCCGGTGTCGGTGACCGCTTCCTTGGGCATGTCGAACGCACCCGCGTCTTGCTCCACCTCGTCGACGGCTCGGCCGAGGACCCGCTCGAAGCCTGGCGCGTCGTCCGCGGCGAGCTCGAAGGTTATGGCGGGGGTCTCGACAACAAGGTGGAGATCATCGCGCTCACCAAGGCCGACCTGCTCGACGACGAGACTCGTGCAAAAGTCGTGACAGGGTTCGAGAAGGAAACCGGCGCCACCGTTTTTCCGATCGCCGCACCGTTGGAGGAAGGTCTGCAGCCACTCCTCGATGCAATCATCGAACGCCTTGGAAACGCAGCCGTCGACGCAGCTGACGCGGGGGCGGCTGAAGAAGGTTCCTGGTCCCCGCTATGAGGCTGGCGATTACCGGCGGGACGGGTTTCGTCGGTTCTCATCTAATCGACGAGGCGCTCGCAGCCAATCACAGCATCGCCGCACTCACGCGCCGGGAGCAACCAGATCGGGAAGGTGTGACGTGGATTTCCGGCGACCTCCACGACAGGGCTGCGCTCGAAAAGCTCATCGATGACGCCGACGCGGTAATCCATGTGGCCGGAGTCATTACCGGAAAGAGCGTCGAGACCTTCGAGAAAGGCAACGTCGAGGGCACTCTAACGATGTTGGCGGCCGCGACCGCCGGAGGCGTCCGCCGGTTCGTCGAAGTGTCTTCGCTTGCTGCGCGCGAGCCCAATCTGTCTCTCTATGGCGCGTCCAAAGCTCGAGCCGAAGAATTGATCATGGTTTCCGGCCTTGACTGGGTCATCGTCCGTCCGCCGGCTGTCTACGGACCCGGAGACAAGGAAACGCTCGAACTCTTCCGAATGGCCAAGCTCGGCCTGATGCTGATGCCGCCTAAGGGCCGCGTTTCGGTAATCCACGCCGACGATTTGTCGCGCTTGCTCCTCGCTCTAGCCGCACCTAGCGCGCCTTCCAACATCCTGATCGAACCCGACGACGGGAAGCGAAGCGGCTGGACTCACCGGGAGTTCGCCCGCGCCCTCGGCACTGCCGTTGGAACCAGGCCTGCGATCGTCTCCTCCCCCGGAGTCTTGCTCCGACTAGCGGCGCGTGCCGACCAGCTTCTCCGCCGGGACAAGGCTAAGCTGACCGTCGATCGAGCAGCCTATTTTTCCCACCGCAATTGGGTCGTTGAACCCAAGTGCGGCGCGCCGGCGGCGCTGTGGCGACCGCAGATCAAAACTGAACAGGGTCTCAGGGAAACGGCTGATTGGTACCGCATGAAGGGCTGGCTATGACCCATCACCGACCTGCTCCTGTGATGGGTCCACGTGCCAAGCTGAGCTAGATTTGCAGCTGGCTTCCCAGCTCGACCACACGGTTGATGGGGAGCTTGAAGAATTCCATCGCGCTTTCGGAATTCTTCAACATCCAGGCGAACAGCTTCTCGCGCCAAACGGCCATGCCTGGTCGCTTCTTGGCCGAGACGAGCTTCTGGCGGCCGAGGAAGAAACTGGTACTCATCATGTTGAAAGGCTCGCCGCAGGTGCGGATCGCGGTGAGGTCGTGCGGAATGTCGACCTCCTGCATAAAGCCGTAGTGGAGGATCACTCGGTAAAAACCGTGGCCGGCATTGCCGACTTCGACGCGGCGTTCGGCCGGAACGTGCGGCACTTCCTCGACCTTCACGTTGAGGATGAGAACTCGCTCGTGGAGCACTTGGTTGTGCTTCAAATTATGAAGCAACGCGGCGGGAACGACGTCGGCCGAGGTCGAAAGGAAGACCGAGGTGCCTCGCACACGGTGAACTGAGGCGGCGGTCGACTTGATGAAAACCGTGAGCGGAAGTGCCGATTCCTGTAACCGCGCACGCATCAGTGCGCGACCCTTGGCCCAGGTCGTCAAGACCGTGAAGCTGATCGCGGCAATCAATAGCGGGAACCAGCCTCCGTCCGGGATCTTCGTCAGGTTCGAAGCAAAGTAGATGCCGTCGACGAGCACGAACAGGCCGGTCAGGCCGCCGGCGAGCCAGCGATTTCACTTCCACACATAAAGCATCAGGACGCCGAGCATGATCGAGGTGATCAGCATCGTGCCCGTCACTGCAATTCCATAGGCCGATGCGAGATTGGAGGAGGCGCGGAAGCCAAGTACCAGGACAATCACCATCGCCAGCAGCGACCAATTGACGACCGGGATGTAGATCTGGCCGAGCGCCTTTTCGCTCGTGTGCTCGGTGCGAAGGCGTGGCAGGAAGCCGAGCTGGACTGCCTGGTGGGTGATCGAAAAGGCGCCCGATATCACGGCCTGGCTGGCGATGATTGTTGCGATTGTCGCGAGGAACACGAGAGGCAGGCGGGCCCAGTCTGGAGCGAGCAGATAGAAGGGATTGATCGCTGCATGAGGATTGCTCAGCATCAGTGCGCCCTGACCCATATAATTTAGGATCAGACATGGGTAGACGAGGGTCAGCCACGAAAGATTGATCGCCCTTCGGCCGAAATGGCCCATGTCGGCATAGAGCGCCTCCGCGCCGGTGACACATAAAACGACCGAGCCGAGTGCGAGGAAAGCGAGCTTCGGGTTATAGACAAAAAAGCCCACCGCCCAAGCCGGGTTGACGATCCCGACAATCGCCGGGTGGCGCACGATGTTCGACAGGCCGAGGATCGCCAGGACTGCGAAATAGGAGATCATCACGGGCCCGAAGATGCTGCCGACCTTCGCCGTGCCGCGCGCCTGGACAAAGAACAGGCCGACCAGAATCGCGATCGAGATCGGAACGACGAGCGGCTGCATCTGACTTTGAACAATGGTCAGCCCCTCGACTGCGGAGAGAACCGAGATCGCCGGAGTGATCATCGCGTCGCCATAAAAGAGGCAAGTCGCGAGAACCCCCAAGATCACGAGGGTCGAGGTCCAGCTCTTCTTCGCCTCGAGATTGCGCGCGATTAGGGACAGCAACGCGAACGAGCCGCCCTCACCCTTGTTGTCGGCGCGCATCGCGACGCTCACGTATTTGAACGTCACGACCATCATCAAAGTCCAGAAGATGAGGCTGAGGACTCCAAAAATGTGGAGCGGGTCGACCGCGAGCGGATGAGGCCCAAGGAAGCTTTCCTTCATGGTGTAGAGCGGCGAGGTGCCGATGTCGCCGTAGACGACACCGATTGACCCGAGCATCAGCTTTGGAAGAGCTTCGCTCGGTCCGTGGTGCGATGGCGCGTGCAGTGGCGTCGGAAGCAGATTGTCCGCCGTGATCTCGTTCATGACCGTTAATGTGGGCGTCGTCCGCGTAAAGATTCTATGTGGATTGGTATCGCCTGCGCGGTGGTGATATGGACGAGCGGCGATCGGCGCACGATTTAGACGGCATGGCTGACGTGCAAGAGATGACTCCGCACCTGACGCTTACGACGCGCATTCAGGCCTATGCAGGCTCGATCGCAATGGTAGCCGTCTCGACGCTGGCAGGTCTGTGGTTGGCGCCGCGGTGGGGAACCGGCCCGGTCGACATGATCTATCTTCCCGCAGTGCTCGCTGCAGCCGCTTTGTGGGGGATCGGACCGGGCGTTGTCGCGGGGTTCGCTGCAGCCGGGGCGTATAATTTCTTCTTCGCCGAGCCGCTGCACACACTGCAGATGTACCACGTCGCCGACGTTGTCACAGTGGTCGTCCTGCTGATTGTTGCGCTCGTTACCAGCCACCTCGCGGCGGGCATTCGAACGCAGGCAAGGATCGCTGCCGCGCACGCCGCGCGCAACGCGACCATCGCGGGGTTTGCTGGGAGCCTCCTTTCCAGCGGCACAGAGGAACAGATCGCCGAGACCGCATGTGACGAGCTGCACCGAATATTCAGCTGCAACGCGGTGCTCGTGAGTGGTCTGCCCGAGCCGCACATTATCGCCGTCGCTCCAGAGGGCAACCGATTGACCCCAAGCGACCTTGCAGCGGCGGCTTTGACGCTAAAATCCGGCGAACCGGCCGGTCGCGGCACTGCACGCACGCAGCCCGCCGAATGGCAGTTCCACGCGGTTCGTGGGCAAGCGGGCGTGATTGCCGCGTCCGGCCTCGCTCGCGACGACGGGGCGCCCCCGTTCGGCCAGGAGCAGCTTCCGCTCGTCACCAGTCTCCTCGACCAACTTGGGCTCGCGCTTGAGCGCGCCCGTCTCGAGCGCCAGGCGCGTGAGTTTGAGGCGCTGCGCGAGCGCGACCGAACGCGCGCGATCCTGCTGTCCTCGATCGGGCAGGAGCTGGGTCCGGCAATCGAATCGATCGGTGGGGCTGTCCGCCAACTGAAGCGAAGCGGGTCTGCTGACAGGACGCTTGTATCAACGATCGACTCTCAAACTTTGAAGCTTGGCCGCTACATCGCCAATCTCGTCGAGCTCGATCCCGCGTCCGACCAGCAACCAATCAATGCCAGAAACATCAGGATCGACCTGTTCCAGCGCGCGGTGCTGCGTGACGGCAAGGAGGTACATCTGACGCCCAAGGAATTTTCGGTCCTTGCGGAACTGGCGAAGCATCCCGGCCGAGTGCTCAGCCACGAGCATCTGCTCCGCGCCGTGTGGGGGCCGGCGCAGCAGAACCAAACTGAATATTTGAGAAGTCGCGATCCGCGCGCTCCGGCAGAAGCTGGAGCGCGAGCCGGCTCGGCCCGAGATCATCGTCAATGAACCGGCGGTCGGCTACCGGCTCATTGCCTGAGGGCCTTTCCCGTTTGTCTTGAACGCACACCATGTGCATCCTGCGCCTATGGCGAGGGTCGATGGGGATGCTGATCTTGTCGCCGCCGCCGTCGCCGGCGATCGCGCCGCCCTTGAGACGTTGAATTCGTCGACATTACGATCGGATCCATGGCATCGCCTGGCAGTTGACTGGATCTCGAAGCGACGCCGACGACATCGCGCAAGACGTTTGTATTGCATTGGTCGAACGGCTTGCGACCTTCCGGCACGAGGCCATGTTCACGACCTGGCTGACCGGAATCGCCTTCAACGCCTGCCGCGATTTCCGACGTCGGCGGCGATCCTTGGGCGGGATGCTCGACCGGCTGACAGTGCTCGTCGGCCTGGCGGCTCTGGAGGACGGACGTGACGCTTATGACGCCATGTGGATCAAGAGCGCGATCAGCCGCTTGAGGCCGGCACTACGCGACACTGTGGTGCTGGTCGCCGGGCAACAGCTCACGCATGCGGAGGCAGCGAAAATCCTTGGCGTTGCCGAGAACACAGTAGCTTGGCGGATGCACGAAGCGCGGCGGATCCTCTCCAAGGATTGAGAAACGCTGGACCCGTGGTGACGGGCCGATGCTGATCGGGCCATCGTCCGGCGGAAGCGAACCCGGGGGTGGTGAGGTCCGTCTCCCACGTGACTGTCGCGCCTATGGCCGACTTTCACAAACAACAACGTCCAAAATAATTCTCCAAAGGTTCTCCGGCGCTGCCGCGTCTGAGGTGATGGCGGGCAATCATGCGCCGCTTGAAATGGGAGAATCGCCATGTGGCGCCAGTATCGTTTCATGGGGCTCGCTCTGGTCGCCCTATCCCTCGCCTCGTGCGTCCGAACGGGGATCGACGACACCATACCCATGACCACAGACTCAGCGGCGGAATCGAAATCGTCCGGCCTCCTCGTGACCCAATCACCGGAAGCTGCACAAGCCGTGCGAGACTCGCCGATGATGGTCATGGCACCACCTCCGCCTCCGCCGCCCGCCCCCGGTATGTATCAGCCGCAAAACTGGTCGCCGCCGTATCACGATGTCGGACGCGACAAGTTCACGAGCGTCGAGGAGAATTCATTCAAGATCGTCCACGAAGCGCCGGTTTCGACCTTCTCGATCGACGTCGACACCGCATCCTATTCATGGGTGCGCGCTTCACTCAACCAGAACATTCTTCCGCAGCCGGCCTCGGTCCGGACCGAGGAAATGGTCAATTATTTCCCATACGATTACGCTCCGCCGAGCACGCGCGAGCAGCCTTTCAGCACCAATGTCGCAGTCTATCCGAGCCCGTGGTCGCCCGGACGCAAACTCGTTCGGATCGGGATCAAAGGCTATTCGGTCAGCAAGGCGACACGACCGCACGCGAACCTCGTTTTCCTGATCGACACGTCTGGATCGATGCAGGAGCCGGACAAACTGCCGCTCGTGAAGCAATCACTTGAAATGCTGCTCGACGAGCTCGCGCCCAACGATACGGTCGCGATCGTCACTTACGCGGGCTATGCCGGCACTGCGCTCGAGCCGACTGAAGTTCGCGACAAGACCAAGATAGAGGCGGTGATCGATGGGCTCGGCGCGGGCGGGAGCACAGCTGGAGCCGAAGGAATTCGGCAGGCCTATGCGTTGGCCGAAGCGAACCTTGACCCGAACGGCGTCAACCGCGTGATCCTGTCGACCGATGGCGACTTCAACGTCGGAATCACCGACCAGGAGGAATTAAAGGGTTATATCGAGCGCGAGCGCGACAAGGGCGTGTTCTTGTCGGTGCTCGGCTATGGAATGGGCAATTACAATGACGCGCTGATGCAAAAGCTCGCACAGAACGGGAATGGCGCTGCGGCCTACATCGATACGCTGTCGGAGGCTCGAAAGGCGCTGGTCGACGAAGCGAGCTCGACGCTGTTTCCGATTGCCAAGGACGTCAAGATCCAGGTCGAGTTCAATCCGGGCGTGGTCTCTGAGTATCGGCTGATCGGGTACGAAACGCGCGCTCTCAACCGCGACGATTTTGACAACGACAAGGTCGATGCGGGCGACGTCGGGTCGGGCCAGACAGTCACCGCGTTATACGAGATCGTCCCGGTTGGAGGACCGCGGACGATGGATGACCTTCGTTATTCGGCTCAGGAGAAGGCCCCCGTAAGCGGCGGTGAATATGGCTTCGTGAAGATCCGCTACAAGCTGCCCAAGTCGAGCGCGAGCAGGCTGATCGCGACTTCGATCGACCGGCGCAACGAGGTCGGGAGCTTCGTCTCAGCGCCTCAGGACGCGCGATTCGCTGCCGCGGTAGCCGGGTTTGCCGAGATCCTTCGCGGCGGAAAGTACAGTGGGTCGATGACTTATGACGACGTGCTGAGGATCGCCAGCGGAGCAAAGGGCCGAGACGAGTTCGGCTATCGGTCGGAGTTCGTTCAAATGGTGCGCGCAGCGAAAAGCGCTCGCGCGATTGCGAAGCTGTACCAATAGACCGATGGCCGCCGGTGCATTTTCCGCCCTGCTCGCGCCGGCGGCCATACAGATTGTTTCGACGGGCGCGGGATTGCGGCTATTCAAGTGCCTATGGATGAGGCGCGGTAATGGCAATGGAGAAGGACCCGTCGCGCTGGCTTCCCGAGCCACCGCCCCCGCGACCCGCGACCCGCGATTTGGCGATCAACGCCGCGCTTTCGAAATTCGATGGCGTCGAGAACGTGGCTCCGCCCGGGAGGCGGGAGCCGCCGCGCTGGCGGACTGCCGCCCATCGGCCAGCGGTTGCGGTGCTCGTCTCTGCGATGCTGCTGTTCGTTGTCGGTATCCCGGCAGCGCTGATCGGGATTCGAGAAGCGCGGCAAGCGCCTGTATCCGGCGTTCACACCGAACGATTGACTTCCGCTCCGAAGTCAGTGCAGCCGGCCGCGAACATCCCGGCGCCGAAAGCGCCAACTGCCGCGAAGCCGCCTTTTGTTGCGCCGATTTCTTCGAGCCCGATCAAGGATGTCTCAACTGCCGCCAAAACACCAAGAGCAAAAGGGCCGGTCCCAGTAGCACCGCCCCCCCTAGCTTCGGCCCCATCCATGATGGCGGCTGCGCCGCCTCCGCCGCCGCCTGCCGCCAACGAGGTGGTGGGACAAGTGGCAGACAATCTGGCGGTCACGGGTTCACGCGTGCAGAAATCCGCCGAGGCGCGGAACGCGTTCGAATCCAAGGTGGACCCGGCGCAGCCCTACGCGACATTCCTCTCGCGATTGCAGGCCGCGGTCCGCGCCGACGACCGACGCGGAGTGATGGCGCTGATTGCTTTCCCACTGCGCGTGAACACGACGAGCGGGAGCCGGCTTTATGGTGCACCGTCCGCGCTTCGCGACTATGACAGGATCTTCACGCCAAAAGTGAGGCGCGCGATCCTCAACTCCAGCGCAGACAGAATCTTCGTCCGCGACATCGGTGCAATGGTCGGCAACGGCGAAGTCTGGTTCCGAGAGAACTGCCCTAACGACGCCTGTTCGCCGACGGGACCGGTTCGGATTGTCGCGGTGAACCCCTGACGTCTTACTCTTCACCACGGATCAGGACGGTCTCGCCGATCAGAAGGAAAAGGAAAAAGGGCGCCCAAGCCGCGATCAGCGGCGGATAGGCCCCGCTGTTGCCCATCGCGAGGCTGAAATTGTCGGCAACAAAATAAGCGAAGCCTAGTGCCATGCCGAGCGCGGCGCGAACCAAAACCTGGCCCGAACGAGCGAGTCCGAAGGCCGCGATCGCGGCGAGCAACGGCATGAGGATGATCGAGAGAGGTTGCGAAAGTTTATGCGCCAATCCGGCGCGCGCCTCATCCGTCGGACGGCCGGCCGCTTCAAGCTCCGCGACGCGCTGCTTGAGCGTCCAATAGTCGAGTTCGGTGGGGTCAACCTTCGCGATCGTGAACTGGCCTGGTGTAACGCCCTCGAGAGCCCTCATTCGAGACGCCTGGCGGACGACGTTTTGGTTGGCGTCGTAAATTTCGACCTTCCTCATCAACCATCCGCCGGCGGGGTCAGTGGTTGCTTCGTCGGCGTTGATCACGCGCTGGAGGATCCCTCCGGCGCGGTCGTAGATGCTGATCTGGTGGAGAGTCATCCGGCTGCCGCGGCTCGATACCATTCCAACTCGGACGAGGTTGTCGCCTTGAAGCACCCAGACGTTGCTGATGATTCCGCTCGCGGGCGGGATGCGCTTGTAGTCGTTGTCCGACCACGCATCGACCTGCCTTGCGCTATTGACGACGACGCCTTCGTTGAATGCGAACAGCGCCGCTGAGATGCCTATGCTCGCAACGATCAGCGGCGCGAGGATCTGGTGCGCCGAGAGCTCCCGCCGCCTTCATCGCGACGACTTCGCTGTTCTGGTTGAGGCCGACGAATGCGATCAACGTCCCGAGCAGGACGGAAAATGGAAGGAAACGCGATGCGAGCAAAGGTAGGCGAAGCGCGACGTAGTGCCAGAGATCGGAGTCGGTGTTTCCAGGGACCGCAAGGATCTTACCCGCCTCGCCAAGCAGGTCGAGCGTCATCAGCACGAGGATCAGCGCGAAGAGGACCGCAAGGCTTCGGGTCAGGAACAGCCGGACCATGTAAAAGGCGAGACGCCGCGACGGAAAGAATGCGAGGTTGATCATGCTTCGCTACGAGCTTTCCTGTTGGGAAGCAGCGAACGGATGAACCTCGCGACCCTTCCGAAGAGCCAGTCGAGCGCACCGATCGGCTGGCCGCCGGGCTTGTGCGCGAGCACGTGGTACATCCAGACAATCATCGCCGCGAAGATCGACAGCGGAACCCACAAAGCGACGATCGGGTTCAACCGCCCGTCGGCCGCTGACTGCTGCCCATATTGATTTACCTTGTGGTAGGCGACGACGATCAGGATCGCGAGGAAGATGCCGAGGCCCGAGGTGCTACGCTTCGGGGGCACTGCGAGCGCGACCGCGAGCAACGGCAACATGAACATCATCAACACTTCGACAAGCCGGAAATTTAGGTTGGACTGGGCTTCCAGGCGCTGGTGCTCGTCGGTGGCGCCGCCGCCGTAGCCGATGCGCCAGAGCTCGTGCAGGTAGAGCTCGTCGGACTGCGCGCCGGTGCCGCGCATGCGGAACTGGTCGATGGCAGGAAGACTGATCGGAAGATCGTAACTTTCGAACGCAAGTGTGCGGGGGACCTTGAACCTCGGCGACTGCTGGACCAGCCGGCCTTCGACGAGACGGAACAGGATCTTGTCGGGATCGTCGGTCGAAAGGAACCGCCCACGCTTGGCAGTTGCGGCGATGCTGGTCCCCTTGCCGTCGCTAGTTTGGACGAAAATACCCTGGAGCTGTGTGCCTTTGTTTTCGCTTCGCTCGATCCGGAGGGTGATCCGGTGGCCGAGTTGGTTGAATTCGCCGACCTTGATCGCAGCGCCGAGCGCGCCCGACTTGAGGTCGAAGCGCAGGCTCTCATAGCGGTATTCGGTATAGGGCTGAAGGTAGCCCACGATCATCAGGTTGATGATCGCGAGTGGGATCGCATAGCCGTAGGGAACGCGCAGCAGGCGGCCGTAGCCAACCCCAATCCCTCGCAACGCGTCAAGCTCAGACGAGAGCGCGAGCTTTCGAAAGGCAAGCAGGATGCCGAGCATCAGGCCAATCGGAATTCCGAGCGACAAATATTCGGGAAGGAGGTTGGCGAGCATTCGCCAGACGACACTGACCGGGCCACCGGCGTCGACCACATACTGGAAGAGCCGAAGCATCTTGTCGAGGATCAGCAGCATCGCTGCGAGAATCAGCGAGCCGATCAAAGGCACCGCAATCGACGTGGCGAGATAGCGGTCGATCAGTTTCAGTCGGAGCAGACTCGAAGGCAAATTGAAGTCGTCCCAGCACCATCATTTGGCCGCAAATACGGCCCAGATCGCAGAGCGGACCGGTGCGCCCGAGGCCTTGGGAGCACCTGTTCGTTGGAGGCCCCTATAGCGAACCGTCCGGTGAATACATGTTGAAAGTGCCGCAAGAGACGGAAAGGCTGGACCCGATGGCGGAAGCTGCGGGCGCGTCCTCCTGCTGCGCGCTGAACAGCCGGCCCCGGATCGCATTGCTTTCGAACCCGAAATCGACCGGCAACCTCGCCCAGCTGCCGCAAATTCGCGAATATTGCGATGCGCACCCGGACGTCTTTCATTATGAGGTCGAGCAGGCAAGCCAGATCGGGGAAGCGATGCGGATCATCGCCCGGGTCAGGCCCAAGGTGCTGGTTATCAACGGCGGCGACGGGACCGTGCAGGCGGCGCTCACCGAGCTCTACAACGGCGGCCATTTCGGCAAGGAGGCGCCGCCAGTCGCGGTGTTGCCGAGCGGCAAGACGAACCTGATCGCGCTCGACCTTGGAGCGCGGGGCGACCCAATCGAGACGCTCGAACGGCTGATCGAGCTCACCCGCGCCGATGATCTTGGCCGCTATACCGTCGCGCGCGAGCTCATTGCGCTACGCCGCCCGGGCGGCGATGACCGTCCGGTCATTGGCATGTTCCTGGGTGGCGCTGGCCTCGCCGAGACAATGCTCTACTGCCGGCACAAGATTTATCCGCTCGGCTTGCCGAACAGTATCAGCCACGGATTGACCTTCATCGCTTACATCGCGCAGCTGGTGCTAAAGCTGAAATCGAGCTTTCTGCCGTCCGCCGCGACCGCCACGGAGCTGGTCATGCCGACACGAAACCCACTTTCCGGGAAGTTCGCGTTCCTTGCCGTGACGACGCTCGAAAAGATGCTGCTCTCGAACACGATGGGCGGAGAGGGGCGCGGGCCTCTGAAGGTCGTCGCGATCGAGGAATCCCCGACGTCGGTATTCCGGGCGCTGTTCGCTGGCTTGACCGGGGGCTACAAGGGCAAGAAGATCAGGGGCATCCACTTCGAGGAAGTGGACGAGGTCACCATTCATGGCGAGAGCTCGCACTTGATTCTCGACGGTGAGACGTTCCGTACCGAGCGCGGCAACCCGATCCACCTTCGGCCCGCGCAGCCGCTTTCCTTCGTCAAGCTGGCCGCGTAACAGCATTTGATGTCCGAACTGCGCGGCCTGGTCGCGGAGGAGCTGGGCCTTCCCGTCGATCCGCGGGTCAGCGCGATGGCCGAAGCGATTGCGGCAAAGCATGGGGCTGCGAGCCAGGCGGTGCTCTTCTACGGGTCGTGCCTTCGCCAGAAACAGCTCGAAGGGCTGATGCTTGATTTCTACCTGATCGTCTCTGACTATCGGACGGCGTACGACAAGAGATGGCTGGCGGCGGCGAACCGGCTGATTCCACCCAACGTCTTCTATTTTGAACACCAGGGTCTGGCATGCAAATATGCGGTGCTAAGCGAAGCGCACTTCGCGCACGAATGCTCGCCCGGAGCGTGGACGGTGTCGACCGCGGCCCGCTTTTCTCAACCTTCGCGGCTGGTCTATAGCGCGGATGAGGAAGCCGCTCACCGGATTACCGAGACCGTCAGCAATGCAGCGCCGACATTGCTCGGCTGGACGCCACCCATTTCGAACGATGTTTCCAGCCTCGCCCTTTGGAAGCGCGCGTTCCAGCTGACGTTCGGTGCGGAACTGCGCGCCGAGCGCGAGGATCGGTCAGCTCAGATCATCGATGCCGCCCCCGAACGGTACCGGCGCTTCGCTGAAGCCATCACCCCTAAAGGACAAGGTTCGGCCCGCTGGTGGCGTTCCAAGCAACGGCACGGAAAGATCTATTCGGTTGCTCGGCTTGCCAAAGCGAGCCTGACCTTCACCGGCGGCGCCAATTACATCGCGTGGAAGATCAACCGCCACGCGGGTACGAACATCCAGCTGAAGCCGTGGCAGCAACGGCACCCCATGCTCACGGCAATCACCTTGCTGCCGCGGCTGATCCGGTCCGGGGCGGTTCGCTAGCCCTGCGCGAAGCGCCGCCGCGACGGCGCTCGCAAGTGCTCCGACGGTGAAGGGCTTGCGCAGAAGTTCATAGCCGCGCAGCTCCTGGCTTTCGCCTTCGCCGACATAACCGGTAACGAACAGCACGGCGAAGTCGCGCGGCGAGTTCGCCTTGAGATGCCGGATCAGCTCGGGGCCGCTCATCTCGGGCATGATCACGTCGCTGATGACGAGGTCGAAATCCTGGCCCTCGAACAGATCGATCGCCTCGGCGCCGCTGCCGCAGGCGACCGGCTCGTAATCGAAATCCTCAAGAGCACCGATGGTCGCAGTGCGGACGCGCGGGTCGTCTTCGACGAGCAGGATACGGGCGCCGGTGACGTGGACGTCCGCATCCTCGCGCCGCTGAACCGCAGGATGGACCCGCACCTTCGCGGCCTTCTCCGTGCGCGGAACATAGATGGAAACGGTCGTGCCGCGACCAACCTGGCTCTCAATCCCGACCTCACCGCCGGACTGGTGAGCAAAACCGAAGATCTGGCTGAGTCCGAGGCCGGTGCCCTTGCCGACGGGTTTGGTTGTGAAGAAGGGCTCGAACGCTCGGTCGAGCACGGCCGGGGTCATTCCGCAGCCAGTGTCGGTGACGCTGATCTTCACATATTCGCCCGGGCGAATGTCGCCGACCTGGTTCGCCGAGAGGCTCGCATTTTCGGTCGAGATGCGCATTAACCCCTCGCCGTCCATGGCGTCGCGCGCATTGACCGCGAGATTGACGATTGCATTTTCGAGCTGGTGCGGATCGACGTAGATCGGCCAGGCGTCACGATCGAGGTCGATCTCGATCCGGATGCGCTCGCCAAGCGTCCGGTCGAGAAGGTCGGACATGCCGCCGATGAGGTCCGTCGAATCGACGCGCTCGGAAGGAGCGGCTCGGACCGGGCAAAGGATAAAAGTCGGCGGGTCAGAGCGGCTGCACGCGTCGCCCCTTCCATTGCATTGTTGAGGTGCATCATCACTTCGCGACGCGGGCCGTTCAGTCGGCGAAGCGCAAGATCGATGCCGCCGACCACGACTGCGAGCATGTTGTTGAAGTCGTGCGCGATGCCGCCGGTCAGCTGGCCGACGGCCTCCATCTTCTGGACTTGGCGAAGCTGCGCCTCCGCGGCTTCACGCTCGGCCGCCTCCGCCTTCAATGCCTGGTTCGCCTCCAAAAGCTCGGCAGTGCGCTGGCGGACGGCGAGCTCAAGCGTTTCGGCGCGCTCCCCCTCGCTCTCAGCCAGCTTTCGAGCGAGCGTGTTTTGTCGCAGCGCTGCGACCGACACGACTGCAAGGAAGATGGCTCCGAGACCGACGAGGATCCCGAGCCAGCTCAAGTAATTGGTGAACTGATCCGCTTGGTCGGAGAAAAATTGGCTTTGCTCGATCTTGTCGCGCATCGACGCTCGCTCAGCCTTGATGATCTCATCGAGCTTGTTGTCGAGCCTATGCCCGACGCTCGGACTATCCTCCGTCTCTTTGGCGGCCGAATAATAGTAACGAATGCCGGCGTCGCCCTGCTTTGCGACGGCAGCCTGGGCCGCAAGCGCCAGCTGGCCGCTGCGAACCTTGTAGAGCTGTTCCGCCTCGGCAACGCGACGCAATTGATCTGGGCTGCCCTTGAGGAGTTCCTGGAGCTGATTGATCTGGTAGCCAGCGAGCTGCCAATTGCTGGCGTAGATGTTGCCGCTGGTCTTCGTATCCTCATCGAGGACGAAGCGCGCCAAGCCAGCTTCGGCTTGGGCCAGACTCGCGCTTGCATTCCGAACGACGAGGGCGACCTCGTAAGTGTGACGCTCCGAATCCAGCGCATTCTCGCGCGCGTCGTTCGCGAATTTAACCAGGAAGACCATGGCAACGAGGATCAACGCCGCCACCAGGCCCGCGGCGGCGGCTCCGCCCCGACGCCAATCGAAACGGATCTGATCCTCTTCCCCGTCCCCGATCATGCTCTTAGTCTAGTCGCGTTAACCATTTGGGGAAAGCGAAAGGTTCCCCGGCAAATCGTCAACTTATACAATTAGTTGCACGGCCCGCCGCAGCGAACATGCCGAGGATCTCGCCAACTTGTTTCTCGTCGTGCAGCGCGCAAAGCGAGCAGCGCAGAAGCGTCATCCCCGCTGGCGTTGCCGGCGGCCGGGCGAGATTGACGTAAAGCCCTTCGTGAAGGAGTGCTTCCCACATCGCAGCGCCCATCTCGAGGTCGGGCATGATGACAGCGATAATGGCGGACTGCGGCTCATCGGTACCAAGCTTGAATCCGAGCTGGCGTAGGCCGGCGTGAAGCCGCTTCGAATTTTCCCACAAATGCGCGCGCTTGTCGGCGCTGTCCATCAGCTTGCGGATCGAGGTCGCGGCAGTCGCAACGACGCTCGGCGGGAGCGATGCGGTAAAAACGTACGGCCGGCAAACGAGGCGCAGGATTTCGAACTTCGGGTGGTTCGACACGCAGAAGCCGCCGACCGTCCCAACCGATTTCGAGAAGGTGCCGATGATGAAGTCGACGTCGTCGATCACGCCCTGCGCTTCGCACACGCCGCGGCCATGCTCCCCGATGAAGCCCATCGAATGCGCCTCGTCGACCAGCACCATCGCCCCGGCCGCCTTGGAAACAGCGACCATGTCCGTCAGGGGTGCGATGTCGCCTAGCATTGAGTAAACGCCTTCGAGAACGACCAACTTGCCAGCTTCGGGAGGAAGGCGCCGCAGCCTCTTCTCCAGCGCTTCGACATCATTGTGGCGGAAGGGTACGATCTGCGCGTTGCCTAGCGCGCAACCGTCGTAGATCGACGCGTGGCTGTCGATGTCGAGGATGATGTAATCGTCCTTGCCCGCGATCGTTGATATTATGCCGAGGTTGGCCTGGTAGCCGGTTGAGAAGACCATGGCATGATCCATGGCGTAGAAGTCCTTGAGCGCGAGCTCGACCGCCTTGTGGCCGACATAGGTACCATTGAGGACCCGGCTTCCAGTCGTTCCCGAGCCAAAGTCCTCAAGCGCCTGCTTGCCCGCGGCGATGACATCGGGATCGAAGGTCATTCCCATGTAATTGTAAGTGCCGAGAAGGATCGTGCGCTTGCCATTGCAGATTGCGACAGTCGGGCTTTCGACCTTCTCCATCACGAGGTTGAAAGGATCGGTGACGCCGCCTTCGAGTAGGGCCTCGCGCTGCTCGATCAGCGGGTCGAACTTTGAGAAAAGATCAGCCACGGGAGTGTGTCAGCCGCACCAAGGCATCGAGGAGCTGGCCGACGGTTTCGATTTCCGCCTGCATGTTCATCGTGATGATGACGTCGAACTCGTCCTCGACGTTGGCGACGAAGTCGAGCACCGTGAGGCTATCCCACTCGAGATCCTGGGCGAAGCGGGTTGCTTCGGTGATCGCGACGCTCTTCTTGTTGTAGGGCTCGATGAGGTCGAGGATCTTGGTGTAAATTGCGGCTCGGTCAGACATGCTCGGCTCGTTAGTGCTGCGACCCAGCTTAAGCAACGCAATCGGGCGCGAATACGGCGGCAGTCGGGCCGATCAGTTTTTCTGGTCCGGTGCGGCGGCGATGAAAACGAGTTCTGGGACGCCTTCTGCAGCGGCAAAGATAGTGGGCGGCGTCTAGCGCAGCTTCGAGATTCTGATGCGATCGAGTTTCGCTCGGTCCTTCACCGATTCCTCGCTTCGGATAAGCGCCTTGGCGATCGCCTTCAGCGCCATGCCCCTGCCGGCCAGATTGTGCAGCTTCTGGATCTCATCCTGCCGCCACGGCTGCCGGTGCCGTTCGAAGCGTTCGCCCATCCTCTCCCCCTTAGACCACGCGCCTGTCGATCGACTTGACCGTCGCGCACGCCGGCGAGCCGTCCTTCCCGGTTCCGTTGACCTTGATCTCCACTGCGCCGCCGCTCGCCGATGCTTTCCTGAGCATCCCCGGCGCGAGGTCATGAATGTCGATCTTCATCCGCCGCGACCAGGGCGAGGCGTGATCGCCCGCCGACTGACCGATCCGAACATAAACGAACCGCCGATCGGGCCCCTCCCGGCGCACTTGGTCGCCAAAAAACTTCCGCCCCTCCGCGAAGCGCATCGGGAAATCGAACGCCAACGGCGCACCCCCGACTGAGCGTTTCGGATCGAGCGGATGACCGTCCTTCGATTGCAAGCTGTGGAGGACGCCCGGAACCGGATTCTCAATCACGATCCGCATTCGGATCTCGGACTGGTCGGAGCGGGCCATGAAGCCGCTTTAGCGCAGATCGTCGAGGATTAGAAAAGCAACCTCTCCTCGAGTTCCACCCCATCGGAAAACAAAAAGGGCCGCCTCGCGGCGGCCCCTACTTGTTCTGGTCTCGATCAAAGCAGGACTTCGATCGAAACTACCCCAGCATTTCCTGCTCGAGCTTCTTGGCCATTTCTTCGATATTTTCAGGCGGCCAGCCGGGGATATCCATGCCCAGCCGAAGCCCCATCGAAGCGAGGACCTCCTTAATCTCATTCAGCGACTTCCGGCCGAAGTTCGGTGTCCGGAGCATTTCGGCCTCGGTCTTTTGGACGAGGTCACCGATGTAGATGATGTTGTCGTTCTTCAGGCAATTCGCAGAACGGACCGAGAGCTCCAACTCGTCCACCTTCTTGAGGAGGTAGCGGTTAAGCTGATTGGTGTCAGCGGGGGCTTCCGCGGCCATCGGCACGGCCTGGCCGATCATCGGCGATGGGGCCATTCGGATCTGGCTCTCGTCAAAGTGGACGAACAGCTGCAGCTGGTCCTGAAGGATCCGCGCGGCATAAGCGAGCGCATCTTCCGGCGTAACAGTTCCGTCGGTCTCGATCGTCAGAGTGAGCTTGTCATAATCGAGCTCCTGACCGACGCGCGTGTTTTCGACCTTGTAGGCAACCTGGCGCACCGGGCTGTAAAGTGCGTCAACCGGGATCAGGCCGATTGGTGCATCGGCCGGGCGGTTGGCAGCTGCGGGCTGGTAGCCTTTGCCGATGTCCGCGGTCAGCTCCATGTTAAGCGTCGCGCCCTCGTCGAGGTGGCAAATGACGAGGTCTGGGTTGGTAACCTCGATATCGCCGGTGGTCGCGATCATGCCCGCAGTGACCTCGGTCGGGCCGGTGGCGGAGAGGTGGAGGCGCTTGGGCCCCTCGCCTTCCATCTTGAGCGCGATTTGCTTGATATTGAGGACCATGTCGGTGACGTCCTCACGGACGCCGGCGAGCGAAGAGAACTCATGAAGCACGCCATCCATCTTGATCGATGTGACGGCGGCGCCCTGGAGCGAGGAGAGGAGCACCCGGCGTAGAGAGTTGCCGAGAGTCATTCCGAAGCCCCGCTCCAGCGGCTCGGCGACGAACACGGCGCGGCGGCGATTATCGCCCCCGGACTGCTTCTTCTCGAGCGCGCTGGGCTTCTTGAGTTCCTGCCAGTTCTTTGCGTTGACGGCCATTTTCATCCCTTGGCAGTTGGGGGCCTTGGGCCCCTCGGTTCGATCTTTCCTCGCCGAGATAGGAACCCCGGCGAAAACTTTTAGTCGCTTGTCAGACCCTGCGGCGCTTGGACGGCCGAACCCCGTTGTGCGGGATCGGAGTCACGTCGCGTATCGAGGTGATCGTGAAGCCGACCGCCTGAAGCGCACGAAGAGCGCTCTCGCGGCCCGAGCCGGGGCCTTTGACCTCGACTTCGAGCGTGCGGACGCCGTGGTCGGCAGCCTTGCGTCCCGCATCCTCGGCTGCGACCTGAGCCGCGTAGGGGGTCGACTTTCGGCTGCCCTTGAAGCCCATCATTCCGGCGCTCGACCAGGCAATCGCATTGCCCTGCGCATCGGTGATGGTGATCATGGTGTTGTTGAAGCTGGCGTTCACATGGGCGACGCCGGCGGTAATGTTTTTGCGCTCCCTCCTGCGGAGACGCTGCGGTGCCTGAGCCATCGAAATTCCTACAATCTAAAAAACTGCTGCGGTCGGGCGGAAGAAACGCTTACTTCTTCTTGCCCGCGATCGGCTTGGCCTTGCCCTTGCGGGTGCGCGCATTGGTGTGCGTGCGCTGGCCGCGGACCGGGAGGCCCTTGCGGTGACGAAGCCCACGGTAGCAGGCGAGGTCCATCAGCCGCTTGATGTTCATCGCGGTCTCGCGGCGAAGATCTCCCTCGACCGTATGATCCTTGTCGATCGCCTCGCGAATGTGCAGCACCTCCTGATCGGTGAGGTCCTGGACGCGCTTCTCCGGCGCAATGCCGAGCTGCTCCGTGATGTGCTTGGCCGTGGTGCGGCCGATTCCGTGGATGTAGGTCAGTGCGATTTCGACGCGCTTGTTGGTGGGGATATTCACCCCGGCAATACGAGCCATTGATTACCCTTCTTCAGCTCCACAGGGCGCCATTCGCCCCATCTCGTCGCTAGAAAGACCCGGCTCCAAACGAAAAGCCGACGCGCGCACGAATGCGCCGCCGGACAACCGGTGGATCGGGATAGAGTGCAGATAAGAATGCTGTCTGGAGGAGTCAAGCGTGCGCGAAAGTTCGTCAAGTTATCCCCTCGAACTCCCCCGCGAAATCCTACTTTCTCCGCACCAAGCGTTATGGAAGCTGCAAATGCAGGAAAAACGAATCCACCAGGTCTTCGCGGTCAGTGTCTCTCTCAAGGGGTTTCACGCCCTCTTCGAGATCGTCAGTGGAATCGCGCTATATTTCACAAGCGCCGCGACCATCCTCAGCTGGATCGACCATTTCACCGCCGACGAGCTCAGCCAGAACCCCGATGATTGGGTGGCGAACCACCTTTTGAAGTTCGGGCAGACCTTCTCGGTCGCGCAGCACGATTTTTTCGCTTTCTATTTGCTCAGCCACGGCATCGTGAAGGCCGTTCTGGTCTACGGCCTTCTTAAGGAGAAATTATGGGCCTATCCGGCGAGCTTCGTCGTGTTCACGGGCTTCATCGCCTACCAGCTTTACCGCTTCAGCTTCACCCATGAGGTGTCACTGATCCTACTCAGCGTCTTCGATGCCTTCGTCATCATGCTCGCCTGGCACGAATACCGGCTCCTGAGGCGTCACCTTCCCACCCATTGATTTGCCCGATAGAGACGGCATGAATGCAGCGGCTCACCCTCGCCGGCGGAGTCCCCGACCAACTCAAGGGGAGCATCGTCGCCCTCGGCAATTTCGACGGATTCCATCTCGGCCACCAGGCGGTGGTAAGCCGCGCGATCGCGCGCGCATTTCATGAGCGCCGTCAGGTCATTGTCGCAACCTTCGATCCTCACCCCGTCAAGTTCTTCAAACCCGAAGTTCCGCCATTCCGGCTGACGACACTGGACCAGCGCGAGGCTCTGTTCGCGCATGCGGGCGCTGACGCGATGCTGGTGTTCGAGTTCGGGGCCGAACTCGCCGCGATGGACGCAGAGGCGTTTGTCGCCGATGTGCTTGGCCACCGAATTGAGGCCACGGGCGTTGTCACTGGCGACGATTTCAGCTTCGGCAAGGGCCGTCGCGGCGACGTCGCGCTTCTTGCGCAGGTCGGCGCCAAGCATGGCATCGGAGCCGAAGCGGTTCCGCAAGTCCGTCTCGACGGCGAGCGCATCTCATCCGGACGCATCCGCGAGGCGTTGATCGAGGGGGATAGCGCGATTGCGACCCGAATGCTGAGCAGAGACTATGCGATCGAGGGGGTCGTGCAGCCCGGCGATGCGCGCGGGCGCGAGCTGGGCTATCCGACCGCAAACCTGACCATCGGCGATTACCAGCCGCCCAAATATGGCATCTATGCGGTACGGGTGATTCTGCAGGATGGCAGTGAGCATCCTGGCGTCGCGAACTTCGAAGTCCGGCCGACCTTCGAGCCAACGGAGGAGCTGCTCGAGGCACATCTCCTGGACTTCGAGGGAGATTTGTACGGACAGAAGATCGAAGTCGCGCTCCACGCCTATATTCGCGAGGAAAAAAAGTTCGATGGAATCGAGCCATTGATCAACCATATGCGCGAAGACGAAGCCAAGGCGCGGCATCTCCTCGCGCTTAGCTAGGCGTCCAAATTTGCAATCTAACGAGTGACCGCTAGAGCCCGCGCCAATGGCTGACGCCCCTGATACGACGCGGACCGACTATCGGTCGACCGTCTTCCTTCCGCGCACCGACTTTCCGATGAAGGCCGGCTTGCCGCAGAAGGAGCCGGCAATCGCCGCTCGCTGGGAAGACGAAGGGCTTTACCAGCAGATCCGCCGCCTTCGTGAAGGCCGAGAGAAGTTCATCTTTCACGACGGGCCGCCCTACGCCAACGGCGACATTCACATCGGCCATGCACTCAACCACACAATCAAGGACATGGTCGTTCGGACGCAGAGCCTGCTTGGAAAGGACGCGCCCTACGTACCTGGCTGGGACTGCCATGGTCTCCCGATCGAATGGAAGGTCGAGGAAAAGTATCGTCAGAAGAAGCTCAACAAGGACGAGGTCCCGGTCAAGGAATTCCGCGCCGAGTGCCGCGCCTATGCCCAACATTGGGTCGATGTGCAGCGCGAGCAGCTGAAGCGGCTCGGGATCAGCGCCAACTGGGGCAAGCCCTATCTGACGATGAACTTTCACGCCGAAGCGACCATCGTCTCCGAGCTGTTCAAATTCGCAGAGACGGGCCAGCTATATCGCGGCGCAAAGCCGGTGATGTGGTCGCCGGTCGAGAAAACCGCGCTGGCCGAGGCCGAAATCGAATATGAGGACATCGTTTCTACCCAGATCGACGTCGCATTCGAGATCGTCGAGAGCCCGATCCCGGAACTAATTGGCGCCTATGCGGTGATCTGGACGACCACGCCGTGGACGATCCCGGTGAACCAGGCCATCGGTTACGGACCCGAGATTGAATATTCTCTCTACGCAATCAATCCTGTTTTCGAAGCCTTTGACGGCGAGAAGGATGCGTTCCTCGCGCTGCTCCGCGAGCGAGTTCCGCTACTGAAATCGCCGATCCTCATTGGGCAAGATCTCAGAACAGACTTCGCGGAGCGAGTGAAGCGCGCGCTTGCTCGGGTCGAGATGCCAGAATTTGGCAATCCAAGGGTCGTGGAAGTCCTTCTGGATGATGTCAGATTGGAACGCCCGGTCACGTCCACCAAGGCGATTGCAGGTTCCGAACTCGCGGGCACCGTCGCTCGCCACCCGATGCACAAGCTGGGCGGCTTTTTCGCACGACCGCGACCGTTCCTTGCCGCCGACTTCGTGACCACCGACCAGGGCACGGGGCTCGTCCACGAAGCGCCGGATCACGGCGAAGAGGATTTCTATCTCTGCCAGCAGCACGGGATCGATCCGGTATTCGCAGTCACGGATGAGGGGCGCTTCCGCGAGGACTGGCTTTGGCTCGCGGGCCAGGGCAGCGTGATCAATAACAAGTTCAACGCGCCCGACGGGCCGATCTGCTCGGACCTACGCGAGGTTGGGGCGTTGCTCGCTGCGAGCGCAGATTTCACGCACAGCTACCCGCACAGCTGGCGATCGAAGGCCAAGGTCATCTACCGCTGCACACCGCAATGGTTCATCGCCATGGACAAGCCGTTGACGCACTTGTCGTCGGAGACACGAGCCGAGCAACGCTGGGATAATGAGGGCGGGGCGGACCCGACCGGCAACGGGTCGCCGACGCTACGCAAGTTGGCAATGGACGCCGTTGCCGCAACTCGCTTCGTTCCAGAAAAAGGGCGCAACCGCCTCGGTTCGATGGTTGAGCAAAGGCCCGATTGGGTGATCAGCCGGCAGCGCGCCTGGGGTGTGCCGATTGCGCTGTTCGTCGAGAGGAGGACCGGACAGCTGCTGGTCGACCATGAGGTCAACGCGCGGATCGTAGACGCCGTCAGCAAGCACGGTGTCGATGCCTGGGATGCGACGAACGTCGCAGCCTTCCTCGGCAACCGAAACCCCGAAGACTACGAGATGGTCACCGACATCCTCGACGTCTGGTTCGACAGCGGGTGCACCCATGTCTTCACATTGGAGAGCGGGAACTGGCCCGACGAGCGTTGGCCGGCGGACATCTATGTCGAGGGATCCGACCAGCATCGCGGCTGGTTCCAGTCATCGCTTCTGGAAAGCTGCGGGACTCGCGGGCGGGCGCCTTACAATACGGTTCTGACCCACGGCTTTACGATGGACGCCAAGGGCATGAAGATGTCCAAGTCGCTGGGAAACACGATCAGTCCCATCGACCTGATGAAGGAATATGGGGCCGACATCCTTCGATTGTGGGCGCTGTCGGTCGATTTCACTGAGGACCATCGGATCGGGAAGGAAATCCTGGCCGGGGTCGCCGACCAATATCGCAAGCTCCGCAACACCTTTCGCTATCTCCTAGGCGCGCTGGAGGCGTTCGGCGATGAGGAGCGGCTGGATGATGTCGCGGCCTACCCTGAGCTCGAGCGCTACATGCTCCACCTGACAGCGCGGCTCGACCAGAAGCTCAGGAACGCGGTCGATGATTTTGATTACAACACCTACGTCCGGGCGCTGACCGACTTCTGCAACGAGGATCTGAGCGCATTCTACTTCGATATCCGCAAGGACGTGCTCTATTGCGAGATCAACCCCGAGACGGGCATCCAGACCGAGCGACGGCGGGCGTATCGAAACGTGCTCGATACCTTGTACCAGACGCTCGTGCGCTGGCTGTCCCCGGTGCTGGTTTTCACGAGCGAAGAAGTGTGGGGTACGCGCTATCCGGACGGAGGTTCTGTTCATCTACTGGAATGGCCAGTCGTGCCGCAGGTCGATGCCGACGACAAGAAGTGGGCCGGGCTGAGGGCCCTGAGGGCGCAAGTCACGGAGGCGATCGAGCCGCTGCGACGGGAGAAGATGCTCGGGTCCAGCCTCGAATCCGAGGTCACGCTAAGCGAATTGCCCGCTTCACCCCACGAGCTTGCCGAGCTGTTCATCGTGTCTGCAGTTCATTCGGGGCAGGAACTGCTCGTGACCAAAACCGACAATCATAAATGCGGGCGCTGCTGGCGCTATCTGCCGGAGGTGAAGGAAGATGGTGATTTGTGTGACCGCTGCGAGGGCGTGGTGAATGGCTAGGTCACGCCTCGGTTTTAGCATCGCGCTGCTGGTTTTTGTCCTCGATCAGCTGGTGAAATGGGTGGTGACGCATCCGCTTGGAATCAACGAGATCGGAGCGCAGCTCGTCCTTCTTCCGATCTTCAACTTTACCTACACGCAGAACGAGGGAATCTCGCTCGGACTGCTGAATGCGACCAATCCATTGGGACGCTGGATGCTGGTTGCAATGACCTCGATTATCGCCATCGGAGTCGCGGTATGGATCGGGAGGGAAAAGAACCGGATCGACCAGGTCGCGCTCGGAATGGTGCTTGGTGGAGCGCTCGGCAACATTCTCGACCGCGCCCGCTTTGGCTATGTCGTGGACTTCGCCGACTTGCACTTCGGCGATTTTCGTCCCTTTTTGGTATTTAATGTCGGCGATGCGGCGATTAGCATAGCAGTCGTGATCCTGTTGCTGCGAGGGTTTCTCGCCCGTAAGGATCAGAACGAAGGGCCGAGCCCCGAGGAGAAAATCGAACATGCTTAAGGCCTATACCGTCCTCTTGGCCGCAACATTGCTGGCGACGAGCGGCTGTGCCGCCATCAGCAGCAAGCGACATGCGCCGGACGAATTCCTGGTTGCTCGCAACGCTCCGCTCGTCATTCCACCCGATTTCAGCCTGGCGCCGCCGGTCGCGGGAACGCAGGGTCTCAGCGCCGGCGATGCTCAGCAGCAGGCAATCGACGCGCTCTTTGGCGGTCCTGCACCGCGCTCTGCCGCGGAAACGAGCCTTCTCGATACGATTGGCCGAAGCGACGCGCCGATCGGCATTCGCTCGACGGTCTGGGATCCGGACACGCGAGTCGTCGACAA
Organism: uncultured Alphaproteobacteria bacterium; assembly: GCA_963785855.1. Taxonomy (GTDB): domain Bacteria; phylum Pseudomonadota; class Alphaproteobacteria; order Sphingomonadales; family Sphingomonadaceae; genus Sphingomicrobium. The sequence goes on from CAWAWT010000050.1 coordinate 47,728, forward strand.
AGGGCCCGTGACACTGCAGATTCTGTCGGCGCCAGCAGCGAACACGGACGTTGCAACGGCCCAGGCGGGCCAGTGAATCGAAGCGGGGGGAGTCAGCGGTAGGAATGGCAGAACAAAACCTCTCCGGACGCCTGGTCGAGATCGAATCGATGCTCGAGCGTTCGCGCCGCCGTTTCGAGGAAGGCACGCGCCTGGTCGAGGACGCGCACCGGATGCTTGCCGATATCCAGCAAGCTTTGATCGGCTCCCCACGCAGCGTGTCGCCGGAAGACAGCGAGGAGGCCGCGTCACGGCTGCTCGCCTCGCTCAAGGCGAGCGGCGGAGATATGCCGGAAACCTTGTGCGGCGGACGCCTTTCCGTGGACCAAGTCCAGCGGTTGATCAGGATTGACGGGCACCCAATCGGAATGACCCAGATGGAATATCGAGTGCTCGAGCTGCTCGCCTTTGCGCGCAACAATGTCGTCACTCGCGCGATGCTCTTGAAGCATCTCTACCGCCGCGCTGACGACCAGCCTCAACCGAAGATCATCGACGTCTTTATCTCGAAGCTCCGGAAGAAGCTCCGCAATGCCTCGGGCGGTGCGGAGTTCATCGAGACAATACCACAGCGCGGCTGGATACTTCGCGACATCGGCGAAAAAAGCGGGGCCTGAAGGCCTCCGATTTACGCTTTCCTAACCGTGGCCGTTTACCGCGGTCAATATGCTTCACCTGTTCGCAGAAGTCCCGTCTCAAAAGCACCCGCAGCAGCCCTATGCGGAGGCGGTGTCGCGTCTTGCGAGCGTTCGTCATGCGCTGCTGCTGATCGGGCCGTTCGGAAGTGGCCCGGCGCCGGATGAACATGAGGACGGCGCAATCGCCGCGGCGTGGAACCATGCCGGCGACACCCGGCGCGAGCTTTTCGATCGCCGTTCAGAGCGGTTGGTCGGCGCGGCCGCCGCCGGAATCGAAGCGCTCCTCGTCGAGCATGAAGAAGGCCGCGAGCCCAACTGGGCAGCAAGCGACGCACTGATCGCCGAAATTCGCCGCGAGCTCGCGGAGGTCGCGGGGATCATCCTCG
>CAWAWT010000051.1:0-5874 GCA_963785855.1 uncultured Alphaproteobacteria bacterium
CTCGCCGGCGGCATCGCCCACGAGTTCAATAATCTGCTGACCAGCATCATGGGGTACGCCACCATGGCCGACATGGAATTGCCGCGGGCGGATCGCGCGCCCACGATCATCTCGACCAGGTACTCTCCGCCGCCAACAGCGCTGCCGACCTGACGCAGCAGATGCTGGCCTACTCCGGGCGCGGCCAGTTCGTGCTCGAGTCGGTCGACATCTCGCACATGGTGGAGGGCACCGCGCGCCTCCTGGAATCGCTGGTATCGAAGAAGGCCACGCTCACGGTCGATCTCGCGCCGGCTTCGCCGCGCATCGAGGCCGATGCCGGACAGATCCGCCAGGTCCTGATCAATCTCGCGACCAACGCCTCCGACGCGGTGGCCGATCGCGGCGGCGAGATCGCCACCGAAGTTCGGTGGGATCGAGAGGTGGTCAAAAGTCACCGCCGCGTTGATTGCGAGAGTCTCCGATAATTCGCGTCGAGATGGCCTTAGACTGGGACTGCGTAAGGCCGTCGATAGGTGAGACGGCAATCTCCTTGCGGGGGGCTTGGGCTTCCACTCCGATGATCGAGCGAGAAACGGCCCCTCTGGCAAAAGAGTCTGCTCAAGAAAAACGCCGCGCTTCAAGGGGAAGCGCGGCGCCTTTATTGCGTGAGGCCGGACCTTAGAAGGAACCGCCGCCCTCAGTGTTGCCGGAGCTTAAGGTGGAGTTGGTATCGGACTGCTCGTCCTGATCCTCTTCAAGCGCGCCGCGGCCCTCATTCGCAAAATCCGAGCCGCCAATCGCGTCCGTGCCGGACTCGTCGGTCGTCGTCTCGCCGCCCGAGCCTTCGCGCAAATATTCATCTGAGCCGCTGCCCTGCGAGCCGATAAAGCCTTCGCCGGACGATCCGCTGCTTTGGCCGGCCGTATCAGAGCTGCCGTCCGAGCTCGGGTCGGTCGTCAGCGTTTCACTGCTTTCGTCGCACGCCTGCGTATTTCCGCTCGAGCTCTGACCGCCAAAGTCGGCGCCCTGGCTCTGCGTCGTCCCGGTACCGGTGTTGCTGTCGTTGCCGCCGATCGGCTGGCCACTCGTGCCGCTGCTGCTCGGTTCAGAACTGCCCTACGGCATCCTGCTGCGCGCGGTCGTACTGCTGCCGTTTTCATTATCGTTCAGTTGGTCATCGCGTTCGTCGGCCATGCAAAATACTCCTACACATCGCCCTCGCTCCCCTTGCTCAACTAGGGGCAGACCTCACCGTTCCGAGTGCCGAATGTGCTTTGCGACGAACCGCGTGGCCGCGACAAAAAAGGCCGCCGCCCGATGGGGCGACGGCCTTTATGCAATCTGGAGTTTCGGGGCCTTAGCCTTGCGTTTCCTCGCCTGCTTCGGCGGGGGTTTCCGAAAACTCATCGGCCGGGGCTTTAGAAGCCGCGTCCGAAGCTTCTTCCGCTGGGCTCTCGGCAGTCGCGCCCGGCTCGGCGTTCGGGTCATAGGCTTCGGTGAAAGCAGCGCTGTCGCGCTCGAACATCTGGGCCATGACGTCGACGCCCTGCGCCTGAAGATCGGCCTCTTCAGGCGACCGCGCGACGTTAACCTTCACCGTCACCTGGACACTTCGGGATGAAGCGCGATCTTGACCTCGTGCATTTTTTCCGATCGCCTTGATCGGTCGATCGAGCAACGACCTGGCTCTCTTTGCAACATGAGCGCCGGCCCCCTCCAGGGCCTCGGCGATGTCGCGAGCGCTGACCGATCCGTAGAGCTGGCCGGTGTTCGAAGGCCTGGCGGATCCAGCTGGACGGACTTTGCCGTCGACACCCATCGAATTCCTTCTCGGCGTCGGTGCGGCGGTTGGCATTGTCTTCCTGTCGATCCGCGCGCGATTGGCTTCAAAGACCTTGCGGTTGGCTCTCGTTGGCGCGAAGCGCCTTTTTGCGCGGCAGCAAATAGTTGCGGGCGAAGCCGTCCTTGACCTTCACCACATCGCCAATGGCGCCGAGCTTCTCGACGCGTTCAAGCAGGATCACTTCCATTGGTCGCTCTCCTTACTTCACGACATAGGGAAGAAGGCCGATGTGCCGGCTGCGCTTGATGGCGCGGGCGGGCTCACGCTGCTTCTTTTGCGAGGAAACGGCAGTAGGATTCGCGAAGGCACGATCTTGCCGCGCTTCCGAGACGAAACCCTGCAGCAGGCGCACGTCCTTGTAATCGATCTTCGGGGCGTCCTTGCCCGAGAAAGGGCACGACTTGCGGCGACGGAAGAATGCGCGGGCCATTATTCAACCTCCTCTTCGCGACGGAAGTCACGCCCGTCACGCTCGGAGCGACGCTCGCGCTCCTTTTCGCCGCGACGCATCATCGCCGACGGGCCAGTCTCATGCTCGTCGACCTTGATGGTGAGGAAGCGGATCACGTCCTCGTTGATGTTCGACTGGCGCTCGAGCTCGGCAACCGCCTGGGCGGGCGCGTCGAGGTCTAGCATCACGTAGTGCGCCTTGCGGTTCTTGGCGATTCGATAGGCGAGTGAGCGAAGGCCCCAGGTCTCGGTCTTCGTGACCTTCCCGCCATTGTCTTCGACGATCTTGCTGGCGTTTTCCGCGAGCGCATCGACCTGAGCCTGGGCCAGATCCTGACGCGCGAGGAAAACATGCTCGTAGAGCGGCATGTTTCTATATTCTCTCTATTGGCCGATCGCTGACGCCGCCCGATGCGGTCGCCCCTCCGGCTGTCGTTCAAACTAAACTAGCGCGGAGGCTCAGCCTCTCGCGCCAGCGCCGCGCCTATGGTCGAGCGGAGTGAAAAAGGCAAGCCGAACATGAACTTTGCATTGGGAGCATTGCACTGGCGCAATGAACCGTTCAGCTGAGGGAGCAGATACGGCAGTCCGGTGTTTTATCAGGGCAAGAGTGAAGGAGTACCACGATGAAGGCTTTCTCGATCAGACTTGCGGGGGCCTCGTTGATTGCACTGGCGGCAGTCGGATGTACGACCACTGGCGTTGGAACCGGACAAGTTGTCGGAAGCAATGTCGGCGCGACGTTCACCTGGACCGAAAATGGTGGAACGCGCGGAACCATGGTCGCTCAGCTGAGCGACGGGCAGACCTTCCAAGGCCCGTTCTTCCAGATCACGTCTGAGAGCGTCGTCGACTACGACCCGCTGTGGGCAGGTTGGGGTCCGGGCTGGGGCTGGGGCCGCGGCTGGGGCGGCCGGGCCTGGGGCTGGGGCTGGGGCGGCTGGGGTCCCTGGGGTCCCTCGATGGACACGGTTACCCATTATAGCGGCCAGGTCCTCGCCAACCTTCAAGGACCCGCTGGTTTCATGCGCTGCGACTTCCGGCTGATGCGGCCGAGCTCCGGAATGGCCGGCGGCGGCGCAGGAAGCTGCCAGCTTCCAACCGGAACGATCATCAACGCTCAGTTCCCGCCGCGCTAGGACGAACATTCGGTCCCATCGCGGACCGCGGCTGTCCACCTTTCGCCAAGGGGCGTCGCCTGCGTCTCGCGAGGGCGTTTCGCTGTCCCATCGGGGCACACGCCTTTCCCTCGGCGTTGTGTCGGCGAGCACATATTAATCAGATGGCCTTTCGAGGAGCCAGCTGGATCAATGTGGGCCGGACGAAAATCAGCGCTTGTACGAGAGGCGGTTTGTCAGCGCGCGCTACGCACGGAAGACCGAGCTCAAGCCGGACGAAGCGGCAATCCTTCATCGCTTTGGGGAAGAAATCTCCGAAGGGCGAATTCTCGATCTGGGGGTCGGTGGCGGCCGAACGACCCCGCATCTTCTCGAGCTGAGCTCAGACTATATCGGGCTCGATTATTCGCGGGAGATGATCGAGCGCTGCCGTCGGCGATATCCAGGGGTGCGGTTTGAGCTCGGCGATGCGCGCGATCTTTCCGCATTTCCCGAGGCCAGCTTCGATACGGTGCTATTCACTTACAACGGCATCGATGCGGTCGGGCATGAGGATCGAATCAAGATCCTGAACGGCGTCCGCCGGATCATGAAGCGCCGAGCTCTGTTCGTCTTTTCGAGCCACAATCGAAATTTCCGAATTCCGAAACCCTGGGAGCTCCAACATTTCGGAACAAAGCCGCTCAGCCATCCGATCCGGCTTGGAAAGCGGAGCCTTTCTTATCCTCTTGGAATCATCAATTATTTCCGCAATTCGTATCGCGGCGAGATCGAGGACGAATATTGCATCGTGGTCGATTTCGGCGATAGATATTCGCTCATGCATTACCGGATCACTCCTGCGACGCAGAAAGAGCAGCTCATCCGCGCAGGATTTTCAAATATCGAGACGGTCGGAACGGACGGCCGATGGTTGTCTGCGAGTGAGGCCGACGCGAGCGAGGAACCGTGGGTCAATTACGTCTGTCGCCGCGCGGACTAATTTTTCAAGTCCCAGATGACGAACTGCTGATCCAAATCTTCGATTTTCGCGGCGAAGCGCGATAAGAGGGCGCATGGCCAGCCAACTTCGAACCGTCGCGACGACTTGTGATCCGCTGGAAGGACGGAGCCTTCCTGGATGGCTCTATCACGATCCGGAGTTTTTCGAGGCGGAGAAACGCGCTTTCCTTCGTTGCGCGCCGCAAATCGTGTGCCACGAAAGCGAGATCGCTCAGCCGGGCGACTGGCGAACGCTCGAATATCTCGGTGAAAGCATCATCGTCATCCGCGGCGACGACCGCGAGGCGCGCGCCTTCTCGAATGTCTGCCGCCATCGCGGCTCGCGGCTGGTGGACGGTGTCGCGGGCTGCGCGAAGGTCCTGACTTGCCCCTATCATGCGTGGAGCTACGCCCGTGACGGCCGATTGGTGGGAGTTCCCCATCGGCAGGAATATCCCTCTCTTCAGACCGATAGGCTGGGCCTTCATTCGATCGCGCTCGAGAACTGGCGCGGCTTCCTGTTCGTAGCGCTTGAGCCCGGCGCGCCTTCGGTTGCCGAAATGATGGCGCCCTATGCCGATGAGGTCGAGCACTATCGTTTTGAGGACCTTCGCGTGATTGGCAGGGTCACGTTGCGTGAGAGGCAGCTTAACTGGAAGACGCTGTGCGACAATTATTCAGACCATCTGCACATCCCGGTGGGACATCCCGGACTGTCCCGACTGTTCGGCCGCAACTACCGGATCGATGCCGAGCCATATGCCGACCGGATGCAAGGTGATCTGGTCGAAGCTCAATCGGCCAATCCATCCGAGCGCGCCTATCAGCGCTATCTGCCGGATGCCGAGCACCTGCCGGAAAGCCACCGACGCAAGTGGCTCTATTACAAGCTCTTCCCCAATATCGCCTTCGACCTCTATCCCGACCAGGTCGACTTCATGCAGTTCATCCCGATGAGCTCAACAAAGACCCTGGTGCGAGAGATCGGCTACGCGCTGCCCGACGACCGCCGCGAGATGAAGGCGGTCCGCTACCTCAACTGGCGCATCAACCGGCGCGTAAACGCCGAGGATACGAAGCTCGTCACGCGGGTGCAGCTTGGCATGCAATCGGCGAGTTACGAGGCGGGTCCGCTCGGCACCAGCGAAGTGTGCCTTCGGAGCTTCGCAAGCAAGCTCAGGAAGCTGATTCCGGAGGCGCGACTGGAATCGCCCCCGCCTTCAGGATGGAGCCGCCTTGCGAACGTGAGCTGAGCTTTCGCACAACCGCCCGAAGCGCGAGCCCGATCGCAAGCAGCACCAGGCACCACAAATCGGCTTCCATGCCGGTTCCATAGAGCGCGAAGACACTGAACAGCAGAGCGACGAGAATGATCGACCGGCTACCTGTCGAAGTCGTGGTTTTCCAAGCCGCCAATGCTCCCACGAAATAGAGCACGATCACGCCGGCCGTCGAAAGCAGGATGATGAAGGTGTACAGATTTGCAGTCGCACGGCTGCT
>CAWAWT010000052.1:0-11694 GCA_963785855.1 uncultured Alphaproteobacteria bacterium
CACCGGCAACCTGCGGCTGGAGACAAACATCAGCGGCGGCAACGGTCAGAATGCTGCATCGACCGCAGTTCCTTATAAGAACAACGTCAAGCGCTACGACGGGCGTTGGGAGCACAGCGGCAACGACTGGTTCAACGCGTTCCGCGTGTCGTATCAGGACGCTCTGTCAGCAGCACAGCCGACCGCGGCAAGCCCGCAATTCGATTACGTCTACTTCCCGAACGACCCGAACGGCCCCAATAGCAACGGGAACAGCGCCTCGATCATCAATGTCGGTGGTCCCGGCTCTGGCGTCGGAAAGATCAACCGGCAAAAAGGCTGGACGTTCGCCGACGACTTCACGTTCACCAACCTACACTTGGCGGGAGACCACACGCTCAAGCTCGGTGCGAGCTACGGCTCGATCAACCTGACGACAGCGAACGCCAGCGCGGACGTCGGCAACGCCACCTATTTCTTCGCGGTAACGCCAGCCGGGGTCGCGTCCACTCCCTACCAGATTCAGTATCCGAACCTCACCAAAGGATTTAACACCGCGAGTGTCGAGACGCGTGACAAGCAGTACAGCGCTTACGTCCAGGACAATTGGGACGTTAACCCGAAGCTGCAGCTCAATCTCGGGTTGCGCTGGGACCACGAGGAGGTTCCCGCCTACCTGAACTACGTGACGCCGGCCAATGTGGTCGCGGCGATCAACGGGCCCTATTGTATCGCAACCTCGCCGCAGCCGTGCACCACGACGCAGACCTACGCCCAGGTGCTTGCCACCGACGCACCGGGAGCGCCGGGAATAAACATCAACGACTACATCAGCAACGGACAAAACCGTAAAGCGCGGAACAATTTCTCACCGCGGCTCGGCTTCTCCTACGACTTCCATGGTGACAATTCGCTGGTCCTGTTCGGCGGCTATGCCCGCGCATACAACCGGAACCTGTTCAGCACGCTGGCGCTCGAAATCGACCAAGATTGCGCTGAACGGCAATCCGCAGATCTTTTTCCCGTCTCCCCAAACGCCGGGCGACTTCGGGCCCTGCGTGACGCCTGCGGACATCGGTACGGGTCACTGCTATGCCTGGGATCCTTCCTATCTGACCCCGGAGGGTCTTGCCGGATTCCAGACCAACCCGAACTCCCACGAAGTCGACTTGATGAACAACAACATCAAGACGCCCTATTCGGATCAATTCAGCCTCGGCATCCGCAATAGGCTCGGCGATTGGAACACCGCAGGCCACAGTGTCTTATGTCGCCAGCTATGACGGCATTTATGGCCATTGGGGCGCGCGCTACCAAGACGGCTCTTTCTACCAGAACGGTGCGCAATGGGGCGCGCAGGGCGTGCCGGGCGTGGGCTCGCTCATCCTCTGGGACAACGGTTTCAAGGACCGCGACTGGCAGTTGGCCCTGGGCGCTCAAAAGCCCTACACCAAGCAGTCAGGCTGGAGCGCGACGGTATCCTATACCTTCTCGGCAGCGAAGCAGAACAATTCCTATGCCTATAATTCGACGGGGAACATGTACCTGTTCGATTACCCCATCGTGGACGATTATCCGTTCGTGAGGTCGAACGCGGTTCCGCGGCATCGGCTGGTCCTGACCGGTACCTACGATCTTCCGTGGGACATGCAGCTTGCCGGCAAGCTCGCGCTCGCGACATCGATACCGGCAACGTCAATCTACGGTTGCGGCCCTGCGGTCCCCACCTGCAATCCCTATAATTCGATCGGTGGCGGAATCGGTGGCATTGCCAGCCTCAGGCCGCACGATACCCTCGGCTACAAGGATCTCGATGTACAGCTGACCAAGAATTTCACCTTCTTCGACCGCTTCACGGCCTATGGGCGCGTCGACGTCATCAACGTCTTCAACTGGAAGAATTACGACCCGGCTGCGATCCAAGTCGTCTACACCAACGGGGTGCCGACGTCGGCGCATTACAACAAGACCGGACCGATCGTCGGAGCGCCATTCACGATCAGGCTTTCGGCAGGTGTGAAGTTCGGTGCGCCTCCGCCCAGACCGGCAGTGGAGGAAGTACCGCCGCCACCGCCGCCGCCACCACCCCCGCCGCCGCCGCCGCCGCCTCCGGCGACCCAGTCGTGCCCGGACGGGTCGGTGATCGACGCTGCAGCGACTTGCCCGGCGCCTCCGCCGCCGCCTCCTCCGGCTCCCGTCGAACGGGGCGAGCGCGGCCAGTAAGCCTGGCTGGGTCTGAAACGGACTGGGGCGGCCCCGAAAGGGTCGCCCCTTTCTTTTGGTGAATTCGGGCGCATGGGCTTTTGTCGGCTCCCCCTTCACCGTATCGCAAGCACATGACGAAGCTCGAAACGGAACGGCCCGTTCGGTCGATCGCCATCATCGGCGGAGGAACGGCCGGGTGGATGAGCGCCGCAGCCATCTCCAAGTCGTTCGGCCACAAGGTCGACGTCGTCCTGATTGAATTGGAAGAGATCGGAATCATCGGGGTCGGCGAAGCGACCGTTCCGCACCTTTCCGCCTTCAATCGCTTGCTGCAAATCGACGAGGCGGAATTCGTCCGCCAGACCCAAGGCAGCTTCAAGCTTGGAATCCAGTTCAACGACTGGGGAAAGATCGGCGACAGCTACATCCACGGCTTCGGCGCGATCGGGCGCGATCTGGGATTGATGCCCTTTCATCAATATTGGCTGAAGGCGCGCGCGCTGGGTCAGGCCAAGGATATCGGCGAATATTCGCTCAACACGGTGGCGGCGCCGCTGGGTAAGTTCGACGACTCCGCCCAGCGACGCTCCGCGCAATTCCCCGCTGGCGGAGATCGCCTACGCCTATCATTTCGACGCGGTTCTCTATGCGCGCTTCCTGCGCCAGTTCGCCGAAGGTCACGGCGCAAAGCGGATCGAAGGCAAGGTCGTCGACGTCACGCAGCGCGGCGAGAACGGCTTCGTCGAGAGCGTCACGCTGGAGAGCGGCCAAGTCATCGGCGCCGACCTGTTCCTCGATTGCACCGGCTTCCGGGCACTGATGATCGGAGGCACTTTAGGCGTCGGCTTCGACGATTGGACGAAGTGGCTCCCGTGCGATCGAGCCGTGGTTGCGCCCTGCGAAAAGGTCGGGCCGCCAACGCCCTATACCCGCTCCACGGCGCGCAAATCGGGATGGCAGTTCCGTATCCCTCTCCAGCACCGAACCGGCAACGGCCATGTCTACAGCAGCGAATTCAGTCGGCGACGATGAAGCGGCCGACGTTCTCCTCGAGAATCTCGACGGCCGGCGCCCTTGGCGACCCCAAGCTCCTGAGGTTCAAGACCGGCAAGCGACGGAAGCTGTGGGACCGCAACGTCATCGCGATCGGTCTTGCGGGCGGATTCCTCGAGCCATTGGAATCGACGGCGATCTACCTGATCCAGGCCGGGATCAATCGCCTCATGAACCTATTCCCGACCGCCGATTGCGACCCGGCGCTTCAAGACGTCTACAATGAGCAGGCGGATTTCGAATATGAGCGGATCCGCGATTTCCTAATCCTGCATTATCACGCGACAGAGCGCGATGACTCGGATTTCTGGAATTACGTCAGGACGATGAGCATCCCCGACGCTCTCAAATCCCACATCGAATTGTTCGCGGCCAACGGTCAGTTCTTCCGTAACGGAGAGGAATTGTTCGGCCTCACGAGCTGGGTGCAGGTCATGCTCGGCCAGGGCCTTTACCCGCGGACCTACCATCCGGCGGTCGATTGGGTCGAGGACAAGGACATGCTGGCGTTGGTCGGTCACGTCGAAAAGGTGCTGGACGCGAGCGTGCGGCTGATGCCGCAGCATGAAGATTTCATTCAACGCTGCTGCGCTGCAAGCAACGTCCGCTTCCAGGTCGCCGCGAGCCACAAGTTCTAATTCGCGGTGAAGGCTCAACTGCAACAGGTCGGCAGCAGCCAGAGTCCAGTTGTGATCATCGACGACTTCAGCGGCGCCGCGGAGGAGATCGCGCGGATCGCCGATTCCCTCGCCCCGTACCCGCCGGTTGCGGGCATCTCCTATCCGGGCGTTCGGCGCATCATCACCTCTGCTGACGAGCAGGCCTATGCTTATGCGATGACGGCCTGCGAACGCGCGGCGCCATTCATCGGCGGAGGGTTCGGCGTTTCGAGCTTCGACCTCACCGAGGCCAGCTTCTCGGTCGTCAGCACGCCGCCCGATGCACTGCAGCCCGTGCAGCGGGTGCCCCACTTCGACTCTCCGGACCAAAACCTGCTCGCGATGCTGCATTACCTGCGGGTGCCGCAGGGCTCCGGCACAGCCTTCTACCGCCATCGCTCGACCGGAATCGAGCGCGTCTCAAACGACAATCACGGCCAGCTCGCGGCTTGCGCAAACAGCGAATTCGCGAAGGCACCGCCTGACCCAGGCTATTTCAACGACTCCGACGCGTTCTTCGAGCAAATCGGTCGTGTCGATGCGGTAGCCGACCGACTGATCATCTATCATGGCAGCCTGCTTCACTCCGGCGTGATTCCGCCCGAGATGAAATTCAGTGCCGATCCCACGGAAGGCCGCCTGACGGCCAACTTTTTCATTCGAGGTGTATCCGAATGACGATCCTGAAACGCGCTGCCTCGCTCGCAATCGGCACCGTGGCATTCGCGAGCCTTCCGGCTGAGGCTCAGCAGCGCACTTACGCCAATCCGATCGACATCGACTACCGCTACAATTTCGAGCAGATCAACCAGGGCGTCAGCTACCGCACCGGCGCCGACCCCGCGGTCGTCAATCACAAAGGCGCCTATTACCTCTTCGAAACCCTGGCCGACGGTTATTGGCGCTCGATCGATCTTATCCACTGGACCTTCGTCACGCCGAGCATGTGGCCGAACGGAGGGATCGTTGCTCCCGCGGTGGCGTCCGACGGCGATCGCCTGATCATCGAGCCTTCGAATTCCTTCACCCAGCCGAGCTCGATCTACGTCACGACATCGCCCGAAACCGGGAAGCTCGAATATCTCGTCCGCCGTTTCCCCGACATGCCGGGCGTGAGCGATAAGTCTCCGCAGGAAATGAAGCCGGGCGAAGTACCGCCCGGGCCGTGGGACCCGGGACTGCTCAAGGACGATGACGGCCAATGGTACCTGTATTGGGACTCGTCGAACGTCTTCCCGATCTACGGCCAGAAGATCGCATTCGAGGATGGCAAGCTCATCTACCAGACTCGCGCGCAGCCGTTGTTCAAGCTGCATCCCGATCAACACGGCTGGGAGCGTTTCGGACAGGACCACAGCGGCTTGCTCGCCAATGGTCAGCCCACAGATCCCTATGTCGAGGGTGCGTGGATGAACAAGATCGGCGGCCGCTACTATCTGCAGTACGGAGCGCCGGGGACCGAGTTCAACGCCTACGCCAACGGCACCTATGTCTCCGACAAGCCGCTCGGCCCCTTCACCTACGCACCCTACAATCCAATCGCCTACAAGCCGGGCGGGTTCGTCCACGGGGCGGGTCATGGCTCGAGCTTTCAGGACCGCTACGGCAATTGGTGGAACACCGGCACGCCGTGGATCGGCTATAATTGGACCTTCGAGCGCCGGATCGACCTGCTTCCCGGCAAGATCTACCCCGACGGGCAGATTGGCGTTCACGTCGCGGTTCGCCGATTTTCCGTACTATGCACCGACTTCAAAGGATCGACGATCCGGACAAGCTGTTCACCGGCTGGATGCTGCTTTCGTACAGAAAGGCGGCGAGCGCGTCGTCGACCATGGGTGAGTTCAGTGCGGACCGGGTCACGGACGAAAATCCGCAGAACCTTCTGGGTCGCGTCCGCGAACAAGCCCGGCGAGACGCTGACCGTCGATCTCGGCAAGGTCGACACGGTCCGCGCGGTCCAGGTCAATTTCGCGGACTATAAATCGGGTCGCTTCGCCGACGCGCCGGATATCTACACCGAGTTCACGCTCGAGACCTCGCCAGACGGACAGCATTGGAAGGATGTTGCGCGCACCGAGCCGCCCGGCGCGACCGGCCGAACGCCTATTTCGAGCTCGCTTCGCCGGTCCGCGCGCGCTTCATCCGTTACGTCCACGGCCATGTCGGCGCGGCCAACCTCGCGATCAGCGACCTTCGAGTCTTCGGCAATGCGGACGGTCGCGCTCCGGCAATGCCTGCGGGTCTCACGCGCCAGCCGCCACGCTGACGAGCGCGACGCGACGATCCGCTGGCGCCGAGTGCCGGGAGCGGTCGGCTACAATATCCGCTTCGGAATTCGCCCCGACCGGCTGACGCTCACGCACCAATTGTGGGCGGATGAACTCGGTGACGGCGCAACCCTGAGCAAAGAGCTTCGCTCGCTCAACAAGGGCGTGCCCTACTGGGTGGCGGTCGAAGCTTTCAACGAAACCGGCGTGTCGAAGCTCAGCCCCGTTCGCCCGATCCGCTAGACAGCCAGCCGCCGGTGAACCCCGCGCGTTCGAGCCCGCGCCGGATTGCCGGCACCCGGCGCGATATAGCGCCACACGAAATCGTCGCGGTAGTTGGCGGCCTGGAGCAGGATCGGGCCCTGGTCGATGCCGAGATAATCCTTCGCGACCCAGCCGTGTCTGCGGGTCGACCGGAGCCCGTAGTGACCTTCAAGTCGGCATAAGTGAAGCTGGGGTTGAAGCTATCCTTGAACCCGTGAGCGTCGAACAGCCCAGGCTGTTTCGTCAGCGCTTGGGCGCAGGGAATGACGATTTGCGGGGCGAACGGCAGCGATCCGAGCGCTGCCGACGGCGTAAGCGTTCCGTCGTCCAGGCCGTCGGGCTCACCGACCGGGCCGCGCGCCGAATAACCGTGGAATTGGACGGTTTTCCCACGGTAGGGCAGGCGAAAATCGCCCGGTCCGTCGCACGCGGCCAACCCCCACAATTCGCGCGAGTATCCGCGCCATCCCATCGGATTGGCGGCGCAATAGCTGTAGTTGGAATAGGCCTCGCGCCGGCTGTTCTCGAAATAGTCGAAGCCGGCCTTGCGCATGACTGCGTCGCGGATGCCGCGGAAGTCGATGAAGATCTGGCTGTACTGACCGGGAAATAAAGGCGCGAAGCGCGACTCGGCGGGTCGGCCCATCCCCACGCCAGAATTTCGCATATGGCGCGGTCCATTGGTCCCACAGATTGTCGGGCCCTGGATGGGTCGGCGATCCGAGCGCGAGGATGTTGACGAACATCCCCTCGTTGAAGCCGACCCAGTCGGCCGCGATGAGCCCCTCGCCGGGATGCCAGCCCATCGAGATTGCAGCGCGGCCATCGGTCCGAAAGAAGTTCCAGTCGGCGCGTTCGTAAAGCGCGTTGGAGAGCTGGCGGATTTCGCGCTCGGCGGCATCGTCACGGTCATAATATTGGCCCGCGAACAGCGCGCCCATGAGCAGGATCGTGGTGTCGACGCTCGACAGCTCCACGTCGCGGAACCGAAGGCCCGTATCCATGTCGATGAAATGGTAGAAGAAGCCCTTGTAGCCGGTCTTGCCGGTCGGCTCGGGACCCTGCGGCGCGTTCCACAAGAAGCGCAGCGTGGTCAGCGTGAGGTCGCGCGCTTCCGCCCGGCTGCACCATCCGCGCTCGACACCGATTGCATAAGCTGGAAGCGCAAAGCCGACGGCCGCGATGCTGCAGAATGAGGGTGTGGGCCAACGGTCGGGGACGAGGCCATTCTTCCGGTTCACCGAGTCCCAAAACCATTGGAAGGTGCGTTTCTCGATATCCGCGTAGAAGGCGGGCAACGCATGGGCTGGCTGGGCCAGGGCGGCGGCCCGGGCGGCGGGCATCGCGGCCCCCGCGAGCAGAAGCCAGCCGGAGAGGAATTCACGCCGCTCGATTATCATCGCGCTGCGGTCCTTGGATCCGTGGTCGCCCGAACGATCAACTCGGGCGCATGGAGCTCGTCACCAGTTTCATCGCCGTTCGCAATTCCCGACAACAGCCGCGCGAGCGCCCGCTCGCCAAGCTGTGCGATGCGAACTCGGACGGTGGTCAGGCCAATGTGCCGCGCGAGCGGGATGTCGTCGAACCCAGCGACGGCAACGTCCTCGGGCACCCGGAGTCCCGCCTGGCGAAGCGCGTGAATCGCACCGATCGCCATATTGTCGTTCCCGGCGAAGACCGCGTCGAACGGCTGACGTGACCGAAGCAGCTCGTCGACTGCAGCCGCTCCGGACTCCTCTTCGAAGTTGCCCTCGACGGTCTGATGCGCGACTCCTTGCGCGGCGGCCGTCTCAAGGAACGCGTCCCGGCGCTCCTGAGCGTCGATATTCTGAGCTGGCCCGGTGATGTGCACGAGCCGAGTGCGGCCTGTCGCAACCAGATGCTGCACGACCGCCTTCGCCCCTGCCCCGTTGTCGAGATGGATCGACGGACGATTCGACGAGTCGCGCGAATTGACGAGGATCGATGGCAGGGTCGGCGGAATCGCGTTCGCTAAATCATCCGCGCTGAGGTGCGGCGCCATCACGACGAGGCCGTCGACGCGCCCACGCATCGCCTGGAGCGCGAGCGCCGCCTGCTCGCTGCTCCCGTGAAGGCCGGAAAGCAGCAGCAGATAGCCGCGGCTGCTCGCCTCACGGTCCATGCCGCGCATGATCTCCGAAAAAAATTCGCCGTAGAGGTCGGGCAGGACGACCCCGATGGCATTCGTTCGCGCGAGGCTGAGGCTTCGGGCGCCGGCATGGGGGACGTAGCCGAGCTCACGCACCGCTTCGGCAACGCGGTTGCGCTTGCCCTCGCTGACGTTCTCGAAGCGATTGAGCGCGCGCGACACCGTCGCCACGGAAACCCTGGCGCGCCTTGCAACGTCGCGGATGGTCGCTTCAGGCATTGGCCTCCATATCAACAAGAACCGCCGGAAGGCGATTGGAAATGCCGTTGCACGGCTCATGTAACCGGTTACACAGAGCGTCAAGCGAAGCGCCTGAAATGTGCTAATGCGACCGGCGTTTCTCGGCCGAAGTGACCATGGAGGGGGACATCGATGTTGGACACGCGCATTTCCCGGCGGGCAGCCCTCATGGGCGCGGGCGCCATGGCAGCGTGGCTTTCGAGCCCAGCGCGCGCCGTGCTTCAAGCCGTTGGCCAGGTCGACGTCCCAACGTTCGTCGATCGGCTAATCGAGCAGATGACGCTTGAGGAGAAGGCGGGGCAGTTGCAGCTCATGGCCTCCGCCTGGGGCGGAGGTGCGGCGCTGAGCCTGAACCCGCCGGGTAATGGCTCCAACTGGGATCAGCAGGTCCGGGAAGCGGGCCAAGGTCAGCTGACCGGAGTCTTCAACGGCAACGGCTCGAAGATGGCGCGCATCCTGCAGACCGCGGCGGTCAGGCAGTCGCGCCTGAAGATCCCGTTGATCTTCGCCGCCGACATCATCCACGGCCATCGCACCATCTTCCCGGTGCCCTTGGCGGAGGTCGCGAGCTTCGAGCCCGAGCTCGCACGGCGGACGGCGGAAGCGGCAGCGTTCGAGGCGTCGGGAGCGGGAATCGACTGGACCTTCTCGCCGATGGTCGATGTCGCGCGCGATCAGCGCTGGGGGCGTGGTGTCGAAGGCGGCGGTGAGGATCCGCTGCTCGGCCGGCTGTTCGCGGCGTCGCGCGTTCGCGGCTTCCAGGGCCCGGACCTCAAGTCGAACCAGCATATGCTGGCATGCATCAAGCATTTCGCGGCCTATGGCGCGGGAGAATCCGGCCTCGACTACAACGTCGTCGACATGTCGATGCGGCGGTTGCGCGAGGTTTATCTGCAGCCGTACAAGGCCGGGTTCGACGCAGGCGCGCTGTCGGCTATGGCCTCGTTCAACGAGATCAACGGCGTCCCATCGACCGGCAATCACTGGCTGATGACCGACCTGCTGCGCGGAGAATGGGGTTTCCAAGGTTTCGTCGTGTCCGACTACACGGGCGACGAGGAGATGATCCTCGGTGGCTACGCCAAGGACGGGCGCGATGCGGCGAAGCTCGCCCTACTCGCCGGCGTCGACATGAGCATGGAAAGCGGGCTTTATCGCCAGTACCTGCCCGACCTGGTCCGGGCGGGCGAGGTGCCCGAGGCGACGCTCAACCTATCCGTGCGCCGCATCCTCGCGCTGAAGGCCATGCTCGGCCTGTTCGACGATCCCTTCCGCCGAATCGACGAGAAGCGCGAAGCGGCGCGTTCGATGCTTCCGAGGACGCGAGCGCTCGCGCGCGAGGCAGGGCGCAAGGCGATCGTCATGCTCAAGAACGACGGTGACCTGCTTCCGCTTCCGCGCTCTGGCAAGCGCATCGCGCTGATCGGACCGTTCGCGGCCGGGCCGCACGATCTCGTCGGTCCATGGGTGGTCTATGGGGACGAAGCCAAAGCGGTCGATCTCGCGACGGGTGTTCGCGCCGCGGTTGCAAATCCGGGTTCCATCATCGTTGCGCAAGGTTCGGGTGTCGAAGCGCCGCTCGCGGGCGGAATCGAGCAGGCCGTCGCCGCGGCCCGCCAAGCGGACGTCGTATTGCTGGCGATCGGCGAAAGACTCGGGCATGTCGGGCGAAGCGCAATCGCGCGCGGAGATCGTCCTCCCCGCGCCGCAGCAGGAACTTGCCGAGGCCGTGGCGGCTGTCGGCAAGCCGGTGGTCGTCGTCCTGAAGCACGGGCGGGCGCTTGCGCTCGAGGGAGCAGTCGCGAATGCACAGGCGATCCTCGCGACCTGGTTTCTTGGAACCGAGACCGGCAATGCGATCGCCGATGTGTTGTTCGGCGCCTACGGCCCATCGGGCCGCCTTCCCGCAAGCTTCCCATGGAAGTCCGGGCAGGAGCCTTATTATTACGCGCACAAGCCGACCGGACGGCCGAACCCGCCCGGGCCCTCTGCAGGACTACAAGGCGCATTTCCGCGGAATTTCGAACAGCGCGCGCTATCCGTTCGGCCACGGCCTCACCTACGGGAAGGTCGAATATGCGGGCCTCTCGCTCAGCGCTCCGAGGATGGCGATGAACGGCGGAATTCAGGTTTCGGCGACCGTCACCAACCGCGGCAACTCGCGGCCGAAGAGGTCGTCCAGCTCTACATCCACGACCGAGTGGCGAGCGTCACCCGGCCCGTTCGCGAGCTCAAGGCGTTCCGCAAGATCGCGCTCGCACCCGGTCAGTCGGAGGTCGTGCGCTTCACCCTGAACGCGGGTGACCTCGCGTTCTACGGGCTTCAGGACAGGCCGGTCGTCGAACCAGGAACCTTCGACGTCTGGATCGCTCCGTCGGCCCAAGCCGAAGGCGTGCAGGGAACGTTCGAGCTGGTCGCCTAGGCGGCGGCGCCGGCGACCTCGGGCTCCTCGCTCGAGAGCGCCGTCCGAGCGGGTTGAGCACCATCGCGGCGCAAGAGAGCGCGAGGAATAGCAAAGGCGCTAGGGCGACGGTCATACGCATGCTCGCCAAAGTGTGCTTCGCTCTGCTGGACGTTCGCGACATAACCGGCTGACGCGAATCCCCAGCCAAGGATCGCGGTCGCGATCCCGATCGCGATCCGCTGGAGCAGCGCCGCAACTCCGAACACCGTTCCTTCGACATGAAGCCCGTCGTTTGCTCGCCATATTCGATCGTGTTCGGGAGCATCGCCCAGAACACGAAATTGAGGCCGACGCTCATCACCTGCATGCCGACGAGGAAGAGTTGCATCGCGCGGACGCCGCCGAACGGGATGGCGGTGAAGACGATCAGGCCCGCCATGCCCAGCCCTG
>CAWAWT010000053.1:0-9284 GCA_963785855.1 uncultured Alphaproteobacteria bacterium
CGACGTATCGCCATCACATCCGATGCAGCAGCATAAGCGAAGTCTCTCACCCGCCTCAGAAGCCGGCCCGCGATACGCGGAGTCCCGTGGAGCGGCGCGCGATCTCATGAGCGCCGTCATCGGCGAGATCGACGGCGAGGAGCCGCGCGCGCGGCGAGACGACCTGTTCGCAGCTCCCCAATCGTGTAGAAGTTCAGACGCACTGGTATGCCGAAGCGGTCGCGAAGCGGAGTGGTAAGAAGCCCTTGGCGAGTGGTCGCTCCGACTAGGGTGGAGCGCGGTAGCTCGATCCTCACCGATCGCGCAGATGGTCCTTCTCCAACCATCAGATCGAGCGCCCGGTCTTCCATCGCCGGATAGAGCACTTCCTCGACCGCAGGATTGAGGCGGTGAATTTCGTCGATAAAGAGGATGTCGCCGTCCTCGAGGTTCGTCAGCAGGGCCGCGAGGTCGCCCGACTTGGCGATCACCGGCCCCGAGGTCGCTCGGAAACCGACGCCCATCTCGCGCGCGAGGATCCCAGCTAGGTGGTCTTACCAAGGCCCGGCGGCCCACGGAGGAGGACGTGGTCCAGCGCTTCGCCACGGCTCTTCGCAGCACTGACGAATACGCGCAAATTCTCTCGCGCCGCCTGCTGGCCGATGAACTCGTCGAGGCTCTTCGGGCGAAGGGCCGCGTCAGCGTCCTCGCCGGTGCGTTCAGGGGTAGTGATTCGAGCGGGATCAGTTGCCATCGGACGCCCGAAGCCCCGCTAGGCTCGCTCTCCCATGCGCACTCGCGCAAATGTCGCCAGCGTCGAGCGCGATTTCAGGAATTGATTGCTGCTGCTCCACCCGCGCGATGATGCACAATCACGCGCCGTAGAACAGACATTTCGGTGTTTGCGCGGCGAAACCAATCGTCTCGCCGCGCCCCCGGCCCATCAGTAGAAGGCGCCGAAGATGACGTCGGCGATCCGGCCGGTGTACCCGTTCACGAACAGCAGGTCAGGCCCGTAGCGGACCCACACATAGCCCGGCGGAGGCGCAAGCAGCCCGAGCGCGCCATAGTCGCTCCAATAATATGAGCTCGTCAGGAATAAGTGCGGTAGGATCGAACCGATGCTCCAGCGGCGATAGCCGTAACCGTGCGGATAGCGAAACGTGCTCGTTCGTATCCGATGGTAGGTCGTCGGCCGGTGGCCAATCCGATAGACGTTGCGAGTCGCCGTTCCAGTTGAGTGATTGGGACGTCGAACGACCGGTCATCCTTGATGAACATGCCTCCGTCGAGCGGCGCTCAAGGGTTACGCGGCTGTTTTGATCACGGCTTTGCTGCCGGTGCGTGCCGGTCGGATTATTGCTGTGCCGCTCCCGCTTCTGCTTCTGCTGCTGCTGGCGCTGAGGCTGCTGCTGCTGTTGCTGCTGCTGTGGAGCGGCGCTGTTGTTATGATCGCGATTGTGCTGGCGTTGGGCGGTTGCGGCTGTCGGTGCGACCAATGCGATCGCCGCTACTGCGCACAGAAGGCGTGTCATCGCCTCTCTCCTTCTTCCTTGAAAGAAGAATACACGTTCAATCAGGCAGCTTTGTTCCGTGAATGTTTCGTAATCGGGTCAGGTCGAATGTTCGACCTTGCCGTTTACGTCGACCCAGCCATGCTTGCGCCTCTCCCAGACAGAGAAAGCGGGTGTTGTGAAATAAGGGTCGTCGAAAGCGCCTAGCGGGATGGCGACCAGGTCAGGAAATTTGCCCTCGATCTCATAATGGACGTCCGAGCCACACTCGGGACAGAAGTGGAAGGTAATTCGGTTGCCGCTGTCGCTTCGGTGCAACCAGCTTTTCGAACTACCTTGGATCGCCACGCGATCCGTCGGCCAGCGCGCCTGCACCGCAAAGGCGCTTCCCGATCGCTTCTTGCAATCAAGGCAGTGGCAGACCGAGAACTCGGACTGGTTCGCCGGTAACGGTGGCGCGTAACTGGCGGCAACGGCAGGAAGCGGTGCGCTCGGTCATTTTGCGGCTTTCCTCAGAGCCAGCCGGACCAGCGCGTCGAGCGAAGCGTCGGCACCAAGCTCGTCCTGCGCGGCGTTGACGGCGGCACTGGCTTCGGCAGGCTTGAAACCGAGGTTGGCGAGGGCCGAGAGGGCATCGGCTGCGGCGCCGAGGGCGGGGAGCGGGCGCTCCGCCCGGCAATCCGACGACACCGAGCTTGCCTTGCAGCTCATTGGCGATTCGGGCGGCGAGCTTGGGACCAACGCCGTTCGCCCGGCCAATCATCGCCTTATCGTCCTGCGCGACGGCGCGCGCGAGCTCGTCGGGGGAGAGGACTGAGAGGATCGCGAGTGCGAGGCGGCCGCCGACGCCCTGGATCGAAGTCAGCGCTCGGAAAGCGTCGCGTTCCGAAGGAGAACCGAAACCGAACAGGGTCCAGCGTCCTCGCGCACCTGAAGCTCGGTCAAGATCAGCACCTGGCCGCCCAGTGGGCCAAGAGCGTTGAGCGTCCTGCCGCTCAAGTGCACGAGATAGCCCACGCCGGCGACGTCGATCACCGCGCCGTCGGCGGAGGTTTCAGCAAGGATCCCGGAGAGGCGCGCAATCATGAGGGCCTAAGGCTTAAGCGATCCGTCGCGCCGTCGCCAGATGATGTGCGTGGGTGATCGCGACCGCGAGCGCGTCTGCGGCATCCGGCCCCGCGATTCTGACGCCCGGAAGAAGGCGTGAGACCATCGCATGGACCTGCACCTTCTCGGCATTGCCGTTGCCGACGACAGCTTTCTTTACGAGACGCGCGGCATATTCGCCAATGTCGATATTCGCGCGCGCGGCGCACATCAGGACGACACCGCGCGCCTGGCCGAGTTTCAACGTCGATTGCGGGTTCTTGTTGACGAAAACTTCCTCGACCGCGGCGCCATCGGGGCGCTGCTCGGTGATCAGCAGTACGAGCTGGTCCGCAAGCGCGACGAGGCGCTTCGGGAGCGGTTCTGAGGTTTCAGTCCTGATATGCCCGTTAGCAACATGGACAAGGCGGTTGCCTTCGGCTTCGATCACGCCCCAGCCGGTCGTGCCGAGGCCGGGGTCGAGCCCGAGGATCCTCAGGTCAGCTTCTCCAACTCTTCGTCGGGGACGTCGTAATTGCCCCAGATAGTCTGAACGTCATCGTCTTCCTCGAGAGCGTCGATGAGCTTCATCAGCTGGGTGGCATCATCGCCGCGGATCTCGACCTCGGTCGACGGCCTCCAGGCGAGCTTGGCACCTTCGCTTTCGCCGAGCATCGGCTCGAGCGCTCGGGCGACTTCGTGGAGACTGTCGATGCTGGTCCAGATGCGGTGGCCATCCTCGTCGCTCTCGACGTCCTCGGCGCCCGCTTCGATCGCGGCTTCAAAAACCTTGTCGGCGTTGCCCGCGTTCGCCGAATATTCAATCAGACCGAGGCGCGAGAAGCCGTGGCTGACGCTTCCGCCGGCGCCGAGATTGCCGCCGTTCCTCGAGAAGATCGTTCGGACATTGGTCGCGGTGCGGTTGCGATTGTCCGAGAGTGCCTCGACGATGATCGCCACCCCGCCCGGACCGAAGCCCTCGTAGCGGATTTCCTCGTAATTCTCGGCGTCGGAGGCCGAAGCCTTGTCGATCGACCGCTGGATATTGTCCTTGGGCATCGACTGGGCGCGAGCAGCGATGATCGCGGCGCGGAGACGCGCATTGGCATCCGGGTCGGGAAGCCCCATCTTAGCCGCGACCGTGATCTCGCGGCTTAGCTTGGAGAAGAGCGCGGAGCGCTTCTTATCCTGCGCCCCTTTTCGGTACATGATGTTCTTGAATTTAGAATGGCCGGCCATGGCTTTTCTCTACGCCAACCCAAGCGCCTGGCGATAGGTCTCGAGGATCGCGTCCTGCTCCTGCCGGGTGTGCGTCTCCAATTTCCTCAAGCGCACGATCATGCGCATGATCTTGGGGTCGTAACCGTTGGCCTTCGCCTCGGCGTAGACATCGCGAACGTCATCCGCGATTCCCTTCTTTTCTTCCTCCAAGCGCTCGATCCGCTCGATGAACAGTCGCAGCTGATCGGCCGCGACGGTGCCCTCCGCCATGCTTCCCAATCTCCGATTTTAACGTGTGAGCGGCGGCTCTAGCGGCTTGAACCGTCATATCAAGCGACTAAGGCATCCTGCGTGACAGAAACCTTTGCCCCCCGCTCCCGAAAAGTGAAGATCCTCGCCACGCTCGGCCCAGCATCGAGCGACGCGAAGATGATCCGCAAGCTGATGCTGGCAGGCGCCGACGCCTTCCGAATCAACATGAGCCACGGCGACCACGAAGACCAAGGCCAGACTGGTCGAGCATATCCGGGCGCTCGAGAAAGAATTTCATCGCCCGACTACGATCCTGTTCGATCTTCAAGGTCCGAAGCTGCGCGTCGGTCATTTCGAAGGCGGGCGTACCGTGCTCGAAAAGGGCCAGCGCTTCATCTTCGACCGCGGGGAGACCGCGGGCGACAGCAGACGCGTCCAGCTGCCGCACGCCGAATTGTTCGAATCAGTGAGGCCGGGGACGAACATCCTGATCGACGACGGCAAGGTCCGCCTCAACGTCATCGAGGCGGACGGCAATCATATCGTCAGTCTCGTAAAGGTCGGCGGACCAGTGTCGGACAACAAGGGCGTGAATGTCCCTGACGTGGTCGTCCCGATCCCAGCGCTGACCGACAAGGATCGCGACGACCTCCACTTCGCGCTCGAGCAGCGCACCGACTGGATTGCATTGTCGTTCGTTCAGCGTCCCGAGGACGTTGCCGAGGCACGCGCGCTGATCGGAGATCGTGCGGCGCTTCTGGCGAAGATCGAGAAGCCCGCAGCGCTCGAGCAACTCAACGACATCGTTGCGCTCTCGGATGCCGTAATGGTCGCTCGCGGCGATCTCGGAGTCGAGCTTCCGCCCGAGGCCGTGCCGCCGCTCCAGAACAAGATCGTCGCCTGCGCCCGGCAGTTTGGGAAACCGGTCGTGGTCGCGACCCAGATGCTCGAATTGATGGTGACCTCGCCAACCCCGACTTCGCGCCGAGGTCAGCGATGTTGCAACCGCGATCTATGACGGCGCTGACGCGGTGATGCTTTCCGCCGAAAGCGCCACCGGCCAATATCCGTGCGAGGCGGTGCAGATGATGGACCGGATCGCCCAGAGCGTGGAGCGTGATCCTTCCTACCAGGCGCGGATCCACTTCACGCAGAACTCGGCTCGAGCCGACTACGGCAGACGCGCTCGCCGGATCGGCGCGCCAAATCGCTTCCACCGTCAGCGCCACCGCGATGGTTTGCTACACAAGCTCAGGCGCGACCGCACGGCGCATCGCCCGCGAGCGTCCGCCAGTTCCGTTGCTGGCGATGAGCCCCTCGCCGCATGCAGCGCGGAGGATGGGTCTTTTGTGGGGTGTTCATGCCGTCCATTCGCGCGACGTCGCGAGCTTCGAGGAGATGGTAGAGAAGGGCAAGCGCATGGCGCTCCGCCACCAGATCGCGAAGGGCGGCGACAGGATCGTACTGATGGCTGGAATCCCGTTCGGCACCGCGGGCTCGACCAACGTGCTCCACGTCGTTCGCCTGATCGGCGACGAGCTCGATCGCTATCACGCCGGTGGAGGCTCAGCGGGACAATAGAGCCGGCAGCTCGGCGGCCAGCTCGCGGGCGAGGAATCCGATCGGCCCGACTTTTTGCGCCAGCCGCGCTCCTGCTTCGCCGTGCAACCAGACCGCCCACAGCAAAGCGTTGAGCGGCTCGGCGCCGCGCGCGAGCAGTCCTCCGACGATCCCCGCAAGAACGTCACCGCTTCCCGATACGCCAAGTCCGCTCGCGCCGCCGTCATAGCTCCAGAACTCGCCGGCAGGAGTGACGACATGGCTGGTCACGCCTTTCAAGAGCACGACCGAGCGATGGAGCCGGGCCGCGCGCATGCCGCAGCCGATCGGGTCCTCCTCGATCGTTTCACGCCCGCAATCGAGCAACGCTGCAAGTTCCGCACGGTTCGGAAGCAGGATCGGCATGATCGGTCGATCCACCTTCAGTGGCTTTAGGGTTTTCAAAAACGCAACATCGAGAGCGAGCGCCGGGCTCGCCTCCAGCAGGACGTCGGCGAGCCGCTTGCAGACCGGCGATTGCTTCACTCCGGGTCCCGCCACAATCCCGTCAGCCTCTTCGAGAGCTGAAGCAAGCTGGTCGGCCGCAGCTGCGGCGAAACCGCCGTCATCCGCTTCGGCCAGACCGACGACCATCGCTTCCGGCATTGCGACCGCGAGCGCCATGGCCGCGCTTTCCACGGTCGCAATCAGAAGCTTGCCAGCGCCGGACCGCATCGCGGCGGTTGCGGCGATCAGCGCTGCGCCCGGCACAGCTCGGCTGCCACCGACGATCAGGATGCGGCCCTTCGTTTCCTTGTCGCCGTCGATGATCGGAGGCAGCGGATGAGTTTCAAGAGCCCGCTGGTCGAGCGCGTTTCCGGTCATCGCGTCCCCGTGACAGCGTCCCTGGCGGAGGTCTTCGGAGCGCCCTCGGCCTCGAGCGGGGCGCCGTGATTCCAAAGATTGAGGTCGGGGACGCACAGGCCCTTCGAAATCCGGCTCGAACCTATATTCGGCGATCCCGCAATTGAGCACGTCCGCCTGCTTGTCGATCGCGAGGATCTGGGCCTCGTCCAACTCCTCGAGGACGTAGCGGAAGCACAGAACCACGACCTGATGGCAGACAATCAACACACGGCGATCGCAATAATGCAGGTTGATCGTGTTGAGCATCGAGCGAAGGCGTAAGATGACGTCGGCCCAGCTCTCACCGCCCGGCGGCCGATGGTAGAATTTGCCGAGCAGGCCCCGGTGCGCAGCTTCCTGGGGAAAGCGTTCGCGGATACCGAGCGTCGTCAGCCGGTCGAAGAATTCCGAACTCGCGCTCGCGAAGGCGTTCGTCGACGATCGTATGCGACGGACCGTTAACAAGCGCGCCTTCGCGGCAGATGATCTCGGCGGTCTGCTTTGCGCGAACGTACAGGCGAGGAAAGAATAATCTCGGGCCGCTCTTCGCTCGGCAGCGCGGCGAACCAGCGACCGGCCGCTTCGGCCTGCTCGGCCCCCAGGCTCGACAGCGGCACGTCGACGTCGCGCATGTCGATGCCGATTTCGTGCGCGCCCAACTCGTCGGCTGCATCGCGCGCCACATTGCCCTAGACTCTGTCCATGGCGGACGATCCACAGACGCTCGGGCCAATTTTGCCGTTTCGCGACCATCACCAAACGGGAGAAAGCATCAACGAGGCGATTGTGCCACGTTCGTCCTATGCGGCGGCAACTGCGGCCGGCTGCGGTTGCGCCTGTTTGCGTTGCTCGTCGATCTTCCGGAAGGTCGCGAGCGCCTGTCCCACGATCTGGTCCATATTATAATAGCGATAAGTCGCGAGGCGGCCAACGAAGGTGACGCCCTCGGTTTCGTCGGCAAGCGCCTCGTAACGCTTGAAGAGCTCCTGATTCTCTGGCCTCGGGATCGGATAATAAGGATCGCCTTCAGCCGAGGGATATTCGTAGGTGATCGTCGTCACCGGCGCCTCTTGGCCGGTTAGATGCTTGTACTCGCTAATCCGCGTGTATGGCACGTCGGGGGACGGGTAGTTGACCGTTCCGACCGGCTGGTGCCGCTCTTCCTCAAGCGTTTGATGATCGAACTTCAAGCTTCTGTAGGGCAGCTTGCCGAAACGGAATTCGAAATATTCGTCGATCGGCCCGGTGTAGATGATGTGGCGGGCTTCGACCTCATCGCGAACGTCGCGGAAATCGACCCCAGTGCGGACCTCGATCAAGGGATTGTCGAGCATCCGCTTGAACATCGCGGTGTAACCGTCCTTCGGCATCGCTTGGAAGGTGTCAGTGAAATAGCGGTCGTCGGTGTTGGTTCGAGTTGGGATCCGGGAGGTCACCGACTTGTCGAGCTGCGAGGGGTCAAGACCCCATTGCTTGCGCGTGTAGCCCTGGAAGAAGAGCTCGTAGAGCTCGCGCCCGACGGCGTTGATGACCACATCTTCTGACGTTTCGATGTCATCGACCGGCTCGGCTCGCGAGGCGAGATAATCCGCCGCTTCCTCGTCGGTTCGGAGCGAGAGATCGAACAATCGGTTGAGCGTCGTGCGGTTGATCGGAATCGGCACCTGCTGGCCGCGAACCACGGCCAGGACGCGGTGCTCGTATGGACGCCATTTGGTGAACTGCGAGAGGTAGTCTGAAACCTGCTCGCTGTTGGTATGAAAAATGTGAGGGCCGTATTTGTGATAGAGAATCCCGGCCTCGTTCGGCTCGTCATAGGCATTGCCGCCAATGTGCGGCCGCCGGTCGATCAAGAGGATTCGAGCGCCGTGCTCTGATGCAAGGCGCTCGGCAAGGACGGAGCCAGCAAAGCCGGCACCGACGATCAAATAATCGTAGCGGCCGCCGGAGGCGGCCCTTGTCCCCGGTTGATCGTTCATTCTGCAGCTACCAGAAGCGCAGGCGAGGTCGTGCCATGCGAATTCCCAAAACGTCGGCGACAAGGCCCGCCATTCGCGCCTGGGTCGTGTCCCAGCTCGACGCGGAGAGCATCAGGTCGGCCTCGGCGAGCCAGTCACTCTCCGGGTTTCGCGACAGTTCGAGCGCTTGCTCGCAGGCGGCGACGAATTCTTCCGCGGTCGAGGCGATCTTGACGCCCTCGAGCTGGCCGTAATGGCGAACCACGTCCCTGATCGGAGTTGAGACGACGGGCTTGCCGCCGGCAAGATATTCGGGGGTCTTGGTTGGCGAATAGAACTGCGTTGATTCGTTCATCGCGAACGGCATCAGAGCGACGTCCCAGCCCGACAGATAGGACGGCAGCTGGGCATAAGAAGTCTTGCTGCCGATCTGGATGTTCGGGAGTTTCGGCAGGTCCTCGGGGCGCGATCTTCGCTACTGGACCGACCATCACAAACGACCAGTGGGGCCGCATCTTGGCGACCTTGTCGAGTAGGTCGATGTCGAAATCGCTCATCGATCACCCCGTAGAAGCCGAGGACCGAGGCTTGGGCAGGTTTTCCGGTGGTCCGCTGGGTCGAACTGGTGCGCGCGCGCCTTGAAAAATGCGTCCGGTCGACCGATGAGGCGAAGCAATGAACGTTGGCATGGCGGTCCTTCTTGGCCTCGTAGAGGCTCGATCCGCCGGTGAAGAGGATGTCCGCGCGGTCGATCAGCTCCTGCTCGAGCTCGAGCAGCTTCACCGGCGCGAATTTGAATTTGGACAGCTCGTCCATTGCGTCGAATACG
>CAWAWT010000054.1:0-45433 GCA_963785855.1 uncultured Alphaproteobacteria bacterium
ATATGACGTTCTGCCGGAAAAAATTATCGTGAGCCTCCTCGCCAACTATCACCCCGACCCCATTCGGATCCGCTCGGAAATTACCTGTCGGATCGATCCCGATCAAATTGCCCAGGATACCCACCGAAGTCGTCGATGATGAGATAACTATGCCGGTCTGCATGTTCGAGATAACGTTTGGCGGCGGGGGTTTCGGCGCACCTGGCGGCGGATTTGGGTCGATCTTCATTCCCGATCGTAGTGTTAGTCGCCTGATTCACAACCACGCCACCAGCCGTATTCGGATAGGTGGCCGCATCGGACAGCACGATGTTCGGCAACAGGCCGATCCAGTCCGACTGTACGAAGTTGCTATCCGTCGTCGCGGTCGGGATCGTCCGAAGGTGCCCGCGCTGGATCTTTGGAAGAATGGATCAACGAGCGCAGATCCCATCGCTCAGGCCGAGTGCCGGCCGGAAATGGATCGAAGTTTGTTATGAGCACACCGATCCCATCGATCGGTGTAATAGCGTTGTTCGGATAAAGCCCCCCGCGGGCACGGCCGATCTGATTGCCGGACGATTGAGACACGACTACGCCAAAGCGGTTGCCAACCTGTTCACGATCCAGGTTGGGTCCGATCCAATTTCCGAGGACGGCATTTTTATTGGAGCCTTCTCTAATCTCGACACCTATGGCATTTCCCGAGATAGGTTGAGCCCTGAGCCGTCGTCCGCATCCAACCCGACAAAGTTGTCGTGAGCGCCTTGTGTGATCAACACACCGACCACGCCGCTAAATTGAGAGCTATGACTCACACCATCACTGAAGAGTCCTATGAAGTTGCCGTCTATGATGTTCTTCTGCGAGTTTCCACCCTGGATCGTTATATTGTTTTGAGTCCCGGTTATGACGTTCGTCGAAGCGATCCCGTCGGGGAAGCGGCCAATTCTGCACGAATCACACCCGTCGATGAGGATCCCGTTCAACATATCACCAAGGAATCCTGTACCGAGGTTGTTCGTGCCGATATAACAGGACTGGACGGTGACCGACTGGGTGGCGTGGATGAGGATCCCGTCGCCGGCAAACCGGTTAATGACGAATCCCTCTATTTCGCTGTCACGGCCGCTAACTACTAAGCCGCTCGAGCTGTTTCCGCACCCACCTCGTTCAATTCGATCTTTGGTTTGTTGAGTGTGTATCCCGATTGCGTGGTCGCATCGAGGGTGATCGACTTTGTCAGCTCCGGCGGCACGCCGAGAGCGGAGCGATCGTGCACACATTGATCACCGGAACACCATTTTGATCCGACTGTGGAATATCAAACGTGATCAGATTGCCCCCGTCCAAGACGGATTCGTTGATCGCCGCCCGCAGTGAACACTGGTTGCCTGGCTTGTTGAGGTCGGTGTCGCAGTTATGGTCGCCGGACAAAGCGTCGTCATCGTCTGATGTCACGTTTACAACATACGGGCTAATGCAGCCTGCGACCGGCGCGGATCGTCCCGACGTTGTTCGGGAACTAGCCGACCGCCGGAGCCTCTGCACAGCATCTCCCGTCAAGACAGGACAACTCCGACGTATTGCCCGCGGGGTCAGTCGCAGTAGCTGCGATCAGGTCGCCTGTAGGCAAGCCATTGGTTTGGAAAGCAAACGAGGTCGCACCATCGTTATCCGTCGTGATCGTCCTATCAGCAAGAAACGTCTGGCCCTGTCCATGACTGGACGCGTCCGCCTGATCAACAGAATAAAAGTCGACGCGGTACGTGGTGTTCGGCACGCTTTGCAGGGATGCGGCAAATTCGGTTTGACCACTCGAAGTTACAACTGGTGCACCGAGCACCGGATAGTTTTGCAGGTGGTTTCCGCCCTCGTCAGTATCATGGGCATCGTTCAAGGTGACCCCGACCAGGTGCGGCGGAGGCGGTGGCGGAGGCGGAGGCGGAGGCGGCGGTGGAGGCGGTGTACATCCGCCGAGCGCGCAGCCGTTGAATGTCGAATTTGGAGTGTAGCTTCCCGATGTTTCGACGAGCGAGGCGAAGTTCGCTGCCGCCGATGATCGCGCCGCCGGAGATTTCACGGCCATAGCCGATGACGGTTGCGGGGTCGGCGCCTTCGTTAACGATGCTCAGGCCGCCGTCGCCGACGCTGATCCCGGCGAGCTCGTCTGCGGTGCCGCTGTTCTGGACGAAGAACGTGCTTCCCAGGAGGTCGACGACGATGCCGCCCGCCTGGAGGAAACCTGCCTGGTTGTCGGGACCGTTGTTCGTTGCGAGATCGGCATCGCGGCCGGCGTAGTTGGGATCCTGCTCGAGCTGCGTCAGGACCGCCTGGTCGGCGACCCACACGTCATGTGCAGTGAGAGTCAGAGTTCCCGAAAGATCGCCGAGGTTGTCGGTCATCGCGATGCTGCCGCCGGCGTCGGTGACGACTTCGATTGCGTTGCCCGCGTTGAGCGTGAGCGTGTCGGTGGGCGCAGCGTCAACGTAATCGAGCGCGCCGTCGACGATGATCGAGCTGTCGGTGTTGATGGTGACGCTGCTGGTGCCGCCGCCGTCTGACTGGCTTCCGTCGATGGTCGCATTGTAGATTTCGATGTCGGGTGCTGCGCCGCCGTCGATTCCGAGCGCGTTGACGACGACATTGGCTGGACTGAATGTCCCCCGCCTCGTTCAGCACATATTGGCCCGCGGCCGTTTCGGCCCCGCTGCCAAGGACGATCGGCTGATCGCTGACCGCGTTGAGCGTCAGTAGATCGGTGATCCCGTAAACCCCGAGCGAGGCTCCGGCGGCGACATTGATGTCACCGGATGTGACCGTGATGGTCGGTGCGGAAACCGTGCCCTCGAAGTCCGCAAGCCCGCCGGCGGAAACATCGACCGACTGGCTGGCGTCGACCGCGCCCAGCGTCAGAGTGGTGCCTGCCGCGGCCTGCATCATTCCGGTTGAGACCGGCCCATTGATGGTGATCGATCCGCCGGTCGCGACCGGATCCTGCGCGAGGACCGCGTTCACGTCGAAATTGTCGAACCCGCCGTTGGCTTCGAACATCGACACGTCGCCGATGTAGACGTTGCCGTTCGAAGCGGTCCCGACAGAGCTGAGGCTGACGTCGCCGCCAACGAGCGCCATGAAGAGGTCGCCGGCACCGATGTTTCCGGTCGTCAGCGGGCCATAAGTGGCGAAGCCGACGGCGCCGGGAGAATTGACGTCGCCGACCGTAATGGAAGTGTTCGAGACAATTCCAACCGTGAAAATGATAGTATTCGGCGGAGGTGCCTGCTCGGTCGTGATATTGCCGAGGACAATCGCGCCTCCAGCTTCACCGATTGCCTGGTCAGTAACATCGATATTGCCGCCGTCGACACTGCCTCCGACGTCGAAGCGCAGGCTGCCCGCCGTCACATCCGCAAAAGTGAGATTGGCAGAAGTCGCGAGTTTGAGCTCCCCGCTAACGGTGATGTTATCGCCGATGGTCGGGACATTGAGGTCGCTGCTCGCCAGCAACGTCAGGTCGCCGGCCGCAATTGTGCCGAGCGTGCAATCGCAATTCGTTCCGCCATCGATGAAGACCGAGCCTGTGTCGAAGTCGCCTTGCGCCGATAGTGTCAAGCTGTCTGCAGTGATCGAACCGCCATTGCTGCTTTCAACATTGGATGAGCCCGCCGTGGCACTACCATTGGCCGAAATTCCAGCGCCGCCGAACGCGTCGGAATCGACGATCACGTTGGAGCCATCAAGAACGCCCTCGACTTCAAGCGAGGCGCGTCCCGCATAGGCATTGCCGCCATTTGCCCCGTCGCCGCCGACTGCCACTGCAGTAGACGCTCGCGCCCCCATTCAGCTGACCGCTCGAAATAACGTTGAGATCGGCCGTGCCGCCCTCGGCAATGCCGCCGTTGCCGGCGATGGTGCCGTGCCCCCCGTCCGCCGAAGGCCCAGGCATAGGAAAGCACGTCGCCGTTGACGATCGATCCAATATCGACTTCGGCATATGCCGCCTGAGCCGTCTCCGCCGACCCCGCCAATCCCATCCGGACCGGTTCCGCCGTTACCCCCATTGCCGCCTGCTCCGGCCGCATTTGCGGAGACA
This sequence comes from uncultured Alphaproteobacteria bacterium, assembly GCA_963785855.1. Lineage (GTDB taxonomy): Bacteria > Pseudomonadota > Alphaproteobacteria > Sphingomonadales > Sphingomonadaceae > Sphingomicrobium. The sequence continues at coordinate 4,076 of CAWAWT010000054.1, forward strand.
TAGGCCGCGGTGATCGTGCCGCTGTATAGCTCCGCTAGAGCTTCGCCGCCGCTGCCTTCGCCGCCGTTGCCGCCGGTGATCCCGTTGCCGCCGTAGCCACCGTCGCCGTTCGCACCCAAGGTGATGGAACCGGCGTTCACTGTGATCGAGTCACCTGCGCCAAGCGAACTCGTGGCGAAGAATTCGGCCGAACCGCCGAAGCCGGCGCCGCCGTTGCCGCCAGTTCCGTTGGGATTGTCCAAGCCAATACCGCCGATGCCGCTTGCATCGAGCACGAGGTCACCAGTCACGTCGAGCATCGCGCCCGCGCTCGCCGCCTGGGGCTGGGAGAAGGTGAGATAGGCGTAGCCGCCGGATCCATCGCCGCCCTGAATCGTCCCGGATCCGCCTAATCCATCAGCCAGAATTTCAAGTTCGCCGGTATCGGTGACGGCGGCATTGTCGATCAGCATTTCGGCATCGCCGCCGGACCCCTCGCCGCCGTTCGCTCCGCTGCCTCCACTACCGGTGGCATAGATGATAAGCTCGCCCGTGGTGACGGTGCCGATTGTGGCGCTGAAGCTTCGCAAACCCACCATTGCCAAACCCGCCGTCACCTTGAATCCCGGTGTCGCTCAGTCCACCCGTTCCGCCGAATCCCGGCGAACCAATCTGGAGGCTTCCGAAGCTCACGACTCCGTCGCCCACGCCTTGTCCCTGAGGATCGGAATAGGAAAATTCGGCAGTGCCTCCGTAACCCGCGCCGCCCAATCCGCCGGTCTGGCCATTAACTCCGGCTCCGCCGACGCCGCCGATGCCGGCAGCGTTTGCATCGACATTGCCGAGGCTCAGGGTCGCTGGGCCTTCGACTTCAATCGAAGCGCCGCCGCTGCCCACATATTGCGCCTGCAGCTCTGAAGACTGATAGCCGCCATCGCCCTCGCCACCGGTGCCGGGCGCGATCTCGGATCCATCGCCTGTTCCGCCGGTGCCGCCCTCACCAACCGATGAGAGGATTACGTCACCGCCGGTGATTGTGACGGCGGTTCCATTCTCGACATCCTGGTAGGCTCCGAGCCTGACGAGGCCGCCTCGACCCAAACCGCCATTGCCTCCGAAGCCCGCAGTTGCCGATCCGCCAATGCCGTCAGCGACGACAAAAGTCGTGGACCCGAGCGAGATGGTCCCTCCATATCCGTAGATTTCGGCATCCCCGCCATAACCTGCGCCGCCTGTCTGGCCGTCGCCGCCGACGCCGTCAGCGGTGAAATCTGACAGGCCTCCAAGCGTGATCGAGCCTGGACCGTAAGACGACAAGTAAACGCTGCCGCCATAGCCGGTTCCGCCCAGGGCGCTGGTTGGTGTCCCTTCGCCCGCATAGCTGCCGCCAAGGCCGTCGGCAGTCAGCAAGGCGTTCCCGGTAACGTTGATCGAGCCATTGGAGACGGACATGTTGATGTTGCCGCCGTAGCCGCTTCCCCCTTGAGCGCTGCCGTCGAGCATGCCGCCGCCGACGCCGCTCGCGTCACCGCTAAGGTCACCATTGACGGTGACTTGGCCATTATTTTCCGCGCTGATGTTGATCGTTCCGCCATATCCGGCGAGCGCGCTCAGTTCGGAATCCCCCTCGGTTCCAGTTCCCATCGCGAATATGGTGAGATTACCGGTTGAAATTTGGCCGCCGTTGGCATCGATGTTCACTGTGCCGCCGAAAACCCCGGTGCTGGAGCCGACCGGCACTGACTGCGCAACGTCGAGGAAGACGGAACCGGTGATGTCAACGTTGCCGCCGCCGCTGGCGAGAATGTTTGCCTTCTGGCCGCCGGCACCTTCGTATGCGTAGAGCGAAGCATCTCCGCCGATCGACAAGATATTCTGGCCAAACGCCGAAAGCGTGACCGATTTGTTGTCAGGATTCGAGCGAAACCCCGCCGTCGAAGGTCAGGTCGCCGTCATCGGTTTCCGCATTGAGGTCGCTGTTCGCGAGGCCATAGACATCCGAGGTGAAATGGCCGCCGGTGATGTTCATCGCCGCATCGGAATTGGTATTGAATGTCTGGAAGCCTTCGCCGCCTCCATCGTGGAAGGGACTCCAGCCGGACGACAGCCAGATCTCGCCGTTTTCATCGACGCCCGCACCAGCGGCGTCGAATCCGATGTTGCCGCCCAGAAGCATGGTCATCGCCTGGTTCTTCGGGACCGCGGCCATGTAGATGCGGTGTGTGTCAGCGTTGGAGGCGTTCGCAGGGCCGCCGGTCGTTCCGGTATGGACGATGCCGTTCGGATCATCGGTGCCGACGTCGACCTCGACGTCGAACAACCCCTGGCTGAAGGTCATCTTCAGTTGCTCGGCTGCGATGTACGCGGCCGAGCCGTTGACCTCAATGTCACCGCCCTGTTCGATGCGCGGAGCGATCAGTGCAATGTAGCTGTCATTCTTGAGAGCGTTGATTTTAGCCCCATTTGCAACCACGATCTTGGAGCCTGCCGCAGCGGCTCCCGACGCGAAACTGAAGTTGTCACCGTCGGCGGTCCAACCTTCTCCCGGGTCCGCGGTCGTAAGCAGCAGGCTACCGACGTCGAATATAGCATTGCTTCCGATGAGGATTCCGCTGGGGCTGTAGAACCAAATACGGCCACCCGTCGCACCACCGCTGATGAACGACTGGACCGTGCCGTTGAGCTCGATCGGATATGCTCCGTCTGGCAGCACGCGGTTGAGGACAGTGTAGTCACCCGCGTCCGTCGTCCCCTGGAAGGTCGCGACGTTGCCGTTGGGGAGGAACACGATATTGCCAGAATTGTTTGGAGCGCCGGTCGGCGACCAGTTGATCGTCGCGGTTGGCGACGTCACGGTAATCGTTTCCGTTCCGGTCCCCATCGACGTTTGGGACGCGCCGCTGCTCGACGTGATCGTGCCCTGGAACGCACCAGTGGGTGCCGCCTGAGCGCGCACCCTTTGCGGCGTGAGCGCGGCGGTCGCGATGGCGAAGGTGGCGCAGGAGATGAGCAGCTTCCGGCGGATGGCGCGATGCGTGCGCTGCGCAGTGCAAATCATTGGATGCTCCAGGGCCAAAGGCGAGAAGTCAGGGAAATGAGGAAGCGCGGACCGGGCTTCTTGTTTTCAATCCCGATCCGGGTCAGCGGAAAGGCGAGCGCGGCGTCGAGCGTAAAACGATTGAATGTCACTCGCGCGCCGCCCCCGACCGAGTTCAAATGGGTCGAACCCGGGACCACGAAGAGCTTTTCGAGATTGTGAACCCGGGCGTGGTCCCAGAATCCGTAGGCCTCGATCGCCGGCTTGTCCGCAGTGGTCGGGACGCGCCGTCCGAACCGGATTTCGGCCTGAGTTCCGAACCCGCGATCACCGAGAAGCGAACCGGGATCGTAGCCGCGCCCGACGGTGTAGTTGCCCGCCGAAAAGTCTTCGAAGCTTAGAAGCGGCTTCCACGAATATTGCACCCGCGTGCCGAGCGCGAAGGTCAGCTCTGGCATCGGATGGAGTTCGCCATAGGCGGTGTATCTGAACACCGTCGCATCCGACTGACCCTCGATCCGGCTCGGAGGAACGTCGTTGGGCCCGAGGCAATTCGCACCGAGCGGTCCGCAATCGGCGGTAGCACCGAGAATGTGAAGGCCCTTGCGAAGCTCGAGCACGCTCGACAGCCGCCACAAAGGCTCGATTGCGAGTAGGCCGGACGTATCGACCGGCGAAGCGTCGATCTCGAGCCGCACATAGCCGATCCTTAGGCGGTCTTGAGTGAGACGGATGCCGTCCAGCTTCACGTCCTGATCGACATAATCCATGCCCGCGTGGAGACGGAATGTTGATGCCTGCCGGCGAATCAGCGGGTAGCTGACGTCGAAGGTGTTCAGGAGCGTTCGCGCAAGCACGTCCGACTTGCCAACCGACGGCCGCGCCCACGCGTATGTAAAGGTGTCTCCGAAAGTAAGGCCTTCGCTGCCCACGCGAAATTCATGGCCCAGCTGAACAGTCTGCTGCTCGTGAAGGTCCGGCGTCGTGAAGACCGATAGCAACGTCCGGTCACCAAGGCCGGTCAGGCCGAAGAATCTGCGCGCGCAGCCAGGCCTCCCCAGGGCCCGAGCTCGTCGGAGCCGCCGTTCTGAATGTTGAGATCCACGTAGGCAGGCGTGCGCTGGACCGCCACGTCGCCGACGACTTCGCCGGGTACCGTTCCCGCGGGGCGGAGGGTGAGGCGCACGGTGTAGCCCGGCAGATCGCTAGCAAGGAGCAGAGTAGCGCTCTGCGTCGTAGCGATTGAACACTGGTTCTTTAGTCAGGTGTTCGAGATAGCCGGCGATGATTCGCTCGGCTCCGGTGGCGTTGCCGCGGCACCCGCACCTGAGTGAGGTGCGCCATGAGCACGTTGAACTGGACCGAGCCCCCCTCGATCTTCTGCTCGGGAACCTGGACCGCCGCGACATAGCCGGCGGCGCGGAGCATCGTCGCTGCCCGGTCACGAATATCGCACACGACGGAAATCGGAACGTCGCGCCCGACATAATTCGTGAAGGCGATCGCCAGCTGATCGGGAGTCAGCCCCTGGAGACCCTGGAATTGCGCTCCGCGGAAGACGAAATGGATCGATTTATATTCCGGACCATCGAGAGCGCACGGCGCACGTTCGATGCCGCCTTCGACCTCGAGCTTCGGACCGCGCGGGGTTGGCGGAGAGGTGACGGGGCGAGTGACCTCCTCACGCGTCGGCGGAAGAACCTGCGAGGCTGCTTGCGCGCTCGCGGTTGCGGAGGGCGCGAAGAAGACCGTCGACACAAATAGATGCGCGAACGCGCGCCGTTTGCCGTGCGCTGTTCGCAGCAATGGTCCGCAACCGAGCTTCACCGGGGTGCCCCCTCCCCGTTAGAGAAATCCCAAGTCGAAAATCGAATTGTTGGCGGGGTTTAGAGCAATTTACCTTCTTTGCGGCAATAAAAATTTAACCTTATTTGCGTTTTCGGACGTGCCGGTGCGCGCGCTCGAAATTCATTGGAGTGCTTCAGTGCCTTCAGGCATGAACCGAAAACGATGGCGGAACGGGACGAAACGCGGCGGTTGTCATGGCCTTGGTGGTCGCTGTGGGCTCTGTTCGCCGCGACGCTTTACGACATTCTCTGATCATGGCCGCCGTGCTTCCGTCGCAGGCGCCGGAGGCCGCCATCGTCATTACCGGAAACGCGCTACCCGAGGCAAAGTCCGAACGGGTTTACGGTGCGCAACGCATCTCGCGGCGGGTGATCGAGCAGTCGCCGACCCACGAGCTCGACCAGTTACTGAAGGAAATTCCGGGTGTGCAGCTGTTTCGACGCTCGGACTCGCGCAGCGGCCATCCGACGAGTCAGGGCGTCACGCTTCGTTCTCTTGGAGGAAACGCCTCCAGCCGCGCATTGCTGTTGCTCGATGGCGTTCCACAGGCCGACCCCTTCGGGGGGTGGGTGAATTGGCCGACTTACGATCCCGAAGACCTCTCTGAAATTCGGGCCGTTCGCGGCGGCGGGAGTGTCGCGAATGGGCCTGGAGCGCTCGCCGGTACCATCGAGATGACCAGCCGGTCCGATGCCGGTGGTTCGGGCGAGATCGACGGCGGAAGCCGGGATTCGTTAGAAGCACGAGGGCGCGTCGGCATCGATGCATTGGGCGGCGTGCTCAGCATCTCGGGTCGCGGCGAGAGGAGCGACGGCTTCGTTCCAGTGACGCGGGATACGCGGGGAGCTGCTGACGAGGCAGCCCCCTATCGCGAGTGGAGCAGTCGCGCACGCCTGGCAGCGCCGGTGGACGGCGACACCGAGTTCCAGGCGAGCGTTGATGGCTTCCACGATTGGAGGACGCGTGGAACCGCCTTCAGCGTCAATCGCACGAATGGCGCGGATGCCTCGCTGCGCTTCGTCGGCCGCGGTTCGTGGGAATGGAGCGCGCTCGGCTATTGGCAGTGGCGCAACTTGATGAGCAGCTTCGCGAGCGTAAGTCCTGCTCGAGCGCAGGCGAGCCGCGTCTCGCTTCAATATTCGGTCCCATCGCACGGGCTTGGCGGGAGCTTCGAGCTGCGGCCCCCGATGCCTCATGGCATTGAGCTGCGCCTCGGCGCGGACACCCGGCGGTCGTCCGGCGAATTGCGCGAGCTCTATTCGTACCTTAGCGGAGAACCGACTCGGCAACGTGCATCTGGAGGCGACAGCTGGACCGCGGGCGGTTACGCTGAGGCGAGCGCCGATTTTGGCTGGGCCATGTTGACGGGCGGAGCGCGGGTCGACCGCTGGAGTGTCGGCGGCGGGCACCTCCTCGAGCAGACGATCGCGACAGGCGGTATCCTCACCGACGCGCATTATCCCTCGCGCATCGGCTGGCTGCCGACCGCGCGCGGCGGAATCACGGGGTCTGTCGGCGGCGGCATCAGCCTTCGCTCTGCAGCCTATCTTGGGTGGCGAATGCCGACACTGAACGAACTCTTCCGGCCATTTCGCGCAGGCTCAGACGCGACCGCTGCGAACCCGAACCTCGATCCGGAACGGCTCGTCGGCGTCGAAGCCGGCGTCGACTATGCGAAGGGACCGTTTGCGCTGAGACTGACGGGCTTCGTGAACCGGCTCAAGGATGCGATCGCCAATGTGACGATGGGGCAGGGGCCGGGTTCGTTTCCCGGCGTGGGCTTCGTCGGCTCTGGCGGCACCTATTACGTGCGTGAGAATGTCGATGCGGTGAAAGTCCGGGGCATCGAAGCATCAGCTGAGTGGAGCGACGGAGCATGGTCGATCAGCGCGGGCGCAAGCCTGACCCACGCGCGGATGGAAGGCAAAGGCGCGGCCCTTATTCTCCAAGGACTAAGGCCAGCGCAGACTCCGAATTTCTCAGGAACTTTGGCCGCTGGCTGGGAGCAGGGCGCGAAGGGCGCGCGGCTCGTTCTCAGGCGCACCGGAGCGCAATTCGACGATGATCTCAACAGCGACGTCTTGAAGGGCGCGACGACGCTCGACGTTTATGCATCGTGGCCGATCACGCGACGTCTGCAACTGATCGCTCGCGGCGAGAACCTCACCAATGCTCTCGTGATGGCAGGTATCGGCGGTGACGGCTCGATCGAGCGCGCGACGCCCCGCACGTTGTGGATTGGGGCGCGGCTTCACTGAGGCGTCAGGTCAGACCGCGCTTTTCCCGTAGTCATGTCGACCGGCACCGAAACATGCTCGTGGACGACGCGCCACTGTCCATTTTCGCGCCTCCAGCCACCGCTGAAACGGATCCACATGTCGACCGGCTTGCCGTCGGCCAGGGTCCCGCGAAGCCGCTCGAGGCCGAACGCGAACGCGATGTCGCCGGATTGTTCGACATCGATATTTTGGTAGCTAACCCGAATTGGACCTTTGAACTCAGCGAAGAAGTTGGAATAGCTTTGGCGATAAGCATCGCTGCCAATCAACTGCAGGGGCGGAACAAGGTCATACGCCACCACATCGGGCGCGTAGATCGCCATGACGCCCCTGACGTCTCGCGCTTCGAAGCCGTGCTTCCATTCTCGATATCCAGCCTTAATCGCGTCCACGTCCCTGCGCGAGTTCATCGATTGGTGATCGGCACGGCACCCCACCAAAAGGATTAATAATACACACGCAAGATTCCGACTGACCCGCATGTGACCCTCCTTTGCTAGCGCGAGACCGGGTTCGCTGGGGCGGTTTCCCAACATAGACCAGTCAGCGGATGGCCGTCACCTAACCTCCATCAGCTTTGTGAACCGAGCGAAGCAACAGGCGTTTCAGGGGCCTCGTCCGGCAAATGGGAGATCGAACATGGCAACCAACAGGAGTGGTGGCTCAAAGCGCGGCTTTGCCGCCATGGATCCCGCGAAGCAGCGCGAAATTGCCAGCAAGGGCGGCAAGGCGAGCCACGGCGGCGGACGTAAAAGCAGCTCCGACCGTTAGACCGCTTTGCGTTCGAGAAAACGCCGGGCCCATCCGCCCGGCGCTTTCTTTGTCTAGGCTCGATGGCGCAACGACCTATACGTCATAGCGTTGAAATGTCGTGGCCTACCGTACCAACATCAATACCACCGACCGGAGCGGCGCGATCGCTGCCGTGGTTGCGATCCATGTCGGCCTGTTCTTCATGCTTCTGCACTTGTCGCCAAACCTGGATTTGCGCGGCGTCGAGAGCGCGATGCGCGTGTTCGACTTGAATCAGTGTCCGCCGCCACCGCCCCCGACTTCGAAGCAAAAACATGAACCCAAGCCGAAGGAGAAGGAAGGTGCGGCGGCTCCCCCGAACATCAAGAGTGAGGCGACGCCGGTCGAAGCACAAAAGTCGGTCATTCCCCAGGTGCCCCAGATCCGTGCGAGCGAAACCCCGCGTGCGGGCACTGAGGCTACGCAGGGCTCAGCCCCAATTGCAGGTGCGGGTACTGGAGCAGGCGGCATCGGCACGGGCACCGGAAGCGGTGCCGCCGGAAGCGGATCGGGGGAGGCGGGGACAATGGCATTGCCGAAGCCCCGCATCTCGTCACGCCGGTGCTCACAGGTCACGATCTCCCGCGCGATATCCTCGAGCAATGGCCGCGAGATGCGACGGTGTTCATGCGGCTTCGCGTCGATCCACGCGGTTATGTCAGCGAGTGCACCGTGGATCGCGGGACCGGCATCGCGAAGATCGATTTCACAATCTGCAATCTGGCGCACGACCGCCTCCGCTTCCGGCCAGCACTAAACAGGAGCGGCCAACCGGTTGCAGGATGGTTCGGATACGCGCAACGAGCGCCGCAATAGTCGAGAAGGAATCACATGATCGAGGCAGAATGGTGGGATTATGATTGGGTTGACGAGCTGGCGGATGCAGTCGCCGGTGACGTGGCCTTCATTATCGAAAGCGCTGTTGAGGCTCGCGACGCCTCGTTGATCGCGATCCCGGCGGAAACCGGACCTGCTATCTATCGCAAACTCGCTGAGCGGAAACTGCGGTGGAAAAAAGTCACGGTGATCCCGACAGACGATCGGCTGGTCGCCGTCGACAGCGACCTTTCGAATGTACAGGCACGCGAACTGGCACGCGCCTTCCTGCCGCTCGGCGCGCGCGTAGTCCCTCTGACGAGCGAGACCGCGAGTGACTACAAGGCGGCGGGTAACGCCGCTGACGCGCGGCTACAGGATCTGCCTTGGCCACCTGACCTTGTCTGGTTGGGAATGGGTTCGGACGGACACGTCGCCTCGATCTTCCGCGGGCCGGACTTCCAAGCGGCGCTCGACGCGCCCAAAGCGCGGCGCGCGATTGGCGTCCTTCCCGACCCTTTGCCGCCTGAAGCCGAGATCGCGCGTGTTGACGCTTGACACGCGGCGCGATCCTCGCCGCGCGGACGATCCTGATCACGATCACCGGAGACCAGAAGCGGGCATTGCTGGAGCAAGCGATTGGCGATGGGCAAAGCTCAAAGTTGCCGATCGGTCGGGTGCTCGCCGGAGGCGGAGCAGCCGATCGACGTCCACTGGTGTCCATGAGCGGTTAGCTGCCGCGGCGAGCATTCCTCGCGAGCGTCTTGAACCTCACTCCGCTATCCTGTCGCACCGTGATTGTCACATGACCGGTCTTGCTGGTGTTCCGATCCTCAACGGAGCCCGACTTGCCCGCATGTTTCCCCGCGACGACGGTGCAACGATCGCCATCGGCGATGTCCAATTCGCTCATCAAGCTCCTCCTTGGCCCTAGATTTCTTGCAGCCGCCGTCCTGCGGTCTCCTTGAGGAACAGCAGGGAGACGACCACCGAAATCCCGGTGAAGATGACCGAGTACCAAAGCCCCAGCGTAGATGTTCCCCGTGATCGCCACGATCGCAAAGCTGGTTACGGGCAGGAATCCGCCGACCCAGCCCGTCCCGACATGGTAAGGAAAGGACATGGCCGTGTAGCGGATGCGGGTCGGAAACATCTCAACCAGTGCTGCCGCCTGCGGGCCGTAGAGGGCCGTCGCTGCGACTACGAACAGAAGCAGGATCACGATTAGCAAAGTCATATTCGCCTGCGCCGGGTCAGCGGTCTTGGGATAACCCGCCTCGATCAACTCTGTCCCAACCGAACCCGCGGTTGCAGCTTTCAAGGCTTTGAGGTCCGCGGACGCAAGACCGTCACCGCTTTTCACCGGCACCGTTTCGGTGCCGATCACAACGCGCGTGGACTGATCGGAAGAAGCTTGGGTCGTGAATGAGATGCCCTTCGTTACGAGCGTGCTCTTGGCAATGTCACATGCGCTAGTGAATTTCGCGGTTCCGACTGGGTCGAACTGGACGGAGCAGCTCCTTGGGTCGGTTACGACGATCACCGGTGTTGCCGCCTGAGCCTCGACCAGGGCAGGGTTTGCTGCCTTCGCGATCCAGTGCGAGCCAGGGAAATAGAGAACGAGCGCCAGGACCATGCCGCCGACCATCACGAACTTGCGACCGATCCGGTCGCTCAGCCACCCGAAAAACACATACAGCGGCGCGCTGACCAATGTCATCACGATCAGCAGCATGTCCTTGGTTGTCGCGGGGACGCCCAGCGATTTCTCGAGGAACACCTGCAGATAGAAGAAGGTGAAATACCAAACGGCGCCCTGGGCACTCATGATTCCAAAGAACGCGATCAACACGCGCCTAAGGTTGCGCCACTCGCCGAAGGCTTCGCGAAGCGGCGCCCCCGAAATCTCCCCCTCCTCGCGGATTCGGGTGAATTCGGGGCTTTCAGTTAGCTTGGCGCGCATCCAAACGGAAACGACGAGTAGCACGGCCGACACAAGGAAAGGCGCGCGCCAGCCCCAGTCGGCGAAGGCATCTTCGCCAATCGCATTACGGGTCACGACGATGACCAGCAGCGCGGCAAGGAGGCCGAACGAAGCCGAAGACTGAATCCAGCCCGTCGCAGCGCCGCGCCTGTGGTTGGGCGCATGTTCGGCAACATAGATCGCGGCGCCGCCATATTCGCCGCCAAGCGCGATCCCCTGCAGGATTCGAAGCGCGATCAGCAATGTCGGCCCGAGCGTGCCTGCCTGTGCATAGGTCGGAAGAAAGCCGATCAGGAAGGTCGAAGCGCCCATCAAGCTGACGGTGATGAGGAATGCTCCCTTTCGGCCGAGCTTATCGCCGAGCACTCCGAAGATCAGCGCGCCGAGCGGTCGAAATGCGAAACCTGCGGCGAACAAAGCAAGTGCGGCGATTAGCGCAGGCGTCGGGTCGAGACCGGCGAAGAAGACTTTCGAGATGAGCGGCGCCAGGCTTCCAAAGATGAAGAAGTCATACCATTCGAAGGCCGTGCCGGCGGAAGACGCAATGATCACCCGTGTCATGGACCAGGCTCTGCGCATGTGTCGTTCTGCGATGGTCGCCATCACTCTCCCCCTGGCGAACGGAAATATCAGTGCTTGAGCCTCAGTCCAACTTACGGATGGTCTCGTCAAAATGCGCGACGGTGATCCCGAAGCGGCTGACGCGGATCGCGTCGTGGACTTCGGTCGGACTGATCGGCGTCAGCGTCTGATCGAAGTTCAGGTGATTCTGGGCGGTATAGCGAATTCGGATGCCATCGCTCTTCACGGCGACCTGCACTGCGCTTGCGGCGTCCGTGAGAGTGCCTTCGAAGCGATTTGGCGCGGTTTGCTTCATGCGCCAGTAGCGCGTGCGGACCGGCTTGTCGGGTTCGTGGATGATCTGCTTTAAAACAAGCGAGCCATCCTTTTCGGCGATACCTTCGCTGTCGACCGTCATCTTCTTGGCCGACTGGAAGATGATCTTCAGCATGCCCTCGCCGTGGGTCCGGCCGCGGAAGAAATCGACGGGATTGAACGCAGCTTCCGCAGGCGCGGGCGCGGTGAGCAGGATTGCGACCGCTGCTGCCGCCCTCATTGACGTCCCGCCACTAGCGCATCGACGATCGTCGGATCTGCAAGGGTTGATGTGTCGCCGAAGCCATCGGTCGCTCCTTCGGCGATCTTGCGAAGGATCCGACGCATGATCTTGCCGGAGCGAGTTTTCGGCAGTGCCGGGGTGAAATGAATTTTGTCAGGCGCGGCGAGTGCTCCGATATCCTTGCGCACGTTCTGGTTCAGCTCCTTGCGCAGGGCGTCGTCTCCTTCCTCTGCCGGCGTTCAAAGTCGACGAAGGCGTAGATTGCCTGTCCCTTGATCTCGTGCGGATAGGCGACGACCGCGGCCTCCGCGGCCTTCGGATGCTCGACAAGCGCGCTTTCCACCTCCGCCGTACCAATTCGGTGCCCGGAGACGTTGATCACGTCGTCGACGCGTCCGGTGATCCAGTAATAGCCGTCCTCGTCGCGACGGCAGCCGTCGCCGGTGAAATAGAGTCCCGGATACGCCTTGAAATAGGTCTCGAAGAAACGACTGTGGTCGTTCCAGACGGTGCGCATCTGACCAGGCCAAGACGTTGCGAGGCAAAGGTTTCCGCTCGTCGCGCCTTCAAGGACATTGTGATTTGGGTCGAGGAGCAGCGGTTTGATGCCGGGCAGCGGTTTGGTAGCCGAACCCGGCTTCATCTCGACCGCGCCGGGGAAAGGGGAAATCAGGATTCCGCCCGTCTCGGTCTGCCACCAGGTGTCGACGACGGGGCAGCGGCAGTCACCGACGACGCGCCAGTACCATTCCCAGGCTTCGGGGTTGATCGGCTCGCCTACGGTGCCGAGGAGGCGGATCGACTTGCGGGAGTGGCGCTTTACCGGTTCGTCGCCCTCGCGCATCAGCGCCCGGATTGCGGTCGGTGCGGTGTAAAAGATGGTCACGCCAAGCCGATCGACCGTCTCCCAGAAGCGGCTGAAGTCCGGGTAGTTCGGAACGCCGTCGAACATCACGCTGGTCGCGCCCATCGCGAGAGGTCCGTAGACGACATAGCTGTGGCCCGTGATCCAGCCGACATCGGCGGTGCACCAGAAGATGTCGTCGGAACGATAGTCGAAGATCCAATCGAAGGTTGTCGCTGCCCAGACTAGATAACCGCCGATCGTGTGAACGACGCCCTTGGGCTTCCCGGTCGATCCCGACGTGTAGAGAATGAAGAGCGGCTCTTCGGCGTTCATGATCTGGGGCTCGCAGTTCGTCTCGAGGCCGCTGCGGACATCGGAATATGCGATGTCGCGGCCCTCCGTCATCGGGACGTCTGCGCCGGTACGGGTGACGACGATCACGGTAGAGACGGCGGCCCGCTCCAGCGCCGCATCGACATTGCGCTTCAATGGGATTTTCTTGCCGCCGCGCACGCCCTCGTCTGCAGTGATGACCGCTGATGCGTCACAATCCTTGATTCGGCCCGCGACGCTCTCGGGCGAAAAGCCACCGAAAATGACCGAATGAACCGCGCCAATGCGCGCGCAAGCTAGCATCGCCGCCGCAGTCTCCGGAAATCATCGGCATATAGATCATCACCCGATCGCCCCGCTTGATCCCGCGGGATTTCAGCAGGTTCGCGAAGCGGCAGGTCTCTTCATAGAGCTCGCGATAGGTGAGGCGGTGGCCATGGCCGGGCTCGTCGGCCTCGAAGATGAGTGCCGTGCGATCGGCGTGTTCCGCGAGATGTCGGTCGAGGCAGTTGACGGAGACGTTGAGCTCGCCGTCTGCGTACCAGCTGATGTGGAAATCATCTTCGGCGAACGACCAGTCACCTGCTTTGGATGGGAACTTGCTCCAGGTCACGCGCCGCGCCTGGTCCAGCCAGAACCGGTCAGGGTCGCAATTGGCGAGATCCTGAAGCTGTGCGAGCTCGACCTGCCCGATCCGGGCGTTGAAGTTGGAGGGAACTGGGTGGACGCTGGAGGTCACAGGCCGTGGCTCATGTCGATCACGAAGCGATATCGAACATCATTCTTGAGCAATCGCTCATAGGCCTCATTGACCTGGTTCATGTGGATGAACTCGACGTCCGGATAAATGCCTTCGGCCGCGCAAAAATCGAGCATCTCCTGGGTTTCGGGGATCCCGCCGATCGCCGAACCGCCAACCGCGCAATTCCACCAGATGAGGTTCGACCCGACGAAGCCCGGCATCTGCATCAGTGCACCGACGATCACCATTCGCCCGGAGCGGCCTAGCAGGTTCAGATAGCTGTCGATCTCATGACTGACGGGAATGGTGTTGAGGATGAAATCGAAGCGGGTCGCTGCGGCTTCCATCTCCGCCGGATTGGTCGAGATGATAACGTCGTGTGCACCGAGCGCCCGCGCATCCTCGCCCTTGCTCGGAGTAGTCGTGATCATGGTGACGTGGGCGCCCATCGCTGCCGCGAGCTTCACGCCCATGTGCCCGAGGCCGCCGAGGCCGACCACGGCGACCCTGCTGGTAGGCCCGATCTTGTACTGGCGGAGTGGTGAGTAAGTGGTGATCCCGGCACAAAGAAGCGGCGCTGTTCGGCTGACGTCCATGCCTTCGGGTACTTTAAGGACGAAATGATCGCGGACGACGATATGATCGGTATAGCCCCCTTTCGATATCGTGTTGTCGTGATAGTCGGCGCTGTTGTACGTCTGGACGCAGCCCTTGCGACAGAAGACTTCCCAGCCGGCGAGGCATTGGTCGCATTCCATGCAGCTGTCGACCATGCACCCGACCGCGACCGTGTCGCCGATGCGATGGCGCGTGACATTATCGCCGATCGCGGTGATGGTGCCCACGATCTCGTGTCCAGGGATGACCGGGTAATTCGTGCCTTCCCAGTCGTTGCGACAAGTGTGGAGATCACTGTGGCAGATGCCAGCGTAGGTGATCTTGATCGCGACGTCGTCAGGGCGGAGCGCGCGGCGCTCAAACTGCATCGGGTGGAGCGGCCGATCTGCGGCATCCGTGCCCCAGCCTTTAGCGGTGGTTGGCTTGCCAGTGGCTTCGAGCGTGTTTGCGGGTTCTGCAATCGTGGCCATTTTCAAGCCTCCTATCTTGTCCGATCCAATACGTGCAGAGCCTGAACAAGATGCGGTCGGTCGACCATCTTGCCATCGACAGAAAGAACGCCCGCGTCAGGATGCGCCTCGAACGCGGCGACGATTTCCTCGGCGTGCCGCACCTCGGCGTCGGAAGGCGTGAAGGCGGCATTGATCAAGGGAACTTGAGCCGGGTGGATGGCGAGCTTGCCCGTGAAGCCCTCGCGGCGAGCGGCATCGGCTTCGGCGCGCAAACCATCCGAATCCTTGAAGTCGGCGAACACCCCATCGACCGGTTGGACACCTGCTGCGACAGCGCCGGCCAGGCACAGCGATCGAGCGAGCCTGTAGGTGAAGCTGAGCTTGCCGTCTGCGTCATATTTGGACGAGGCGCCGAGCGCAGCGGACAGATCTTCCGCACCCCAGGTCATGGCCACGAGCGGCGATTTCCTGTCGCGATAGGACAACAAGCCGAACAGGCTCGTCGGCGTCTCAGTGACGATCGCATGGACCGGGATGTTGCCGGTCCTATGCGCAAGTTCGATGATGTCGGCGCCGCTTTCGGACTTGGGAAGGACGATTCCGTGAATGTCCGAGATCCCGATGATTTCGAGATCATCCTTGATGAATTCGCTGCCGAGCGGGTTCACGCGCACCCACCACTGCGGGCCGCCGCTGCGCTTCAACATGTTCTTGAGCATCTCGCGCGCGATCGACTTCATCGTCGGTGCAACGCTGTCCTCAAGGTCAAAGATGATCGCGTCCGCCTCGCTGTCGAGCGCCTTGGCAATCTTGCGCTCGCTGTCGGCGGGGACGAACAGCCAACTGCGCGGCTGCATCAAACAGGCTTCTTGAGAATGAGCGCCGTGCGCATGCATCCGCACACCAACTCATTGCGCTGATTGAAGCTGCGGTGCGCCCAGGTGACGATGCCAGCATTCGGTCGCGACTTGCTTTCGCGGAGCGCCAGACATTCTGTCTCGCAGCGAAGAGTGTCGCCGGCGAAAACGGGATTCGGAAATTTCAGCTGGTCGTATCCAAGGTTGGCGACGAGCGTCCCAAGCGTCGTGTCGTGGACGCTGACCCCAATCAGCAGGCTGAAAGTGAAGCAGCTGTTGACTAGCGGCTTTCCAAACTCCGTCCTGGCCGCCGCCTCATAATCTAGGTGCAGCGGTTGCGGATTGTGGGTGAGAGTTGTGATCAGGAGGTTGTCGGTTTCCGTAACGGTGCGCGTTATCGCATGGGCGACAGTGTCGCCGATTTGCCACTCGTCGAAATAGCGCCCGGCCATTGCTGCTCCCTAAGCAGGCAGCAGAAGCTCGGCAACCGCTTCGGTAATAGCGTCGCCATCGAGCCGGTAGGCGGCGTAGAGGTCGGCGAGGTTTCCGGTCTGACCGAATTTTTCGACGCCGAGCGATGCCACGCGCTGCCCGAGCACACCTCCTAACCACGAAAGTGACGCGGGCGCCGCGTCCGCTAGTGTGACGAGGCCCGCGTTGCGCGAGAGGCGCGACAGAAGCCGTTCGACGTGGCTTGGCTTGCGCTCTCTGTCCCAGCGCCCGGCCTGAGCGGCGGTCCAGCCGCGGTGGAGCAGGTCGGGAGAAGTGATTGCGAGGATGCCGAGACCGGGAATGTCTTCGCGAAGCTCTTCCCAGGCAGCCAACGCCTCGGGCATGATTGCGCCCATGGCGATGATTGCGGCCTCGGCGCCCGGGCCAGGCTCGCGCAGCCAGTAGCCGCCCTGGAGCGCGCCCTCGCGCCAGCCATCGTCGCTGCGCTCGACCTGCTTGATGCCGCGGGTCGACAAACGCAAATACGTGCTCTCGCCGGCAGGATCGTCGATCAATCGGAAAGCTTCCTCAATCATCGCTGCTAGCTCGTCGGCATAGGCGGGTTCGTAGTGACGAAGTCCCGGCTGGCCGAGCGCGATCAGCGGCGGATTGATGGATTGGTGCGCGCCCCCTTCCGGACCAAGCGTGATCCCGCTCGGCGTCGCGACGAGCAGGAAGCGGGCGTCCTGGTAGCAGGCGTAATTGAGGCTATCGAGGCCGCGGGCGATGAACGGGTCGTAGAGCGTCCCGATCGGAAAAAGACGTGTCCCGAACAGGTCGCCGGAAAGGCCAGCCGCGGCCAGCATCAGGAAAAGATTGCTCTCCGCAATGCCGAGCTCGATGTGCTGTCCCTGTTTCTTACCGGCCCATTTTTGTGCTGATGCAATTTTTGCCTTTGCAAATACGTCGGGCATTTCGTCGCGTCGGAACAGGCCTCGTTGGTTGACCCAGGCGCCAAGGTTGGTCGAGACAGTGACGTCCGGTGAAGTCGTCACAATCTTATCGGCAAGAGTGCCGCCGGATTTCGACAGGTCGAGCAGGATGCGGCCGAACGCGGACTGAGTTGATTGATCCGCGCCGACGGGCGCAGCGATTTCAGGAACTGCGACAGAACCAAAGCATCGCCATTTCTTCTCGCGCGCGATTCGCGTGCGGTCGAGCGCGGCCTCGACGCCCCGCCTTGCATTGTCGCCAATTCCCTCGAGCGGCTCCCACTCATGTCCCTCGCGCACGCCCATGGTCTCGCGTAGCGCCGCGATTTGCGTCGGGTTCATGAGGCCGGCGTGATTGTCCTTGTGCCCCGCGAACGGCAGACCAAAGCCCTTGATCGTATAAGCAATGAATAGCGTTGGGACATCGTCGTCGCAGCGGTCGAAGGCTTCGATCAAACTCTCGAGATCGTGCCCGGCAAGGTTGGTCATCAGCCGCTGCAATTCATCATCGTTGCGGCGCTTCAGGATCGGCGAAACTTTCGGCGCATCCGCAAGCAGCCGCTCGCGCCACGCCTTGCCGCCGAGGTAGGTCAGCGCCGCAAAATCGGCGTTGCTCGCTCCATCGATCCACTTGCGAAGCGCCTCGCCGCCCGGTTCCTCGAATGCCGCTTCCTGCAGCTTGCCGTATTTCAACGTCTCGATCCGCCAGCCGCAGCTCGCGAAAATCTCATCAAAGCGGTCGAACATCCGATCGGCGGTCGTCGCGTCCAGGCTCTGGCGATTGTAGTCGACGATCCACCACAGGTTGCGCACGTCATGCTTGGCGCCCTCGATGATCGCTTCGTAGATATTGCCCTCGTCAAGCTCGGCATCACCGATCAGCGCAACGAAGCGGCCGCGATCTTGGTCGTCGAGCCAGCCGTGGGCTGTGAGATAATCCTGCACCAGGCTAGCGAAGAGAGTAATCGCTACGCCGAGCCCGACTGAACCGGTGGAGAAGTCGACCGGGATCCGGTCCTTGGTTCGGCTGGGATAGGACTGAGCGCCCCCGAAGCCGCGGAAATTCTCAAGCGCCTCGCGCGATTGCGAGCCGAGCAGGTAATGGATTGCATGCAGCAGCGGCCCCGCGTGCGGCTTCACCGCAACGCGGTCGTTGGGACCGAGCGCATGAAAATAGAGCGCCGCCATGATCGCGCTCATCGAGGCGCAGCTTGCCTGGTGTCCGCCGACCTTCAGGCCGTCGTTGCTCTCGCGAACATGGTTGGCGTGGTGGATGGTCCAGGAAGACAGCCAGCGCAGCCGTTCTTCGAGGGTCTTGAGCGCTTCGATGTCGGTGGAGACGGGCTTCAGCATGGGCACGCCCTAGCGAGTTGAGCACGTTGCGGAAATCCTAAGCTGCGGCGGCCTTGTCGGCTTCCGCGTCGAAACGTGCCTGCGCCTTGTGGATCGTTTCGACATTTTCGAGCGCCCAGTCGGCGAGACCGCAGATTGGCTTCTGAAGCGAATGGCCAAGGGCGGTCAGCTCGTAATCGACGCGCGGCGGAATTGTCGGCGTGACCGTACGTTTCACGAGCCCGTCGCGCTCGAGATTGCGAAGCGTTAGAGTCAGCATGCGTTGTGAGACGCTCGGGATTTCGCGGCGGAGCTCGTTGAAGCGCTTGGAACCGCTCGACAGCGTTTGCACCACCAGCACCGTCCATTTGTCGCCGATCCGTGACAACAACGTGCTAATCGTTCGGCACACTGGATTGGTCGGATCTTTCATCGGTTACCTCATTGTTCCTGCGCCACAAATTTGTTCGCTACCGACAAAAAAGTGGGTTCTTGCGGGCAGCTCCGCTATGGTTATTTAGGGTGCCTCGGTAACAAATCCATACCAAGGAGGCAATAGTGACCGTCCTGCATATCGATGCCAGCATCAATGGCGCCAACAGCGCCAGCCGCGCGATCAGTCGTTCCATCGTCGATCAGCTTAGGATCGAGCTCGGGGGCGGCGACATCGTCTATCGCGACCTCGCGGCCGATCCGCTGCCGCACCTAACACTCGAAGCCTTTGCAGATTCGACGGCACTCGACGAGTTTCTCGCCGCAGACACCGTCGTGATCGGCGCGCCGATGTACAATTTCTCGCTGCCGACCCAGCTCAAGGCGTGGATCGACCGCATCCTCGTTGCGGGTAAGACTTTTCGGTACACGGCAAACGGGCCGGAAGGCCTTGTGCGGGGTAAGCAGGTGATCGTCGCGCTCGCTCGTGGCGGCTTTTACGACGAAGGTTCGCCAGCGAGCGCCCTCGAGCATCTCGAAACCTATCTGCGCGCAATCTTCAACTTCATCGGTATCGAGCCCCAATTCGTCGCCGCCGACGGGCTCAACGTCAGCCCCGAGCAACGCCAGGAATCGATCAAGTCTGCACTCGGCGAAACGGTGCGCCTGGCGGCCTGACTGAAGTCAAATTCATGGACCGGTGGCGAGAGCCGAACGTTGTTCCCGCCGAAGGAGATGAGTGATGAGCGAACTCGACGCCAAGGACCGCGAAAAATTGAAGGACGGCGATTATGCGTTTCCGAAGGAGCGCAAGGAGCCGCTCAACGATGCCGACCATGTAAGGAACGCGATGGCCCGGTTCGACCAGGTCGAAGGCGTGAGCGACGAAGAGCGCGACGGAGCCTGGGAGCGGATCAAGGCGGCCGCGAAAAAGCACGGCGTTGAAGTCCACGTGAAGAGCTGGCGCGAACTCGGGACGAAGAAGGACTAACTGCCGTTAATTGACGAATGGAGCCGCGTGGAGCAGTGCGCGACCCGCGTGCTGTGGTCCACGCGGCTCCTGTTCGCGTCCGCTGGCCGCCGAAGGGGGATTCTATGCGTAAGATTTTCCTGATTTCCGCCGCGCTCGCTTGCTGGTCCGTTGCTGCTTCCGCACAGCAGGCAGCGCCCGCTCAGGCTATGAGCCCGGCGGACGACGCCACGAAGTTCGTGACCGGCGTCATCGACAAATTCAACAGCGGCGACGTCAATGCCTGGTTGTCCGCACAAGATGACAATGCGCTGATCGTCGACGAGTTCGCACCTCACACTTGGTCCGGCTCGGGTTCACCGAAACACTGGCTCGACGATTATGCGAAGGACTCGACCGCGAACGGCGTTAGTGGGGGACGGGTCGATTATGGCAAGCCGCTGCAGGCGCGGAGCGACGGCACGAACGCTTATGTTGTGCTGCCGACGACCTATCGGTTCATGCAGAAAGGCACCAAAATGGCTGAGCCGAGCAGCATGACCTTCGTCATGAAGCGCGCAGCCGATGCCTGGAAGATCACCAGCTGGACCTATTCCGCGACAGCCGCGGCAGTTCCGGAGAAATAACGGACTAGGCCGAGAGCAGCCGCAACGGGTTCTCGATATAGGCCTTTAACGTCTGCATGAAGCTCGCCGCGTCCCAACCGTCGACGACTCGGTGGTCGCAGCTCAGCGAGAGGTTCATGCGCTTGCGGATCTCGATCTCGCCCGCGACGGGAACGAGCTTCTCTTCGACCTTGTTGACGGCGAGGATCGCGACCTCAGGACGATTGATGACCGGAGTCGAGGTAATTCCGCCCATCGGCCCCAATGAAGAGATGGTGATGGTCGATCCCATCAGCTCGTCTCGCGCGGCCTTGCCGGAACGGGCGGCTTCGGAAAGTCGAAGGATTTCGGAAGCGATCTGCCAGACGCTCAAGGCTTGGGCGTTGCGGATGACCGGCACCATCAGGCCGTTGGGAGTTTGGGTCGCCATGCCCATCTGCACCGCGCCATGGCGAGTGATGACATTGGAATCGTCATCGTAGGTCGCGTTCAACATCGGCCATTCGCCGATCGCAACGCAGATTGCGGTGATTAGAAAGGGCAGGAGCGTCAGCTTCGGGTTCGAGCCGCGGTCCTTGTTCATCATCGCGCGCGTTTCCTCCAGCGCGGTTACGTCGAACTCCTCGACCAGTGTGAAATGCGGGATCCGACGCTTCGCTTCCTGCATGTTCTCGGCGATCTTTCGACGCAGGCCGACGACCTTGATCGTCTCATCGCTGCGCTCAGCCGTCGGGCGGCTCGAAACCGTCCCGCCGTGATAGAGGAGGTAGGCGTCGAGGTCGGCATGACGGATTCGGTCAGAAGCCGTCTTTACCTGTTCCAAGTCGACGCCAAGGTCGCGTGCGCGGGCGCGCACTGCGGGAGAGGCGAGGGCATGGGCTCTCGCGACCGGCTCCTTTTTGGCAACTTCCGGTTCGAACTCGGGGCGCTGGTTTCGACGCCTCCGCAACTTCCTCCACGGCCACCACCGGAATTTCTTGCGCCTGCTCAGGCGTCGGTTCGACCGCGCCGTCGGCGAGCGGCCGCTCATCCTTGCTGTCCTCGACCGGTTCGGCCGAGCGATCCTCGCCTTCAGTTTCAATCACCACCAGGACGGAGCCAATCGGCACTTGGTCACCGACTTCGCCGGCTAGCTCGAGTACCTTTCCCGGGACCGGGCTCTCCATCTCGACAGTAGCCTTGTCGGTCATCATGTCGGCGATCTGTTGATCCTCGGCGATCGTGTCGCCGACCTTCACGTGCCAAGCGACGATCTCCGCCTCGGCAATGCCCTCCCCTATGTCCGGAAGCTTGAATTCGTAGCGAGCCATTAGTCCGCCATCACTTTCTCAAGGGCCTTTTTCATACGTTTCGGGCCGGGGAAATAGGCCCATTCATAGGCGTGTGGGTAGGGCGTGTCCCAGCCGGTAACGCGCTCGATCGGTGCTTCCAGCTGATAGAAGCAGCGCTCCTGAACGAGCGCTACCAGCTCGGCACCGAAGCCGCTTGTGCGCGGCGCTTCGTGGACGACGAGGCAGCGGCCGGTCTTCTTCACCAATTCTTGGATTGTATCGAGGTCGAGCGGGAGGAGGGTACGAAGATCGATCACTTCGGCATCGAGGCCCTGGTCCTCGACGATCGCGAGTGCGACATGAACCATCGTGCCATAGGCGAGGATGGTGAGGTCGCCGCCCTCGCGCACAACCGCGGCCTTCCCGATTGGAATGCTGTAATGGCCTTCGGGCACCTCGCTCGCCGGATGCTTCGACCACGGCTTCACCGGCCGGTCGTGGTGTCCGTCGAACGGACCGTTGTAAATGCGCTTGGGCTCGAAGAAGATCACAGGGTCGGGATCCTCGATCGCCGCAATCAGCAACCCCTTGGCATCGTAAGGCGTCGAGGGGATGACGACTTTCAACCCAGCGATGTGCGTGAACAGGCTTTCCGGCGACTGGCTGTGGGTCTGTCCACCGAAGATCCCGCCGCCGTAGGGCGTCCGGATGACCATAGGCATCGTCCATTCGCCAGCGGTGCGGTAACGCATCTTGGCGACTTCGCTGACAATCTGGTCGTAGCCGGGATAGATATAGTCGGCGAACTGGATCTCGATCACCGGTTTGATGCCGTAGGCGGCCATTCCGACGGCGGTCGCGACGATTCCGCCCTCGCTGATCGGCGCGTCGAAGGCTCGGGCCGGCCCGAACTCCTTCTGCAGCCCCTCGGTCACCCGGAAGACGCCGCCGAAATAGCCGATGTCCTCGCCGAACACGACGATGTCCTCGTCGGCGCGCATCATCACCTTATGGGCATCGTTGAGCGCCTGGATCATGTTCATCGTCGGCATCAGTCGATACCCTCGTCCAGGGCTTGCTCGCGCTGTTCAGCGAGGTGCCAGGGTACGTCCGCGTAAACATCCTCGAACATGCTTGCGACATCGTCCTTGCCCTGCTGCGGCAGGATCCCAAGCTTCTCCGATTCCTTCTGCGCAGCTCGGACTTCGGCATTGCATTCGGCGATCATCTCGGCGTGCCGCTCCTCGTCCCATTCTTCGATTGCGAGAAGGTGCGCCTTCAGGCGTTCGATCGGATCGCCGAGCGGCCAGAGCTTGGCTTCGTTCGTCGGGCGATAACCCGATGGATCGTCGGAGGTCGAATGCCCCTCCGCGCGATAGGTGTAGAACTCGATCAGCGTCGGTCCATTGTTTGAGCGCGCACGTTCGGCGGCCCATTTCACAGCCCCATAGACGGCAAGCGCGTCATTGCCGTCGATTCGAAGGCCGGCAATTCCATAACCCACCGCACGCTGCGCGAAGGTCGCGCGCTCGGCGCCGGCGATTCCCGAGAAGCTCGAGATCGCCCACTGGTTGTTCACAATAGCGAGGATGACTGGTGCATTGTAGACAGCAGCGAAGGTCAGGGCCGAGTGAAAGTCGCCCTCCGCGGTCGCGCCGTCGCCGATCCAGCCCATTGCGATCCTGCTGTCGCCCTTGATCGCCGCGCCCATCGCCCAGCCGACTGACTGCGGGAATTGCGTGCCAAGATTGCCGGATATGGAGAAGAAGCCGAATTTCTTATCCGAATACATGATTGGCAACTGGCGCCCGCGCAGCTTGTCGCCCTTGTTCGAATAGATCTGGTTCATCATCTCCGTCAGCGGATAGCCGCGCGCGATGAGCAGGCCCTGCTGGCGGTAGGTCGGGAAATGCATGTCCTCTGGGTCGAGCGCGGTCTGAGCCGCAACAGCGATCGCCTCCTCGCCCGTGCACTTCATGTAGAAGCTGGTCTTTCCCTGACGTTGGGCGCGGTACATGCGGTCGTCGAAGATGCGAACGGTGACCATCTCGCGCAGCATCTTGCGGAGCGTCTCGGGATTAAGTTTCGGATCCCAAGCGCCGACCGCCTTGTCGTCGTCGCCAAGCACACGCACCAGCTCTGTGGTGAGTGGATGAGTGTCGCTCGCCGGCGCCCACGTATCGGGACGTGACGCCGAGCCGGCTGCGGGAATGTTGAGCTTCGAAAAGTCGGGTGTGTCGCCGGGGCGGAAGGCCGGTTCGGGCACGTGCAGCGCCAGTTGCGGCGTGTTGCGGCGGAGGCTTGGATCCTTGTCGCTCATAGCTTCGCGCGAGCGCTTAGTCCGGAGTTGAGAAGGCGGCAACTGGTCATGACAAGCAACCTTTACATTGCGGTTCCACAGGTCCGCACTCGCCGTTGACCGCGCGACCGCCGCAAGGGTAGGGCGGCCTCGTGGCCGAGAACGCAGACACACCGCCCGATCGACTCTCGCTCGATCCGAGCAGCGACCATTTCGACGAGGCGCTCCTTTCGCGCGGCGTGGGGATCAAGTTCAACGGCACGGAAAAGACCAACGTGATCGAATATTCGATTTCGGAAGGGTGGATACGGGTTTCTGCAGGTCGCAGTCGCGATCGCTACGGCCAGCCGATGACGCTCAAACTTCAAGGCAAGGTCGAGCCCTATTTCGAGAGGCCTGCCGAAAGCGAATCGAAGGACGACGAACCTTCCCAGGCATAATTGGCGTTCGACTGGTGACCATCGTCTCTCTTGAAAGCCCGGTCGCCGAGCGCGAACGCCGATCGCGCCAAGCTCACTAAGCGAGGGTTTGCGCAACTCACGCTCTCGTTCCCGCCGGCAGCCTTCTCGCCAGCCACTCTACGACCATCTTCCTGATCATCGCTGAAAACTCCTCGGGATGCTGACGGCATCAGCGCTGGGCTGGTGGCGAATGTTCCCGCCCAAGGATGGGAATTGCCGCCAACTCTTGGTTGGGAAAATCTCCCAAACGCCCCCGGTCGGCGTTATTTTTCGCAGTTTTCTGGGATTGGCACGGTCCTTGATTAGGATTGAAGCATCGACCCACCAAACAAACGGTGGGCGACAAAAAGGAGAGATCAAATGTCGTCGCAGTCGCCTTTCACCCGCACGCTCGTCGCGATCGCAGCGGCGCTTGCAATGAGCACCATCGCGGTCGGCGCAGCAGTCGGCCCCGCTTCGGCCAACGCCAACCCCATCGAGGTTTCCGTCAATGCCTGAACTCGAAGTTCTTGAAGCAAAGGTCCCGGTCCGAACGCCCCGCCTGATCGAGGTTGAGACCGAGCCGAAGTCCGGGCGTTTCGCCCCGGTCGCCGGCTGGCTCAATGGGCCGGTGTTCAGCCGCGCTCGTGACATTTTCGCGGCGAACATGACCGAGCTTCTCGACCGAGCCGAAGATCCGGCGAGGATGATCCGGATGATCATCCTCGAAATGGAAGAGACGTTGGTCGAAATCCGCGCAACGGCGGCCCGCTCGATCGCCGACATCAAGGAGATGCGGCGCGCAGTGAGCCGGCTCGACGATCTGACGGCCGACTGGACCGGCAAGGCCGAGCTCGCGCTGTCGAAAGGCCGCGACGACCTTGCTAAAGCGGCGCTGGTCGAAAAGCAGCGAGCCGGCGAGATGGCCGACGGCCTTCGCGACGAGCTCGGGCAGATGGAGCAGGTGCTCCGCGACTATGAGGCTGACATTTTCAAGCTTCAGGGCAAGCTCCGCGAGGCACGCGCCCGTCAGAACGCGATCGCGGCGAGGATCGAAAGCGCGGTTGCAAGGGCCAAGGCACGCGAGATCATGCACGGCAGTAGGACGCTCGATGCGTTCGCAAAGTTCGACCTGCTCGAGCGCCGTGCCGACTTCGCCGAAGGCCGCTGCGATGCGCTTGGGATAACCAGTCTCGAAGACGAAATCGATCAGCTGAAGGCGTCGGAAAAAATCGCCGCCGAGCTGGAAGCAATGAAAGCCGCGCTGAAGGCCAAAGGGCCGCAGCTCGCGAACTGAAGGACACAAAGGGGAATGACGATGGCCCGCAAGATTTACCCGTATTCGCTCGACCGAAAGGACGCGAAGGTTGCCGGCGTATGCTCGACGCTCGGCGGCATCAGCGGGATCGATCCGACCTTTATCCGCATCGGCTTCGTCGCTGCTGCGATCTTTCTCAGCTTCAAGCTGACATTGCTCGCCTACGCTGCGATCGGCATCTACCTTGCAGTTCAGAAGAAGAGGTCGCTGACAGGAGACCGGCGGATCAGCGATTTCGATCGCATGGGACTTGTGTCGAAGCGCAAGCCGACCACCCATGCGATGGTCAACGATCTCGACGAGACCGACCGCCGACTGATGGCGATCGATCATCACATCAATACCCAGAATGACGAGCTGGCGCGCAAGATCGAGGCGCTCCGCCAGGAGGAGAAGTGATGGACCCGCTGACCATTGGAGTATTCGCGGCGAGCGTGATCGTCGCTTTGGCAGGAGCAAGCTTCACCGCTCTCAAAGGATGGAACGGCTGGCTTGAGTTCAAGAAGATGGAGCTCACTCATTCAATCGCCGACGGCCACCTCCCGCCCGCCGGCAACCGGATCGAGCTCGCCGACCTCAAGGAGCGCGTCCGGAAACTGGAAGCGATCGCAGCCGGGATCGACATCTGAGGATTGGGCCGTGTGCTTTGCTCCCCAAGCGCACTGCCAAGAGGCGGTTCGGCCCACCGGACCGCCTTTTTCCTTGGCTGAAGCCGATGAAATGACGTGCGCTTAAACTAGGAATGTTTGGCCTTGGCCTGAGCCTCGGCTAGTCAATCGAACGTGCACGGCCACTCACATTCTCATGCCCACGATCCCACCGATTTCAGCCGCGCTTTTGCGCTCGGAATCGCGCTCAACATCATGATCGTTCTTTTGGAGGCGAGCTTCGGATTCCTGTCCGGATCGATGGCGCTGATTGCCGATGCCGGCCACAATCTGTCGGACGGGCTGGGGCTGGTGGTCGGCTGGGCGGGAGCGGTCATGGCTAGGCGCTCGCCGTCAAACCGCTTCACCTACGGACTCAAGAAAGCCTCGATCCTCGCCGCGCTCATCAATGCCTTGTTCCTTCTCGTCGCGGTCGGCGCCATCACCTCGGAGTTGATCCATCGGCTGATCCTGTCGTCAAAGACCGATCCGGGAGTGATGATGTGGGTCGGAGCAGTCGCGATCGTCATGAACGGCGCGACTGCGCTCCTGTTCTCGCGCGGACGGACGACCGACATCAATGTGCGCGCAGCCTTCCAACATATGGCCGCCGACGCCGCCGTATCGGCGGGCGTGGTCGTCGCGGGCGCGTTGATCCTGTGGACTGGTCGGCAATGGATCGATCCGGCCGTAAGCCTGCTCGTCGCGGCCGTGGTCTTGTGGGGCAGCATCGGCCTTCTCAGGGAAGCGCTCGGCATGTCGCTGATGGGTGTTCCTGCCGGAATTCAGCTCGAGGACGTTGAAGCCGAGCTGCGTCGCCTCGTGGGCGTCGACGCAGTGCATGATCTCCACATTTGGCCGCTCAGCACGACCGAAACAGCGCTCACCGCGCATATCGTGACTGCCCAGGCCGATTACCCGGATGCGCTACTCGAAAATGCCCGCAAATTGCTTCACGACCGTTTCCGTATCGAACACTGCACGATCCAGGTCGAACGCCAGCATCAGTCCACATCACAACGACTGTTGAGTGATGCGCGTGACCCATCTCGAATGCTCGTTTTCTGGCGAGCGCTACGAAGCGGGGCGGCCGCATAACCTCAGCCGTGCAGGAAAGCCGTTGCTCGTCCGCTACGACATGGATGCAGCAAGACGGACGCTGACTCGAGAAAGTCTGCCGACCCGCAAGTCGGGCATGTGGAAATGGCGTGAGCTTCTGCCGAACGAGGGCGAGCCGGTAAGCCTTGGCGAACCCGAGACTCCGATCATTCCGCTCTCGAGCGGCGGAGCGGGCCTGTTCGTCAAGGATGAGGGTCGACTTCCGACTGGCTCGTTCAAGGCGCGCGGCCTCGCGATGGCGGTGACCATGGCGAAGCAGTTCGGAATCGCGCGAATCGCCATGCCGACCAACGGCAATGCCGGCGCGGCGCTTGCCGCATACGCTGCTCGGGCCGGGATCGAGGCGGTGGTTATCTGCCCGGCCGAAACTCCGCAGATCAATCTCGCCGAAGCTGCGGCCTATGGCGCAAAGGTCTATGTCGCTGACGGCCAGATCGATGAATGCGGCGCGCTGGTGGGCAAGGGCGCCGCGCAAGGGCTGTGGTTTGATTGCTCGACTTTGAAGGAGCCCTACCGCCTCGAAGGTAAGAAGGTGATGGGCTTCGAACTTGCCGAGCAGTTCGGTTGGGAGCTGCCCGACGCAATCTTTTATCCCACCGGAGGCGGCACCGGCCTCATCGGCATGTGGAAGGCGTTTGACGAGTTGGAGGCGATCGGGCTCATTGGACCGAAGCGGCCGCGTATGTATGCGGTCCAGGCTGAGGGTTGCGCACCGATGGTGCGAGCATTCGAGCGCGAAGTCGAGTTCGCGGAGCGGTGGCAAAATGCGGCGACGATGGCGACCGGCATTCGCGTGCCAAAGGCAGTCGGCGACTTCCTCATCCTGCGCGCGGTTCGAAAGAGCGGCGGCGCCGCGATCGCAGTCTCGGAAGAAGCGATCTTGAAAGGGGTCGAGGATGCCGCTCGCGAAGACGGGTTTCTCTTCTGTCCGGAAGGCGGCGCTGTGCTCGCGGCGTGGCGCAAGGCGCTGGCTGAGGGACTGGTGTGCAATGGCGAGCGCGTGCTGTTGTTCAACTGCGCGAACGGTAACAAATATCCGCTGCCGGACAGATCGAAGTGGCTGAACCTGGAAGAGGCGAGGCCCGAAGCGCTCTAGCCCACATACGAGTAGCCCCGGCAGGTTTGACCCTGCCGGGGCACCATGCTGCGTTTGTCTTGCGACTCCCGAAGCACGAGTTAACAATACACCGAAATGACGGTTGTTCCAGCCCTAAATGACTCAGTTCCGAAGAAAACTGTGGGTGAATCAGTTGGCAATTTGGTGAGTAAGTCTAGCCGACTCGCGATAATGCCTCAAAAAAGAGCCCCGACAGGCTCGGGCCTGACGGGGCTCTTCATGCTTCCTCCGGTGACTCACGCCATCAAAACGGAGCCGATCCGCAGGCATTTCAACCCAGGTTCCGCCCCGGAGACACGAATCGGTGGACCCGAAGCACGGCGGTAGAACCGAGAGGCTCACCGATGGTTCCTAAGTTATGGCAAAGAAGCGGCTGCTCAAAATCGCAAGCTACAACATCAATGGCATCAATTCGCGCCTGCAAGTGCTCGTGAATTGGCTCGAGGAGTTCCAGCCGGACATCGTGGGACTGCAGGAACTCAAATGCACCGATGAGCAATTCCCGAGCGAGGCGATCTTGGCGCTCGGCTATTCGGCGATCTGGCACGGCCAGAAGAGCTGGAACGGAGTTGCGTTGCTGAGTTGAGTCGGGAAACCTGTGGAAACGCGCCGTGCGCTGCCAGCAGATCCGAACCTCGAGCAGAGCCGGTACATCGAGGCTGCGATATGTGGGATCCTTATCGGCAACCTCTATGCGCCCAACGGCAATCCGAAGCCGGGACCCAAGTTCGACTACAAGCTCCAGTGGCTCGATGCGCTCGCCGCGCACGCCCAAGATCTGCTCGACAGCGGCGCGCCCGCATTGCTGATGGGAGATTATAACGTCATCCCGACCGAAATGGATGTGTACAAGCCCGAGCGTTGGTTGAAGGACGCCTTGTTCGCCCCGAAAGCACGCGAGAGATATCGTGCAATTGTCGCCCAGGGCTGGACAGACGCCCTCAGGCACCTGTTTCCGGACGAGCGAGTCTACACCTTCTGGCATTACTGGCGGAATTCCTTCGAGCGGGATGCCGGCATTCGCATTGATCATGCCCTTTTGAGTCCAGCTCTCGCCAAGAAGCTCAAGGCCGCAGGCGTCGACCGGACCCCGCGCGCTTGGGAGAAGACCAGCGACCACGCTCCGGTCTGGGTTGAGTTGTCGCTCTAGAGAGCCGTTCCGCCTGGCCGGACCTTATGGTAGCGCCGCGATCCATGATCGCCCTTGCCGCCGTGACCTTTTGACCTACGCAGGCGTCGAACTTGGGGGCACGAAATGCGTCGCGATCCTGGCGCGCGGGCCGGAGGTGATTTCTCGAGCGCGAGTTGGTGCCGACCTCCTCACCTGAGGCAACGCTGGCAGCAATCGAATTTGTCCTGGCTGGCTGGAAGGAAGCTCGAGGATTTGACGCGCTCGGGATCGCCAGCTTCGGCCCGGTCGACCTGCACCCGGACTCGCCGACTTGGGGCCATATCCTCACGACGACGAAGGCCGGGTGGAGCAATACTGACATTGCGTCGCGCCTGACGCAGAAGTTCAGCGTGCCGGTGCGGTTTGAAACCGATGTCAACGGCGCGGCTCTCGCAGAGCTGCGCTGGGGTGCGGGCCGGAATATGCGTGACTTTGCTTATATTACCGTCGGAACCGGAGTTGGGGTCGGCTTGGTCTCCAACGGCCTTCCGACGCGCGGCTTCCTGCATGGCGAGCTCGGTCACGTCCGAGTGGCGCAGCGAGCGGGTGAAGAATGGCGCGGCGCTTGCCCGTTTCACGGTGCGTGTGTCGAAGGTCTTGCCTCCGGTCCGGCGATCAAGGCGCGGATTATGCCCATCGCCATCGAGGACCTGGCAAAGGACGATCGAGTGTGGGATTCCGTTGCCTGGGCGCTCGCGCAATTGTGCCATGTGATTGTCTGCGCCGCAGCCCCCGGTGCAATCGCGATTGGAGGAGGGGTGATTGAGCGCCAGCCGCACCTTTTGAGGAGGATCGAGGAAATGCTCGTCGAGTCGCTCGGTCGATACATGCGACTGCCGCGCGATGAGGGCTATGTTTGCGCGCCCGCGCTCGGCAAAGACGCCGGGCCGCTCGGCGCGATTGCGCTCGCTATGGACGCTAAGCCCTAGCGCCTATCAGCATTCGGCCGTTCGGCTCGCCCCATGGCTTTTCGACGTAGCGGCGCTCGAACTTCAAATCACGGCCGCCGGAACGGCACCCAGTCATTGAGAATGCAAACCGGACCAGGAATGGACGTGCCCATCTCACGCACGCGGATCCGATCGCCGCGACAATATTGGCCACCCAGTGATGGCTCGATGATCAAAGTGCTCTGAGAATCGAGCCCAGGGCATGGGCCACCGAGATGGTTGATATAGACCGTCCGACCCCATCCGTAAGCAAGAGTTTGGGCGTCGAGCCCCCGCAGATTCTGGGAAGAGTTGGTCGGTATGCAACTTTGCGCCGGACCGGCGACCAGCCCCGCCGTTTCTCGAGCAAGTGCGACGCCTGGCGGTGTTGTCGGATAAGAGCAGCTTGAAAGCACTGCTGCGACGGTGATCGGAAGAATTGGGCGCATATGAACCTCCTGCTCAATAACGAACCTGCGGTGAGGATATCCCGGGCACTTTAGCCCGGAATTCAAAAAGATCTCCGCTCTGCGGCTGTTTGGAGATTTCCTGCTGCGACAGCAGCTGGCGCGCGGTAGTCGCATAGGCTGTCCGCAAATCGTCCCCGCCGAGCGCAATCTTCGTAATGTTTGATACTGGGAATCGCGCCTTCTCGAGCAACTGACCCTGCGGCGAGTAACGGCGAGCTTCCCAGCCCGCGTAAAGCGAGATCCAGACGCAGCCTTCACTGTCGATCGTCGGCCCGTCGGGATGCCCCGCCGTCGGTTCGATCTTCACGAACGGCCGCCGATCGCCGAGTTCGCCCATGCCGCGGATTTCCGCGCATTCGATCGTTCCCCTCAGCGTATCGACGAAGTAAAGCAGCCGTCCGTCAGGCGAGACAGCGGGCCCGTTCGTAATCGCAATGCCGTCCAGGTTGGTTCGTCTGACCCGCCCTTCGGCGAAGCAATAGAAAGCGCCGCTCTTCGCTCTTTCCTCATTGTCCATCGTTCCGAACCATAGCCGTCCCTTTGGATCGACTACTCCGTCGTTAAGTCGGTTGTGGGGCTTGTCCGGCTCGACCTCGGCAATCAGCTCGAAGGCGCCGCTGTGCTCTTCGAAATGATAGAGGCCGGACTGTAATCCGGCGACGAAACCGCCTCGCTCGGCCGGAAAAACGAAACCTACCTGTTCGGGCGCGACCCAACTTCGCTTCGAGCTGGTCGCCGGATCGAACCGGTGGATCTGTTGCTTCTTGATGTCGACGAACCACAATGCACGGTCATGCTCGACCCAAACCGGCCCCTCGCCGAGTTCGGCGGCGAGGCTCCATGCGACCTTGGGTTCATTCGACGACATTGAGCGTTCCGATACATGGGTTACAATTCGTTCCGGATACATGGGTCGTCTAATCGCGGGTGATGCAAGCCCTTTGTGAGGCGTCGATGTTCTATCCCTCGTCGCCGCCCAAAAAAATTCCCCATCGGTAAGAATTCTGTTGTGAACTTGCGAATTTCGCAATTATATTCCCGACCGGTCCAGACATAGTTTTGTTATAGATTTCAATAATTTATAGCTGAAGCGTGAGGACTCGATGGTGCCGGATGCAGGATTCGAACCCGCGACCTTCGGTTTACAAAACCGCTGCTCTACCAACTGAGCTAATCCGGCACGCCGCAACCTCTCTAATTATAGCACGCCGAAGGTCCACCCTTCGCTGCGCGCGATTTCAGACGTGAGGCCCGAAGGATCGAATGCGCGCGGTTCCGTCATCGCAAGCTGCCGCATTCCCGC
This sequence comes from uncultured Alphaproteobacteria bacterium, assembly GCA_963785855.1. Taxonomy (GTDB): domain Bacteria; phylum Pseudomonadota; class Alphaproteobacteria; order Sphingomonadales; family Sphingomonadaceae; genus Sphingomicrobium. The sequence continues at coordinate 36,627 of CAWAWT010000054.1, forward strand.
GGCCGTAACCAGCGCGTCGGTTTGGTGGTCGCTGGGTTCGAAGCCAAGGCGCGCGAGCGGGCTGCCGAGACCTGCCAAAGCCAAGTTGAGCGCGGTTAGGTTACGAAGCTTCGCCCCCGGCATTCCCGCGCGGCGGAGATAGATGCGGGTGTAGATCTCGACCACAGCGCTGCCATGATCGGGAAGCGGGTCCATCGGCCAGATGGCAATCTTGCCGTCAAGCCGGTGCAGCAACCGCATACCCGAGAAGCTGGCCTTCGCTACCTGCGCTGCACCGATCGCGTCATAGGCGCTGGCGGTCTTTCGGCCACCCTGCGCGTTTAGCCGCGCGTCGCACTGGCGGAAGTACATGAAAGCGGCTTTTACGCCGTCCGCGATTCCGAAATAGAAATGCTTTCGGTGGACCTGTTCAAGAAAGCTCGCTGCGCCGAGATCTTCATCACCGGACATCGAGTTGACATATGCCCAAAACTCGCGAGCGGTCTTCGGCACCTTGGATTCGCCCGGCAAATATTCGCCTCGCTCAACAATTGGCGGTGCAAAACTGAAGTCGAATCCGAATAATGTCGGTCTTTTCGCGGCGTGCTTCAACAACCAGTCGGGAACCTCCTCGCGCGACCAGACATGACCCGGCCGGATCAGCCTGGGTGCACCCTCGCCGCGAGCTTCCGCGATTGCGATGCCCTTGTGCCGCTTGCCCTTCGCGCCGGACCAATCGATCGCGATGTAGCTTGAAAAGTGCTTCACTTACGCTTGCGTGGACGCGCCGGCGGTTTTGCAGCGACGAAATCCCTGGACCGGGTGATGATCTCGCGCACGCGATCCGAATCCTTAGCGTCGTACCGGACGAGCACACCTTCCCAGCCTTCGTAGTGCGGCGTTTGCCAATAAGTGTCGGGCTCGGTCGCCTTGAGAATCTCGATCGTATCCCGATCCATCGCGACGGCGAAGGATGTGTCGGCTTCATGGCTTGGAAACAGGAACGCGCGCCCGTTCGATGCGACCTTCACCGCGGGCTTGCCATAGCTTGTTCCGTGCTCCGTGCCGGAGAGCGCAAGAGCGAAAGTGGTCGCCTCCTCGAATGTCATCAGACCAGCGGCGGTTGCTCATCTATCGGTGGCGGCGCCTGGCGGATCCGCTTCGGGCGCGGCGGGGGTATCGGAGCGCCGCCAGCCTCGTCCGCCCAGCGCTCTAGAATCCGCGCGGCGGCATCCCGACCGCCGAGACCAAAGGCGACAGCGCAGGCAATCGCGGCGGAGCCGAGGATGAGGCCGAAAGCGAGCATCACGATTTGGTCGGCCAATCCCATGTACGTGAGGCCGATCGCCGTGAACAAGGCAATGATCGCATAGCGAACGATGGCCTGCGCATACCCACCCTCACCGGTGCCGCTGCCCACCAAATTGGCGATGATTCGAGCGAGCAGAATTCCGACGACAATGATCAGAGTTCCGAAGATCACCTTGCCGCCAAGCTCGGTAACTTGCGCAAGGAAGATCGCAACAGTCGCGCCGCCGAGCTGACTTGCAGCCTCGATCGCCGCAGCAAGGATGATGGCGATCATCGCGATGTTTGCGACGATCCGCGACGGAAACGCAGCCGCCGGAAGGACGCCGGTCGAGCGGATCGCGTCGTCGAAGCCGGTCGGAGGCAGGATAGCTTCGATGATCGTTTTCAGGAAACGGCCGGCAACAAAGGCGATGCCGATCCAGAGGGCCGCTGCGAGCACGTGCGGAATTGCGGCCAGGATCTCGTTGAGCATTGCCGTTGCGGGAGCGGAAATCGCGGTGATCTCGAGTGCCTGGAGCGCGGCGATCGCAACCGGGATGATGATCAGCGCATAGGTGAGGACGCCGACTGCACGTGCGATGCTGGCACGGGTTGCGCCCGGAGCAGCTCCGAGTGGCACGGCGTCGGGCGATGCGCGCACCGTGCCTTCGGTCGAACCGATGCCGATCCGCGCGAGGAGACCGTCAACGTTGGCGGCAATCAGCACCGCTTCCACAAGCCGCTTGACGATCCGCGCGACGACCAGGCCGAGGAAGAAAATCAACCCCGCAGCCAAGAGATGCGGAAGGAAGGCGAAGATTTCCGTCACAAGCTCGTTGATCGGAGTGAGGATCTGGCCAAGCCTCAGAAACTGTAGCGCAGCCATGATGCCAACGAGCCAGATGATGAGCTTGGCGATCACTGCAAGCTGATGTCCCACCGTCTCTTCGGGAGTGCCGGTGACGTGCTTCTTCAGCGCCGGGCTGCGATCAATCGCCTTCTTGAGAAACCAGGCTATCGCTCTCGCAATGACCCAGGTCGCGATCAGGATCAGGATCGCGATGAAGATCTTCGGTCCCCAGTACATCGTCTGGGCCTGCCAATAAGCCCCAGAGTTGACCTGATACATGCCCGTCCTCCTCGTTCAGCAGCGGCGGCTCAACCGTCGTTCTTCTCGTTTTGTTGAAGCTCTTTTCGCCGCTGCTGCCAATAATCCAGCCGTTCCTTTACGCGCGCCTCGAACCCGCGATCGGTCGGTTCGTAAAAGATCGCAGCTTCCATCCCGTCGGGCCAATAATCCTGTCCGGAAAAGCCCTTCTCGTCATTATGATCGTAGGCATAGCCCTTGCCGTAGCCAACATTCTTCATGAATTTGGTGGGCGCGTTGAGGATGTGCATCGGCGGCATCAGTGAGCCCGTGTCCTTGGCGCTGAGCCAGGCGCTCTTTTGCGCCATGTAGGTCGCGTTCGATTTGGGTGCAGTCGCGAGATAGAGACAGGCCTGGACGATCCCAATCTCTCCCTCGGGACTCCCAAGGAAGTCGTACATCTCCTTGGCCGCAAGGCATTGGAGGAGGGCGTTCGGATCGGCCATGCCAATATCCTCGACGGCTGCGCGGGTCAGGCGGCGAAGCACGTAGAGCGGCTCCTCGCCGGCGACGAGCATGCGCGCGAGATAATAGAGCGCAGCCTGTGGGTCCGAGCCGCGGATCGTCTTGTGAAGCGCGGAGATGAGGTTGTAGTGCCCTTCGCGGTCCTTGTCGTAGACCGGCACGCGGCGATGAAGGAGCGCGCTGAGCTCGGCGGGGCCGAGCGGCTCGCCGAGGTCGATTGAAAATAGCGTTTCGGCCTGGTTGAGCAGGAAGCGACCGTCGCCGTCGGCGCTCGCGATCAGCGCCTCGCGCGCTTCCTGGGTTACCGGAAGGACGCGGCTCCTCGATGGCTTCGGCGCGGCTCACCAGTTCCTCGAGCGCGTCATGGTCCAGGCGGCGGAGGATCAGGACCTGGCACCGTGATAGCAACGCCGCATTGATCTCGAAGCTGGGGTTCTCGGTCGTCGCGCCGACGAGGGTGACGGTGCCGTCCTCGACATAGGGTAGGAAGCCGTCCTGCTGGGCGCGGTTGAAGCGGTGAATTTCGTCGACAAAGAGGAGAGTCTTCTGGCCGGCGCGGCCCGCGGTGCGGGCTTCGGCGAAGATCTTCTTGAGGTCGGCGACCCCCGAGAAGACCGCCGAGACCGCTACGAAGCGCAGCCGAACAGCATCGGCGAGCAGGCGGGCGATACTGGTCTTGCCCGTGCCGGGGGTCCCCACAGGATCATCGAGGCGAGCCGTCCTGCGGCGACCATTCGTCCGATTGCACCATCTGGCCCAGTGAGATGCTCTCTGGCCGACGACTTCGCCCAGCGACTTGGGCGGAGACGATCCGCCAGCGGCGCGCCTTCGGCAGGCAGGTCCGCCGGACGCGCCTGGAGTTTCTCATCGGCGAAGAGATCGGCCATCGCGGCTGCGAGCATAAGCACACCGCGAAAAATTGCACCAACCGGCTTGTCTTAAGAGTTACTAAGATATATCTAAGACGCATCTGAACTGGAGGAAACTGGTGACTCATAGACATCATCATCGTGACAGCGGCTGCGGCTCTCGCGGGCGTTTTGGTTTCAATTTGCCGGAAGCCTTGATGGCCATGCGCGGTGGCCGCGGCTGGCACGGTAATTGGGGACCGAATTCACTTCGATTTCGGCGACGAGGGTCTTAGCGGCGGACGCCGTGGCCGGAGGGCACGCCGCATCTTCGAAGGCGGAGAGCTCAGGCTGGTTCTGCTGAAGCTCATTTCGGAGCAGCCGCGGCACGGCTATGACCTCATTCGAGCGGTCGAAGAGCTGACCGGCGGCGAGTATGCGCCGAGCCCGGGCATTGTCTATCCGACCCTGACCATGCTTCAGGAAATGGGTCTCATCGAGGAGACGACGGGCGAAGGCGCTCGAAAGCCGTTCCAGATCACCGAAGAGGGCAAGGCTCATCTCGAGGAGAATGCCGAGGAGGCCGAAGAGCTTATCGGGCGGCTAGAAGCCCTGCGCCCAAGCCACCATCCGGCAAGCGGATCACCCGCGTGGCGCGCGATGCGCAACCTCGCAGTCGCGATCCGGAACCGGCTTCAGCACGGAGAGATAAGCGAAGACACGGTGCATGAGCTCGCCGCGCTGATCGACGAGTTCTCCCAGCGGGTCGAACGGCTGAAATAGAGAAAGCCTACCGCCCGGTAATTCGCGCCAGACGCTCACGCTTATAGATGGCGTGAAGATAGACGCGGACCACGATCGCGTTGATCGAGTCCCAATCTTTCGTCTTTGCAACCGCGAGTCCGGCCTCTCCGTGCCGACGGCGGAGTTCGGGCTCGCGAGCATAGGACTCTAACGCGTCTGCGAATTCATCCGGGATCGCACCGTCGACGAGGGTGCCGGTAACCCCGTCGTTCACCAGGTTCGTTGCTCCGGTCGACTTGGCGGCAACAACCGGAAGTGCGCATGCCATGGATTCTAGGGTGACGTTGCCGAAACGCCTCTGTGATCGAGGGGTTGAGGAAGACGTCGGCGCTCGCGAGCGCGCGCGCGAGGTCGGGACCGGTTTGCTGGCCAAGGAAGATCGCATCGGGCAGCTGCTGTTTGAACCACGGCTGTGCTGGTCCTTCGCCGATCACCACCACGCGATGTTTCAGTCCTCGCTCGGCGAAGGAGTGGGTCGCGTCCGCGAACACGTCGAGCCCCTTCTCCATCACAACGCGGCCGAGGAAGGCGATGACCATTTCGTCGTCGGCGATGCCGATTGACCGACGCCACGCCATGTCCCGGCGTTCGGGGTTGAATTGCTCGCGGTCGACCCCGCGCCCCCAGATCGCGATGTCCCGGTTCATGCGCTGCGCTCGTAGGATCGAGGCCGTAGATTCCACCGGCGCCATCACCACTTCGCAACGATGGTAGAAACGACGCATGATGTTGCGCGCGAGCGGCTCCAGCGCCTGGAGGTGATAATAAGCGAGATAAGTATCGAAGCGCGTGTGGACTGAGGCCACAGCGGCAATCTTGTTTCGCCGCGCCCAGGTGACTGCCCGATGCCCGACGATGTCGGGACTGGATACGTGCACGACGTTCGGGTTGAACTCGGCGAGATCGCGCCGCACCCGCGCTGGAAGCGTGAGCGGGAGGCGATATTCGGAGCGGCCGGGAATCGGCACTGCAGGAATGTCGACGACATCGCCGGTTGCCGGGAATGCCGGCTCCTTCACCGTCGGCGAATAGACCCGTACCCGGACGCCTTGGCGCAGCAGATAGCCGACCAACCGGTTAAGCGCCTGGTTGGCTCCGTCACGGACATAATTGTAATTGCCCGAGAAGAGGGCGACGCGGAGGTCGGTCGGCTTCACCCGCCGGGGCTGTAGGGGTTAATTCTTGAGCGTCAAATTTGGATTGCCGCCAATCGCCCGCAGCGACGCTCGGTTATTCATACTCGGCAGCCTTCCCGGCGAAGCGTCGCTCGCGGCGAAACGTTATTACGCTCATCCGACGAACCAATTCTGGAGGCTGCTCGGCTTGGCCATCGGCGAGGAGCTTCAGTCGCTGCGTTATGAGCGACGGCTCGAGCGACTTGCTGAGCGGCGAGTTGGATTGTGGGACGTCGTTGCTTCGGCAAGCCGAAGCGGAAGCCTCGACCAGGCGATCCGCGAAGCCGAGCATAATCAAATCGGGGATCTGCTGGAGGACTTTCCGGAGCTTCGAGCGATCGCGTTCAACGGATCGACTGCCGCCGCCATTGGACGCAAGCTGATCGGAGAGCCGTCGCGTCTAACACTTCTCGACCTGCCCTCGTCGAGCGCTGCGAACACCAGGAGCTTCGATGAAAAGGCGCTCACCTGGGCAGTGATCGGGCAATTCGTTCGACCTTAGAAGCCTTTTCCTTGCGTCGAGCTTCCGGGGATGCATGATCCATTCATGGACTTTACCGAAACCGAAGAGACGATCGACAGCGACAAGCAATTGTCGATGGTGGACGAGGCATTGGTCGCCGGCACGATCGCCAACACCAACGGGTTGCTGGTCATCCTCGCCAAGCTCGTCGCGAAGGGCATTTTCGACGGCAGCGACCTTCAGTCTTTTTCCGACAGCTATTCAAAGCCGCTCGACCATGTCGGCATGAGGGAGAACGAGCTGGTAAGCCAGATGCAGGACCAGATGGAATCGACGCTGGCGGAACTCATGCGCTATCTCAGCGAGCGCGACCTCGACTGATTGACTAGCGGCGTTTCAACCCACATATGGCCGCGCTCGCGCAAGTGAAGGCCCCTTCGTCTAGCGGTCTAGGACGTCGCCCTCTCACGGCGAAAACACGGGTTCGAGTCCCGTAGGGGTCACCAATAATTCGAATGACTTTGTACGCGAAACCGGTCGACCTGTTAGCTGACACAAAACCGCTCTGCCCACCGAGTAGGACTTTCATCCTACCGGTCAGGGCATTCGCGACGGCGAAGTTCATTTTCGATCGCTTCGCGGAAAGCGATTCGGCGATTCCCGACGAGCAACTCGATCCGACGGATCGTCTCAATCGGAAGCCGAACCATCGTCGGTTTCATTCCTAGCGGCGGACGGCCGATGGTCGGCAAGAATTCAATCCCCGCGATTTGCCATCTGACCCGAGGTTCGGACGCTTGAGATTGCTTCGTCGGTTGCCGGCTCAGAGCCCAAGAAATCAGCTATTGTGCTTTTCAAGTCGCTGAACTTCGCGCTCAACGATCTCGCGGATGAACGCTGCTCTTCGCTGAGGTCCGACTAGCTTGTCGATGCGTTCGCCTAACCCCTCGGGGAGCCGGATCACGGTTGATTTCACTCTGAGAGACGGCCTTCCCATGCCGCCTTCGTAACCATGCATCGAACGTGATCAATCACTAGCAATATATCCGATATCGGTTATTGCGTAATTCTGCATCAAAAGCTATATCCGATATCGCTTACTCAGCGCGGCAATGTTGAGAGAAGGATGGCGATGGTGGAAATCACTCCTGGAAGAGCGAAGAATCGGCCGAGGGTAGTGACGCCGCGGCGCGGGTTTCTTGTCGCATTGGCCTCCGCACCTTTTTCGACAGCAGCGGTTGCCGCTCCATCGCATCGTAAACTTCCGCCTGTCCTTGAACAGATCGAGGAACGTCCCGTAGTGCTCCGCAGTATCTCGTGAGGGCCGACGGCTCAGCCGATTTCGCTATAACAATGCCGAAGGCTTCTTTCGAAGTTCTCGGATTGAAGACGGAAGGCTGCGAGGCGACACGCTCTATTCTTTGGGCATCGTGACGCAGCTCGGACTGAGCGCGCATTTGCTCGACGTGGGCTTCGACGATCGATGGTGCGCGCAATATATTGGGCTGCACGTCGCGAAATCTCTCGCCTATGCCAATGCGACCGGCTTCGACTTACACTCCGCTGACTTCGAATTGCTGGCGGCAATTCTCTCTCCATACAGCAGCTGGCGCCATCAGAGTGTCCGGAATGCCCGACCCGACTTCCCATTCGCGCACCAAGAAGCCCGAGATCTGGTGCGTAAGCTGCTTGATCGAGTGCGCGAGGTGACTGGTCACCCTTGCCCGCGGGGCTGCCTCAATCGCTCTGCGTAGACGAACGATGGCTGATCCAACTCAACCTCACATCGCGTATTCGAAAGGTGGAACTACCTCGGATGATCTGGCGAGGTTCAAGGCCGCGCTAATGACCTTACCGCGGTACACCCGCGCAGTGTTCTTGGCCCACCGGATGGACGATTTGAGCTATGATGAGATCGCTCTGAGAACTGGTGTTAGCGTGCAACGCGTAGAACGCGAGATGGCTCGCGCGATTTACGGTCTAATGTGCGCGATGGTTGGAGTGCGGCCGCGGAAATGGTGGAAGCGCGGTAACCCGGACAAAATCATCCGCAGCCCCGCTTCCTGACGTGCCCTCGGATTTAGCGTAAAGTCCGCCTCCTGCGTAAACAAGATGCCCAGCAAATCACACATCGCCCCCAAGTCGCCAACTTCCGCGTCCACAATCGAATCCATCATTGCCCTCAGGCTTCCGACCGTCTTGCGGTCCCTTGAATTAGCTAGCTGTTACGACCAATCGCTCTTTGTCTATTGGCCTTATTGCTCGTAAAATCAACCGCAGCATGTTGAATCGCCAGAAAGTACTTGTTGAATTCTTGAAGGCCGCCGATCGGCCAGTTTCTAAATTTGAATTGACGAAGTGGAGTTTCCTCTTACGTCATGAGTTTCCATCTGCAGGCGGCAGCTCGTTCTACGATTTCCTACCTTACCAGTATGGGCCGTTCTCATTCGGCCTCTATCAAGAGTTAGATAAACTTGAATCGACTAGTTATGTGCAACAAGCGGACGACTCAATCCGGATTGGCCAAGTACAGCTCTCGCAGAAACTTCGGGTGGGCGATCGAAAAGTTGCAGACGATATCCTTGCGCTTGTAAATCGATTTGGAAGATGCAGCCGAAGCGACCTCACCGACCACG
>CAWAWT010000055.1:0-10543 GCA_963785855.1 uncultured Alphaproteobacteria bacterium
CGCCCACGTATTGCTATTGAATCTGGCTCTTCGCCGGCGACGCGCCCGCTCCCTTGCAGAGGTGCGCCGCCGCGTCCAGAGCGACAATGTAACCGAGCGGACCCAGCCCGATGATCGATCCGCGCGCGACCTGACCGAGCAGGCTTGTCCGGCGGAAGCCTTCGCGGGCGTAGATGTTGGTGAGGTGGACCTCGATCACGGGGATCGCGAGTGCAGCCACCGCGTCGCGGATCGCTACGGACGTATGTGAATAAGCGCCGGCGTTGATGATCACGGCGGAGGCCTTGGCGAGCGCTTCGTTAAGCCAGTCGACAAGAACGCCCTCGTGGTTCGACTGGCGGATGTCGAGCTTGAACTTGAGCGCCTTCGCGCGCTGCTCAAGCGTCTCGCCGATGTCGGCGAGCGTCTGAGTCCCGTAGATCCGGGGCTCGCGCGTGCCGAGGAGATTGAGGTTGGGTCCGTTAAGGACGAAAATCGTATCAGTCATTTGCGGGGCGGGATGGAGCCTCCTATCTGCCCTTTGTCAATGAGTTCCGACGGGTCCCTCTCTGTCCGAATCAACGGCGAGCACAGGCGAGTGCCGGACGGCACGAGCGTTGCCGAAATGGTCAATCTGCTCGGCCTCGATCCGCTGCGAGTTGCGGTCGAACGCAATCTTGAGGTGATCCCGCGCTCGACGCTTGAGGAGGTCTGTGTCGAGGACGGCGACGATTATGAGATCGTCCATTTCGTTGGAGGAGGCTGAATGAACGCGCCCAAAGCCGTGCAAGCCGACACCTGGACGGTCGCAGGGCGGAGCTTCGTGTCGCGCCTGATCGTCGGCACCGGCAAGTACAAGAGCTTCGAAGAGAATGCGGCGGCGGTCGAGGCAGCGGGAGCCGAGATTGTCACAGTCGCGGTTAGGCGGGTGAACATCTCCGATCCGACCCAACCGAAGCTCTCCGATTTCATCGACCCGAAGAAGGTAACCTACCTCCCGAACACCGCCGGCTGCTTCACCGCCGATGATGCGATCCGGACGCTGCGGCTGGCGCGCGAGGCGGGCGGCTGGAATCTCGTGAAACTTGAGGTTCTGGGCGAGGCGAAGACACTTTACCCGGACATGCGTGAGACGCTGCGGGCCACTGAGGTCCTGGCCAAAGAGGGCTTCCAGCCGATGGTCTATTGCGTCGACGATCCGATCGCCGCGAGGCAGCTGGAGGAGGCTGGCGCTGTCGCAATCATGCCCTTGGGCGCCCCGATCGGATCAGGGCTCGGCATCCAGAACCGCGTGACCATCCGCCTCATCGTCGAAGGCGCGAACGTGCCGGTTCTGGTCGACGCGGGCGTTGGAACTGCTAGCGATGCAGCTGTCGCGATGGAGCTTGGCTGTGACGGAGTGCTGATGAACACCGCGATTGCCGAGGCCAAGGATCCGGTGCTGATGGCGCGGGCGATGAGGGCGGCGGTCGAAGCGGGAAGGCTATCCTACCTCGCCGGCCGAATGCCCAAGCGCCGCTACGCCGATCCGAGCAGTCCGTTGGCGGGACTTATCTAGTCGCAGTGACGACGTGCGCTGACATGGGCGCGTCGATTCCGTCCGGTCCTTCGAACTCCCGCAGGGCTCGCTGGACAAGTGGAAAGACGCGTTCGAGGCATCCGGGCCCACGCTCTTCGAGCTCTGTGCCCATCGGGGTTCCGTAACAAAGAGCCGAAGCCGCATCGTGCGAAGAAGCGCTTCGGCTCCTCAGTTCGACGGTCTCGATCTCGATCGTGTTGAAGCCGGCGTCGTGCAAGTCGGCCTTGATTCTCAACTTGTCGGAATAGCCGAACGGCCCTTCGCGCATGAATTGCGGTGGATCGTCCGGGAACGCGTCGACCAGCACTTGGTGGGTCAGTGCGCTGAGAGGGTTGCGTTCGATCGCGTCCCAAATCGCAAGCAGGTAATGACCACCATCACTCAGCACGCGCCGAGCCTCTGAATGCCCGCGAACCCTGTCGGGGAAGAACATCGATCCGAACTGGCAAACGACGAGATCGAAGCTGCCGTCTCCGAAAGGGAGCTGCTGAGCGTCGGCCTCCACGAACCTTACCCGGTCCGATCCGATTCGCGCCGCGTTCACGTCCAGCATCGGCTGGTTGAGGTCGCTCGCGACCAATTCAGCATCCGGCAAGGCTTCGCGCAGTGCGCGCGTGAGGGCGCCGGTCCCCGCTGCCGTTTCGAGCACGCGATGAGGTTGAAATTGACTTGCGCGTCCTGCCAGCTCTTTCGCGTACGGCCGAAAGATCAGCGGCACCATCAGTGCCTCATATTTCTCGGGCACAGAGCCAGTGAATTGCAGCTCCGGATCTTTCATCGGAACGGCCTCCTCGTTTCGTGGGTTTCGTAGAGGTCCGGGAGATCAACCATGGACACCATGACAGACTACCCCGCTGAACGCGAGGCAATGGTCGACCGGCAGCTGCGTCAGCGCGGGATCACCGACCAGCGGATCCTCGGCGCCTTCCTCGAGGTGCCGCGGGAAGCCTTCGTCGGTCCTGAGTTCGCGCATCTCGCCTATGGCGATCACCCACTGCCGATCGAGGCGGGGCAGACGATCTCCCAACCCTATATCGTCGCAATGATGATCGAGGCCGCGGGAATCCGCCATCACGACAAGATACTCGAGGTCGGCTCCGGCTCGGGCTACGCCGCGGCAGTCGTTAGCCGGATCGCCGGAAAGGTGATCGGAATCGAACGTCAGCACGACCTTGTCGTCACGTCGCGCGAGCGCTTGCAGCAGCCTCGGAATCGACAATGTCGAGATCGTTGAGGGCGATGGCACCATGGGCTGCCCAAAAGACGAACCGTTCGATGCAATTCTCGCCGCCGCGAGCGGGAGTCACGTGCCTCAGCCTCTCATCGACCAGTTAGCGATCGGCGGGAGCCTCATCATGCCCGTAGGATCGCCCGGTAGGGTTCAAGAGCTGGTGAAGGTGACGAAGCGAGCCGATCAGTCGGTCGAGCGGCAGAACTTGGGCGGCGTCCGGTTTGTTCCCCTGATCGGGGAAGAAGGCTGGAAAGATGCTTGATAGCGAACTGGAAACTCTTCCCCGACTGATCGCCGAAGCGGCCGAGCCGCTGCCCGACATCGACGACGAACTTTTCGGCGCCTTCTTCGACCGTTATGCGGATGCGCGCGTGATCTGTCTCGGGGAAGCGAGCCATGGAACGAACGAGTTCTATCGCGCGAGGGCCGCGATTTCGCGCCGTCTGATCGAGCGTCACGGCTTCAACATCGTCGCGGTCGAGGGCGATTGGCCCGATTGCGCGACGGTCGACCGCTACGTCCGTCATCGTCCAGCGCGCAACATCGAATTCCAAGCGTTCCAGCGTTTCCCGATGTGGATGTGGCGCAACCGGGAGGTTGACACCTTCATCGGCTGGATGCGCGGTCACAATGAGGCCTGTTCGAAGGAGCGAATGTGCGGATTTTACGGGCTCGACCTGTATAATCTGAGCGCTTCGATAGCCGAGGTTATCAGCTTTCTCGACAAGAAGGATCCGGAACTCGGACGACTTGCGCATGTCAGATATGGCTGTCTTGAGCCTTGGGCGGATAATCCGCAAATCTATGGCCGCAATTCATTGATTGAAGACTACGCCCGATGCGAGGTCGGGGTCATTCAGATGCTTCAGGACCTCCTGAAGAGGCAGATCGATTGCTTCGGCGAAGAATGCGAGGAGTGGCTGGATGCTGCCGCGAACGCGCAGCTCGTGAGGGATGCCGAAGCCTACTACCGGATCATTTATCACGGCTCCGTGCAGAGCTGGAATTTGCGCGACAGCCACATGTTCGACACGCTCACCATGATCATGAAGGCCAAGGGACCGAGCTCGAAGGCGATCGTTTGGGCCCACAATAGCCATATCGGCGATGCCAGATTTACGGACATGGGAATGAACCGCGGCGAGCTGAACATCGGCCAATTGGTCAAGGAGAAATGGGACGGGCGCTGTTGGCTGATCGGTTTCGGCACCCATACCGGCACCGTCGCAGCTGCCGATGACTGGGACGAGCCGATGCGGGTCAAGCGCGTGCGGCCGTCTCTTCCCGAAAGCCATGAGCGGATGGCCCACGACAGCGAAGTGCCGCGCTTTTTGCTCGACCTGCGCGACGGTGAGGTCGGGCGCGAGCTGCGCGAGAGCCTTGAGGAAGCGCGGCTCGAGCGATTCATCGGCGTGATCTACCGACCCGACACCGAGCGCTGGAGCCACTATAGCGAGGCGATCCTGCCGAGGCAGTTCGACGGCTATGTCTGGTTCGACGAAACCAGCGCCATCACCCCGCTCCCGGGTAAGCTGAGCCGCGGCGAGCACGTGGAGGTCGATGAGACGTATCCGTTCGGGCTCTGACAAGCGAAGGGATGGACCGATCCGGAGGCCTGCGCGTATGTGGCCTGCAATCTCGGGTGTTTTGGGGGAGTCGGTGGCGCATCGGCGGAGAGTTCAGAAGGGCAGTTTCGGCGGCCATTTCGACGATCTGATCGCGCAATTCCCGGCAGAGGTGCCAGAACGGCGAAATCTCGAGCCGAGCGTTCGCTCACGCGAGCTGCAGCAGAAAATCGACATCCACGCGCGATTGTTCGAACGTGCCTGGCAGCTAGAGCGCGAGCGCTAGCCCTTACCTTTCTCACGCAGCTTTGAAATTGTCGTCGTGTTGCTGATCTGCTCGATTTTGGTTTTGCAGTGGATCAGACGGATGCCCTTATGGGCCATCGACCTTTCGAGCGCCGGCGCGAAATCTTCGGTTCTTTCGATCGTCTCGGCCCAGCCGCCAAACGCGCGAGCAAGCGCGGCAAAGTCGGGGTTCTTAAGTTCGGTTGCGCTGATCCGCTCGGGATACTCGCGCTCCTGGTGCATTCGGATCGTGCCGTAAGCGCTGTTGTCGACGAGGATCACCAGCAAGTCCAAGCCATATTGTGAAGCGGTCGCCAGCTCCTGTCCGCTCATCAGAAAGTCGCCGTCACCCGCAACGCAGACCACCGGTCGATCCTTGAACCGGATCGCGGCCGCGACCGCGGCGGGCAAACCGTATCCCATAGTCCCGCTCGTCGGCGCGAGCTGGGTCGGCATCGTCCCGTAGCGCCAATAGCGATGCCACCAGCCCGAGAAATTGCCTGCCCCGTTGCAGATGATCGTATTGTGCGGGAGCTTGTCCCGCATCTCGGCAACGCACGGGCCAAGGTCGAGAGCAACTCCGTCGCGCGGCTGGGGCTCGTTCCAATCAAGCCATTCCCTGCGCGCCTCGTCGCCACAGGAGAAGCGGACCAAATCGGGATCAAGCCACTCGTCTATCACCTCTGCGAACTCGCCCATGTCAGAGCAAATCGGAAGGTCGGCGTGATAAACTCGGCCGAGCTCATTGGGATCGGGGTGGACGTGGACGAGCGTCTGACCCGGATGGTCCGGCGTGATAAGCGTATAGCCGTCGGTCGTAGCCTCGCCGAGCCGAGGGCCGACCGCGAGGATCAAATCGGCATCTCGGATTCGTTGTTGCAGCTTTGGGTTCGGTCCGTAGCCGAGCTGGCCCGCATAGACTCCGCACATGTTGTCGATTGCATCTTGCCGGCGGAAGGCGGCAGCGACCGGTATTCCGTGACGGAAGGCGAAATTGGCGAAATGATGCGCAGCGCGCGGGCTCCAGTCGGCGCCGCCGACAATCGCGACCGGCGAGGCGGCTTCCTTCAATAGCTCGAACATCGCCTGGACAGCACCGGGATCGGGTTCCTCGGCGACGGCCGGGACGCAGGGACGATCCACGGCTTCGACCTCGTCGCGAAGCATATCCTCGGGAACGGCAAGCACGACAGGGCCTGGACGGCCTGCGGTCGCGACGCGGTAAGCGCGATAAACGAACTCGGGGATCCGCCGGGCATCCTCGATTCGCGCCGCCCACTTGGCGATCGGACCGAAGAAAGCGGGGAAGTCCACTTCCTGGAAGCCCTCACGCCCGCGGTCACCGCGGGCAACGTCCCCGATGAATAGGATCATCGGAGTAGAATCCTGGAACGCCACGTGTACTCCGGCGCTGGCGTTGGTAGCGCCGGGACCGCGGGTGACGAATGCGATTCCGGGGCGGCCCGTCATCTTCCCGTCCGCATCGGCCATATAGGCACTGCCGCTTTCCTGGCGGCAGACGATCGTGTCGATCTCCGGAGTATCGTAGAGCGCGTCGAGGACCGCGAGAAAGCTTTCGCCCGGAACCGTGAAGATCCGGTCGCAGCCCTGGATCTTCAGCTGGTCGACGAGGATTTGGCCGCCCGTTCTGGAACCGCTGCGCTTGGTCATTGCGCGGCCTCTAGCGGCGAGCCTCAAACGCGTCACCCCCGCACCATTGCTGTTCGCTGGACATGTGATAGCTTCGTCGAAGCAAGGACGAGGTCCGATGAAGCTGGCTTTCGGGATACTGGTTTTCATTTGGCTGCTGTGCGGTCTCATCGGGGCGTGGTGGCTCGACGAGCTCGACAGCCAGCACCTCGAGCAAATCGCCAAGGGCCCGTTTACACTTGCGCAGGCTTTCAACGACGATCCGGTAACATATCCCGGTCCGAGTTGATCCTCTGTCAATGAATGCGCCAGGTTCGGGGCATGCAGTGGCTCGTGAAGGGGCGTCGCGCGCCGCATGTGATCAAAACTGACAATGCCGCGACGAGGCAGGATTTGCGCCGCCGAGTAATCTGGAATGTCGCCAGTTCTCCGCGCCGGTCTAAGTTTGCGCAGATCGCGTTCGGCACCGGTGCCGCGTTGATTGCAGTTGCACTACGCTATGGACTTCCGCTCGATCCGACTCAGCTTCCAACGCTTACCGTCGTGGTCGCGCTTGCAATCGTCACGACCTTCGTCGGGATTTTCGCGGGCGTGACGACGGCGGTCGTCGGAGGCCTGCTGTCCTCGTACTTGTTCTTCACGTCCTCTTCCGGGAGTCTTCGAGTACGGGGCGTGGGTCTCCATCATCGGCTACGCTGTCATCTCCACGGTGATCCTCACCACTTCCTATCTCTACAGGGCGAGCGAACAGCGGCACCATGAGCTGGAAATGGCCGCTCTTAGAAGCGAAGCGGAGACCGCCAATCTGTTTGCTCGCGAGATGGCGCACCGGCTCAAGAATGCGCTGACTATCGTCCAGTCGATTGCTTTCCAGACGCTGGGCGTGGACGCGGCGGACGGGGGCAAGTTCGCCGGCCGGTTGAAAGCGCTGGCCGATGCGAACGAACTGCTTACCGAACATGTCGAGATGCCGACCGCGAAGGTGAGGGATGTGATCGAGGCGGCGCTGGACCCGTTTAACGATCACAGAGACCGGTTCCGACTCGACTGTGTCGATGCGGCGATTCCCGCTCAACAGGTCGTGTCGCTGGCGCTCGCGATCCACGAGCTTGCGACCAACGCGTCGAAATATGGCGCGCTGGCTGCACCCGACGGATGGGTCGGAATTGACCTCACAGACGTCCGAGACCGGCTGGACCTGACCTGGGCGGAGCACGACGGGCCCCCCGTCCGACAACCCGAACGGCAGGGATTCGGCACCAAACTCCTTCGGCGGGCCGGCATGAAAACCAGCTTGACCTTCGAGCCCGACGGGGTCCGCTGCACGATCGGACTCCGCAAGGCCTGACCACTCGGACGGTACTCAAGCCGCAGGTCAGCCCTGTGCGAGCAGCTCAGCAATCCTCTCTATCAAGTGAGACTCGCCGCGACCAAACTGTTGCCCCAGTCGGTACGGCGAGCCTCGCACATTTCATAACCGACCCGGGAAGCGCGGTGAAGCGGCTCGTCTTGGGGTACAAACAACATTAGTCTCGGTTTGGTGCAACGCTCGACGACGATCCTGCTTTTGAGCTGTCTCGCGTTCGCGATTGCTGGGGCGGTGAGTCGGATGATCTTGGTGTCGGTCCACTCGCGGTGGCAGATCGCCGCCTTCTGCGCTGCAGCAGTGCTTTTCCAGATCGCGACGCGTTGACATGTTCCGTCGATCGCCGAGCAAGGCGGCGCGGTTTGCGTTTGTCTGGAATTCCGCCGCGGCGGCGGTGGCGATCCTCATTACGCGCATCATCCTGGAGGGAGTGCCTGATAAATTGCAATCGGTCCTCAATTCCATCCTGGCTTAGACAGGCGAATTTTTTATGTAATTTCAGATAGTTCGAACTTTAATATTGATGCGTGCGTTTAACCGAAATCAGGAACTTTCGGATGTTCAGGTAAGCGAAAATTTAATAAGAATCACGCCCGAGACTCGCGCTCGCTGGTGCGGCGCGTGTTTCCGGCTCGGTTGCGCGGTTGCCCCCGCGGCCGAGCCGTTTTTTTTCGCCTCTCGGCGTTGAGAAAAATCATCGCCCCGATGTATCGATCGCGTCGAGCGGCGCTCTTGTTACCGCGGCGCGTTATGAAGGAGCGCGGGGAGAGCTAAGCTCAGGCATCAATCTCTTCCTCATCCACCGCTGATGCACGGCTCTGGATAAACTCGAATCTCGGCGCTGGATCGCGCCCCATCAGCCGCTCGACCAGATCCTTTACAGGCTGCCGGTCCTCGTAAGCTGCGGGCAGAGTGACTTTCAGCATCGAGCGCGTCGCCGGATCCATCGTCGTCTCCTTGAGCTGCCCCGGGTTCATCTCACCGAGGCCCTTGAAGCGGCTGACCTCGACCTTCTTGCCCCTGAACTCCTCGCGCTCGAGTTCTGCGCGGTGGGCGTCGTCGCGGGCATAGAGTGTGCGAGGTCCGGCGGTGAGGCGATAGAGCGGCGGCTGAGCGAGGAAGAGGTGACCGCGGCGCACCAGCTCGGGCATTTCCTGGAAGAAGAAGGTCATCAGCAAGGTCGCGATGTGGGCGCCGTCGACGTCGGCGTCGGTCATGATGATGATGCGCTCATAGCGCAGCGCATCCTCACTGAACTTGTCGCGGGCGCCACAGCCCAATGCGAGATTGAGGTCGGCGATCTCCTGGTTGGCGCGGATCTTGTCGGCGGTGGCGCTGGCGACGTTGAGGATCTTGCCCCGGATGGGAAGGATTGCCTGAGTCTTGCGATCCCGTGCCTGCTTGGCTGAGCCGCCGGCGCTGTCGCCTTCGACGATGAAGAGCTCGGTGCCCTGCGGATCGTCATTGGCGCAGTCGGTGAGCTTGCCGGGGAGGCGAAGCTTCCTCGCGGAGGTTGCAGTCTTGCGCTGGACTTCGCGCTCGGCGCGGCGGCGGAGGCGCTCATCCATCCTCTCCATGATCTGGCCGAGGAGCGCTCGGCCGCGGTCCATATTGTCGGCAAGATAATGGTCGAAATGGTCGCGCACGGCTGCCTCGACGAAGCGCGCCGCTTCGAGGCTCGTGAGGCGGTCCTTGGTCTGGCTCTGGAAGTGCGGGTTACGAATGAAGACGCTAAGCATCAGCTCGACGCCGTTCATTACGTCGTCAGGTGTAATGTCCTTGGCCTTCTTGTTGCCGACCAGGTCGCCAAAGCTTCGGATACCCTTACTGAGCGCGGCTCGCAGGCCCGCTTCGTGGGTGCCGCCATCGGGCGTGGGGATGGTGTTGCAATAATAGCTTTGCGCACCTTCGGAGAAGAGCGGCCACGCGACCGCCCATTCGGCGCTGCCCTGGCCGTCGGGAAAGTCCTGCCGGCCAGTGAACGGCTGGTTGGCGACGGTCGGCCTGTCGCCGATCTGGTCGGCAAGATAGTCCGCAAGGCCACCTGGAAACTGGAAGACGGCTTGTTCTGGTACGTCCGCTGCGGCGAGGGTCGGGTCGCAGCGCCAGCGGATCTCGACGCCCGCAAACAGATATGCCTTGGAGCGCGCGAGTCTGTACAGTCGGTCGGGCGAGAATGCGGCGTCGGCGCCGAAAATCTCAGTGTCCGGCGTGAAAGTGATGGTCGTTCCGCGACGATTTGGTGCCGCCCCGACTTCCTCGAGCATCGAGCTTGCAGCCCCGCGCGCAAAAGTTTGACGGTACAATTTTTTCTCGCGCGCAACTTCGACGATCGTCTCGGTCGACAGCGCGTTGACGACGCTCACTCCGACGCCATGAAGTCCTCCCGACGTCGAATAGGCCTTGCCCTCGAACTTGCCGCCCGAGTGGAGCGTAGTCATGATGACCTCAAGGGCCGATTTACCCGGATATTTTGGATGAGGGTCGACGGGAATTCCGCGGCCGTTGTCGATAACGGTCAGTCGGTTGGATCGCTCGAGCATGACCTCGATGCGGCTTGCGTGACCAGCGACAGCCTCGTCCATACTATTGTCGAGGACCTCTGCGGCGAGGTGATGGAGAGCACGCGCGTCGGTGCCACCGATATACATGCCGGGGCGACGGCGGACGGGTTCCAGCCCTTCCAGCACCTCGATCGCGGATGCATCGTAATTGTCGGACGGGGTCGCTGAGGAAGACGAAAAGAGGTCTGACATTTGAACGAACGGTATAAAGCCCGGATTTGAGGCGTGCCAAGCTTGGAGCCGATCGTTTTCCACAGGCTTCGTTGCTTCGAATGCAACGGCTGACCGCCATTTCCCAAGCTCTTGAAATGGCCGACGGCCGTT
>CAWAWT010000056.1:0-14360 GCA_963785855.1 uncultured Alphaproteobacteria bacterium
CCCGCATATGAACGATCAGACCCTGAACCTCTGGCGGCAAATCGAAAGCTGCCGTCGCCGCGGCAAGAAGCGCCAGATGCCCGGCGTGGCGCACCCGACCAAGGTCGGCGACGAACTTAGCCAGCAGCATTCGAGCCTCGGTACACTTGCAGATTTGCTCGCAATCGGTGCGCGAGCCTCCGCTTAAACTCGGCTCGTCACTGGTCGAGGAAGGATCGCATCTTTCGCGACCGGCTCGGATGCTTCAGCTTCCTAAGCGCCTTTGCCTCGATCTGCCTGATACGCTCGCGGGTCACCGAAAACTGCTGCCCGACTTCCTCCAGCGTGTGATCGGTGTTCATGCCGATTCCGAAACGCATTCGAAGAACGCGTTCTTCGCGAGGGGTTAGCGAGGCGAGGACTCGAGTGACCGTTTCCTTGAGGTTGGACTGGATCGCTGCGTCGACCGGGATGACGGCGTTCTTGTCCTCGATGAAGTCGCCGAGATGGCTATCTTCTTCGTCGCCGATTGGGGTTTCGAGACTGATCGGCTCCTTGGCGATCTTGAGAACCTTGCGGACCTTTTCGAGCGGCATGGAGAGGCGCTCGGCGAGTTCCTCAGGGGTCGCTTCGCGGCCGGTCTCGTGGAGGAACTGGCGTCCGGTGCGGACCAGCTTGTTGATCGTCTCGATCATGTGCACCGGGATGCGGATGGTGCGCGCCTGGTCAGCGATCGAGCGAGTGATCGCCTGCCTGATCCACCACGTCGCATAGGTCGAGAATTTGTAGCCGCGGCGGTATTCGAACTTATCGACCGCCTTCATTAGGCCGATGTTTCCCTCTTGAATGAGGTCGAGGAACTGAAGGCCGCGGTTGGTGTATTTCTTGGCGATGGAGATGACGAGGCGGAGGTTCGCCTCGACCATTTCCTTCTTGGCGATGCGAGCTTCTCGCTCGCCCTTCTGGACCATATTGACGATTTCGGCCGAATTCGCCGAGCGACGTGCCGGTTGACTGCGCGATGGCGGCGATGTCGAAGCGGATGCGTTCGACCGTGTCACCCTCCGCCGCGGCGAATGCGGCCCATTTCTTGATCGAGCTTGGAAATGTCGGCAACCCAGCTCTCGTCGAGCTCGTGGCCGGTGTAGGCGTCGAGGAACGCCTTGCGCGGAACGCGATGCCGCTCTGCAAGGGGAGCATCTGCCCCCCCAGACCCATCAGACGCTTGTTGTAGGCGTAGAGAGCCTCGACGAGATATTCGATCTTCGAGCCGTGGAACTGGACGCTCTCGACCTCGGCGGTGAGCTGCTCGCGAAGCTTCTGGTACTTCTTCTCCTCGCCGGAGGGGAATTCCTGACCCGACTGGAACGCGTCCATCCGGCTACCCTGGATCTTCGAGAATTTCTTGTAGATTGACGTGATCTGGGCGAACTTCTCTAGCGCCGAGGGCTTCAGCGTCTCTTCCATCTGAGCGAGGGAGAGTGTGTTGTCTTCGTCATCATCCTCCGCCGCCTGCGGCTTGGCGCGGCGCTCGACCATATCCTCGTCGTCTTCGTTCGCGTCTGCCTCCGGCTCGTCGGCAACCTCTTCTTCTTCCTTGATCGAGGGGCCGGCGACTTTCTCGCTGATTTCGCCCTCGGAGTTTTCGCCGCCTGCCTCTGCCTCGTTGAGCTGTTCAGCCGTGGGCCCCTTCGAGAGCATCGCCTCGAGATCCATGATCTCTCGCGACTGCATGCGGCCTTCGTTCAAGGCGTTGGACCAGCCGATGATCGCCTCGAAGGTAATGGGCGATTCGCACAGGCCCCAGATCATCGTATCGCGGCCGGCCTCGATGCGCTTGGCGATGGCAATCTCGCCCTCGCGGGAGAGCAGTTCTCACCGCGCCCATTTCGCGCAAATACATGCGGACCGGGTCGTCGGTGCGATCGGTCGGCTCTTTCTTGGCCGCAGCAGCGGGGCGCGGACCGCTGTCATCCAATGGGTCGACCTCGTCCTCGCCCGCGGAAGGTTCGGGCTCCTTGTCGCGCTCGTCGTCGTCGTCCTCGGTCGCCTCCTCATTCTCGACGACGTTGATACCCATCTCGTTGATCGCGGACATGATGTCCTCGATCTGCTCGCTGACATCTGGTCCTGCGGAAGCGCCTCGTTGATCTCATCATAGGTGACGAACCCGCGCTCTGGCGCGAGCGATCATCTTCTTGACCGACGCATCGTTGAGGTCGATCAGCGGGGCGTCGCCCGTCTCGGCCGTGTCGAGTTCCTGTGGTTCGTTTTTTGCCATATTTATCCGCCGCTTAATCGGTGCCTGCCAGTTGCGCCAGCCGCTGCCTTAATCCTTGCTGCGCCTCGACCAGGCGCTGCTGTTCTTCCAAGGCCTCGTCGGTGAAATCCCGCTTCAGCCGTTCGGTTGCATCTGCCAGGGCCTTGTCCACCTCTTCGGCCGCCGCGATGATCTCGACCGCAGCCGCCAGATCACTTCGGGCGCGGTCCGGATCGCTGTCGCGTCGGGTGAAGGAAAAGCCCATGGCGCTTGAGCCCTTCGGGCCCGTTGCTCCATCGCCGCCCAATATGGTGTGGATGCTTTCCCGATCAAGCGTCGAACCGGAGAAAGCAGCGTTAACCAGCTCGTCGCGCATTTGCGAAGTGGGCATATCGGCGATCTCTAGCGCCGCAAGTTGCTCACAATGGGCGGGAAGCTCCTCTGGGAAGAGCATGAATCTCTTCAATCAGTGCGCGGGCCGTGGTGGCGTCGATGCCGGCGGTGGCGATGGCGCGGGTCTTGGCGCCAACCGGAGCCGCTGGAGGGACGAAGCGGCCGTTCTTGAAGGTCGATCGGCGCGGTTGCAACGCGAAGGCGGTAACGGGCCGGCGTTGTTCGTGGAAGCGATTGAGCCAATCTTCACGATAGATACGGCCAAGGTCGACGTGGCCAATCACTGACGCGTGGTCGAATAAGCGCTGCTTCAGGCCGGCCCAGGCCTCCGGAGTGTTGAGAGGCTGCAACTCGACCTCGTGACGCCAGAGGCGGGCGTCGAGCGGTTCGGGATTTGCGATCAGCGCTTCGAACGCTTCACGCTCGCCGGTGCGGATGACGTCATCCGGGTCCTGGCCGGCGGGAAGCTCGACGAAACGTAGCGTCCGGTCGGGACGTAGCAGGGGCAGGGCGCGGGTCGCTGCGCGGATCGCTGCCCTCCGCCCGGCTATGTCGCCATCGAAGCAGAGGATCGGCGATGGATCGAGACGCCACATCCGCTCGAGCTGCGCCTCGGTCACAGCGGTGCCGTTGGGCGCGACAACCTCTTCGATGCCCGCTCGATCGAGCGCGATCACGTCCATATAACCTTCGACGACGATCAGTCGCTTGGCGCTTCGGCTCGCAGGGCCGGCGCGATCGAGGTTGTAGAGCGTTCGGCCCTTGTCGAAGAGCGGGGTGTCTGGAGAATTGAGATATTTGGGCTCGCCCTCACCCAGGATGCGGCCTCCGAAGCCGATCACTCGGCCGCGCGGGTCGCGGATCGGGAACATGAGGCGGCCCCGGAAGCGATCGTATGTTGCGCCGCCGTCGTCAGGCTTGATGAGCATGCCGGTCTCGACCAGCTTATCCTCACCCAGCTTTTCGAGCGCGCGTTTCAATGCGGAACGGCTGTCCGGCGCGAAGCCGAGTCCGAAGCGCCCGACGGTCGCAGCGTCGAGCCCGCGGCCGCTGAGATAGTCCCGTGCCTGCGCGCCCTTGAGGCCGTTGAGTTGGTCTGAATACCAACTCGCGACCTCGGTCATCACGTCGGTGAGCGAAGCGGCTCGGTCGGCGCGTTCCTTCGCCTGAGGGTCGGGTGAGGGAACCTCCATGCCCGCTTTGGCCGCCAATTCCTTGATCGCATCGATGAAGTGCATCCCGCGTTGATCCGTCAGGAAGCGGATCGCATCTCCATGAGCGCCACAGCCGAAGCAATGATAGAAGCCCTTGTCGTCATTGACGGTGAAACTCGGCGTCTTCTCATTGTGGAACGGACAGCAGGCTTTCCACTCGCGACCTGCTCGTACCAGCTTCACAGTCGGCGCGATCACCGCGGACAGCGTCGTTCGAGCGCGAAGCTCGTCCAGCCATTGGGGTGAGAGGGTCACGATTTCACCCTATGCCCGAATCGCATGGTCGCAAGACGCCGCGCAAAAGTTATCCACAGGTCAGGAGCGACTTGCGTTGGCCGCGCTGGCCACAGGGGAAATTTGCGGTTAAGTTGTTACGGTTCCGACACAGAGCGGCGGAAGACCGCTAAGTCGGACGACCAAGGGGAGGGTTTTATGCTGAACAAGATCAGCGGGCTTGCCCGCGCTCTCTACATCGTGCTTGCAGTCGTCGCCGGGTTTGTTGCGCTCGGGAAAATGGACGTTGCGTTGGTCCTTGTCGTGCTCGGCCTTATCGCAGGCATATCGTTGCCAGTCGAAAGAATGGTTCTGGCGGGCGTGGCCATCGTTGCACTGCCGATCATCGGCACCGCGCTAGCTCACATTCCGACGATCGGCGGCCAACTCAATTCCGTGACTGCCAATCTTCAGATGGGCATGTGCGGCTCATTGGCCAGCGCCATGGCAATCGTCCTTTACGGTCTCGCCATGGATGGTGTGATGGGAATGGTCGGCGGCGGCAGCGCCAGGACGGCTGCTGCGACTGCCTAACTCCTGATTTCACAGATTCGGCTCCGCCGCTCCCAAGTGGCGGGGCCTTTTTTGCGGCCTCCATACTTCCCTTCCCGCGAGCGGGAAGGATTGAGGAGCAGCTCACGCGTTCAGAGCAGCGATGACCTCAGAAGCTCGCCAGAAAGCCGTTGTTTCAGAAGCAGATGACCGATTTTCCTCGTCCTTTAGGGAACGCGCTCTTTTGGTCGCATGTGCTTTCGACCGCCGGGGCGCAGTCCAACTCAGCCAACAGCTTTTTGCTCGAAGGAAGCCCCATAGGGAGCTCTAAGAGGTCAAAGCGCCCTTCACGAGAACGCCTGCCCGTGCAGGCTCGATTGAAGGACCAAGCCGCTCCTTCACCAGCACCATGACGCGGCCCATGTCTTTCATCGAGCTGGCGCCGGTTTCGGTGATGATCTCGCGGATCTTCGCTTCCGCATCGGCATCAGAGAGCTGTTTGGGCAGAAAGCGTTCGATAACCGCGATCTCGCGTTCTTCCTTGGATGCGAGGTCCTCGCGGCCCCCCTTACGGTAGAGCTCGGCGCTCTCGCGGCGCTGCTTGATCATCTTCTGGATCACCTCGGTGACGAGCGCGTCGTCGTCCTTTGGAGCACCGCCGGTGCGAGCCTCGATGTCGCGGTTCTTGATTGCCGCGGAGACAAGGCGAAGGGTGCCCGTCGCCTCCTTGTCGCCGCCCTTCATTGCCGAGATCGTCGCAGCCTTGATGTTGTCGCGGATCATGCTGCCCACGTAGCGTTGCATTTTCGCGCTGACCAGCGTTGACCGGGGGCCACAAAACGCATAGCGGCAACGCCTTAGCGACATCGCTGGCAAACCCCTAACGGAAGGCATCTCCCGCTCATGGCCGACGTACGACCCCAGCACGCGCCCCAACCTCCGGGCGCGACTGGAGTTCGTAGTGTTCGCCGACGGACGAACGGTCTGGGGACAGGGTTTTGGCGCGGAACGCCAGGCCGTCGGTGAACTGTGCTTCAACACCGCAATGACCGGCTACCAGGAGGTGATGACCGATCCCTCTTATGCGAAGCAGGTCATCGCCTTCACCTTCCCGCATATCGGCAATGTCGGAGCTAACGAGGAGGACGTCGAGGCGGGCGAGGCGCACGCGCTTGGCTGCCTCGTCCGCGAGATGGTGACACAGCCGAGCAACTATAGAGCGACCCTGGGTTTTGCCGATTGGATGCGCAAATGGGGGCGGATCGGGATCGCCGGTATAGACACGCGAGCGCTGACAAAGCTGGTGCGCGAGGAAGGGCCCCCGACGGTGGCGATCGCTCATCGAGAGGACGGGCAGTTCGATCTTGAGAGCCTTCAGCGAATGGCTGCGGAATGGCCAGGGCTAGAAGGCATGGATCTCGCAAAGGACGTCAGTCGATTGCAGGTCGAACGCTGGGCGGGCGGCCGCTGGACCTGGGGTGAGGGATATGGTTCCGGGCCCCCCGATGCGAGCCGGCCGCACGTGGTCGCGGTCGATTATGGCACTAAGCGGAACATCTTCCGACTGTTGGTCGAGGCTGGAGCGCGGGTGACGGTGGTACCCGCAACCGCGACCTTCGACGAGATCATGGCGCACGATCCCGACGGCTTTTTCTTGTCGAACGGACCGGGGGATCCGGCGGCCACAGGCGAATATGCGGTACCTGTGATCCGCCAGATGCTGGATACGAAGAAACCACTGTTCGGCATCTGCCTTGGCCACCAGATGCTCGCGCTCGCGGTCGGCGGCATGACGTCAAAGATGTTCCAGGGTCATCGCGGCGCCAATCATCCGGTCAAACGCCTGTCCGACGGGCAAGTCGAGATCACCAGCATGAACCATGGCTTCGCTGTCGAGCGTCACGGGCTGCCCGGCAATGTGCGCGAGACGCACGTGTCGCTCTTCGATGGGTCAAATTGTGGCATTGAGCTAACCGACCGGCCAGCGTTCAGCGTCCAGTTCCACCCCGAAGCGAGCCCTGGGCCCCAGGATAGCTTCTATTTGTTCGAGAATTTCGTTGGGGCAATGAAGTGAGGCGAGCCTTGCTTGCCATTCCGCTCGCGCTCTTCGCTTGCGCGACGCCGGCGCAGATGCACAGCGAATTGAGAACTCAACGAGGTAGCGCTCGGCTGTGGGCTGGCGCTGGGAGAGCTGATTTAGGACGAGAGCGAGAAGCGGCTGCTGATTGCTGTCCGGCAGGACGCCACGTCGGAGCAGCGAATGTGCGTGGGCAAATGGGCGCGCCGCAACGGCCTCAAAGCAGTCTTCGTCAACATGCAATTTGAAAGTGGTGTGAGTGAGAGAAATCGAATGATGGCACTTGTTGCGGCCGCTTCCGCGATCTTTACAATCAGCAAGGTCGAGCCGACCATGCTTCCGGCAATAAACATGGATGGCACAGTTCGCCGGGTGGTCGCACTGACGATCACGGGCTCACCCGACCTGATCCCGCCGCTAAGACAGCGACTGAGCAAAGATGGCTGGAAGATCATGCGCTCCACGGATGATAATTGGACGCTGGTCAACCCCGCTGGTCATAGCATCGACGAAGTTACGGCGCTGAGTTTTCGCGTTGCCAACGGTGAATTCGGCAACTTGAAGTTTAGCGTGACACTGCGTCCCGACGGGGAGACAGACCGCTAGTGCCCAAGCGCAGCGATATCAAATCGATCCTCATCATCGGCGCTGGCCCGATCGTCATCGGACAGGCGGCAGAGTTCGATTATTCGGGAAGTCAGGCCGTCAAGGCACTGAAAAGCGACGGTTACCGAGTCATCGTCGTCAATTCTAATCCGGCCACGATCATGACGGACCCGGAACTTGCCGACGCGACTTATATCGAGCCGATTACACCCGGAATCGTGGCGAAAATTCTGGAAAAGGAACGGCCGGACGCCTTGCTACCGACGATGGGTGGGCAGACTGCGCTGAATACGGCGCTCGCGCTGTTCAAGGATGGCACTCTCGACCGGTTGGGAGTGCAGTTGATCGGTGCCAATGCAGAGGCCATCGAGAAGGCCGAGGACCGGCTGAAGTTCCGCGAGGCGATGGACAAGATCGGGCTGGAATCGCCGCGTTCCGCGATCGCGCACAGTCTCGAGGACGCGCTTTCTGGACTCGAGCGCGTGGGCCTGCCGGCAATCATCCGTCCAAGCTTCACGCTTGGCGGAACGGGCGGGGGTATTGCCTACAACCGCGACGAGTTTGTTCAGATTGTCAGCGGTGGGCTGGAGGCAAGCCCGACTTCCGAAGTCCTGATCGAGGAATTGGTGCTTGGGTGGAAGGAGTATGAGATGGAGGTCGTCCGCGACAAAGCGGACAATGCCATCATCATCTGCTCGATCGAGAATATCGACCCGATGGGGATACATACGGGCGACAGCATCACCGTCGCACCCGCGCTGACCCTTTCCGACAAGGAATATCAACGGATGCGCTCAGCATCCATTGCGGTACTTCGGGAAATCGGCGTGGAAACAGGCGGTTCTAATGTCCAGTTCGCGATCGATCCGAAAACCGGACGGATGGTCGTGATTGAAATGAACCCGCGCGTGTCGCGATCTTCAGCGCTCGCTTCCAAGGCGACGGGATTCCCGATCGCCAAGGTCGCGGCGCGCCTGGCGGTGGGCTACACGCTTGACGAGATCGCCAACGACATCACTGGGGGCGCGACCCCGGCGAGCTTCGAGCCGACCATTGATTATGTTGTAACCAAGATCCCCCGCTTCGCGTTCGAAAAGTTTCGTGGGGCGGATGTGATCCTGTCGACCTCGATGAAGTCGGTGGGTGAGGTGATGGCAATCGGCCGCAGCTTCGCGGAAAGCCTCCAGAAGGCGCTTCGCGGCTTGGAAACGGGCCTGACGGGCCTCGACCGCGTTCGGGATCTTGAGAATGCCGATCCGTCGACAATTGAGAGCGCGCTAGCAAAACCGACGCCCGACCGGCTGTTGGTCGCCGCTGAGGCGCTTCGCCAAGGCTTCACAGTCGAACGAATTAACGAAATCTCCGCATTTGACCCATGGTTTTTGAGGCGGTTGGAGGAAATCGTTCACGCCGAAGATGAAGTCCGCGAGAATGGTCTTCCGAGCGATGCTCGCGGGATGCGCCGGTTAAAGGCAATGGGCTTTTCCGATGCCCGGCTTGCGCAGTTGGCGCTTCGGTCCGCGCACCTCGAACGGGGGATGGGGGAGGCGGTTGCTGCGGCCGGCTCAGGGGTCGTCCACAGCGCCGTCCGCGGAATGACGGGCGGGATCACCGAAGACGAGGTTCGCGATCACCGGCTGAGGCTCGGTGTTCGGCCCGTATTCAAGCGCATTGACAGTTGCGCAGCCGAGTTCGATGCCGCGACGCCCTATATGTACTCGACCTACGAAGCGCCCCTCTTCGGCGAGCCGGTGGACGAGGCGGAAGTATCGGATCGTCGCAAAGTGATGATCCTCGGCGGCGGGCCGAACCGAATCGGGCAGGGAATCGAATTCGATTATTGCTGCTGCCACGCGGCCTTCGCGCTCGGTCGGGATCGGAACGGGCAGGCAGGCGCCGGCTTCGAAGTGATCATGGTGAACTGCAATCCGGAGACGGTCTCGACCGATCCGGACACGTCGGATCGTCTCTATTTCGAGCCCCTGACGG
This sequence comes from uncultured Alphaproteobacteria bacterium, assembly GCA_963785855.1. GTDB lineage: Bacteria > Pseudomonadota > Alphaproteobacteria > Sphingomonadales > Sphingomonadaceae > Sphingomicrobium. Next base: position 9,284 of record CAWAWT010000056.1, read on the forward strand.
CGGAGGACGTTCTCGAGATCGTCAGGCGCGAGCAGGACCGTGGCGAATTGCTCGGTCTGATCGTGCAGCTCGGCGGCCAGACGCCTCTGAAGCTTGCGGAGGGGCTGCAATTGGCGGGCGTTCCGATCCTCGGCACGTCGCCCGACAGCATCGATCTTGCCGAGGATCGCGAGCGGTTCGCGACGCTCGTGCAGCAGCTGAACCTCAAGCAGCCGGCGAACGGCATCGCGCGCAGCCGTGAGGAGGCGTTGCGGGTGGCAGAGCGGATCGGCTATCCAGTGCTCCTGAGGCCCTCCTACGTGCTCGGCGGGCGCGGAATGGAGGTTGTCGAAGGACCTCAGCAGCTCGAATATTACATCGCGACGGCGGTGCAGGTGTCAGGCCGAAGCCCAGTTCTGATCGATCGTTATCTCCGCGACGCGATCGAGGTAGACGTCGACGCGATCTGCGACGGGATCGACGTCGCGGTTTGCGGCGTGCTGCAGCATATCGAAGAAGCGGGCGTGCACTCGGGCGACAGCGCCTGTTCGATCCCGCCGTACAGCCTGAGACCTGAGATCGTGACCGAGATCGAGCGGCAGACCCGCGAGCTTGCCCTCGCGCTCAAGGTCCGCGGTCTGATGAACGTCCAGTTCGCGGTCAAGGACAGCGAAGTTTATCTTATCGAGGTCAACCCGCGCGCGAGCCGCACCGTGCCGTTCGTCGCCAAGGCAACCGGGACCCCGGTCGCAAAGATGGCTGCTCGGGTGATGGCCGGAGAACCACTGAGCGCGGTCGGTGAGATCCGGAAGATCGATCGCTATGTCGCGGTAAAAGAGTTCGTCTTCCCCTTTGCACGCTTCCCGGGCACCGATCCGGTGCTTGGACCGGAAATGAGGAGCACCGGAGAAGTCATGGGAATCGATACGGATTTCGACATTGCCTTCGCCAAGTCTCTGCTCGGGGCAGGAATGATCCTGCCAGAGGGAGGCACGGCCTTCGTCTCGGTCAAGGATGCCGACAAGGACAATATCGTTCCTGCCGTTGAGAAGCTGCTCGAGCTCGGCTTTTCGATCATCGCGACTGGCGGCACCGCAGCCCATCTTCAGTCCAAGGGCCTACCCGTTGATACCGTCAATAAGGTAGCGCAGGGACGACCGCATATCGTCGACAAGCTGCTCGACGGAAACGTCGACCTTGTCTTCAACACGACGGAGGGCTGGCAGTCGCTGAAGGACAGCCATTCGATCCGAACGACTGCACTAACGCGAAAGGTGCCCTATTTCACGACGGCGGCGGCGAGTCTCGCTGCTGCGCGCTCGATCGAGGCGGTAAGAGGGCACGCGCTTGAAGTCGCGTCACTCCAATCCTATTATTCCGCCGCCTAGAGACAGCTTCCACCGACAATCTGCACCTGGATTGCGCGCTTGAGATCAGCGCGCCGGGGCAGAGCATTGAGAAGGGTTTTGAGAACATGCCGAGTGCCGACAAGGTGCCGATGCTGGCCGAGGGCCACCGCAAGCTTAACGACGAATTGAGGCGGCTTCGCAACGAGCGGCCCGCGATCGTCGAAGCGATCGAGGAAGCGCGCGCACACGGCGACCTCAGCGAGAATGCCGAATATCACGCCGCCAAGGAGCGCCAGGGGCAGATCGAGGCTATGATCGCCGATCTCGAGGACCGTCTCAGCCGGGCGATGGTGATCGATCCGACGACTCTGTCGGGCGAGAAGATCGTTTTCGGAGCGACCGTCACCTTGCTCGACGAGGACGAAAAGACGGTGAAATACCAGCTCGTCGGTCAGGTCGAGGCAGACGCGACGAACGGGCGCATCAGCTACAATTCGCCGCTTGGTCGCGCGCTCATTGGCCGCCAGCGCGGCGAAGAAGTGGAAGTTTCGACGCCGTCGGGCGACCGCTACTACGCGATCAAGAAGATCGAGTTCATCTAAGCAAGTGGATCGCCTGACCCGCAGCGCGACGAACGTCATCACCGCGATCACCGCGCTCGCATGGGTGATCGCGGTCGTCGCCGGCAAGTCCGAGCAGGTGGCGCTGGCGATGGGCTTCATTCCCCTTCGCTTGAGCGGTGGGGCCGTCCCGTGGCCCGCTGTTCCAGCGTTCCTCACTCCGCTGAGTGCGACCCTCGTCCATTCGGGGCTGATCCACCTCGGGTTCAACTTGCTGGTATTCGTGTGGTGCGGACAGGCAGTCGAGCGCGTGCTCGGCAAAACCGGGCTGGTCACCCTATACCTGATCGGTGCTTACGCCGCAGCGCTTGCGCAATGGTCGGTTGAGCCGATGACAGCAGTGCCGATGGTCGGCGCAAGTGGCGCGATCAGTGCGGTCATGGGCGCGTTCGCGCTTAGCTTCGGTCGAGCAAGATCATTCACCAACAACCTGCGGATCAACCGCTGGATCAACGTCGTGTGGCTCCTCGTCGCTTGGGTCGTTCTTCAGCTGATGATGGGATGGCTTGCTGGCGGGGAGGGGTTCCTGCTCGCAGACTCCAGCGCATGTCGGCGGCTTCGCCGCCGGATTGCTGTTGCAGCGCCCACTACTTCTTTGGAACTATCGGAAGGCCTGAATCCCGCCCACTGCTGCAGCTCCTTGGCGAAGGAGAGCCGCGCAAAGCGGCGCGCCAAGGAACGCGTCTAACATTCGTTCTTCGGCGGTTTCATGCCCGCCGCGGGAGCGGCGGCTGTGAACCCTCAGCCAGTCGGCAATTTCGGCCGTGAGATACCGTGGATCATCCCTTCGACGTCCGGCTCCAGTAGCCGGTGGAGGTGGACCACGACATATTTCATCTCGGCATCGTCGACAGTGCGCTGCGCAGCTCCACGCCACGCGTCCTCTGCGGCAGCATAGCTGTCGTAAATGCCGATGACTTCGATCGTGCTCATGTCGAAATCGAGAGTTCGCGGGTCCTTGACCTTGCCGCCGAAGACCAGGTGAAGTTTGCTCATGCGCGGCTCGCTAGTCGATTTGCCAGGGGCCGTCAGCTTCTATCGTGACTGCGGGCAGCATCGAGAGCCGCGCTGGCAGACGCCTTCGCTGCATCAGTTAGGCTTTCGAATAGGCTGCGGACCGTGTTTTCGGCCTTCCCCCGGCTGATGCCGAGCTCGTCGAGGCGCTGCGTGCCCGTCCCCTTGGCGGCTTCGAAGGCAGCCTTCGCGGTGTCCTTCACACGCCGTGCCGTCGGGCGAACCGCTCGTGTTTCGGCCGCGGTTCTCGGGAGCAGCGCGGCGATTAGAGCTCCCGCTGCGATTCCGCCCGCGAGCGCCAGAAGCGGTGCTTCGCCGAGCGTATCGGCCGCACGACCACGCGCGCCTTCATAGGCCTCGATCGCTCGCTGGCGCGCGCCGGGCTCATAATTTGTCGAAGTGCTGGTAAATTCCTGGTCCGTCATTCGGCTGCCTCCGTTTTCCCTTGCCTTGGTGCCCTGCGGCGCTTGCTTGATTTGGTTTTTGCGCCGCCGACGATTTTGCCGGCCGCTTTCATTAACGGCTCGCGGGCCAGAAAGGCGAGGATTCCGGCAACGACTCCGGTCGCGTGCGAGCGGCCGTGCCCGGACGGCATCGACTGCATCTTCGGCCAGATCCGCGCCCTTGTCCTTCGCCTTTTCCCAGGCCTCCTGCACCAGCCGATGAGGCTCGAACTGGCGCGTCAGCTCCTGCAACGTGCCAATCAGCTTCCGGCGCGAGCGGTCGACCTCGAACTCGGCGGCTCTCACCTGCTCGTCGCTCATGGCTCTTCCTTGAGATCGGAAATCGCCATCCACACGAGCAAGCCGGCGATTCCAGCTGCGAGCATGGTCGACACAATTGCTCCACCAAGCGGTCCGATCCAACGAGCGAGCGCAATCGCAATTCCGACGAACAGCGTAATGATGCCAGCAAGAGCGAGCACCGCGGCGATCCCGAACAGGATCGCAGCGCGCACATAATCTTCGACGACGTCTTGCGCCCGCACCTTGAGGAGCGCCAGCTCGGCCCGACCATAATCGAGTGCGTCGTCGATCACCTGCTCAATCATCTCACCGATCGAGCGGTCAGGTTCGGGCGGCGGAAGCGCGGGTTTGAGCATCAATCGCCGTCGTCCTCGCTTTTCGCGAGACCACTCTTCACGAGCCGCGCAACGACGAAGCCGACGACTGCAGCGCCAGCGAGCGCGATGCCCGGGCTGTCGCGGACGAAGCTGCGCGTATCTTCGATCAGCTCGTCAGGGTCCTTGTCGGCGATAGCGTTAGCGACGCTCTCGATCTTGGTGGCCGCGCGGCGGGCATAATTGCCGTAATCCTCGCCCAGCCGCTCATCGATTCCGGATGCGGTGTCACCGACCATCTTGGCGACGTTTGCGAGGGCTTCCGACGTGCGCTCCAAACCCTGTGTGACGAGGCCGCGCGCTTTGTCGCCGGCCTGGTTCGCAAGCTTGTCGCGGCCATCGCGGATGCGTCCTGCAATCGCATTGCCTGAGCGGTCGGTGTCGCCAATCTCTATCATCTGCCCCTCCTCGTCCCGTTCCGTCGGATCGGTCGTCAGGGAACCGATATTCGGCACCCTCGATCACTGTATCGGTTCCTTCGGGCAAGTCGGCGGTTTTCTGGTCAGCCATCGCGGTCCTCCTTTGGCGACTTCAACCGTGGCCGCGGACCTTCGTTCCGGCGCCTTGGCCCCTAAAGTTGCACGCTCGAACGCGCAGCTTATTAGGGATCGCGTACCCCAATATTGTTACGACTGCGCAAGAAGGAAAGCCATGACCGCGATGGTCGAATATTCATGCCCGCCAGATCCTGGACAGTCGTGGCAATCCGACCGTCGAAGTGGACGTCACGCTCGAAGACGGGTCGATGGGCCGGGCGGCCGTTCCATCGGGCGCGTCCACGGGTGCGCACGAGGCAGTCGAGGTTCGGGATGGAGACAAGAGCCGCTGGGGCGGGAAGGGCGTAAGCAAGGCGGTGCAGGCCGTTAACGGCGAGGTCGCTGAAGCGGTCGTAGGCTTGGACGCCGAGGATCAGCTCCGCCATCGACGCCGAAATGATCGCGCTCGACGGAACGGAGAACAAGCAATACGTGTTGTTGAAGGTATACTAGAACATA
>CAWAWT010000057.1:0-15406 GCA_963785855.1 uncultured Alphaproteobacteria bacterium
CGCCAAGCAGGCGAAGGCCGCGAAGGTGGCAGCATCGAACGATAAATATCTGGCGCCTTACTATCCTGGTTCCGATGCGGTCCCGACCGACTTGCCGACCATTATCGGCCAAGGCGTTGCAACGTCGGTCCAGACTGCAATGACGGCAATCAATCCCTCCTCCGCAAACTTCGCAGCGACTGCTCCCGGCGGTGCAACCGTGATGTCGAAGGATGGCATGTTCGTCGCCCATGCGCCCTCAGGAGCGACGGTCACTGTCTACCCAGCCGATGCGCAGGGCCGTCGCAAGGTCGTCGCGCTCGCTCCAAACGGAGCGCAAACTGTCACCTATGCCGCCGCTGATGAGGATATCCCCGGCGCAGTCTCCGCCCCCTTCCACAGGAAGGACAGCGCGATTGAGAACGCGATCGCGATGAAGACGGTCGGCGTGACCCCAGAATATGTCGCCGCCATGCGCGCTGCGGCCCCGGAGCTTCGGGACGCCGATGCCGAAGACCTCATTGGCATGAAAGCGGTCGGAGTGACTCCCGATTACGTTCGAGGTCTCTCCTCGGCAGGTCTTCGGGACTTCGATGCCGGTGACATCGCCGGTGCGCGTGCTGTCGGTGTCGACGGTAATTTCGTTCGGGAGATGCGCGCCGCGGGATTCGGCACTGCAGATCTTGGCGATCTAACAGGTGCGCGCGCAGTTGGAGTAACCGGAGCTTACATCCGGGAAATGCGCCTCGGCGGCTACGACGGTGACCTCGAGGATTACATCGCTCTACGGGCCGTAAACGGCGGCCATCGCTCAACTCCGCCGCTGCCACCGCCGCCTCCCCGCCCGCCGGGGAGATGATTGGCTAATCCGCTAATCACTTAACCGAACTTTCGACTGACGATCTTTTGAGCGCCCATTTCGGGCGGACGGGTGAACTTTGCCCGATGCATCTGAAGGAGATCAGCAATGACCCGACCTCTTGCTTTCATCGCAGCACTTCTCGTGACCGCTGTCGCAGTTTCGAGCGCCTGCATTGCCAACTCAACCTCCGATTTGAGGTTCGAGCTCAAGCCTTCCGCTCGCTCAGGCCAAGTCCAGCTTTCACTCTGGTCGGGTATCGATCGCCATCACAACATGATGGGCAATTCATTTCAGTCGAATGAGTTGTCGGGCGTGGACGTGAACGCACTCCGCTTGCCGGGTGATCGGCCGATCAACTTCTCTTATGTTCGCGAAGCGGGACGGATCGATTGCACCGGCGAAGTCCGTAATTCTGTTGCGCAAGGTCGCTGCGGCTTCACGGAAAACGCGAGCTTTAGTCAGTTCCTTGCCAGCCAGGGGATTGGCCGCCCCGATAGCGACCAGGCTTATGAGCTGACGATGGCCGGCGCCTCCCGCGATCTCGTCGAGGCCCTCGCCCAATATCGATTTCCGCGGCCCAGCGTCGAAAAGCTTACAGAGCTTTCTGCCGTTGGAGTCAGCCGTCCATTCATCGCGGGCTTCGCCGGTCGTCCCTACGCCCCAAGAACGCTCGACGATCTCACCCAGTTCGCCGCGCTCGATGTCACGCCCGACTATATCGACGCGCTCTCGCGTGCCGGCGTTCGCAACGTTTCCGGTGATGAGGTTACGGCTCTCAAGGCCGTGGGCGTCAATCCTGCCATGATCACGGGACTTGCAGCCGCGGGTTACCGCAATCTCAGCGCCGACGAACTCGAGCAAATGGCGGCTTTGAACATCACGCCCGCTTTCATTGGAAGCTTCGCGCGCATCGGATACCGCAACCTGGCGGTGGACACGCTCGTCCAGCTCAAGGCGCTCGACGTTACTCCGGACTATGTCCAGTCGGTTGCAGCGCGGGGTTTTGGCGATCTCACTCCGGATAAGCTCGTCCAAATGAAGGCGCTCGGTTTCGAGCCGTCAACAGCCCGCAAGCACTGATCGTCGAACCAAATCGCCCATTTGCAGTATTATTGTAGTAACACGGCAAGACTCGAGCGAAGTTCGATCTCGGCCGGATAGGGGAATTTATGCGTAACATTCGTCTCCATCGGAGCGCATTGCTGGCAGGCGCAATGCTGCTCGCTCCAGCGCCGGTTCTGGCGCGAGCCGCGCAGCCACCCGACTCCGCAGTCGCTCCGGCTCCGGTGGCCAAGCTCGCAGGTCAAAAGCGTGTCTATACGCCTGCCGACTTCGCGCGCTTCGCGCCAAAGACGGGTTACGACATGCTCGTCCAAGTGCCGAGCTTCACGATCAAGGCCGTGGATACGACCGATCGGGGTCTCGGGCAGGCTTCGGAGAATGTGCTGATCAACGGGCAGCGCATTGCCAATAAGTCGGGTGGCGCGGTCGACCAGCTGAAGAATACACCTGCTGCCAGCGTCGAGCGGATCGAGATTGTCGACGCCGCCAGCCTTGGCATTGCCGGCCTCTCGGGTCAGGTCGCCAACGTCATTCTATCCGCCGACCAAGAAGGCCTCCGGCGAATTCGAATATGATGCGAACGCCCGCTCCCACTATGCCAGGCCTGAGCTTTACGGTGGCCACATCAGCTATTCGGGCAAGGAAGGCCCAGTCGATTATACGCTTTCGGTGAAGAACAGCTACGGTCGGGGAGGCCTCGGCGGCCCGATCTGGATCTACGACGCCAATCACGACCTGATCGAGAAGCGTACCGAGGCTTACCATTCCGAATCCTCGCTGCTCACCTTTCAGGGGAAGTTCGCGATCGACGGGCCCGGCTCATCAGTCGGCAATTTGACACTCGGTTACACTCCGTACTGGAACCCGGTGCGACTGCACGACAGACGGGTCCTCGCGACCGGCGAAACCCAAGCACGAATCTACGAGCAGACGCTCGCCGGCTATCAGGGCGACATCAGCGGCGATTATGAATTTGCTCTGGGCCCCGGCCGCCTCAAGCTCATCGGGCTTCGCCATTGGGATCATGAGCCGATCGTCAGCACCGATATCTTGCACTTCACAAGCAGCGGTGCGGATAGCGAGGGCTCGCGCTTCAGTCGCGATTCGCACATCGGGGAAACTGTCACCCGCGGCGAATACAGCTGGAACAGCGGCCCGAACCATTGGCAGTTCTCGCTCGAGCGAGCGTTCAATTCGCTGGACCAGCACGGCCGTCTGTTCAATCTGGAACCTGACGGCGTCTTCCACGAAGGTCGACTTCCCGCAGGGCAGCGGCAAGGTCGTCGAGACGCGCTACGAAGCGATGGCGACTTTGAGCCGGCAACTTCGCTCCAACCTCGACCTGCAGGTCGCCGCCGGCGCCGGAGATCTCGCACCTCGATCGCACGACCGACGAGGAGCCGGCGCGCAAGTTCTTCCGTCCCAAAGGCAGCATCGTGCTTGGATGGCATCCCGACAAGGCATGGGACATCAGCCTGAAACTGCGCCGCCGCGTTGGTCAGATCAGCTTCTACGACTTCCTCGCGCAGCCCGATTTAAGCGACGATCGCGACAATGCCGGCAATCCTCAGTTGGTGCCCCCGCAGAGTTGGGAGGTCGAAACCGACTTCGCCCATGACCTTGGCCGCTGGGGCAAGACCAGCCTCAACCTGCACTATTATTCGGTTGAGGACATCGTCGACTTCATCCCGATCAACGAGGACGAACAGGGCGTCGGCAACCTTCCGCACGCGACGCGTATCGGAGCCGAAAGCACAAGCACCATCCTACTCGATCCAATGGGTTTTACAGGAGCGAAGGTCGATATCGATCTTGGCGCCGAATGGACATCAGTCCGGGATCCGCTGACAGGCGAAAGTCGGCCGATCAGCAATGTCCAGGATCATTGGGGTAGCGTCCAGCTGCGTCACGACATTCCCCACACGCAGATCGCCTGGGGCGCCTATGTCCAGCACCAGCATTACACCAGCAATTACTATCTGACGGAGATCGATCACACGCTCGATATCCCCTGGATAATTGGCTTTTTCGTCGAGGATAAGAACGTTCTCGGGATGACCGCGAAGGTCGGCGTCGATAATGTCTTCAATGGCCGCCACACTGAAGATCGCACGGTTTGGGATGGTTATCGCGACCGCACGCCAATCGCGTTCATCGAACGTCACGACGAGCTTGTCGGACCGATCTTCAGCGTCTCGCTGAAGGGCACGTTCTGACGCTGGGTCCCCAGCGGGACGGCGTCCAGTCCTCCCGCTACTGGCAGCGCGGGGTGGCGCGACTTCCGCCACCCCGCTAAGAGGCCGCGACTTCGTACAGCATCGGGGCATTCACGAGTGGGCGAGCCTGCAATTCTTCCGTTCGACTGGGCGGATCCGTTCGATCTCGATCATCAGCTGACTGATGAGGAGCGGCTCGTCCGCGATACGGCCGAAGGCTATGCTCAGGAGAAGCTTCAACCGCGCGTCACCTCGGCCTATCTCGAGGAGCGTTTCGACCGCGAGATCATGAGCGAGATGGGCGCTCTTGGTCTGCTCGGCGCAACGATCCCTCATGAATATGGCGGTGCTGGTCTCGGCTATGTAAGCTACGGCCTGATCGCAAGAGCAGTCGAGCGCGTCGATAGCGGCTACCGTTCGGCCTGCTCGGTCCAATCGAGCCTCGTCATGTATCCGATCAACGCTTACGGCTCAGAGGAGCAGAGGCAAAAATATCTGCCCAAGTTGGCAACGGGTGAATGGATCGGCTGTTTTGGACTGACTGAGCCGGACTCGGGTTCCGATCCTGGAAGCATGCGCACCCGCGCCGAGAAGACCGCCAACGGTTACCGCCTCACTGGCACCAAGATGTGGATCACCAACTCACCGATCGCCGACGTCTTCGTCGTCTGGGCGAAGTCGGACGCACACGGCAACAAGATCCGCGGCTTCGTGCTCGAAAAGGGCATGGCGGGTCTTTCTGCTCCGAAGATCAAGGAGAAGCTCTCGCTTCGCGCCTCGATCACAGGCGAGATCGTGATGGACGGCGTCGAGGTCGGTGAGGACGCGCTTCTACCCAATGCCGAAGGATTGAAGGGGCCTTTTGGCTGTCTCAACCGCGCCCGCTACGGGATCGCCTGGGGTTCAATGGGCGCGGCCGAATTTTGTTATTCCGCCGCTCGGCGCTACACGCTCGACCGCAAACAATTCGGCAGGCCACTCGCCTCCACCCAGCTCGTCCAGCTCAAGCTTTCCAACATGATCACCGAGATCAGCTTGGGCCTGCAAGCGGCGCTTCGGGTTGGTCGCAGGTTTGATGAGGGCCAGTTGGTCCCCGAAGCGATCAGCCTGATCAAGCGCAACAATTGCGGCAAGGCGCTCGAAATCGCCCGAATTTCCGCGCGACATGCACGGCGGCAACGGCATCTCGGCCGAGTTTCAAGTCATGCGCCACGCGGCCAACTTGGAGACGGTCAACACCTATGAAGGGACTCACGACGTTCACGCGCTGATCATGGGCCGCGCGATCACCGGGCTAAGCGCCTTCTAGCGAACGTTTGTAAGTCCCCCTATGTTCGGCTGCGGACTATCGGGGGAATTCACATGATCGGCTGGATCGTCCTGGGCGTTGTCGCCTTGGTGCTTCTCTACTTCGTGGCCATTTATAACCGTCTGGTGCGCCTGCGCGCGCTGGTGAAGGAAGCGTTCAGCGGGATCACAGTCCAGCTGCGGCGCCGAGCGGACCTCATCCCCAACCTGGTCGAGAGCGTGCAAGGCTATGCTGCGCACGAGCGCGAGGTATTCGAAGAAGTTTCGAAAGCACGCGCCGCGTCGGTAAATGCCGGTAGTGTCCAGGCGACAGCCCAGGCCGACGCTCAGATGACTGGCATGCTTGGACGTTTGTTCGCCGTTGCCGAGGCGTATCCGGAGCTCAAGGCAAACGCCAACTTCCTTCAACTTCAAGACCAGCTGTCACAGATTGAGGGCGAACTGCAGGGCGCCCGGCGTTACTACAATGCCACCGTTCGCGATCTCAATTCGAACATCCAGAGCTTCCCGCCGGCCCTGATCGCACGCCCAATGGGCTTCACTGAGGAGCCTTCCTACCAAGACGACGATCCGGCAATCCAGAGCGCGCCGAAAGTTTCGTTCGCCCGTCCGGCGGCCTGACATGCGCGCCCTTGCAGGCGCCCTTGCCGCCCTGCTGTTTCTGACACCGGGCACCGCTCGCGCGGATGAACGGATCCTTCGCTACCTAAGCGACGTCCAGGTCCGGAAGGACAGCTCGATCGAAGTCGCGGAGACGATCGACATCCGCGCCGAGAACGATCGCATCAATCACGGAATCTTATCGCGACTTTCCGACCCGCTACAAAGGTCCACACGGAACTCAATTCCACGTTCGATTTACCTTCGAGAGCGCGACCCTCGACGCTGAGCCGGTCAAAGCATCGATCGAGCCCGCCGGCGCAGGCGTCCGGATCAAGCTTGGCGATCCGAATAGCTACGTATCAGTGGGTGAGCACGAATATGTGATCCGTTATCGGGCAACTCGCGAGATTGGCCGGTTTCCCGACTTCGACGAGCTCTACTGGAATGCGACGGGCGTGCAGTGGATATTCCCGATCGACGTCGCCGAGGCGCGGATCCGGCTCCCCGACCCGGTGCGGTTCGGCCAGCGCTCGGCCTACACCGGTCCTGAGGGCTCGACGGCGTCCAACGCCGAAGTGGTTGATGAAAAGCCCGGCGAGATCACGTTTCGGACCACGCGTCCGCTCAATTCGTACGAAGGCCTGACGGTCGCGGCTGCCTTTCCCAAGTCCGTTATCGCTGAACCATCGTCAGGCAGCAGAATTCTCGATTTTCTTGCAGATTCCGGGCCGCCGGCGCTGGGACTCATGTGCCTGCTCGGGTTGTGCGCCTTCTATTATGTTGCGTGGAAGCGCGCGGGCCGAAACCCCCGGGCTGGAACTGTCGTGCCGCTTTACTCGCCTCCCGACGAACTCAGTCCTGCCGAGATGCGCTACGTGACTGAGATGGGCGCCGATAATCGGACTTATGCCGCGGCGTTGGTCGACATGGGCGTTCGCGGACATGTCCGGCTCATCGAGGAAGATCGTGGCTGGTTGTCCGGAAAGCATACGCGCCTGGAGCGGCTAGCCGGCAAAGATCCGCTTCCCGAGGAAGAGGAAGCGGCGCTCGACTGTCTTTGCAGTCCCGGCGAAGAAGTCATGATGGAGCAAAAGAATCACGAGATTTTCTCTGCTTCGCAGAGTGCTTTGCAGGGCGTTCTCAAGGCTCGCTATGAAGGGAAATTATTCAACCGGAACATCGGATGGGCCGCCGCAGGTCTGTTCCTGTTCGCTGCCTGTTTCTGGCTCGTTTGTGCCGCAGTCGATCTGTCGACGGGTGGCGCGCTCGTCTGGCAGGTGGGTGTCGTTCTGGGAATCCTAATTGCCTGTGCGATGCTCTGGTTGGCATTTCACGAGACCGCGACCGGCAAGTGCGCCGTCTCCGTGGTCGGGTTCGTCGGTCTCGCCACAGCGGCTGTTCTTGGCATGCCGATCTTCGCCGAGGCCTTGAACAGCGGCTGGTGGCTGCCGATCATTCTGCCACTCATCGCACTACCGATCGTGATCTCGGCTTTCTGGTGGATCGCTGCTCCCACCCGCGACGGACGCAAGGTGCTCGACCATATCGCCGGGTTCAAACAATATCTGTCGATTACGGAGGCAGAGCGGCTCGATCGTATGACGTCGCCACAGGACACTCCTGAGTTGTTCGAGAAATATCTGCCCTATGCGATTGCGCTCGAGGTGGAAAATCGTTGGGCCAAAAGGTTCGAAGGCGTCCTCGCCGCAGCGTCAGCTCAAGGACAGCGGGGATTCGCTTGGTATTCAGGGTCGAGCAGTCCGTGGAGCAATCCGACCGGATTCGTCGCCAATGTCGGCTCGTCCCTATCCAGCGCCGTGGGCTCCGCATCGGCCGCTCCTGGCTCGAGCGGCGGCGGGTCGTCGGGAGGCGGCGGTGGTGGCGGTGGCGGTGGCGGTTGGTAGTCGCCTGTTCAGCTCCAGACCGGCCGGCGCAGAACTAGCGTGCGATCGCCGTGATATTCGGTTTCGCCTTGATGCTCGAAGCCAAGCTTGGCCGCTAGCTTCAAGGACGGCTCGTTCGCTGGCGCGATGATGGCCCAGATGGGGGTGGGCTGCAGGTTGGCCTCGGCCCAGGCGAGGGCCGCTTCGCAGGCTTCGCTCGCTATTCCTAGTCCGTGTGTCTCGGCGGCGAACATCCAGCCCATTTCAGGCTCGTCACCGAACTGAGGTTGCATCTCGCGCCACGCGGTGAAGAAGCCAACGTTGCCGACCAGCTTTCCGTCCGACTTTCTTTCGACCGCCCATGTTCCAAAACCGTTGAGCTGCCACCCGCCGACAGATGCCATCAGCCGCCGCCAGCAATCCTCAGCGCTCATCGGTTCCAACCCAAAGTGCCTGTGCACGTCGGGGTGGGAGACGATCGTGTGCCAAGGGCGAAAATCGTCCTTGCGCCACGCGCGCAGGGTTAGCCGTTCGGTTTCAATCCGCGGCCCCTCGCGGATCAATCTTACTTTTTGCCGAGAGTGAGGCCACCGAAGCGCTTGTTGAAGCGCGCGACCTGACCGCCTTCATTGAGGAGGCGAGCGTTGCCGCCGGTCCACGCCGGATGCACCTTCGGATCGATCTCGAGGTGGAGCGTGTCGCCCTCCTTACCCCAGGTCGAACGGGTCTGGAACTTGGTCCCGTCGGTCATCTCGACGTTGATCAGGTGATAATCGGGGTGGCTACCGGACTTCATGTGGATTTTCCTTGGGTTAGCCGCTGGTTTCCGACCAGCAGCAGCAAGTTGAGCGGCGCCTCTACAGGGAGAGCGCCGATGTTGCAACTTAGGCGGGCTGCGCGAAGCTTGCTTCCGGCGCAGCCCTGATTTGGGGCAGCATCAGTTCAGCAATGCGGAACCCACCGAACAAAAGGGCCGTGTAGAAAAGGTCGCCCGCGACCGTGTTCTGGAAGAACGGGATAGCGGCACCGTAGCAGGCAATTAGGCCAGCGTTGGTCAGCGGATAGATGCCGCTGAACAGCCACATGCCGAAATTGGTGATCACGAAGAAGCTGATCGAGCTCGCAATAGCTGCTGCTCCGATCCGTAGCGGTGTGCGTCGGGACGATACCCACCAGCCGATCAGAACGATCAGCGCCACGGTGGCGTAAACCGTCGCCATGCCATGATAAAAACCGAGCACGAGGTCGCTCAGCAATAATGCTCCGAGCGGCGCCACGAAAGCGATTCCCCGTCGGCCGAGATAGGCGCCGCCGAACAGCGCCATGGCGTCAATGGGCGAAAAATTCGGCGGATGCGGAATCAGGCGCATCGCCGCGGCTGCGACGATCGCTGAAAGAAGGACGATCAGGCGGGTCATGCCGGCTCAATAATCATCTTGACCGCAATTTGACAGCCCGACTAGCAACGCAGGTGACTAGGGTGCCGCCCGCCGACGAAGTCGGACCGGGGGCGGTTAAAAGGGAAGCCGGTGTGATTCCGGCGCTGTGCCCGCAACCGTGAACGCCGACCGATCGGTCAGCCAAGTCGGGAACCTGCCCTGGTCGGTCGTCCGTTTCCCCGGTCGGGACCAGCCGCGGGTGCGTGGGCCTTGCCCTCTGCGACGACATTGTTCGTCGCAGGAGGTTACCATGCAAGCATTACCCATCGACACCGATCAGATCGTCATCACCGCGTCGCGCGTCCCTGTGGCCGAGGCCGACTCTCCGGCAAGCGTCTCAATCATCGACAGCAACGAGATCGTCCGGCTCGACGAGCCCCTGCTCGTCAACCTGCTTCGGCTCACACCATCCGCAGCAGTCACGAGCATCGGCCCCGCTGGCTCTCTCAGCGAGGTCCGGATCCGTGGCTCGGAGGCAAATCACACTTTGCTGTTCGTCGACGGTATTAAGATCAACGATCCGGCATCCGGCGACACGCCTCGGTTCGAACTTCTCAACGCCGATCTCGCGTCGCGGATCGAGGTTGTCCGTGGTCCACAGTCGGCATTGTGGGGTTCCGATGCAATCGGCGGTGTCATCACCGTCGATGAACTCGATGATGCGCCTGGCTACGCCGCGTCGGCCGAGGCTGGGTCCTTCGGTTTCGCTCGAGCAAGCGCGTCGGGTTCGGTCAATAGCGACGGCATCAACCTCTCGGGCGCGATTGGGTGGCAGCACGCCACCGGTATCAACAGTTTCGGTTCTTCGGGCGGCGATTTAGATGGCTACCACAACTTCTCCGGCCGGATTCGGGCAAGAGTGAGGGTTGCACCCTCGGTGAAGCTCGGAGCCTCGGTGATCTGGCTTGCTGGGAGCAGCCAGTTCGACGGCTACGATCCGATCACCTTCATGCACACAGATACTCTCGACAACAGCCGCAACCGGCTTAGCGCTGGCCGGCTGTGGGCAGATTTCGGAGGCGCGTCTTCGCCCTGGAGCGGGAGCGTCAGCGTCGCGCTCCTCGGCTCGTCCGATCGGAATTTCCTTGCTGATGTTCCGCAAAATCGGACGAGCGGCACCCGACGGAACCTTGAGACACAGGTGATACGGACTTTTTCGACCGGCCCAATCAAGCATCAACTCATCGTCGCGGCCGATTCGGAGCGCGAAACATTCCGTGCCAGGGACACCATTTATGGAGGCTTCACCGACCAGGACCGATCGCGCGATCACAATGCTATCACGGGCGAATGGCGCGCTTCCGTATCGGCTCTGACGGGTGACGTCGCAGTGCGCCGCGACATGTTCAACCGGTTCAAGGACGCGACAAGCGTTCGCTCCTCCTTAATCGCCAAATTTGGAGGAGGGTTTTCCTTGTCAGGAGCATATGCGGAAGGGATTTCCGAGCCGACCTTCTTTGATTTGTACGGCTTTTTCCCCGCCAATTTCGTCGGTAACCCATCACTAAGACCCGAAAGGTCGCGCGGGTTCGAGACGAGCCTTCGCTATCGAAAAGGAACTTTCGGCGGGTCGCTCACGGCATACCGGCAGCGGCTGAACGACGAGATCGTGGACGTGTCCGATCCCATGACCTTTCTCCAGACCGCAATCAACAGCAACTCCAGTAGCTACCGGTCCGGGATCGAGGCCCAGGGTTATTGGAAGTTGAACGACACGGTCCGATTGAGCGCCAATTATGCATTCCTCCATGCAACTCAGCCGGACGCCGCCACGCAGCAGCAGGTGACAGAGCTTCGCAGACCCAAGCACAGCGGATCGATCGCTGCCGACGGTTCGGTCGGCAAATGGAGTTACGGCGCATCGGTTTCGTACGTCGGCATGCACCTCGATACGTCTCGACAACTACCCGTTCGGCACAGTGCGCCTGCATCAATATTGGTTGGCGGACGCGCGCGTCGGATATGCGATCGGACGAGGGATCGAGGTCTATGCGCGCGGGTCGAACCTATTTGACTCGCATTATGAGATTCGGCTGGGTACCACCCGAAGGACGAGGCGTTTTTGCGCGGGTGCGGCTGGCGAGCCCCTAGTTCAGTACTGACGGCGGATCGGCGATCATCGCGGTGAAGCTCGCCTCCGCGGCGAGCTTCCCATCGACGGTGGCGCGGCCCGCGAACTTGCACACGGAGCGACGCTTCTGAACGAACTCGACCTCGAGCTTCAAGAGCACGCCGGGCTCCACGGGGGTGCGAAATTTCGCGCCCTCGATGGCCATGAAATAAACGAGCTTGCCCGACCCTGCGAGGCCAAGCGCCTCGACAGCGAGACTCCTGCGGCCTGGGCCAAAGCCTCTACGAGGTCAGCACGCCCGGCATGATCGGGCGCGATGGGAAATGGCCTTGGAAGAAAGGCTCGTTGATTGTCACCGCCTTGATCGCGACGATCCCCTATCGGGATCGAGGCTTTCGACGCGATCGACGAGGAGCATCGGATAGCGATGCGGGCTGCGCCGCCATGACCCGCCTGATGTCAAGCGCGCCCATGGTGCCGCCGCTCGCTTCGTCATAACGCTTAGCGGCCTTGCGGCTGTGATTGCGTGGAGGCTGGAGCTGTCGTCGCAATTGTCGGCAGTGCAGTGTTGAGCGCCGCGAGAATGTCGTTGGTCACGTCAACGCTCGTCGCCGTCGCCAGGGTCGAACCCATCTCAATCATGACGTTCGCGCCGCGACGCTGCATGACTTGCTGGTAGATCGGGCCGAGCTTGTCCTAAATCTGCTTCTGGATGTACTGCTGGTTGCGCTGGACCTGCTGCTGCTGGCTCTGGATCTCCTGTGCGCCTTGCTGCTGCTTTGCCTGGAACGACTTGACCCGGTTTTGCAGGGCCGCGTCCGGCTCCTTGCCGTTCAGCGCATCGATTTGCGTCTGAATCGCCTTTTGCTCGGTTTCGAGCGGAGCTGCGAGCGTCTTTTCGCGGTTCTGGACCGCAGTGACTTGGCTTCGAAGAGCCGCGGCCGCGGTCTTGCAGGCGTTGCATTCTCCAGTCACCCGCTCGAGGTCGACGACCGCGATCACGGCAGAGGGGACGGTCTTGAGCGCTCGCAGCAGCGGGCACGATCACGGAAGCGGCGAGTGCCGCCGGAATGAGCAGAGTTTTCATTAGAATTGAGTTCCTACGTTGAATGAGAAGAATTTTGGATCGTCGCCGACTTGCTTGACGAGTGCCTTGGCAATGTCGATCCGAAGCGGACCGAACGGCGAAACCCAGTTGACACCGATACCGATGGAAACGCGCGGTTTCGGCGAGTTACCGAGGAAGACTTCCTTGAAACCCGGAGTCGCGGTGTACGATGAGGCGCCGCCCGCCGGAGCTGCGCCGGTCGCCGAGTTGATGCTGCAGTCTGCCTTCGAACTGCTGAATGCAGTCAGCCCGGTTGTGCCCGTATTGGGCAGCAGAACGCAACCGTATCAGGAATGAGGAACGGCTCGGTGATATCCCACAGCGAGCCGGCATCGACGTAAGCGGACGGGCGAAGGCCGAGGCCTTGATGCTCGCGCTGACCGGCAATTCCAGCTCGACGCGCGCGCGAGGTAGAAGGCCTTGCCGCCGATCGCCTCATTATAATCCTTGTTGACGTCAGGACCTGCAGCTTGCCCTCGGCGTCATACGGATGCGGACGACGCGCGGGCCGATGCCATCGAATGTCGAAGCCGCGGATGTTCGAGTTGAAGAAGCGATCTGGAATTCGGATCGGATCCGTCTGCTCGTCTGGTCCGCTCTGCAGCGCCTTGATGAATCCGCGCCTCACCGTGGAGCGACAAGATCCAGCTGCCAGAAGCTATGGTACTTCGTCGCGAACGCCTGGGTGCGCAGGTAGCGCACGTCGCCGCCCAATCCTGCGAAATCCTGTGAAATCGTGGCCTGTTCGCCGTGGGTCGGGTGGATTGCCGTCGGTGTCGTCGTACAGCGTCGACCAGCCGACCAGGAGACGTGATGCGGTTGCCGACTTCCTCGCACAGGTAGCTTCCTGCCTTGATCGTGTCGCACTTCCCGTTGGTGTAGAAGTGCTCTTGTCGAGTGAGATATTGTCCTGGCTGAGGCGATACTCGTGCCGAAATTCCAATATTCGTTCAGCGGGAAACCCGAACTCAGCGCTCCGCCGGTCGTCAGCTGTTTGTATGTCGTGTTCCGGTTGTTCCCGATATAATTGAAGCTGCTGTAATCCTGCCGGAAGAAGCTGAACTCCGAACAAAATCGGCTTGTCGAGGAAATACGGGTCGGACCATCCGATCGTCGCCGATTTCGAATAAAGCGACCAGTTGACCGACGCCCGTTGAAGGGCTTGGCCTTTTCCAAGGAAATTGTTCTGCGACAGGCCGAGCTGGATGACGAACCGCTCCAAGCTCGAATAGCCGCCGGATAGTGATAACTGGCCCGTCGGCTTCTCGGTCACATTGCGCCAGGACGATGCGGTCGGGGGCTGAGCCCTCGCTCTGCTTGATCTCGAACTTGTCGTCGAAATAGCCGAGGCTCTTGATACGGTCCTGACTGCGCTTGACCTTCTGCGCGTTGAAGGCGTCGCCCTCATTCAGCCGGAACTCACGTCGGATGACCTTGTCGCGGGTCGTGGTGTTCCCTGTGACATCGATCCGCTCGACATAGACGCGCGGCGTCTGTCCGACCTTGATCGTCAGGTTCATGACCTTCTTGTCGAAGTCAGCGATTATAGCCGGATTGATGTCCGCGAACGCGTAGCCGAGGTTCCCGGCCGCCTCGTTCAGACGTCGTTACTGCGTCTTCGACCTCCTTCGCGTTGAAAAACTTCCAGCCGCCGGCCTGGATCTGGCGATTCGAGCACCTATCTGGTCGGGATCTCGCGGCGCACTGTCCGCTTCGACCGTTCCGAAATGATAGCGCGGACCTTCCTCCACGACGTAGGTGATCACAAAATCGCGCCGGTCGGGCGTGAGCTCGGCAAGCGCCTGAACGACGCGGAAGTCGGCATAGCCCTGCGTCAAATAGAAAGCGCGCAGCTTCTGCTGGTCGGCCGCGAGCCGGTCCGGATCGTAGGTATCGTTCGACTTCAAGAAGCCGAGAGGGCCGCCAGCCTGGCGGGTATGCATCTCCTTGCGAAGACGACCGTCGGGAAAGGCCTTGTTGCCAAGGATGTTGATCGCTCGGACCTTGGCGAGCTCGCCTTCGTGGATCTCGAACACAACGTCGACGCGATTCTGGTCGAGCTGGACGATCTTGGGTTCAACTCGCGCTGCAAACCGGCCTTGGCGTCGATACAGCTCCAGAATTCGTGTCGAACGTCTGATCGGACTGCAGAACGCGTGAAGATCTACCGGGGAGCAAGCTTGATCTCCGGCGTAATCTTATCGTCTTCAGGCGTTTGTTACCCTCGAGTACGATACGGTTGATGACCGGGTTCTCGCGAACATTGATAACGAGATCGCCGGTCTCGGTGCCCGTGATTGTCGCGTCCGCGAACAGCCCGGTCGCGTAAAGCGCCTTGATCGCGGCATCCAGGCTTTCGCGAGTGTAGGTCTGTCCCGGGTAAAGGTTGGCATAGGCCCGAACCGTCTCCGGCTCGAGGCGCTGATTACCCTTGACGGTAACCGTGTGGATGGTCAGCGACACGGGCGCCGAAGGCGTGACCGCGGGCTGGGGCGACTGGCGCTGCCGGTTGCACAGGTTGCTGCGTCGCCGTCGCAGCTTGCGCTGCCAGCGACGGCGTCGCGGAGCTGCCGAGCACGGTGCCGATCAAGAGCAGCGCGCCGGCGCGCCGGCTTGTAGTCGTCGTCGTCGTCGTTGAAATCACCCAGTCCCCGCCTTTAGTGCAGTTGGTGCTACGGCGCCCTCCGCCGCGAAGCCCCCGGTTATTGCCCTGCCCCAAGCATCCTAACCAATCAAGCGCTGAAGCCGGTCCCAAAGCCCAAGCGAGCCGAGATCATTGATTGTCGTGAACACCACCAATGCAAGGATAACGGCAAGCCCGCCGCGGAAGGCCCAGTCCAATGCCCGCGTGCTGAGCGGGCGTCGCTGAATGGCT
>CAWAWT010000058.1:0-7076 GCA_963785855.1 uncultured Alphaproteobacteria bacterium
GTGCGCAACGCTCACCTCGATCACGATTATGCGGCGCATAATTCCGACGTGAAGCCGGGCCAATATGTGATGATTGCTGTAACCGACACCGGTACAGGGATCCCCGGCGAGCTCGTCGAGCAGGTCTTCGAGCCATTCTTTACGACCAAGCCCGAAGGAAAGGGCTCCGGCCTCGGCCTCTCCATGGTCTACGGCTTCGTCAAGCAATCTGGCGGGCACGTGAAGATCTACAGCGAGGCGGGTCAGGGAACCTCGGTGAAGCTCTACCTCCCGCGCGTGCGCGAAGACGAGGACACTGTCGCGGGCCGCCGAGCTGGTGGAGGCTGGGGGCGGTTCGGAAACGATCCTCGTGGTCGAAGATGACGAGGAGGTCCGAGCGACCGTCACCGACATGCTGCGCGACCTCGGCTACAACATCCTGACATCAAAGGATGCTGCAAGCGCGCTTCCCGTGCTCGAGAGTGGGGTCAAGATAGACCTCCTCTTCACCGATGTGGTGATGCCCGGGCCGCTGCGCAGCCCGGAGCTGGCTCGAAAAGCGAAGGCACGAATGCCGTCGCTCGCGGTCCTGTTCACGTCCGGCTACGCGGAGAATGCGATCGTCCACGGCGGGCAACTCGATGCCGACGTCAACCTCTTGGCGAAGCCCTATTCGAGGGAGGTCCTAGCAAGGCGCGTCAGGACCTTGCTGGACGAGCGCCGGGCGAAGCCCAGCTAGGCTCGCGCTTCAGGAGTTTCGGCGAAGGATCATCCGATCGCCTTCGATCTGCACCGAATCGAACTTTTCGAGGAAATTCTGGCCGAGCAGCGATTGCCCGCCACTATCGAGGATGACTGCGTCGAGCCGCTGCGCGCTGAGCGGGCCAAGCTCGACATTGTCGAGTCGAGCATATTCGCCTTTGACATCGCCGCCAGCGCCCTCGCCAACTACGTCGTTCATTCCGATTGAAGTCGCTATCGAGGCGGCCGCCGCGTCCTCGCGCGACAATGCGATTACGCTCGCGCCGGTGTCGACCAGCATGTGCAAGCTCGTCCCGTTCACAAGAACGTCGGCATAGAAATGGCCATCCGCATTGCGTTGGAGCTCGAGAGATCCGTCCTGGCCGGTAAACTGCGGCTGATTG
The DNA here is from genome assembly GCA_963785855.1 of uncultured Alphaproteobacteria bacterium. Classification (GTDB taxonomy): domain Bacteria; phylum Pseudomonadota; class Alphaproteobacteria; order Sphingomonadales; family Sphingomonadaceae; genus Sphingomicrobium. The sequence goes on from CAWAWT010000058.1 coordinate 1,125, forward strand.
TTGGTCTTGAGCTCAGCGACGCGATCCTTTTCATCGTCGAACGCTTGCTGCGCAGCCTCGGGCACCTGCCCCGGCGAGCGCGACGGATGATGCCCTGCAAGCGATGCCAGGAACCCGATCGCGAAAAGGAATATGAGGATCCCGCGCATGGCCTCAGAAATTAGTCGCTCGCGGTAAACAACCGCCTAAGCGCAACGACGTCGTCTCGGGCAAGGCCGTCGTCCATGTTGAATATACCGCCCCGAAGAGCGGCCAGGATCTGAGCGGGGAGCTCAGCTTCGACGGCCGCGACGACGAATTTTACACGCTGAAAGCCGGCGACGAGGGTCGATATTCTGATCAGCAATTCAGACCCTAGCCGGATCGCGGGAGCCTAGGCGCGAGCGGCAAGCTTTCGCTCCCAGCTCAGAGCGTCGCCAACGATCCGATCAATGTCCGCATATTTGGGCTTCCAGCCGAGCGTTTGCGAGAGCCGAGCATTAGCAGCGACCAGCTCCGGCGGATCTCCCGCACGCCGCCCCTCCATCACGCGCTTTATGGGCAGGTTGGTGTGGCGGTCCACAGCGTCGAGCACCTCGAGGACCGAGAGGCCTTTGCCGTATCCGCAATTGGCCACGAGATTGTCATCGGGGTGCTCAACCAACCATTCGAGCGCCGCGACATGCGCGTCTGCAAGATCGCTGACATGGATATAGTCGCGGATGCAGGTACCATCGGTAGTCGGATAGTCGGTGCCATAGACCGCTATCTCGCTCCGCTTGCCGACCGCAGTCTCGCAGGCGACTTTGATCAGATGTGTCGAACCCTTGCCGATCTGTCCCGCTCGGCCCTTCGGATCGGCGCCGGAAACATTGAAATAGCGAAGCGCGCCGTAATTGAAGGAATGAGCGGCCGATGCGTCAGCGAGCATCCGTTCGGTCATCAGCTTGGACGCGCCGTAGGGATTGATCGGCGCCTTCGCGTCTTCTTCGTCGATCGGCACCCGTTCGGGTACGCCATAGACCGCAGCGGTCGATGAAAAGAGAATGTGCTTCACTCCAGCCTCGACCGCGGCGCTGATCAACGAATGCGAGGCCAGCGTGTTATTCGCATAATATTTCAGCGGCTCCGCGACCGATTTTCTGGAACCACGATCGACCCCGGCGAAATGCATGACCGCCTGCGTCTGCTGCTCACCAAAGATGCGATCGACGAGCGATCGGTCAGCGATGTTCCCCTCGTAAAATGGAACGTCGGCGGGCACCGCTTCACGCGTGCCGTTGGAAAGATCATCGATGACCGCGACCGGCCACCCCTCGTCCTTGAGCGCGAGGACCGCATGGCTACCGATGTAACCGGCTCCGCCGGTCACGAGGATTGGGAGTTGGCTCATGCCCGAGGCGCTGAGCCGAGGACAGCTCGTGGTGCCAAGCGGGAACCAAGGTTGCGGACCGGCCGATTTAGGCTATCAGCCGCCCCGAATTCCAATCCAGGCGAGTATGATCGCATGCCACTGACCATTTCGAGCTCGTTCGATGCGGGCAACATCCGAGTGATCAACCACGACGGCGACAGCGTCGACCTCGAGATCGTCACGGACCACATGAGCGATTTCTACCAATGGTTCTATTTCCGGCTCGCGGGTGCTCGCGGGCGCGCGGTCACTTTGCGCATTACCAATTGTGGCGGCTCTGCCTATCCGCACGGATGGCCCGACTACAAAGGCGTGATGAGCTTCGACCGCGAAGAATGGGTCCGTATCCAGGACACGCGCTACGCCGATGGTGTGCTGACGATGAAGCTGAAGCCGTCACAGGACGTCGTCTGGATCGCCTATTTCGCGCCTTATTCGATGGAGCGGCACCACGACCTCGTCACTCAAACCGCCGCTCTTCAGGGCGTCGGCTATGGGTTCCTCGGCAAGAGCCTCGATGGACAGGATATCGACTGCCTGACGATCGGCGAGGGTCCGCTCAGCGTCTGGCTCTACGCCCGGCAGCACCCCGGCGAGAGCATGGCCGAATGGTGGATGGAAGGCGCTCTCGAGAAGCTCACCGACGAAGACGACCCTGTCGCGCGCGTACTCCGCAAGTCATGCACCTTCCGCGTAATCCCGAACATGAACCCCGACGGTTCGAGGCGAGGGCATCTTCGAACGAATGCGGTCGGAACCAATCTCAATCGCGAATGGCATGCACCGTCAGCTCGAGAAGAGCCCGGAAGTTTTTTGCGTTCGTAACGCGATGGATAAGACGGGGGTCGACTTCGCGATGGATGTGCACGGCGACGAAGCAATTCCAGCGAATTTTCTAGCGGGCTTCGAAGGTATTCCGTCACACAGCGATCGCCAGCAGAAGGTCTTCGAGCTCTTCGGCGAGACGCTCGAGCGAATCTCGCCCGACTTCCAGCGCGAGCGAGGCTATGAGATCCCAAGTCCAGGCGGAGCGAACATGAGCATGTCAACGACTCAGCTCGCCGAGCGCTACGGCTGCGTGTCGATGACGTTGGAAATGCCGTTCAAGGACAATTTCAAGCTACCGGACGAGGTTTACGGCTGGTCGCCGCAACGCTCGAAATATCTGGCCTATGCCTGCCTCGATTCGCTCCACGCCATCCTACCTGACCTCAAGAAAGCATCGAGCGAGCGCCGTTCGTCGAAGAAGGAAGAGGTTGTCGCCTGATGCCGACGCTCGTGCTGCTGCGGCACGGGCAGTCGCAGTGGAACCTCGAAAACCGCTTCACCGGCTGGTGGGATGTCGACCTTAGCGAGGCCGGCGTCGGAGAAGCGCGCGTCGCCGGCCGCCTTCTAAAGGCGCAAGATTTCGACTTCGATTGCTGCTTCACAAGCGTTCTCACGCGCGCGATCCGAACGCTCCACCTGGTCCTTCACGAAATGGACCGGCTGTGGCTTCCGGTCACCAAGGACTGGCGACTGAACGAGCGGCATTATGGCGGTCTGACCGGGCTCAACAAGCAGGAGATGATCGACCAGGTCGGCGAGAAGCAGGTCAAGATCTGGCGCCGCTCCTACGACGTCCCGCCGCCGCCGTTGCCGAAGGACAGCCCTTATGACGTCAGCGGCGACCGCCGCTATGCCGGGATCGATGTTCCCGAAACGGAGAGCCTCAAGGACACGATCGAACGCGCGGTGCCCTATTACGAAGCCGAGATCGCGCCGGCCCTAAGAGCAGGCAAGCGCGTGATGGTCGCGGCGCACGGTAATTCGCTTCGCGCGGTCATCAAATATCTATCGAACATCAGCGATGAAGAGATCGCCGGACTGGAAATCCGCACCGGAAAGCCGATCGTCTATGAGCTCGCTGAGAATTTTTCCGTCGATCGGCGATATTATTTGGGCGAAGCGACTTAAGCCGCGGCCTTGCGCCGGTACATCCGTGATCGGCGCGGGCGAGCGCAGTCTCGGGCGTATCCTCGCTTTGGATGGCGCTGGCGCCAATTGCGACGCTGAGCGGCAGCGACTTGCCCTCTATGCACGAACCTTGAGCCGGCGATCAGGTTGACCAGACGGGTCGCGGTCTCCCGAGCCGATCTCTTCGTCCGCATGCCCAAGAAGGATCGCGAATTCATCTCCGCCCAGTCGAGCGACGACGTCGCTTCTGCGCACTCCACCGACCAGTAAGCGGGCAGTCTGCATGAGAGCTTCATCGCCAGCCTGGTGGCCAAAACTGTCGTTGATGACCTTCAGCCCGTCGACGTCGACGAACAGCAACGCGGCCTTCTCGTCATAGCGGACGACGCGATCGATCAGCCGCTCCAGAGCGCGCATGAAACCGCGGCGATTCGGCAAGCCGACGAGACTGTCTTCGTGCGCGAGCATGTCGAGTTGCTCGACGCGCTCCTGCAGCTGCGCGATCTTGCCGCGCAGTCCGATAATCTCGCTAATCATTTCTTCGACGTCGACGACGTCGGTCACTTGATCAGACATTGCCCCCGAGCCCTGTTGCTCTTGTCTGCGCTGCTCGTCATAGCGCGATTCCAAAGCCTTGAGAATACACGACCTTCGCCGAGGCGACTCCGGTATGAGTCGCTATCGGCAACCTCTGATTGCGTAGCCTGAATTGGAACCCTAAACGAGCCGGCTCATTCGACTTGCTTCAAGGTGGGACAATGCCAGAGCCGCTGGTCGGCATCATCATGGGCAGCCGCTCCGATTGGGAGACGATGCGCCACGCCGCCGACACGCTCGATCAGCTCGGCGTCGCATTCGAGACGAAGGTCGTGTCGGCCCATCGGACTCCCAGGCGGCTTTACGATTATGCCCATTCGGCCAAGGACCGCGGCCTGAAAGTGGTGATCGCCGGAGCCGGAGGAGCAGCGCATCTCCCCGGGATGACTGCGTCCATGACGTGTCTTCCCGTGCTTGGGCGTCCCAGTTGAAAGCCAAGCGCTGAAGGGCATGGATAGCCTTCTTTCGATCGTCCAAATGCCCGCGGGCGTGCCGGTGGGAACCCTGGCGATCGGAAAGCAGGCGCGATCAATGCGGCGCTTCTTGCTGCCGGCGATGCTGGCAACCGGCGACGACGACGCTTTCTCGCGGCTCGAGGCGTGGCGCGACAAGCAGACCGGATCGGTGGCCGAAGCGCCGGAATGAGCATCGGTCCTGGGTCCACCATCGGCATAATCGGCGGCGGCCAGCTCGGCCGGATGCTCGCCATTGCGGCGGCGGAGCTGGGCTACAAATGCCACATCCTTGATCCTGGGCCGAACGGCCCTGCGGCCCAGGTCTCGCGCGCATTTCACACGCTCGGCCTTCGACGATCTGTGGAGCGCTGCCGTAAATTCGCCGACAGCGTCGACGTCGCGACCTACGAATTCGAGAACTTGCCAGTGCACCGCTGAAAGTGCTTGGCGACAAGCTTCGGCCGTCGGCGCGTTCTCTCGCGATCGCGCAGGATCGCGCGAAAGAGAAGGCCTTCATCGAAAACTGCGGCGCCCGGGTCGCGGCCTGGCGCGAGGTCTCCGCGAGCGACCATGTCGCTGCCGCCGCCTCGCAGCTCGGTTGCCCGCTAGTGCTTAAGACCCGGCGCTGGGGTTACGACGGCAAGGGCCAGGCGTGGGTTCGGGCCGAAAGCGACACCACGAAAAGCGTGGAGCGCGATCGGTGAGGAGCCCGCGGTCGCGGAAGCAGGATCAAGTTTTTCGCCGAATTCTCGGTGATCGTTGCGCGCTGGGCGGACGGGCGCTCTGTCGTCTGGGATTCGCCGAGAACCAGCACGGCGACGGAATTCTCCGCCGCTCGACCGTACCTTGCAGCGACTGGGTCGCGGTTCAGCTTGGCGAAGCGCGCGAGGCCGCCATCCGCATCGCTGAGGCGCTCGATCATGTCGGCGTCCTGACAGTCGAGTTCTTCGCAAGCCGCGATGGGCCGCTCGTCAACGAGATCGCGCCGCGCGTCCACAACAGCGGCCACTGGACAATCGAAGGCGCGGTCACCTCACAGTTCGAGCAGCATATTCGTGCGATCTGCGACCTGCCGCCGGGCCGACCGACTCGGTCGTGGCGCGGTGATGGACAACCTCATCGGTGACGATGTTAACTGCTGGCCTGAGCTGGTCGCGGACAGCGGCCTCCACGTCCACATCTACGGCAAGGGCGAGCCGCGCCCGGCCGCAAAATGGGTCACACTACGCGCGTTCTTTAGGGTGCTTCGATCACCTCGACCGGTATTCCCAGTGCGTCGAGCTGCGATTTCACCTTCTTCCGCGATTTCCCACGACGACCCAAACAAGCTTCTAGGGATCGACGGCGACTCTTCGCCGCCTGGTCCGACGGGGGCGGTAGTGCAGGGCGCGGGAGCAATCCGCAACCGCACATAATAATCGTCGGCCGGTGGAGCGATTGAATGCTCATTAATGCTTCAAGGAGCGCGCCGCGGTTTCGAAATTCCCCGGCAGCGAAAGCACCTCGCTATTCACAGCCTGGCTGAGCTCGGCGGGCGTCGTGCCCTTGGAT
>CAWAWT010000059.1:0-38499 GCA_963785855.1 uncultured Alphaproteobacteria bacterium
AGATAAGTGATAATGAACGAAAAGCGATTGAAAAATCTCCTGAACTTCTTGAAATTGGAAAAGAGGCTGTTCAAATTTCAACAGCACTTCTAGAAGAATTTGTTTTTGAAGGAGAACTATTTATTATTCCTGAGTATGAATTGAAAATGGTAGAAGAATATCTTGATCAATACATTTATTCAATGGAATTGTTCACAGCTGAAAATGATGCGGTCGATGGATCCAATCTCCTGAAAATGAGTTGACGCTTGTTATAATGCCACGTCTTGTCACCGATATTTTACAGGAAAGTCTATTTTCGTCGCGGGCATCAATGGTATTTTCATCTGCAACGTTATCAATACAAGAAAACTTTTCATATTTAGCAAATGGTCTTGGTATAAAAGACTATCTCTCATTTTCTGTCGATTCACCATTTGATTATGATGAAGTGATGGAAGTAATTGCGCATAATGTTGAAAATGACGAAAAAACGGATAATATCATGAAGTTGTTAGAAGACGGCGAACCAACGCTTATACTTTTTAAGTCGGAGCATATGTTACAAGAGTTTAAACAAAAGTACCTATGGAATGGAAAAGTAGCATAGCTTTGAAGGCGAACGCGAACTGTCATCCATCGTTCGAGACTTTCAGCAAAAACAAATACAAGTTTTGTGTTCCTATAACTTATGGGAAGGGCTGGATATTCCACAGGATGCGTTGACTTGGGTCATCATTCATGACTTGCCGTTTCCGCCTGCCGATCCACTATTTGATGCAAGGCGACAGCACGCAAATGATTCATTCAAAGAAGTTGACCTACCGTATATGCTCCTTAGGCTTCGCAAGGGGCAGGGCGACTCATCCGGACATCAGACGATTCGGGAACCGTTCAACTTCTGCTCAATAAAGATGAACAAAAAATGAAGTCAGAAATTGAAGGTATTTTCCCTGTGAAAATGAAAATGATGGTTTAGATAAACGAAAACTCTCCTAAAGGAGAGTTTTTTTAATAGGCGATTTGCTGCAAAAGGGCAAATAGTCTAGGCTTATTCCCAAGCAGAGGGTCGACCTTTATGAATTATAAGAAGGACGGTAAGCACCCTACCATCTCATAGACGAACGGGAAGTACAAATGCTTTTGTGAAACCGATGAATTTTGCATTTCCCGTCATTACTGAGGGTGGTGAAATATCAGGGATAAGCCGGTTATGTACAATATTGATAGTATTGTACCGCGGCTCAAAGTATTATTGAAACATTTTTCGACAAATTATGTTTAATTAATATTTCATACTATGTTGTCGCGAAAAATGGTATGATGGGATGAGTAATTTATGAGGGAATCGAGAATATAATGTCAGAATTTAAGTCACAACAAATTTCCTTACTTCAAGATGCAGCAGCTTGGCAAACTATTTTCTGTGAATGAGGATAAAACCAGATTTGATAAATTAAAGCTATTTGGAGAAAAGTTAGTGGATGAGGAATATATGATTGGATTTGCTGGTCACTTTTCAGCAGGAAAGTCTTCAATGATTAATGCTTTAACAGGTGTTGATTTGCTTCCATCTAGTCCGATTCCAACGAGTGCGCCTGGACGCGGGCTTCTTGAAAGGCCTGCACAAGAGGATGTTCGGCCAGGTCTGGCGTTGGGCCGGAGTGTACCGCACCACCGCGCGGAACGTCGGGATTGAAGCCTATCGCATTCCCGTCGAGGTCCAGGCCCTGATAAATGATGCGCGCTTCTGGGTCGAGAATGAAACCTATTGGCCCGACGAACTCGCAGTCCGCTTCCATCACCGGCTGGTCTCGATCCATCCATTCCCGAATGGCAGTGGCCGGCATTCGCGCCTCGCCGCCGATCTGTTTGGCGCGCAGCTCGACATTCCCCGGTTCGAGTGGGGCGGGGGCGATTTGACCCAGGCCGCCGAATTGCGCGGGCGCTATGTCGCGGCGCTTCGCGCTGCTGATGGTCATGATATCGGGCCGCTGCTCGCGTTCGCGCGATCGTGATCGTCGGGATTTCGTGAGCAAATTTTTCTAAAGTTTTCGTCGTTTAACGCGGAATGCTTGTCCCGCTTTGTCTCCTGCTATCTCAAACCTGCTCGGACTGGTGCGCGATACGATGGAGAGCTCAGAGCATTCTTGTCCGGAGCATCTGTCCCGCCTGCTGGTGGCGCAGCAGCAAAGAAGTGCATCCGGCAGCACGGCAAATGCATCGAGCGTAAACGCCAGTTCCCCGACTCACCCAACGAGTATAAATTGCCGACTTCTCGACACGGGGGGTGCTCGCGATGGCTACTTTTGCTGGAGAACTCGTTCCGACGGAGCGACAACTCGATTTGCTCTCGGGCACACCGCGTGCACATGCCATTGACCGTTGGATATACGTTTTCACGGCGGCGTTGTTTGTCGTGATAATTCTCTCCGGCTTCATTCCCGACTCAATCGAGAAAGTCGCGGCAGTCGAGGCTGGGCAGAGACCCCCGTTCCCACTCGTGTTGCACATGCATGCCGTTCTGATGGCATCGTTCATGGCACTGCTGCTTACTCAGACGCTACTGATGGCGACCGGCCGCTGCGATTTGCACGTCCGCGTTGGAGTCGCTGCTTTTGTGATCGCGCCGTTGCTGGTGCTCGTTGGCTTCGTGCTCGTTCCGACGATGTATGATCAGACATCGGATGCGCTTCGAACTGCGACTGTGCCCGAAGCTCGGGAAAAACTGCAGCAAATCCTCCTTCACAAGGACAACATTTTGTTGCTGCAGTTTGGTATCGGCATTCTGTTCCCGTTATTCCTGGCGCTGGGGCTGCGGGCACGACGCCGCGATGCCGGGCTGCACAAGCGGATGATGCTCCTGGCGTCGGCTATTCCATTGAGCGCCGGTATCGATCGGATCTCTTGGCTGCCGACGACTTCAGGTCCGATCGGCGCCGATCTTTACATCCTGGCGGCGGTCTCGCCGATGTTCATTTGGGACGTCATTCGCAATCGGCGAGTGCACACGGCCTACTTGGTTTGGCTTGCGGCGTACGTTCCGGCCAGCGCCTTGGTTTGGTCGCTCTGGGACACGTCATGGTGGCACTCAGCGGCGCGCACCTTGATGGGCGCTTAGCGAGCGGTCTGCCAGTATCGAAGAGCGTCGCGTTTTTTCGGTTTCTTAAGCCACCGGACCTCGGGATTTTGCAACCTGCACTGTAGCAGTTTGACGTAGCAGGTGGCGAGGAAGTCGGCGGATTTCCTAGCCTCTTTGGAATTCCGCCGATTTTCTGGAGGTTGGTGGAGCCGAGGGGGATCGAACCCCTGACCTTCGCAATGCCATTGCGACGCTCTCCCAGCTGAGCTACGGCCCCACGTCCTCGCGCCTGTAGGCGAAACATCCCCCGCTGGAAAAGGGGGAATCTCGCGCAGATTCTAGCTGTCGTCGTCCTCGCCGGCCGTCTCGACTCCGAGGTCGTCGTCACCGGTTTCGAGATCGACTTCCTCGTCCGCGCTGACTTCCTCGTCTTCGTCGATCGCGAGATCGTCCGCAGCAAGATCGTCGTCGGCCTTTTCGGGTTCCTTGGCCACCGGCGCGGCTTCGAAGGCAAGCGGTTGCTTCGACTTCAGCACTGGTTCGGGCAGGAAGTCGGTGCCGCACTCGATGCAATGCACCGGATCGTCCTTGCCGAGGTCATAGAAGCGGGTCGAGCACTTGGGGCAAGTGCGCTTGGCGCCCCATTCGGGCTTCACCATTTGGGTTTTAACTCCAGTAAGATGTCGGGTGCCGCGGACTTGCCCGGGCGTTCGGCGGCGCGCCTTGCCATAGGCATATGCCCCTGTCAAAGCGCGCGCCTGGCAGATGGATATGGTCTCGAAGTCTCGAAAAAACAGTGGTGCGGTCATTGCGGTCGACGGGCCGGCCGCGAGTGGGAAGGGGACAATCGCGCGCGCCGTTGCGAAGCAATTGGGCCTGCCGCACATGGATACCGGGCTCTTGTATCGCGCGGTCGCACTCAATCTTTGGCGTTGGGGCGGTAATCCCGCAAACGAGTTCGAAGCGCTGCGCGCATGCGATTCCCTGGGCTTCAATCCCGATGATCCCGAGTTGCGGAGCGAGCCGGTTTCCGAGATTGCTTCGCGGATCTCGGCTTATCCGTCCGTTCGCACGGCGCTTCTCAAGCGTCAGCAGGATTTCGCTCGTCAGGATGGCGGAGCAGTTCTCGACGGCCGCGATATCGGCACCGTGATCGCGCCCGAAGCGGACGTGAAGCTCTTCGTTACCGCTTCACCCGAGGTACGAGCCAAGCGGCGGATGAAGGAACTTGAAGCAAGAGGAATGAACGCTGGCTACGAGGACGTGCTTGGCGACATCCGTGCCCGCGACCAGCGCGATTCGACGCGCGATGTAGCGCCGCTCATGCCGGCGAAGGATGCGATAATCCTCGATACGAGCGAGTTGGACGTCGATGAAGCGATCGCAGAAGCGCTGCGTATCGCTGAGCAGCGGCTCGATCGGGAAAAACTGGGAAGCTAGCTTTAGATTCAGGCCAGCGGCCACTTGAACGCAGGCCTGCGGTGCGGATGAGACGCATCGGCACTCTCGAGAGTGAACACCTCTTGATCATAATGGTTCGCAAGGTCGGTCAGCACGTCTCTTGCCTCTAACGTCACAGCGCTGCCGGCAAGGTCGCGGCACTTCGTTGCATTAAAGCGAAGACGCTCGAGAGGTTGCTGTTGCATGAGGTCGCGACTCACTTGAGGTAACGGGTCTTTTCTAAGGACCTTTTGAAAAAGGCCAACAGCTGCCGACGCATGCTTCGCACCGTCCGGCGCGTCGCTGCTCAAGGAGCTCACCGTCCTCTCTCGAAGCGCAGCTTGGGGACCTTCCGGCCCTTCTTCAGCGCTTGTCCGCGTCCCGAGAGCGAGGGGTTCGACATGAAGTAATTGTGAAGGTTGAATTCCTGTCCCGGCTTGGGCCGAAGCCGGGCGTAGCTGCCGTCCGGATTGAGCCTCCAGCTTTGTTCATTGTCGAGGAGATTGGCGACCATCACCTGGTCGAGGAGCTGCGCGTGAACGGTCTTGGTCTCGATCGGCAGCATATATTCGATCCGCCGGTCGAAGTTGCGCGGCATCCAGTCGGCGGAGCTGATGTAGACCTTTGCCTCGGGGTGCGGCAGCTCGTGGCCGTTCGCGAACGCCCACAGCCGGGCATGTTCGAGGAACCGTCCGACGATCGACTTCACGTAAATATTGTCGGAGAGCCCAGCAACGCCGGGCCTCAGGCAGCAGATGCCGCGGATGACGAGGTCGATCGGAACGCCGGCCGCGCTCGCCTCATATAGCTTGTCGATGATGATCGGATCGACCAGCGAATTCATCTTCGCCCAGATACCAGCAGGCTTTTGTGCCTTCTTCGCCGCGATCTCGGCGTCGATCAGTCGGATCAGCTCGTTTCGGAGCTGGGCCGGCGAAAGCACGAGCTGCTTGAGGTTTCGAGGATCGAGATAGCCGGTGATGTAATTGAACAGCTTTGCAGCATCGCGACCGGTCTTCGGTTCCGCGGTGAAATAGCTAAGGTCGGTGTAGATCTTGGCGGTCACCGGATGGTAGTTGCCGGTTCCAAAGTGGCAGTAGGTTCGGTAGCCCTTCTCCTCGCGCCGGACGACCATCGAGACCTTGGCGTGGGTCTTCCATTCGATGAATCCGTAGACGACCTGCACGCCTGCGCGCTCGAGCGCGCTCGCCCAGGTGAGATTCTGCTCTTCGTCGAACCGTGCCTTGAGCTCGACCACGGCCGTCACCGACTTGCCGGATTCCGCGGCGTCGATGAGCGCCTTGATGATCGCCGACTGCCGGCCCGCGCGGTAGAGCGTTTGCTTGATCGCGATGACATCCGGATCCGCAGCCGCCTGCTGGATGAAGGCGACGACCACTTCGAAGCTCTCGTAAGGGTGGTGGACGAGGATGTCCTTCTCCCTGATCGCTGCGAAGCAATCGCCGCCATGCTCTCGGATGCGTTCCGGGAAGCGCGGATTGAATGGAACGAACTTGAGGTCGGGCCGATCTTCCTCAACGAGCTGCGACAGGTCGGTCATCCCGAGGAAGCCGCGGCTTTGGGAAATGATCGCGGTTGCGGCGTTCATACCCTCCTGCACAAAATTCATCAGACTGTCCGGCATCCCCGGCTCGAGCTCGAGGCGAACGACCCGTCCGCGCCGGCGCCGCTTGATCGCGGTGCGGAAGTAGCGGACCAGGTCTTCGGCTTCTTCCTCGACCTCGATGTCGCTGTCGCGGATAATCCGGAACGCGCCTCCGCGAAGAACCTCATATTTGGGGAACAGATAATCGGTCTTGCGTCGGATCAGAGTTTCGAGCGCGATATAGCGGCCGTCTTCGCCCGGTATTCGGATGAACCGCGGCAAGGTCGCGGGCGCCATGATCAGTTCGCGAACGCCGACCTTCCCCTTCTTGAGCTCGAAGATGAGTGTTAGCCCCTTGTTGGGAATGAAGGGGAAAGGATGCGCCGGGTCGATGGCCTGGGGTGTCAGCACCGGAAAAATCTGCTCGCGGAAATGAACATCGAGCCATTTCTCTGAAGCTTCGTCGAGCGGTTCATCGGTCACGACGTGCATGCCCGCTGAATTGAGGTCGGATTGGAGCTCCGCCCAAACCTCGTGCTGGCTTGTCACCAAGCGGTCAGCCTGCGCCGTGATCGCTGCAAGTTGCTGAGCGACCGTCAGCCCTTCGGGCGACAATTCCTCGACCCCGAGCGCCTGGTGCGCCTTGAGGCCGGCGACTCGAACCATGAAGAATTCGTCGAGGTTGTTCGCTGAAATCGAGAGAAAGCGGACGCGTTCGAGCAGCGGATGGCTTGGGTTGCACGATTCCTCGAGAACACGCCGATTGAACGCGAGCCAGCTGAGCTCTCGGTTGAAATAACGAGGCTCAGGGCGGAGTGCTGGTCTCTGTTGCCAGCGCCACGTCAACCGCCCCGGCCTCAACCGGTTGAGCGCTCAATTCCTCGTTCAAGGTGCGGTGCCTGCGATCCACGGCATGTCGCCAATCTGAAACAGAGGCCTGTTACAGACTTGTGACGAAAAAAGGTATTAGAGCGGTCTTCAATGGAATCACCAGGGGGAAATCATGGCGAAGGACAAGAAGAAAAAAGGAAAGAAGGGAGCAAAAGCGACTGACAGTATCAAGGCGCTCGCGAAGAATCCGCTGGTCGCCGATGTCGTGGCCGCAGCTTTGGTCGCAACTGCCTCCGCGTTGAAAGATTTCGCGAAGGGCGCGAGCGCTCGCGTCCGAAGCTGGCGATGAGCTTGCGAAGCTTTCAAAAACGGGAATCCGACAGGGCGAGGCATTGTGGGACATGGCTCTCCAGATCGGACGTCGAAGCCTCGAGGCGCTGACGAGCGACGATGCTCCGAAGGCCAAGGCAAAGCCCAAAGCGAAGGCAAAGCCGAAAGCGAAGTCGAAGACGGCCGTCAGCGCGAAGAAAAGTAGCAGGAAAAAGCAGCCGGCGTCCGCGGGTAAGCGGTGACTTTCGTCCAGCGGCGCTTTGATGGGCGGCAACCTAAGGACGCATTGGGCATTGCCCCCCTATGATCCCGCCTCCGCTAGAGACCCTTCCGCACGAGGTCGATCGTTCGAAGATGACTTGCCAGGCGGTGGTGGAAGCGCCGGCGGGATCGCGAGTGAAGGTCTATTACGACCCCGAGAGCCACCGTTTTCGGACCGGCAAGTTCCTGCCGCTGGGAATGATCTTCCCGCTCGACTTCTGCTTCATCCCGTCGACGCTTGCTGGCGACGGCGATCCGTTCGACCTGCTAATTCTTCCCGAAGCGAGCCTTCCGGTAGGGTCGATCGTCGAGGTCAAGATCCTCGGCATTCTCGAGGCAGAACAATATAAGGCGAACAAGAAGCCGCGTCGCAACGACCGAGTGATCGCGCGCCTGACCGAAAGCCGACTGTTCGCCAAGATCGATCGTCTCGAACAGCTCGGCCAGACGTTCGTCGACGAGCTCAGCACCTTCTTCAGCACCTACAAGAGGCTACGTGGCCAGACCTACACCGTGACCAGCGTTGGCGGGCCTCAACGCGCGGTCGACCTCATCCTCGAGGGCGCGGACGAATATGAAAGGAACCGCGGCGTCGACTGACACCCAACTCGCTTGCCGCACTTGACCCTCGCGGCTATCCGCCCGCCCATGTCCGTTTCAACACAACAGGTACGTCACATCGCCAAGCTCGCGCGTATCGCGATGAGCGACGATGAGATCGAGCGACTGGCGCCCGAGCTCAACAATATCCTCGGCTGGGTCGAGCAACTCGCCGAGGTGGACACCGATGGCATCGAGCCGCTCACCGCAGTGATCGATCAAAAGCTTCGGCTTCGCGACGATGTCGTGACCGAAGGCAATATCCGCGAGCTCGTGCTCGCTAACGCGCCTGAGTCGAAACACGGCTTCTTCGCAGTCCCGAAAGTGATCGAGTGACCGTTCTCACCTCAAAGACGATTGCCGAGCTACGCGACGGCTTAAGGGCGGGCCAGTTCACAGCGCTCGAAATTGCCGAGAGCTTCAATTCCGCTGTCGCTGAGGCGCGTTCGCTGAACGCATATACTCTCGAGACCCCCGACGATGCGATCGCCGCGGCGGTCGCTGCCGACAAGGCGCGTGGGTCGGGCGAACTGCCCTCGCTCGCGGGCATTCCGCTCGGCATCAAGGACCTGTTCGCGACAAAGGGCGTGGCGACGACCGCGGGCAGCCGGATCTTGAAAGGGTTCAAGCCGCCCTACGAAAGCACGGTCTCGGCGAACCTTCGCAAGGCCGGCGCGGGAATGCTCGGCAAGCTCAACATGGATGAGTTCGCGATGGGCTCGTCGAACGAAACCAGCGCTTATGGGCCGGTGATTTCGCCCTGGCGGCGCAAGGGCAGCAATGTCGGGCTCGACTCCTGGCGGATCGTCGGGCGGTTCAGCAGCTGCGGTCGCTGCGAATATCGCTGCTGGGGCGACCGGCACGGACACTGGCGGCTCGATCCGCCAGCCCGCGGCGTTCGTCGGTATCTGCGGGATCAAACCGACTTACGGCCGCTGCTCGCGTTGGGGCGTGGTCGCGTTCGCGAGCTCGCTGGACCAGGCCGGCCCGATGGCCAAAACAGTTCGCGACTGTGCGATCCTACTCGAGGCGATGGCGGGGTTCGATCCCAAGGACTCCACCTCGCTCGACCTGCCGGTTCCCAAGTGGGAGGCCGGATTGTCGAGCAATCTCAGCGGGAAGCGAGTTGGAATTCCCAAGGAATATCGAATTGACGGAGTCCCGGGCGAGATCAATGCCTTGTGGGACCGGGGGATTGAATGGCTGAAGGATGCGGGAGCGACTCCGGTCGAGATCAGCCTGCCGCACACCAAATACGCGCTTCCGACTTACTACATCATCGCTCCTGCCGAGGCCTCGTCGAACCTCGCCCGTTATGATGGCGTTCGCTACGGCCTTCGTGAAAGCGGCAATGACGGCCTCGACGGCATGTATTCAGCGACTTCGCGCCGAAGGTTTCGGTGCGGAGGTGAAGCGCCGGATTATGATCGGCACTTATGTTTTATCTGCTGGCTTTTACGACGCTTATTTCACGAAAGCCCAGAAGGTGCGCGCTCTGATCAAGCGGGATTTCACCGAAGCTTTCGATCAGTGCGACCTGATCCTTACGCCCACAGCTCCGTCAGCCGCATTCGGAATCGGCGAGACGACCGACCCGCTCGCAATGTATTTGAACGATGTCTTCGCGGTGCCGGCGAGCCTTGCCGGACTGCCGGCAATGAGCGTTCCATGCGGCGTTGATGAGCAGGGGCTGCCGCTCGGCCTGCATCTCATCGGCAACGAGCTCGACGAGCAGATGGTGCTGAACGCGGGGCTTGCGATCGAGGAACGGGCTGGCTTCACGGCACGACCGGAGAAATGGTGGTAAATGGCTGATACTGCTTCGCCTTTCAGAGTGCGCGGAGAAACCGGCGAATGGGAGGTCGTCGTCGGCCTTGAGGTCCACGCGCAGATCACCGCAAGCAAGGCCAAGCTCTTCTCAGGAGCGGCGACCGCGTTCGGGGCGGAGCCAAATACGCAGGTCAGCCTGGTCGATGCGGCAATGCCCGGAATGCTTCCGGTGCCGAACCGGGAATGTATCCGCCAGGCCGTGCGTACGGGAATGGCGATCGACGCAAAAATCAACCGTTGGTCGCGCTTCGACCGCAAGAACTATTTCTACGCCGACCTTCCCCAGGGCTATCAGATCAGCCAGCTCTACCACCCGCTGGTGGGCGAGGGTGAGCTCGAGATCCTGGTCGACGAGAAGGATGAAAGCTCCACCAAGACGATCGGCATCGAACGGATCCACGTCGAGCAGGACGCGGGCAAGCTGATGCACGACCAGCATGCAACGATGAGCTTTGTCGATTTGAATCGCAGCGGCGTGGCACTGATGGAGATCGTGTCGAGACCGGACATGCGTTCGCCAGCAGAAGCAGGAGCTTACCTGAGGAAGCTGAGGTCGATCCTTCGTTATGTCGGCTCGTGCGACGGCAATATGGAGGAGGGTTCGATGCGCGCCGACGTGAACGTCAGCGTGCGCAAGCCCGGCGGTGAATTGGGAACTCGAACGGAGACCAAGAACGTCAATTCGGTTCGCTTCGTCATGGCCGTGGTCGAATATGAGGCGCGGCGGCAGGTCGAGCTGGTCGAAGGCGGCGGAACGGTCGCCCAGGAGACTCGGCTCTACGATCCCGACAAGAATGTGACGAGGTCGCTCCGCTCCAAGGAAGATGCGCACGACTATCGCTACTTCCCGGATCCCGATTTGCTTCCGCTCGAGCTCGACGAAGCCTTCCTCGACGAATGCCGTTCGACACTTCCAGAACTGCCGGACTCGAAGCGCAAACGCTTCCACGCTCTTGGAATAACGCCCTACAACGCCAGCGTATTGACGGCCGAGGTCGAGACGGCGCGCTGGTTCGATATGCTCCTCGACGCGGGAGCGGAGCCGAAGCAGGGTGCGAACTGGGTCGTCGCCGAGCTGTTCGGCGCACTCAATCGCCGCGGCGAGAGCATCGAGCAAGGTCCCGTTTCTCCGACTTCGGCGGCTGAGCTACTCAATCTTGTTGCCGACGGCACGATCTCTGGAACCATCGCCAAGCAGGTGTTCGAGCTCATGCTCGAGACCGGAGAAAGCGCGGGCGCGATCGTCGAAAAACGCGGCCTGAAACAGACCAGCGACACCGGCGCGATTGACGCTGAGATCGACAAGGTGCTCTCCGCCAACGCCGACAAGGTTGCCGAGTATAAGAGCGGCAAGCAGCAGCTGTTCGGCTTCTTCGTGGGTCAGACGATGAAGGCGATGCAGGGCAAGGCCAACCCGAAGCTGGTCAACGAGCGGCTGCAAGCAAAACTGTCATGAAATCGTCGGCCGGATTGGGCTAGGCACCAAGCCCTATGCGTAAGCTCATCGTCGCTGCAGCAGCGCTCATTCTGGGATCGCCAGCGCTTGCTCAGAAGCCGCCTCCGCCAAGGCTCATTGTCGTCATTTCGGTCGACCAGCTGTCGGGCGATCTCTTCGACGAATATCGAACGCAATTCACGGGCGGCCTCGCTCGGCTCGCTGGAGGGACGGTTTTCGACAAGGCGTTTCAGAGCCACGCAGTGACCGAGACCTGTCCGGGTCATTCGACGATCCTGACCGGCGATCGTCCGGCGCGAACCGAAATCGTCGGCAACAATTGGGTCGATCAATCGACACAGCGCCGGACAAGACGTATCTATTGCGCTGAGGATGAGACCGTCCCCGGAAGCACTTCTGCGCATTACACGGTTTCAGCGGCCCACCTTCGGGTCCCGACGCTCGGCGAGCTGATGAAGACTCAATGGCCGGGAAGCCGCAACGTTGCTGTTGCTGGCAAGGACCGCTCGGCGGTCATGATGAGCGGGCATCGCGCGGATCAGCGCTGGTACTGGAGCGGCAGGCAATTCGCGACCGACCTTTCTGCTCCCGTGCCAAAGGGCATCGCCGACGCCAATGCCGCCATCGCGCGGATGATTGCAGCGCCTTCGGCAGGCCTTCCAGCCGCCGCCATTCTGCGCATCCAGGGCGCAGCCGATACCGGTTGAAGGCCATGCCCCGGTCGGAGCCGGCAATTTCGCGCGCGCCGCCGGCGATGTCGGACTCGTTCGAGGCCTCGCCTCAGCTCGACGGAGCGATCCTCGCTGTTGCCGGCGGCATTGGTTCGGGACATGCGACTTGGGCAGGGCAGCGGGCCGGATCTCTTGAGTGTCGGCCTCTCGGCGACCGACTATATTGGCCATGACTTTGGAACCGAAGGCCAGGAAATGTGCCTCAACATGGTCGAGCTCGACCGCGAAATCGGCGATTTCCTGGCCTATCTCGACAGCACCGGGGTTGATTATGCGGTTGCGCTGACTGCCGACCATGGCGGCGAGGATCTGCCCGAGCGCCTTCGCCTTCACGGCGTAGCTGATGCACAGCGCGTCGATCCGAGTCTCAATCCATCGTCGGTCGGGAAGGCAATCGCGGCAAAGCTGGGCTTGAGCGGACCCGTCCTCACTCGGAGATGTCACCGGCGATATCTACCTCGACCGGGGCTCTCGCGGCCGCCGATCGGCAGCGTGCGCTCGACGAAGCGGTGCGCATCTACCGGTCGAGCTCGCAGGTCGAGGCAGTGTTCACGAAGGACGAGATCTCCCGAACTGCGATTCCAGCGTCGAGCCCGGACAAATGGTCGCTGATCGAGCGCGTCCGCGCCTCGTTTTGATCCGCAGCGCTCGGGCGACCTGTTCGTGGTCCTGAAACCGCACGTCACTCCGATCAGCCATGTCGTCAACACGGTCGCCACGCATGGCAGCCCGTGGGATTACGATCGGCGGGTGCCGATCCTGTTCTGGCGCCCCGATTTTAGCGGCGCGACGATCGAGGCGCCGGCCGATACGGTGGATATCATGCCAACCCTTGGCCGCGCTGATCGAGCTTCCGCTCGCTCCAGGATCGGTTGACGGCCATTGCCTCGAGGGAACGCCTGCTTTCTGCTCCGGAGCGCTAAGCGCTCGGCTAGCTCTGGCTGCCACGCTCGGTGCGGTGCATACATCGACCTCGAGGCGATCGTCGCCTCAGACAGGCTCAAACCTAGCCGACCGGTGAGATCGGTCCAGGAGACGGGCTCGTTCCCGGAGAGGGCGGGGAGGGCACGTCGATGTCGGGCGAATGCGTCGGGATGCCGGGGGGTGGTTCGGTCGGTTGTCCTGGTTGAGGCGGGCTCGGCGGCGAGGGTGAAGGGGTCGTTGGAGGCTCGTTGGTTCGGGCTGTTCTTGCATGAAGGGTTCTCCAGCGCGTTGGGAACGCGCCTTGGAACAGACAGTTGCCGTGCAATCGGGTTGCCGATCCGGCCACGCCTGTTATAGGCCGCGCCACCTACGGCGTCCGCGCGCGTGGCGGAATTGGTAGACGCGGCAGGTTTAGGTCCTGTTGTCGAAAGATGTGGGGGTTCGAGTCCCTCCGCGCGCACCATTCGGCTGCCCCGGGACGTCAGGATTTCATCGGGATTTTGGAAACGTGAGTATCAAGACCGTCGAGACGCAGAACGAAGGCCTCAAGCGCGCCTTCATGCTGACCATTCCGGCCGAGGATATCGAGGCGCGGGTCGAGAAGGAAGTGAAACGCCTCGCGCCGCAGGTGCGCATGCCAGGCTTTCGCCCAGGCAAGGTTCCACCGAACCTTATCCGCAAGATGCACGGCGAAGCGATCCGCGGAGACGCTCTTCAAGGCGCGGTCCAGGACGGCGTCCAGCAGCTGCTGAATGAGCAGAACATTCGTCCGGCCCTGCAGCCGCAGGTCGAGCTCGATGACCAATATGAACCCGGCAAGGACGCGGAGGTCTATGTCAGCCTCGAGGCACTTCCGGACGTCCCGGCGCCGCAGGTCGACGGCCTCAAGCTGGAGCGGCTGACCGTCGAGCCAGATGAAAAGCTGGTCGACGAGCAGATCAAGCAGATCGCGAGCCAGAGCAAGCGTTGGGCAGACGCTGCCGAAGAAGCATAAGAGCAGCGACCGGCGACCTCGTGGTCATGGACTTCCAAGGTCAAGTCGACGGCAAGCCGTTCGAAGGCGGCAAGGGCGAGGACATGTCGGTCGAGCTCGGCTCCGGACGACTGATTCCGGGATTCGAGGACCAGCTCGTCGGTGTGAAGGCCGGCGACGCGCGCGACGTGAAGGTGACCTTTCCCGACCGACTATCCGGTCGACAATCTCAAGGGCAAGGATGCGACCTTCGAAGTTTCGGTGAAAGGCGTGAAGACGGCCGGCGAGACCAAGCTGGACGATGAGCTCGCCAAGACGCTTGGCCTTAACGATCTCGACCAATTCAAGTCATTGGTCCGCGGCCAGATCGAGCAGGAGCTGAACGGCCTTACCCGGACGCACATGAAGCGGCAGCTCCTCGACGTCCTCGCAGACCGGCACGATTTCGTCGTGCCCGAATCCATGGTCGAAGCCGAATTTCAGAACATCCTCAACCAGCTACGTCACGAAGCGAGCCATGAAGCCGACCCGAAGGCGGCGCTCGAGGAAATCGAGAAGGAATCGGCGGATTATCGCCGTATCGCAGAACGCCGGGTGCGCCTGGGGCTGCTCTTGTCGGAAGTTGGCGCTGCCAATGGAGTGGAGATCACCGACCAGGAGATGAACCGGCTGGTGGCCCAATCGGCGTCGCAGTATCGGGGCGAGGAACAGAAGCGCTTCATCCAGCTCGTGCAGGAAAATCCGATGTTCGCAGCGCAGATCCGAGCACCACTTTACGAAGACAAGGTCGTCGACTTCCTCTTCTCAAAGGCGGACATCACCGACCGCAAGGCGACTCGTGAGCAACTCGAGGCCGACCTCGAGAGCGAGGAAGGCCATGTCCATGGTCCGGCCTGCGGGCACGACCATGATCATGCCGAAAAACCCAAGGCGAAAAAGGCTGCGGTGAAGAAGAAGGACGCTGAGCCCAAGGGTGAAGTGAAGGAGCCGACAAGGCGAAGACCGCTTCGAAGAAAGCCGACATCGTCGAGAAATCGGAAGCGCCAAAGCCCGCCAAGCCTCTCAAGAGCGAGCCCGCGAACAAGGCTGCGGCCAAGGCTGCCGGGAGCAAGGCTGGCGGCAAGGTTGACGCCAAGGCGTCGGCAAAGGCGGAAGGCAAGGCCGCCGCAAAGGCAAAGAAACCGGCCAAGAAAGGTTGAGCGAGCGAGAGATCGTCTGCGAGGATCTGAACCTCGCCATCGACGATCTCAAGCGCTGCGGCTTCCGCCTCGACCTCATCTATCCCGCGGACGATCCGCACTCGGCGCAACTTAGCAGGGGCGCGGAGGTCGTGCGGCTGACGCTCCGGCCTGATGCTCCGCCACTGCCCGCGGCGCTGCCGCGTTTCGCGCCCGAATTTGTCCTCACGAGCGCGTCTTCGGCTTCAGTCGAGGGCCGCGCCGGCTTGCTCTATCGCGACCTGATCCCGAGCCGGCTCGGCGGTCGCTATATCGCCTCGCACATCACCATTGCTGAAGAGTGGGCTGGTGAGCGACTGGGTTCATTACCACCGGATATCGCTCCAGATGATCTACGTGCGGCGTGGCTGGGTCCGCGTCGTCTACGAGGATCAGGGCGAGCCATTCGTGATGTCGGAAGGCGACCTCGTTCTGCAACCTCCCGAAATTCGCCATCGTGTCCTCGAAAGCTCGAGCGGTCTCGAGGTCGTCGAGGTCACTGCACCGGCGCTCCACGCGACTTTCGCCGATCACGAGCTCGATCTTCCGAACGGCTTGGATCCGAAGCGATGCTTTGGGAGCCAACGCTTTTGGCACCATGTCGCGGGACAGCGTGAATGGTGTCCGTTCGGCGGCGGGGAAGCGCAGGATAGCGGGCTTGATAGGGCGACGGCAGGCCTTTCGAGCGCTCGGACGATCCGAGCCGGCCATGGCAATCGCATCGACTTTCCGGCGCATGATGGCGAGCTGGCCTTCTGTTTCATGCTCGAGGGGACGGCCTCGCTCGAGTTTCGCGGCAAACACGAGCTGAACGCCGCAGATTCGTTCGTCATTCCGCCGGGCGAGCAATGGTCGCTCATTGAGGCTTCGGCTGATTTTAGATTGCTCCACGTCACAACCTCGCGGCTGGACTAGCAGGCCTGGCGGCTTTAGCCGTTCGGCGATTGATCGAGGGGACCAGCTTGGATCGCGCGCCGCCCAGAATTGCAGTGCTTCTGCCTTGCTACAATGAGGAAGCGGCGATCGGAGCGACCGTGGCAGGATTTCAGGTCCGCGCTGCCCGGCGCAACCGTCTACGTCTATGACAACAATAGCAGCGACCGCACTTGCGAAATCGCAGGTGAAGCCGGTGCCGTCGTCCGCACCGAGAAGCAGCAGGGCAAGGGCCACGTGGTTCGGCGCATGTTCGCCGACATCGATGCAGATATATATTTGATGGCCGACGGCGACCTTACCTACGACCCGGCGGCAGCACCGAAAATGGTCGAGATGCTCTTGGCCGAGCAGCTCGACATGGTCGTCGGGAACTCGAGTCCATGAGGCCAAGGAAGCCTATCGCGGCGGCCATGTGCTCGGGAACAAGCTCTTCACGAGCCTTCTTGCCGGCCTATTTGGCCGCAGCTTTAGCGATATCTTCTCCGGCTACCGCGTTTTCTCGCGCCGCTTCGTGAAAAGCTTTCCGGTGCTTTCTGAAGGGTTTCGAGAATCGAGACCGAGATGAGCGTTCATGCGCTCGAGCTTCGGATGCCGGTGGGGGAGATCGAGACCAGCTACGGGGCTCGGCCCGAGGGCTCGCATTCGAAGCTTTCGACGTTCGGGGACGGCTGGCGCATCCTCAAGACGATCGGCACCTTATATCGGTTGGAAAGACCGGTCTTGTTCTATGGCGGGATCGGCGCGCTGCTGCTGCTGACCGCGATCGTGCTCGCGATCCCGCTCGTTCGCACTTACCTCCAGACCGGCCTCGTGCCGCGGTTCCCGACCGCCATTCTCGCCACGGGCATGGTGATCGTGGCGGTATCTGTGCATCTTTGCCGGCCTCATCCTCGACACGGTCACTCGTGGCCGGAGGGAAGTCAGGCGGCTCGCCTATCTGTCGCTGCCCGCGCCGTTCGCTCCTTGAACCTTTCCGTTTTCACGCCGATGTAAGCGGGGCCATCAATAAAGGATCCGCTTCTCGTGATCGACCATCAAGACATCGTTTCGCAGCTTGTTCCCATCGTCATCGAGCAATCCAACCGGGGCGAGCGCAGCTTCGACATTTATTCGCGGCTGCTTCGCGAGCGGATCGTCTTCATCACTGGTCCTATCGAAGACCATATGGCCTCGTTGATCACCGCCCAGCTTGCTCTTCCTCGAGTCCGAGAACCCGAAGAAGGACATCTTCATGTATATCAACTCGCCAGGCGGAGTGGTGACTGCGGGCCTCGCGATCCACGACACGATGCAATATATCCGTCCCAAGGTAAGCACGGTGTGCATCGGCCAGGCGGCGTCGATGGGCAGCTTCCTGCTTGCGGCCGGAGAGCCCGGAATGCGTGTCGCTCTGACCAACAGCCGGATCATGATCCACCAGCCCTCGGGCGGTGCTCAGGGCATGGCGGCCGATATCGAGATCCAGGCGCGCGAGATCTTGCGCATGCGCCAGCGCCTCAATGAGCTCTACGCGAAATACACCGGCCAGGCGCTCGAGGAGATCGAGAAGGCGATGGATCGCGACAAGTTCCTCGAATCCGACGAAGCCAAGGCGTTCGGCCTTATCGACGAGGTCTTCGACACCCGGCCCGAGCCGGGCGCCGATGAGGGCACGGGCGCTGGAGCTGTGACTCCGGCCTGATCCGGGGCGAATTGCCAGTTTCAAGGCAATTCCTGCTGCTCGCTGCCTCTCGTTCCGTCACGCAGCAGGGCGCGACGCGCAATTCGTCAGTTTGTTCTCCTATTGTTCTCATGGAACAAATGGGATACGTCCTGTTCTTCCACAGGCGGTCCTTGGCCGCCGATGATTGATGCTTGAACGGAGACAGGGGACATGGCAGCGCAGTTGAAGGTCATCGGTAGCGGAGTAGAAGTGTCCAGCATGGATCGTCAGAAGGCCCTCGAGGCGGCGCTTGCGCAGATCGACCGTGCATTCGGCAAGGGCTCGGCAATGAAGCTCGGAAGCCGCGAGAGAATCGAGATCGAGACGACCCCGACCGGCTCGCTTGGCCTCGACATTGCGCTTGGTGTCGGCGGGCTTCCGCGCGGGCGCATCGTCGAGATCTATGGCCCGGAGAGCTCGGGCAAGACCACTCTGGCGCTGCACGCGATCGCGGAGTCCCAGAAGAATGGCGGGACTGCGGCGTTCGTCGATGCCGAGCATGCGCTCGACCCGATCTACGCGAGGAAGCTGGGCGTCAACATAGACGAGCTCATCGTATCGCAGCCGGACACTGGCGAGCAGGCACTCGAGATCGTCGACACGCTCGTTCGCTCGAACGCGATCGACGTTCTGGTGGTGGATTCTGTCGCAGCGCTGGTGCCACGAGCGGAGATTGAGGGCGAGATGGGCGACAGCCACGTCGGCCTCCAGGCGCGGCTCATGAGCCAGGCGCTGCGAAAGCTCACTGGCTCGATCAGCCGCTCGCGTTGCACCGTCATCTTCATCAACCAGGTGCGCATGAAGATCGGCGTGATGTACGGCAATCCCGAGACGACGACCGGCGGCAATGCGCTGAAATTCTATGCTTCGGTTCGTCTCGACATCCGCCGCACCGGCCAGATCAAGGACCGCGACGAGATCGTCGGCAATGCGACCCGAGTGAAGGTCGTCAAGAACAAGGTCGCTCCGCCGTTCAAGCAAGTCGAGTTCGACATCATGTATGGCGAGGGTGTGTCGAAGGTCGGCGAGATCCTCGATCTTGGAGTCAAGGCGGGGCTGGTCGAGAAATCAGGCGCCTGGTTCAGCTACGACAGCATCCGGATCGGCCAGGGCCGCGAGAACGCCAAGACCTATCTCAAGGAGAATCCCGAGGTCGCGAAGCGGATCGAAAATGCGATCCGCGGCCGCACCGAGGAAGTCGGCGATGCGCTGATGGTGGGCGCGGCCAGTGACGAGGACGAAATCATAGCCGACTGACCGGTTGGTCGCAGCTAGGCGACTTCCTCGGGCACGGGCGGAATGATGCCCGTTCGTGCGGGGCCGATGCGTGCAAACAACCGCCTCGGCTCGGTGATGACGATGATGAGGAAGCCGCCGGCAGCGCAGGCTGCCGTACCGACCACGAATGGAACGACACTGCCGTCGAACAACTGCCCGATGAGGAAGCCGATTGCCGCCGCTCCGATCGTTCCGATGACCCCTTGGACCGAGGAGGCGGTGCCGGCAATCGGCGCCATATGCTCCATCGCCAGCGTTCCGAGATTCGACGAGGTGAAGGAGAAGCTCGCCATCGTCAGTCCCTGAAGAATGATGAACCGGGGCAGAGTTTCGAATCCGGCGATCGCGACTGCGGCGTGAGCTGCTGTGATGACCACCATCGCGAGCGCGGCGCTATGGCCTACTCTGCGTAGCCCGAAGCGCTCGACCACGCGCGCGTTAAGATAGGAAGCAAGCGCCATCGGCGCTGCAATCGAAGCGAAGACGAGGCCGATCAGCCGCGGCTCATGAAAGACGTCGAAGACGATCTGCTGGATCGAGGAAATATAGGCAATCAGTCCCGAAAAGCTGACCGTTACCGCAATGGTGTAACCGAGCGACTGAGGCTCGCGGAGAGTGTTTGCGATTGCGGTCGTCATCGCCCGCCATTCGAGTGGCCGCCTGAACTCCTGATGCAAGGTCTCCGGAAGCCGGATCGACGACCAAATGATCATGACGACGGCGTAAGCTGCGAAAGCCACGAATATCGCTCGCCACGACGCGACCAAGAGGATGAGCTGCCCGACGTTGGGCGCGAGGACAGGGACCAGCATGAAGGTCATGAAGACGAGGCTCATGACCTTCGCCATCGCCTCGGCTTCGAACAGATCGCGGACCATCGCGACCACCAGCACGCGCGATGCGGCGGCGGACGCGCCCATCAGGATCCGCCCAGCGATGAGCAGAGGAAATGTCTGGGCAAAGGCGCATAGAAGCGCGAAAATGCCATAAAGGCCGATGCCCGCGGCCATGATTGGCTTTCGTCCGAACCGGTCGGCGAGCGGTCCCCAAACCAGTTGAGTGGCTGCGAAGCCTACAAAATAAGCGATCACGACCAGCTGCCGGTCATTCTCGCGGGCGACATTCAGCGACTGCCCGATCTGGGGCAATGCTGGGATCATCGCATCGATCGCGAAAGAATTGAGCGCCATCAAGGCCGCGAGGAGGGCCGTCATCTCGCGTGCTCCGGGGCGCTTCATGCCATCTTGGATTACAGGTTCGAACATCTTGGCTTGGGCTCTGGGCATCTGCTGGCCGATTGGTTGAAGCCGTGCAACAGTGCTTCTCCCAAGGAGGACCCACAAGAATGACCTTTGCGCGACTTAACCGCCGAAGCCTGCTTGCTGGCGGAGGCGCGGCGGCCGGGATGGTCGCACTGCCGCTCAGCCGGGCGGCGGCCGCAGCGGCGGAAGCGCTGAAGCCCGTTCAGTCACCGCCGCCGATCTCGTCGGCGGAGCGGCTCGGGCGGATGGCGAAGGCGCGCTCGCTGATGCAAAAAAGCGGGATCGGCGCAATCGTCATCGAGGCTGGACCGAGCCTTGATTATTATACCGGTGTCCAGTGGTTTCGCTCCGAGCGCCTGACCGCAGCCGTCATCCCTGCGCAAGGTGACCCGATCATCGTCACGCCCTTCTTCGAGAGCCCTTCGGTCAAGGAGACACTCGCGATTCCGGCGGAGGTGCGAACCTGGAACGAAGATGAGGAGCCTTTGAAACTCGTCGCCGATTTTCTTCGCGAGCGCAAAGTTGCCTCGGAGCCCGTGGGCTTTGAGGAGACCGACCGTTTCTTCATCCTCGACCGTCTGCAAAAGCAGCTGCCGGGGCTTCGCTTCGTCTCCGCCAACCCGGTCGTTCGTGCGCAGCGGATGATCAAATCCCAGGCAGAACTCGCGCTCATGCAAGTCGCGAACGACATTACCCTAAAAGCGATGCGCCACGCTGGCGAGAATGCAAAGCTCGGGATGACCCCGGCAGACTTCAGCCACGCGATCGACGCAGCGACGATTGCGCTCGGCGGCAGCCCCGAGTTCGCTCTCGTCTTGATCGACCAAGCCGCCGCTCAGCCGCACGGGTCGCGCAAGCCGCAATCGGTGAAGCGCGGAAGCACGATCCTGTTCGACTGCGGCTGCACTCTCCATGGCTACCAGTCCGATATCTCTCGAACTTTCGTCCATGGCGCTGCCCCTAGCACCGAGCAGCGCAAGGTGTGGAACCAGGTGCATGAAGGCCAGCAGATCGCGATCCGCGCGGCGAAGGTCGGAGTGGCAGCGGGCGCGGTCGATGACGCGGTTCGACGAGCCTACGAAAGCTGGGGCTATGGACCTGGTTACAAGCTCCCCGGCCTATCGCACCGCACCGGCCACGGTATCGGAATGGAGGGACACGAACCGGTTTATCTGGTGCACGGCGAGATCGACTCCGCTTGAACCCGGCATGTGCTTTTCCGACGAGCCGGGGATCTACCTTCCTGGCAAGTTCGGGGTCCGGCTCGAGGACTGCTGGCACATGACCGAGGCCGGCCCGAAATTCTTCAGTCAGCCGCCGCCGAGCATCGACCAGCCGTTCGGCTAGAAATGATCGTGGATCTGGCCGGTTCGAGCGACATGCGATGGGGCGGGCTTCGGCTCGATCTCCGGCGACCGTTCATCGAGGAGTCCGCCTTCCCAGCGCGCGACCACGCTCGCTGCCACCGCATTTCCAACGACGTTGGTGGCCGAGCGGCCCATGTCCAGAAAATGGTCGACGGCCAGGATCAATAGAAGCCCGGCCTCGGGGATCCGGAACATTGGCATGATCGCTGCGATCACGACCAGGCTCGCGCGCGGCACTCCGGCCATGCCCTTGGAGGTTACCATCAGCACCAGGAGCATCGTGATTTCCTGGCCGAGGCTGAGGTTGATGCCATAGGCCTGAGCGATGAAGATCGTCGCGAAGGTCATGTACATCATCGAGCCGTCGAGATTGAACGAATAGCCGAGCGGAAGGACGAAGCTGGCGATCCGCGGCGGCACCCCGAACCGGTCGAGGGCCTCGAGCGTCCGCGGATAGGCGGCTTCGCTGGAAGCGGTCGAGAAGGCAAGAACGACGGGATCGCGAATGTAGCGGACGAGGTGTCGCGTGCGCGGTCCGACAATCACGAAGCAGATGCCGACCAGAAGCGACCAGAGGATCGCGAGGCCGAGATAGAAGCTGCCGACGAATTTGCTTAGGGTCGCGATGATCTCGGGCCCGCGCTCGGCGAGCGCGCTGGCAACGGCAGTGAACACTGCAAGGGGCGCAAAACGCATCACATAATCGGTGATCTGGAGCATGACCCGGACCAGCGCTTCGACCCCTTTCACGATCGGCTTGCCCTTCTCGCCGATGGCGGTGAGCGCGATTCCGAAGAACAGGGAAAAGATGACGATCGGCAGGATCTCGTTGGTGCTCATCGCCTCGAAGATCGAGGCGGGGACGAGATGGCTGACGAAGTCCTTGAGATTGAAAGCCGCGGTCTCGACGCCGCTCGCGCCGGTCGCCGGCGGAAGGGCAAGGTTGAGGCCAACTCCTGGATGAAGGGCGGTGACGAGGATGAGGCCGAGCGTCAGCGAAACGAGGCTCGCGAGAATGAACCAGCCGATCGAGCGGACGCCGACACGGCCGAGCGCTGCGACATCGCCCATGTGCGCGATGCCCGCGACCAGGGTCGAGAAGACCAGAGGAGCGATGATCATCTTGATGAGGCGAAGGAACAGAGCGGTGACGATGCTGAGATAATCGGCGATGGACTTCAGCCGGTCGGCAGAGGCGGGCGTGCCGTCGTCGATCGAATGATTGATCGCCCATCCAACGATGATCCCGAGAACGAGGGCGATCAGGATGTACCGAAGTTGAGTTTCTTGGCCATTCGTGCCCCTTTCGGCGGTGACCCAAGCGGCTGGTCGGTGCGCCGTCAAGCTTCACAGCCGTGCAGCGCTTCGGCTAGGGCCGGCACATGGCTGAAGACGTCCTCAAGTTCGGGCGCGAAATCCTGCACGATGAGGCGCGGGCGCTGGACGCGCTCGCCGACAGCCTCGACGGTCCGTTCGAGGATGCGGTGCGGCTGATCCTTAATTGCAAAGGCAAGCTGATCGTCAGCGGTCTTGGCAAGTCGGGCCACGTTGGACGCAAGATCGCGGCGACATTTGCGTCGACTGGAACGACCGCGACCTTTCTCCACCTTGCCGAAGCAATCCACGGCGATCTCGGAATGGCGGCGGCCGGGGATGTCGCAATCCTGATCTCGCAAAGTGGAGAGACTATGGAGCTGGATTCCGTCATCGACCATTTCCGCCACGTCGGAATTCCTATTGTTGCGATCACCGGCAATTCATCCTCGATGCTCGCCAAGGCGTCGGCCGCGGCGCTCGTGCTGCCGCATTGGCCCGAAGTTGGTCCTAAGTTCGTCGCTCCGACGACGTCGACGACGATGACCCTCGCGCTCGGCGATGCGCTTGCGATGACGGTGATGAGCCAGAAGGGCTTCTCACGAAGTGACTTTGGAAGGCTGCACCCGGGAGGATCGCTCGGCGCGCGATTGAAGCCCGTCAGCCGCCTCATGCATTCGCGCGATGCTCTGCCGCTGACGCGAGCGGATTCCTCGATGCACGACACGATCGTCGAGATGTCGGCCAAGCGGCTGGGCATCGTCGGCGTAGTCGATGATGCAGGCGATCTCGTCGGCGCGATCACGGACGGGGATTTGCGGCGCCATATCGAGCAGGGCCTCGATCACAGCGCCGCCGAATTCATGACCCCGGACCCCAAGACGGTCGCGGCGGACGCGCTGGTCGACGATGCGCTGGCATTGTTCGAAGAGTATAAGATCACCGCGCTCTTCGTGGTCGACGGACGACGGCCCGTTGGAGTGCTCCACATCCACGATTGCCCGCCGCAGCGATGAACTGCGTCATCGTCATCCCGGCGCGGCACGCATCTTCTCGTTATCCGGGAAAACCGCTCGTTGCGCTGAAAGGCGCGACTGGGCTTGCCAAGTCCCTGATCCAGCGAAGCGTCGAGGCAGCGCGCCGAGTGAGCGGCATTTCGGGCGTGTTCGTCGCCACCGACGATGAGCGGATTGCGCAAGGCTGCGCCCCAGCGAAGGTCGGGGTGATCATGACCTCTGCGCAATGCCGTAACGGCACCGAGCGTTGTGCCGAAGCGCTTGCTGAGCTCCATGAGCCGGACCTTGTGATCAACTTCCAGGGCGACGCACTGCTTACGCCGCCGAGCTTCGTCGAAGCCCTGATCAGACAAATGGAAAGCGATCCGGATACGCTGGTAGCGACGCCGGCGATGCGTTTGAGAGGCAGGGAAGTGGAGGCGCTC
This sequence comes from uncultured Alphaproteobacteria bacterium, assembly GCA_963785855.1. Taxonomy (GTDB): domain Bacteria; phylum Pseudomonadota; class Alphaproteobacteria; order Sphingomonadales; family Sphingomonadaceae; genus Sphingomicrobium. Next base: position 24,561 of record CAWAWT010000059.1, read on the forward strand.
CGGAACGAGGAAGCGGCTGGCCGAGTGGGTGGGACGACGGTGGTCACCGACAATGCCGGGCGAGCGCTCTATTTTTCCAAGCGGCTCATCCCCCACCTGCCAAAATGGGCACTGGAGGCGGAGCCAACGCCGATGAAGTTGCATGTTGGTGTCTATGCCTACCGCCCCCGTGCGCTCGAGCTTTATCGAGGGACGCCGGTCGGCGAACTTGAGATGCTCGAAGGGCTCGAGCAGCTGCGCTTTTTCGATGCTCGCGTTCCGATCAACGTCGTTGAGGTCGAGAACCCACCGTTCGCTTTGCGCGAGCTTAACAATCCCGAAGATGTTGCTCCGATCGAGGAAGCGCTCGCCGCCGCGGGTCTCGAATGAGTTTTTGGGATACGCTCGACCCCAGGTACCGACTGGTCCTGTGTGACCTATGGGGCGTCGTTCACAATGGCGTCGAGCTTTATCCGTTCGCGGCCGAACGGCTCAGGCAATGGCGCGATGAGGGGCGCTGCGTCGTTCTTTTGACCAACGCGCCTCGGACCGAGGAGGCTGTGGCGCGCCAGCTGGAACGGATCGGATTGTCTCATAACGCCTATGATTTCATTGCGACGAGCGGTGAGGCGGGGATCGCATCTTTGCTGGCTTCGAACGAGCCGGTCGGATTCATCGGTACCACTTCGGATCGGGCGGTGCTCGAAGGCCGTTCGGTCCGGATCGCTGAGCGGAATTTCACCGACCTTGCCTGCACCGGCCTTCGCGAGAATGAGCCGGACCCCAAAGACTATCGCCCCGAGCTGGAGATACTCGCCGAGCGCGATGTCCATATGCATTGCCTAAACCCCGATCGTATGGTCGTTCGAGGGGGAGTATCCGAGGCCTGTGCGGGTGCGATCGCGGATATCTACCAGATGCTCGGCGGCCGGGTGACCTGGTACGGCAAGCCTTTCCCGGCAATCTACACGCATGCGCTCGCTCGAGCGGGCAACCCGCCCAAGGATGAGGTGCTTGCGGTCGGCGACGGGCTTCAGACCGATGTCCTGGGCGCCGCGCGCATGGGATTTGCAACCGTATTCGTCGCCGGTGGGATCCATGCCGGGGAGCCGTTCCCGGAGGATTTTGCTGAACGCAACGGCCTTGGTGAGTGGGATCCGGTGGCGGTTGTCGACGGCCTCGCCTAGATAGCGCGAATGAATCTTCTCGGACGTTCAGTGGGCCTCGACCAGCCCATTTTCCTCATCGCCGGCCCGTGCGTCATCGAGAGCGAGGAATTGCAGCTTCGCACCGCCGAGCGGCTGAAGGCGATCACCGACAAGCTCGGGATTTTCTTCATCTTCAAGTCGAGCTTCGACAAAGCCAATCGCTCCTCGGACAAGAGCTTCCGCGGTCCGGGAATGGACGAGGGACTTCGGGTCCTTGAGAAAGTGAGGGACAGCCTTGATGTTCCGGTGCTGACCGACGTTCACGACATTCCCCAGATCGCGCCCGTCGCCGAGGTCGTCGATGTCCTCCAGACCCCGGCGTTTCTCGCCAGGCAAACCGATTTCATCCATGCCGTTGCGGCCTCGGGCAAGCCGGTGAATATCAAGAAGGCGCAGTTCATGGCGCCGAACGACATGAAGAACGTGGTCGACAAGGCGCGCAACGCCGCGAAGGCTGCCGGCTGCAACGAAGAAACGATCATGGTCTGCGAGCGCGGCGCCTCGTTCGGCTACAACAATCTCGTCAGCGACATGCGGAGCCTCGCGATCATGCGCGAGACCGGCTGCCCGGTGGTGTTCGACGCGACCCACAGTGTCCAGCTTCCGGGCGGGCAGGGTACCAGTTCAGGCGGGCAGCGCGAATTCGTGCCCGTGCTTGCCCGAGCAGCGGTTGCGAGCGGCGTCTCCGGGCTGTTCATGGAGACTCACCCCGATCCCGCGAACGCCAAGTCGGACGGTCCCAATGCATGGCCGCTCGAGCGCATGGAAAGCCTGCTTGCAACGCTCGTCGAGCTCGACCGGGTCGTAAAGGCAAAAGCGTTCGAGGAGTCGCGGCTTTAGACCGGTTTTGGTCGGCGAACCCGGCGATGCTCGCTTCGGAGCTGCCACATCATGGTTCCGACGGTTCCAAGATTTCCGATCACGAAGGCCATCGCAGCGCCATTGACCCCGAAGCGCCAGCACAAAGGCGCGATGGCCAGGAAATAGAACATTGTGCCGAAGAGCCGCGCTTTGAGCGGGCCGTCGGGCCGGTCGAGCGCGTAGAGCATCGGTGGGAGCGGAAAGCTGAAGACGCTGAGGAAAGGCACCACCATGAGAATGAGGAGCGCGTCATAAGCGCCAAGGAATGCCTTTCCGAAAAGAAGAGAAACAATCGCCTTGCCGCCGAGGAGCAGGATCAGGATCGAGATGAGGGCGAGGCCGCTCGCGAGCACGGTACCGCGAAGCATCAGCTTCCACGGCTTCTTGCTGCTAAAGTCCATGCGCACGACCTCAGGGTAGAAGGCCTTCGCCAAGAGGTCGGCGGGCTTGCCGGCGCTGTCGGACAAGGATGAGGCAACCCGAAACAGCGCTGCTCCGGCAGGCCCTAGGAGTCCGCCGACCACCAGCCGAGCGATAGGGCCCCAGGCAGCCTGAGCGCTTGAGGTCAGGTTTACGTGAATTGCAAAGCGCCAGGCACCCGGCAGGGTCGAGGGCCTCAAGGTGGGGCGGATGCCCTGGATGAGTCCGCGCCGCCGAAGCTCGCGCACAGCGATGAACAGGTCGTAGACATCGCCCGTGAGCGTGCGTGATGTACCAGGCCGACAAGATAGGCAATGAACGGTCCACCGGGAGATAGACGATCAGGATGATGATCGCCCGGCTGATTGGCGTTACCGTGTCGGCCCAGCTGATGAGGTCGAAGCGGTCGAGCGCACGCAGGACTCCGGTCGAAGTGGCCGACGGCCATCGTCGGAAGCAAAGTGCAGTATAGCATCGCCAGAAGAATCTGGTCCGGCTGGATACCGACCCACCGTCCGACGAACGGAAGAACCGCGATTCCGACCAGCATTCCGCCGACGCCGCTGATGACGTCGAGCGCGAACGCGAAGCCGGTCGAGGCTTTGAAATCCTCATGCTCTCCGTGGAGGACTTGGCTGCCGTAGCGAACGATCACCTGCCACGACTGGAATTTCGCGATGCCGCTGACGGCGCGCGCGTAGCTGTCGATGAGAATGAGTGCGCCCAGTAGAAGAACGCCCGAGCGCATGGGCGGCGAGCGACACGGTCACGAGCTGTGCGATCGCGGCCACGATCCGCGATACCGCGAGATAGCTGCTGTTCTTCAGTAGCGACCGAAAATGCTGGTCCCTGAACCAGTGCCTCATGCCTGGCGCTTAACATGGATGTGGAAAGCGCCAAGACATTCCTAAAGAGGCGATCGGAGGGAGTGAAGCTCAGGCCAGCTCCGGCACCTTCTGCTGGATCACCTTGTCGGCCAATGGGCCGTTGAGCTCGGCCAAATGATCGAACTCGGCCTCATAGGTCGCAAGACCCTGGCTCTGCGAGCGCAGTTCGGCCTCGAGACCGGCCAGCTCGGCTTCGGGGATCAGTGCATCAATCCGGTCCCAGCCGGCCCAGCCGTCTCGCGGTGCCATTCCGAGCATCTGACCGCGGCGTCCGGCGATTGCCGAAGTGATCCGGCTCGTGGCGCTGGACGGACAAACCACCATGAGCTTGTGCATCGGCTCCAATAGGTGCGGCTGGGCCGCACCCAATGCATCCTGCATCGCAATCCGACCCGCAAGCCGGAACGCGAGTTCCGAGCTATCGACGCTGTGATAGCTGCCGTCGATGAGCGAGACCGAGCAATCGACGACCTGGAAGCCGAGCGGACCCTTGTGCATCGCTTCGCGGACGCCCTCCTCAACAGCCGGAATCCACTGCTTTGGAACCGAGCCGCCGTGGATCCGCTCTTCGAACACGAACCCGGAGCCACGAGGCAAAGGCTTAACCTCGATGATGACGTCGCCGAACTGGCCGTGTCCGCCTGACTGCTTCTTGTGGCGGCCTTTTTGAGTGACGGATTTTCGGATCGATTTGCGGTAGCCGACCGTCGGGGCTTGGGTTTTCACCTCGACCCCGAAGCGCCGTTTCAACCTTCCGAGCACGGTATTGAGATGCTCGTCATTGATACCGCGGAGCCGGATTTCGTGGTTTGCCTCGTCATGCTCGATGACGAGTGCTGCATCTTCGTCTGCGAGGCGCTGAAGCGCGCCGGAGAGCTTCACGTCATCCTTGCGATCAGCAGGCTCGATCGCGATCGCGCAGTTGCGCGCGGGATAGCCGATGTCGATCGCCGGCGGGACCTTGCCCGCCGAGAGCCATCGCCCGGCCTTGATCGCGTCGATCTTGGCAACCGCGACCAGGTCGCCCTCGCGCGCTTCGGTGACCTTCTGGGTCTTCTCGCCCTGAACCTTGAACAGAGAGCCGACTCGGGCGTGATCGCCCTCGCTCGTTTTGAGGTCGGAGCCTTCGGCGATCTTTCCACCGAGAACTCGGGCCATTGCGAGACGGCCGATCGAGCCGTGGACGATCTTGAAGACGTACATTGCTGCGGCGGTGACATCGAGGCGGTTTGCCGCATGGTCCGAAGCGGGCGCTTCATGGCGCATCGCTTTCAGGAGCCGGCGGACGCCCCACGAACTGTTCGCCGAACCGAAGAGGACGGACACGCCGAGACTTTCTTCAGTCTCGCGAGCAAGATCCTGAAGCACTTTCTCACGCGTCGGCGCCTGATCCATGAGAAGCTGCTCGAGGAGCTCGTCATCGTGGTCGGCGAGCTGCTCGAGCATTTGCGTGCGCGCTTCATGCTCGCGGTCCTGGAGCTCTGAGGGAATATCGACCCGTTCCGACGCCTGGCCGGGGCGATATTTGAACGCATATTCGAGCGCGAGGTCGACGAAGCCGCCGACCTTCTCGCCGTCCCAGATCGGTATCTGTCGAGCGATCAGCGGCGATACGCTCATCGGCTGGAGGGCGGACAGAAGATCGCGGATTCGGCCATGGGCCTGATCGATCCGATTGACGAAAACGAGGTGCGGGATTCCAAGCTCGTCGAGCGCTCGAAGGGCAGGAGCGGCGAGGGCCGCTCGCGATGGATCGGGGTCCACCACCAAAATTGCGACGTCGGCAATGGCGAGGGCCTTCGCCCCGTCCGCCGAAAATCCGACTGAGCCGGGGCAATCGAGCAAGGCGAAGGAATCGCCCAGATAGTCAAAATTGTAGAGATTGAGCTCGGTCGAGCCGCCGCGCTGACGCGACTTCCGGGCTCGAGTCGCCGATGCTGGAGCCGTTGGCCGTCGATCCCAAGCGATCGGTGGCGCCGGCTGCGAACAACATCGCTTCGGCAAGACTGGTCTTTCCTGCGCCGGCGGGTCCCACCAGCGCGATCACTCGAGTGCCTTTGGTTGGTTGTCCTGCCATGCGACTTTCCTTCGTCCGGGTTGCGGGCGCTGCGAGTTGCTGAAGGCGCTCGGAGCGCGCTTCGTTAAACATTCACCGTCCAATTGTTTTTGCGCCTTGGCAAGAGCCATCGTTACGGGTGCGGCGCTTTGTCGCGGAACGCGGTCCATTGGACCGAGGTTTTCCTCCCATGATCGATCCCAAAGGACATCAGGCGAGCTCGCCGGCCGAGATGCCGGCACTCGCGTGGAAGGACATTTTGAAGCGCACCTACAAGCGCACTTGGGACGACAATGTCGCGCTCGTTTCGGCAGGAGTCGCCTTCTACGGTTTCTTCGCCTTGCTCTCGATGCTGGGGCTGATCGTGTCTGTTCTATGGCTTCATCGCCGAGCCCCGGACGGTGATCGAGCATGTGCGTGCTCTGACGGGGGTGCTTCCAACCGACGTCGCGATCCTGATCGGCGACCAGCTGATGACGGCGGTGAAATCGTCAGAAGGAACCAAGGGGCTCGGGATCCTGCTCGCATTCCTGGTCGCGACCTACGGCGGAACGAATGGGGCGGCCTCGGTTCTGACCGCGCTCAATATCGCCTATGAGGAGAAGGAGAAGCGAAGTCTCTTCCGCTTCTACCTGCTGCGCCGTCTCGATGACGCTTGGCGCTCTCATTGTCGCGCTCATCGCGATCGCTGCGACGGCGGCGGTCGGCTATCTCCAGCATATCCTTCCGCGAGGCCTGCGCCTGTCGCTGTGATCGCTGGCAAGATCGCCGGTTATCTGGCGCTGGCGCTCATTGGAGCGCTGGTTGCCTCAGTTCTCTATCGCTTCGGACCATCGCGCGAGGACGCGCAATGGAAGTGGATTACTCCAGGATCGCTTTTTGCCGCGGTCGCTTGGTCTTTGCTGACGATCGCCTTCGGTTTCTATGTCAGCCACTTCACCAATTATAGCGCGAGCTATGGCTCGCTCGGAGCAGTGGTTGCGCTTCTCACCTGGCTCTATCTGTCGGCCTACGCTTTCGTGTTCGGCGCCGAACTCAACAGCGAGATCGAACACCAGACCGCGATGGATTCGACGACCGGCTCACCCGAAGCAATGGGTGAGCGCGGCGCCTGGGCGGCCGATAATGTCGCGACTGACGACACGGTTCAGGATCGCCCGGAAAAGCAGCGCGAGGGCGCCGATTTGACCCGCGCAGCGCCCAAGGTCGCAAAGGAGAAAGGCTAGGCTGCGGGAAGCAAACGCCGTTCGCCGGCAAGGCGAAGAAGCGAAGCCTGGAGCTTCTCGAACGCTCGAACCTCGATCTGGCGGATGCGCTCGCGGCTGACGCCATAGACCTGGCTCAGCTCCTCGAGCGTCTTGGGCTCGTCGGCAAGGCGGCGCTCCATCAGGATATGCTTCTCGCGGTCGTTGAGAGATCCCATCGGCGCTCATCAAGAGGTCGTGACGGACGCGGGTCTCCTCGTCCTCGGCGATCAACTCGTCCTGAAGTGGTCCGTTATCGACGAGGAAGTCCTGCCACTGACCCTCGCCGCCCTCGTCGCCCTTCAGCGGGGCATTGAGGCTGGTGTCGCCGCCCATGCCCATGCGGCGGTTCATCGAAACGACTTCTTCTTCAGTTACTCCAAGGTCGGTCGCGATCTTGGTGACGTCCTGGGGCTTAAGGTCGCCTTCCTCGAACGCTTCGATCTGGTTCTTCATCCGGCGAAGGTTGAAGAACAGCTTCTTTTGAGCAGCGGTCGTGCCCATTTTCACGAGCGACCAGCTGCGAAGGATGAATTCCTGGATCGATGCGCGGATCCACCACATTGCGTAAGTGGCGAGGCGGAACCCGCGGTCGGGCTCGAACTTCTTCACGCCCTGCATCAGGCCGATATTGCCTTCGCTGATCAGCTCGCTGACCGGGAGGCCATATCCACGATAGCCCATGGCAATCTTCGCCACCAAGCGGAGGTGCGAATTGACCAGCTTTGCCGCTGCCTCAGTGTCGTTATGCTCGCGCCAGCGCTTGGCGAGCATATATTCCTCCTCAGGGCTGAGGATCGGGAATTTCTTGATTTCCGCAAGATAGCGGTTGAGTCCGGCCTCCCCACCGGACGAGGGGAGCGAGACGATCCCTTTTTGCGTAGCCATGTTTAGTCGTCTTCTCCCGTTCGTAGGGCTTTTTTGTGCCCTAGCTGGTTGATCTTTATACACCAAGCCTTCGCTTCAGTTCCTGCATGTCGGCTGGCATGGGACTTGAGAACGACAGGCTGTTCTTCGTAACTGGATGTGTGAACCCAAGCTGTGCCGCGTGCAGCGCCTGGCGGTCGAACCCGAGCTCCTTCAGCAATTTGCCGTGAGACTTTCCTGCTCGTCCATAGACCGGATCGCCAAGCAACGGGTGACCGAGTGAGGCCATGTGAACGCGTACCTGATGTGTCCGCCCGGTTTCGAGCCGGCATTCGACAAGCGCTGCATCTTTTAGCACCTCGAGGCGCTTCCAGTGGGTGACGGCGCGCTTGCCCCGGCTCCCTTCGACGATCGCGATCTTCTTGCGGTTGTTTGCCGAGCGCGCAAGCGCGGCATCGACCGTGCCCGCGCTTGTTTTCGGCGAACCGCTGACGATCGCGAGATAGCGCCTGTCGATCGAATGCGCCGCGAACTGCTTGGCCAGTCCCTCGTGGGCAACGTCGGTCTTCGCAACGACGAGAAGTCCCGACGTATCCTTGTCGATACGATGGACGATCCCGGGCCGTGCGACGCCGCCTATCCCCGAGAGTTTGCCAGCGCATCGGTGAAGAAGCGCGTTCACCAACGTTCCGTCCAAATTGCCCGCGGCCGGGTGAACGACGAGGCCGGCAGGCTTGTCCACGACCAGCAGATGCTCGTCCTCGAAGATGATCGTAAGCGGGATGTCCTGCGGTTCGTTGTGAGGAGGCAGAGCCTCGGGAACCTCGACGCGGAGCGCTTCGCCGCCCTTCACCTTCAGTGCCGGATCGCGGACGGCGGACCCTTCCGCCTCAACGGCGCCGCTTCGGATGAGGCTTTTCAGGCGCTCGCGCGAGAGCGTTGGAACCGTCGCTGCGAGAGCGCGGTCAAGCCGCCAGCCCGCATGGGCAGGCTCCAGGCGCACCTCGATCGATCGAATTCCCCCCATCCGAGCTAGGATATGGGTTTTGCGTTTCAGCCGTTCAATGGCGCCTGCGTCTTGCGCGATGTTAAACTCTCGCTCATCAACAGCACTGAATGAACTCGGTCGACTTCGCCAGCCTCCTATGCTCGCGGCTTTGCCACGACCTCATGTCGCCCGTCGGCGCGCTCAATAATGGAATTGAGCTGCTCGCCGATGAAACCGATCCCGACATGCGCGAGAAGTGCACGGAGCTGCTCGCGGACAGTGCCCGAGCGACCGCCAACAAGCTCAAATTCTTTCGCCTCGCTTTTGGCGCCGGCGGCGGGTTCGGCGAGGAAATCGACACCGGCGAGGCAAGGTCGGCGCTCGACGGACTTTTCCGCTCGGAGGGCAAGATCGAACTCGGCTGGGTCGTTGAAGGCGAAAAGCTTCCAAAAGGCGCGATCAAGCTCCTCTTGAATTTAGGGCTGCTCGCTGGCGACGCACTGGTGAGGGGCGGGCGGCTCGACGTCGGCGCCGAGCGTGGAGCGACCAACATCGAGCTGGCGGTGCGAGCCGAAGGTCCGCGGATCCTCCTCGATCCAGCGCTGAGGGAGGTTCTTGTGCGCGGCGGCTCGGGAACGGTCGAGCCCCGGGCCGCGGGTGCCTGGCTGGCTCACAGTCTCGCCGCCGAAGCCGGCGGAACGATCCGGTTGTCCGACCCCTCGAGCGAGGCTCTGATGATCGGCGCGACTTTTCCCCTACAGGGCTAACGACGCGTTAACACCTGCTCGGCATAACGCCCTTCGACGCATGTTCTGAGGGCGGCCGAAGCCGATGGATGACCTGATTGCCGATTTCGTAGCCGAATGCCGCGAAATGCTCGAAGCCCTTGGCGGCGAGATCGTCGCCTGGGAGGCCGAGCCCGACGATCGGTCGCGCCTCGATAACATCTTCCGGTTCGTTCATACCGTGAAGGGCAATTGCGGCTTCTTCGATTTCCCGCGTCTTGAGGCGCTTAGCCATGCAGCCGAGGACGCGCTCGCCGACGTTCGTGCTGGCCGACGCCAACCCGACGGAGCGCTGGTCAGTGCCGTTCTCGCGATCATTGATCGTATCGGCGAAATGATCGCGGCGATCGAAGGCGGCGAGGAGATGCCTGGCGGTGACGATAGTGCGCTCATCGAAGCGCTTTCGCCCGGGGCCGACGGAACGGCCGCGCCCATTGCGGTTGCAGCCGCGGAAGGCCAAGGCCGCGCGACTTCGGCGCCGCGCACGATCCGCCTTTCAGTCGAGCTTCTTGACCGAGTGATGAGCACTGTTTCCGACATGGTGCTGGCGCGCAACGAGCTTGCGAGGCGCTTGCGCGAAAATCCAACCGAGGTGGCCGTCGACGGGGCCTTTGAACGCCTTTCCGGAATCATTGCCGATATGCGCGACGCGATCACCCGGACGCGCATGCAGCGAATTGAGAATTTGTTTGTTGGGCTGCCGCGAATGGTTCGGGACCTTTCAGCCGAGCTTGGAAAGCAGGTTCTGGTCGACATTGAAGGCGGCGACGTCGAGCTCGATCGCGAAATGATCGAGATGATCCGCGATCCTTTGACCCACATCATTCGCAACGCCGTCGATCATGGCGTCGAAACGCCAGCGGAGCGCCTCAAGGCGGGAAAACGCGAGATCGGAATCCTTTCGGTCTCGGCGCGCCAGTCAGGCAACCAGATCCTGATCGACATTCATGACGATGGTCGCGGGATCGATGGCAAGAAGCTGGTCGCCAAAGCGCTCGACGCTGGATTCATGGAGAAGGACGAGGCCACGAAGCTCGATCATCGCGAGCAGCTTGCGCTGATTTTCGAGGCGGGCTTGTCGACAGCTAAAGAGGTCACCTCGATCTCCGGCCGGGGCGTCGGAATGGACGTCGTTCGATCGAATATCGAGCGGATCGGCGGGATCGTCGAGGTCGACAGCAGGCTTGGTGAAGGCACGCGCATGACCCTGCGTGTCCCTCTCACGCTTACGATCATTCCCGCGCTTACGGTCTCGATCGCCGGACAGCATTTCGCCATTCCGCGGTCAGCGATCGAGGAAATCGTTCGTGCCAACGGCGAGAGTGTCACGCTCGAGCGTCTCGGCGGGGCGGGAGTCGCAATCATCCGCGGTCGCCGAGTTCCCGAGGTCTCGCTCGCGCGAATTCTTGGAATCGAGAGCGGCGTCGACCCAAAGGACTGCACGCTCGTCGTGCTTCGTCCAGCAGGCAGCGATCTTTATGCTCTGTCCGTCGATCGCATCCACGATCACGAGGAATTGGTCGTGAAACCGGCTGCTCCGGCAGTGATGGCAACCGGCCTCTATGCCGGGACGACGCTTGCCGATGACGGCAGTCCGATCCTCCTTTTCGATCCGGCCGGCCTCGCGCAGGTCGGCGGAATCAAGCTTGAGACGCTCGAACGCTCGACCCGGATCGTCGAGGCACCAGTCACTGCCGACTTAAGATCGACGCCGGTGCTCCTGTTCCGTGGAACTCGACGGAAGCCGGCGCGCTCTTCGCCTCGCCGTCGTCGACCGGATCGAGGAGGTTCCCACCAAGGCCGTCAAGATCGCTGCAGGTCAGTTAAGAGTGCAGGTTGGCGATTCAATTCTGCCGCTTGCCGGAGCAGCCGACGCGAAGCTTGCCGACGAGAAGGTCCGGCTATTCCGCTTGAACGATGGCGCCCATGAGGTCGGCTACGCTTTCGCCGAGGTCATCGACTTTGCGACGATCGACAACGACGTCATTCATGCCGAGCGCTCGGGTGAGGTCAGTGGGGTGACTTTGATCAACGGCGAACCCGCCGAGCTGGTCGACGCTCACTGGATCTTTGCGAACCACGTTGGAGCTGCTGCTCGCACGGTCGAGCAGCTGGTCTGCCGATTGCCGAGCGAGGATCCCTGGATGCAGAACATGCTTCGCCCGATCGTCGAAGCCGCAGGCTACAAAGTGGTCGGCGACGAGCATCAAGGGGACGCCGACCTCGTCATCGCTGCCAAGGGTGCTGGCCTGCCCGAAGATTCTGCTGGGGCAGACGATCTGGTTGAGGGCCGATCCCGAGGCAACCGGCAAGAAGGATGAGAGCATCTACCGTTATGATCGTGCAGGGCTGCTAATGGCGCTCAAGTCGGCGAGCGGCGGGAGGGGCAAATGAACGAGTTGCTGCTGGTCGTAACAATTGCCGGCGAGCGTGTCGCCCTTCCGGCGGCTTCGGTGGAGTCGGTGGTCGAGCTCGATACGCTGATCCCGGTGCCGCGGGCTGCAGCTCATGTCGCCGGCCTCGTCGGCGCTCCGCAGCCGCGTTCTTACGGTCATCGACTGCAAGCGCTCGCTGGAGCTTGGGACAAGCCGATTGCTCCGGCGGGATTCGCGAGGCCGCCGTGGTTGAGTTCGACGGTCATCATTACGCACTCATCGTCGATCTCGTCGAAGACGTCGTCGAAGCTCTGTCCGATCCGACACCGGTCAAAGGGGCCATGGGCGAGGGTTGGGAGCGTATTGCGGACCGGCATGGTCGACACCGAAAGCGGTGCCCTTTTGGTGGTCGACGTCGCTGCGCTGATTGCCGGTCCGACCGAGGCCAAGGCGGCTTAGCCGCCGCTTAAGGTCTTCGTTACCCTTAACCTTTAAGCAATGGCCCTGAGTGGGGAAGCGGGAAGCTCAAGAGATGAAGACTTGTTTAATCGTCGATGACTCTAAGGTGATCCGCAAGGTCGCTCGCCACATTCTCGAAACGCTTTCGTTCGAGGTCGATGAAGCGGGCGATGGGCAGGAAGCTCTGACACGGTGCGAAGCCAGAGATACCGGACGTGGTTCTGCTAGACTGGAACATGCCAGTGATGAGCGGAATGGAGTTTCTGCGCATGCTTCGTCAGCGCGGCCATAGCGACCAGCCCAAGGTCGTTTTCTGCACCACTGAAAATGACATGGCGCATATCCGAGCAGCGCTTGAAGCCGGCGCTGACGAATATGTGATGGAGCCGTTCGATCGAGAGACGCTGCACATCAAGCTTCAGCTCGTCGGCGTGCCGGGCCCGCGATCGTGGAGCGGGCGCTCGCCAAATCGCGGGACCGCCAACCGGGAAGCGGGGGCGATCAACGTCCGGTCGCGGCTGATGGTTGTCGACGATTCCAACGTCGCTCGCGCGCGTCCTGTCGCGGATGATCGAGAGCGGGCGCGGCATTTGAGATCACGGCAGTCGCTGGACCTGCCGAGGATGCAATCGAAGCGCTCGGCGAATGCCGCCGTCGACGTCATCATCCTTATTTGGAGATGCCGGGCGCTGCGGATTGAAATCGATCCCGCGAATCATCGCGGCCGCAGCCGGCGCGAAGATCATGATCGTCTCGTCGCTTGCCGAAGATGGTGCCGAAGAAACCGTCTCAGCTCTCGCTCTTGGCGCCGCCGACACCATGCCCAAGCCCGGCGCTAGCCGATTCAATGGCACCTTCTCACAAATCCTTCTGAGCAAATTGAAAGCGCTCGGCTATGCCGAAAGAGAGCGCGCAAGTGCCGGCTATGCTTCGCGCAAGGGCCCGACGGCGGCGCTTCGTGCAATGCCGTCCGACCCGATCGACGTTGTCGCCCTCGGCGCATCGACCGGGGGCATCCATGCGCTCGGCGTCCTGTTCCAGACGCTCCCGAAGCGCATCGGCGTGCCAATATTGCTCACTCAGCACCTTCCGATCCCTTTCATGCCAGTATTCGCCCGGCAATTGGGCGCGATCGCGCATCGCAAAGCGGTGGTTGCCGAAGACGGCATGAAATTGAAGCCGACCTGATCATCCTCGCCCCAGGCGATGCCCATCTGACGCTCGAGCCCGACAGGAACGGGACATTCGTCCGGTTAAGCCAGGGTCGTTCAACCAGTGGCTGCATGCCGTCTGTCGATCCGATGTTCGCGTATCGCCTCGATCTATGGCGCAGGCGCGCTTGGCATCGTCCTTACGGGCATGGGACGCGACGGAGTCGATGGAGCGCGTAGGCTTGTTTCGTGCGGCGGCTCGATCATCGCCCAGGACGGCGAGCTGCGCGGTTTGGGGAAGTGCCACGAGCTGCTCGAGGCCGGGCTCGCCAGCGCAGTTTTGCCTCCTGACAAGATTGCACGTCGGATTGCCGCTCGCACCGAGGAGCAGCGCGAGTGCAAATAAGCGACAGCTCGACGCGCATTCTCGCCGGCTTGCTCGAGGCGCGGACCGGCCAACAACTCACGATGAGCCGCCGCTGGCGGATCGAAACCGCACTCTCGAGCCTGCTTCGTCAGCGGACAATCAGCACGCTCGACGAGCTAGATCACGATCCTCGTCATGGGAAAGGAGCCGGGCTTGTCGCAAATGGTCGTCGAAGCGCTCCTCAACAACGAAACCTATTTCTTCCGCGACCGTCCTCCGTTCGACGTGCTCC